>JAGTJU010000001.1:0-611112 GCA_022184915.1 Myxococcales bacterium | reverse complement strand
ACCGGCGTTCCTCTACCGGCTCGAGCCTGGCAGCGCTGACGAGAGTGACCCGGCCCTGGCAAAGCTCGACGACTACGAGGTCGCCAGCCGCCTGTCGTACATGCTCACCGACACGATGCCGGACGACGAATTGTTCTCGTTGGCAGAGGAAGGCAAGCTCGGGGATCGCAACGCGCTCTTGGCCCAGGCGGATCGCCTCATGACCAGCGACAAGGGGCGCGAGGCCATCGCCCGCTTCCATGACCAGTGGTTGCACACCAACGCGATCGACTACGTTCGCCGTGACAGCCGCATCTACCCCGACTGGAAGCTCGCCGACAACGACGCGTACAAGGCTTCCTACCGTAAGTTCATCGAACATGCCTTTTGGGAAGAAGGCACGGTGGAGGCCTTGCTCACCAGCAAGACCACCTTCGCCGACGCCCGTCTGGGGGCGATCCAGGGCGTGGATGTCAACGGCAACGATCTCCAGAAGGTGGATCTTGCGAGCAAGGGGGATGCGTCCTCCCAACGCGCTGGCCTCTTGACCCAGCCCGCCTGGCTGGCCTTCAACGCCCACGACACCATCGACGCGCCGGTGTTGCGCGGTCTTTTCATCTTCGAGCGCTTCCTCTGCTTCGAGCCTCCTGCCGTGCCCGATGAGGTGCCTCCGCTCGAGTTCGACGCCGTCAACCGGAAGCAAACCGCGCGCATGATGCTCGAAGAACAGCACGAGCAAGGCTCGTGCAAGACCTGCCACAAGCCCTTTGATACCCTGGGCTTTGCGTTCGGACACTACGATGCCGTGGGCGCCTGGCGCACCGAGGACGCGGGTCTTCCCGTCAACGCCAAGGTCGAACTGCCGGCGCTCGGCGACAAGTCCGTCGAAGGCGCACTGGAGCTGGCCTCCGAGCTTGCAAAGAGCAGCGAGGTCCGGCGTTGTGTGGCCACGCAGTGGTTCCGCTACGGCTTCGGCCGCACCGAACAATCCAGCGACTCCTGCATCATCGAAGAACTGGATTCTGGCATGAGCGAATCCGGCGGTGACATGCGGGCGCTGGTGAAGACCATCGTGGGCAGCGAGGCCTTCCGCTTCCGCCGCACCCTCCAACAGTGATTCGGGTCCAGGAGTTCAGCCATGTGGAATCACACGAACATCGATCGTCGAAGCTTGCTGCAATCCCTGGGCATGGGAGGCGCGGCTTATCTTTTGCCTTCCCTGCGCGGCAAAACGGCCCAGGCCGCCGAAAAGCCTCCTCAGCGCGTGGTCATCTTCTACACCTTCCACGGCTGGTACTTCCCCGAGTGTCTTCCGGTGGGTCCCGACGGCAAGCCTGAAAGCGCCACCGAGACCAACTACAAGATGGGGGCCACCCACACGCCGCTCGAGCCCTGGAAGAGCAAGATCATCATGCCGAACGGCGTGGATCTCGTGGGCGGAGGCTCGGGAGAAGCCCACGGCAAAGGCGAGACGGTGGCGCTCACGGGTCTCGGCAAGACGGTCGGCACCCTTCCGGGCAGCATCTCGGTCGACCAGCACATCGCAAAGAAGCTCAACGAACCCAAGCCCACCACCCTGCTGACGTCGCTCGACTTGCGCGTGGTTTCGCTGGCACGGGGCTATTCAAACCCGGGAACCGGAAATCAGTCGGCAGCCTCCACCATCGCCGCCGGAAAGCCGACCCCCCTCGAGTCCGACCCCCGCAAGGCCTTCATGCGCCTCTTCCCGAACGGGCCCATGAACCCAAACAACATGGGGACCGACCAACTCGCCGCCTACCGCAAGCAAAAGCGCAGCGTGCTCGATTTCGTGCACAAGCAGTTCGAGGGCGCCAAATCCAAGGTATCCAAGGACGATTGGGACAAGCTCGATAGCCACGCCAGCCTGGTGCGGGCGCTCGAGCTCAAGCTCGACACGAATGCCGGCCCCATCGGCGCGGGCTGTGCGGACCTCAGCAACACCAACCTCTCCGACACGGCGCAGCTCGGTGACGGCGCGAAGTTCAGGACCTTGTGCGACCAGCAGTTCAGCGTGATTCAAGCCGGCTTTGCCTGTGATCTTTCGCGCGTGGCCATGCTGAGCGTGAGCTTCCCGCCGGGAGACGCGTTCGGGTACAAGCCCGGAGACTTCGGCATCGAACACGAACATCAGTTCGTTCACTCGCACGAAAACCACTCCGGCAAGGGGCAGTCTGCGGAAGTTCTGCTCAAGGGGTACCGCGTCTACGCCGAGGTCTTCGCGAAGCTGCTCGAAAAGCTCGACGCCGTGAAAGAGTCCGATGGCACGTCCCTGCTCGACAACACGGCGGTGCTGTGGTGCGGGCAGATCGCCAAGGGCCTGCACAGCCTCAAGGGGGGCCGCTGGCTCATCGCCGGGAGCTTGGGCGGCAAGCTCAAGACGGGCCGCTACTTGAAGGACACCACGATCACCAAAAACGGCGACATGTTCAGCACGATCACCGACGCGATGGGGCTTGGGACCTTCAACGGCTCCCCCGTCTCTCAGCTGCGCGCGTGACGAACGTACATCCTCAGGCGCCCGCGTAGACCGGCTGCTCGGGCGTGAGGATAGCGTCTTCCAACTGCCCCTCCACGGAGACCCCCGGCCACACGACGCAACGTGTGAGCCGGGCGTTTCTCAAAACGGTGGCCCCCGCCCCTACGACCACCTCCGGCCCCACGATGGCCCCCGCCTCGATGAGCGCCCCCGCCCCTACCCGGTAGGGCGGAACGAGCTGGGCTGTTCCATGAACGATGGCCGAAAGCTCGGCCCCCACGAGAGGCCCCGGGGCATTCGAGACCAGCTCGGGATTGCGCAGCAACGCCAGGTTCCCTGCCAGATAGCGCGCGGGTGTCGAGTGCTCCTCGAAGTACCCGGTGGTCTCCACGAAGCGCACGGGCTCTCCCGCGGCGAGCGCTGGCAGATACGCGTCGGCAATCACGTCGGACGCGCCAGTGGGAGGCAGGCGATCGAGCAACCGCGTGCTCACCACGTGCACCCCCGTGAACATCATCGCGCGCACCTTCCCCACGGGCGCCCGGCGGCCACGCTGACCGCGCACGCCCACCACGAATCCCGCCTCGTCCACCTCCACGGGCGCAAAGCCTGCCCCCTCGGGCACCGCCCGCAAGGCCATGGTGGCCACCGGCGTGTCGGGGGCGCCGCTATGGGCCGCCACGAGCCCGGGCAGGTCGATGTCCATCACCACCTTGGCGTTCATGACCAGCACGGGCTCCGTTCTGAACAACTTGCGCGCGTGTGCCAGGCCGCCCCCCGTGCCCAGAAGCTCCCGCTCGTACGCGTAGCGCACCCGAACCCCAAACGCGCTGCCGTCCCCCACGGCATCCTCGATGAGGCCTCCCAGGTGATGCAGATTCACCACCACGTTGGCGAACCCGGCCTGCCCGCAGAGCGTGAGACCGAACGCGATCGGGGGGTAGCCGCACACGGGAACCAGCGGCTTCGGCATCGCCGCGCCCAAGGCCTGGAGGCGGCTCGAACGACCGGCCGCTAGCAGCATCACCTGCACACCTCTGACAGTAACAGAAACGCGCCGCGCGCGCCCGGGCCCCCCGAGGGAAGACGAGCCGCAAAAGTGAGAAAAACAGAAGAGATATCAGCGATTTGCGGCCTCATGTCGCCATGGGCACGGCTGTGGTAAGTTGCCCGTCGCATGAAAGTTTGTGTCATCGGAACCGGGTACGTGGGGCTCGTCGCGGGAGCGGGCTTCGCCGAGATGGGCAACGACGTGGTCTGCTGCGACATCGACCAGAGCAAAATCGACATGCTCAAGGGGGGCAAGGTGCCCATCTACGAGCCCGGGCTCGAGGACCTCGTCGAACGCAACGTGGGCGAACAGCGCCTCTCCTTCACCACCGACGTGCCCGCGGGCGTCGCGGGGGCGCAGGTGATCGTGCTGGCCGTGGGCACCCCTCCCGGGCCCGACGGCGCCGCGGATCTGCAGTACATCTTCAAAGCCGCCGAGTCGGCCGCGCGGGCGCTCACGGGCTGGGCGGTGCTGGTGACCAAGTCGACGGTGCCGGTGGGCACAGGCGATCGCATCGAGTCGCTGGTGCGAGAGATCGCCCGGCACCCGGTGGCCGTGGCCTCGAACCCGGAGTTCCTCAAAGAAGGCGACGCCGTCAACGACTTCATGAAGCCAAGCCGCGTGATCATCGGCTCGGATGACGAAAAGGCGATCGAGGCCCTCGAGGCTCTTTACGCGCCCTTCACGCGCTCACGCGACCGCATGCTCATCATGAGCCGGCGCTCGGCCGAGCTTGCCAAGTACGCCGCCAACTCGATGCTGGCCACCCGGATCTCCTTCATGAACGACCTGGCCACCTTGTGTGATCTGCTGGGCACCGACATCGAGCAGGTCCGCAAGGGCATGGGGTCGGACGACCGCATCGGCCCGAAGTTCCTCTACGCCGGCGCCGGCTTCGGCGGCAGCTGCTTCCCGAAGGACCTGCGGGCATGCATCAGCACGGGCCGCGACGCGGGTCACCACCTCCGCATTTTGGAGGCCGTGGTGGAGGTGAACGATGCCCAGAAAAAGCGCCTGGGCGAAAAGGTGCTCAAGCACTTCGGGGGCCACGTTGCGGGCAAACGCATCGCGCTCTGGGGCCTGGCTTTCAAGCCTGGCACCGACGACATCCGCGAAGCCCCGGCGCTCGAGCTGGTCGAGCAGCTGCTGCACGCGGGGGCCGAGGTGGTGGCCACCGATCCCGTGGCCATCGAGGCCACGCGGAAGGTGCTGGGCGAGCGCATCCGCTTCGAAGACGCCAACTACGATTGTGCCAAAGGCGCCGACGCCCTGGTCCTGGTCACCGAATGGCACCAGTACCGCCGCCCGGATTTCGCGCGCCTCAAGGCGCTGCTGAAGACCCCCGTGGTGTTCGACGGCCGCAACGTCTGGAGCCCGGCCGAACTGCGCGCCCAGGGCTTCACCTACTACGGCATCGGGCGCAACGCCTGAGTCTGCATTCGACGTTTGGGATGGCACCGCCGTGTCTCACGGCAGTGCCTCCTCCGTCGCGGGGGTGCAAAAGCCTCAAAGAAGGCACCACGGGAATCCAAGCCAAAAAGCTTCGGAGATGCTAAACGCGGCCTTTCGGCTGAAGCCCTCATCGGCCATTTCAGGAACCTTTGACGCTGGCACAAAGCAAGCGGTCTGCGATTTCAGAAGAGAACGCTGCTCAAGGTGGATGGTGAGGTTGGTCGAGCGACATGGCGAAAGCTGCTTGAGAATCCCGAAAGTCGAATGGTCTTCGCTTATCGGACTGGTCCTCAAGCTCCTCTTGCCGACATTGCTGCCAGCTATATCGGTGCAACCGAAAGCCGCCCAGTGAATCGGATGTCAATGGCACCCGAGAAACGCCGAAATCTAACGGTTCGGGGCGCAGTGGTTTGAAATTCGCCCGATCGAGTGTTCCAGGGTAGACGGGGCGCCGCTCGAGGGAGAAGTGGGGAGCCGGGTCCAAATCTAGAGGGAAATATGGGTGGAAGGTTCGGCGGAAGGCCTCACGAAACCGACGTGTGTTCGGCGAAATCGAGATCGGCGGTGTCTGTTGTACGGGCGCCGAGTACGGAGGCAGATTGAGATTACTGGAAGCCCAGGACACCGATGCCCCTCCCAGTGGCCATTCGGACCCGGGAGTCACTGGCGCCTCGCGCCGTCCTGGGACCGCCGAGGCAACGACGCACTCAGCCCAGAACTGTGCTAAAGACGATGCCGTGACAGCGCCCGACATCCCATCAACTCCTTCGCTGCTTTTCGCGCAGGCAAAGGTTTTTGGCTTGATGAGCGCTTTCGTGAAGCTGCAGGCGGCCGTCAGCCACCTAACGCGGAAGGCCCGAACGAGGGCTCCCTTCAGGGAAGACGAGAAGGAGTTTCTAGTCGAACTCTTCGAATGTTTCTCCCTGGGTGGCCGTGCGGTCGGCTACAGCGAGGCGGCGCAGTTGTCGCGCCACTATGTGCATGGCAACGGGAAGACCCTCCGTATCAGCTCCGAGGTTTACGAGGAGTCCGTCATCGTCCGAGATGTTCAGGCAGTAATGAAGAGGCAGATTGTCGACGACCTCAAGAAGAATAAGGGAGCCGTGGCCCTTTCGTCGGCCGATGCGAGGCTGGCGAAACTTCCTGGATTCCACGCCCTCTCCAGCAGAACAAGGAATCAGGACACGCACGGCCGCGTACTGCCGGGGGGCTGGCTGTTTACCGAGCAGAGCAATCAACGTTTGCAAAAGGCCAACAATCGCTTCCAGTTGCAATCCGTCAGCCAAGGCAGCGGGTCGCTCGTCAGCACCACGTGGCGTGTGGACGACGAGTATCTGTTCGAGGGATTCGACAAAGACTTCGTAACGAACATCCCTATTCGCGAGAACATGATTCTGCTTATGCCGGACGGGCTGTCGGCCTACATGACGACGTTGCGAATTGCGAAGGCGTTCAAGCATTACGCGGAGTGGAAGGAAGAATGGCAACCTTCCGAGAAGTCGGTGTCGCCTCGTCCACCACGGCGCCCCTCCCCGCCAGGATCCGGAGCGAATGCGCATTAGCGTCCGTTTCGCTACGACCGCCATCATTGTTGGTCTACTCGGATACGTCGCGGTCGGCGTGATGTGGCTGCGTCACGGTGACTTGCCAACCTTCTACCGGACGACGTCGGGGGCGGTGGGCCCTGAAATATCCTCACCAGAGGGAATACGTTCGGCCCATGCGGAGATCCGTCGACTTAGCTCGAGTGGAATTTTTCGTGAGCAGAAGACCGTCGTCCTGTTGACAATCAGCGAAAGCCGTCGCGGCAAGTCTGAAACTTGGTCTCTCTTCTCCCCTCAAGACACTCCATTGAGTCTTGAGGAGCTTGCTCTTCACTGGATCACTCCCCACGAAGTGCAGATTTCGGCATTTGGGGTCACCATCTCGTTCCAAGTCGCAGGTGCTGCAGGTGGTGCTAAGTGAGAGGCAACCGGCTCTTACGCGCGATGCTGTGGGCGTGGATGCTGGGCCCGGCGATGCTGGGGAGCGCACTCGTCGCAAAGATCGGGATTCATAGGCTGCAGATGGCGGGCGGCGCAGTGGCGTGGCGCTTCGTCGACCCCGGATCGAGCCCGGTCCCGGTGCCCAAAGCAGCCGGGAAAGCCATGAACCTTGATCTGCCAGGTGGAGGCCACTTGCTACAGCAGTTGGGGGCAATCGAGAGCGTGCAGTCTGGCAACAAGGACGCCGTACCCACGCTCGCGATTCAGCTTTTCGACGACGATTGGGTGCCAAAACTGGAACTATGGCGCAGCGGCTTCTTCGGGCGCGAAGCGCTTGACTTGGGCGCAATGCTTGAATCGTCGCTCAACCGCTGGCCCGGACCACGGAGGCTCGTGGATGTAGCCGCCGACGGGAGATCCTTGAAGCTTTCGCTCAAGGGCGGCAACGAGTACCAACAGAACAGTCTCGTGCGCACGATCGTCATCGCTCGATGAGCGGCCTTGTTACCAAGACACCTCAAGGGACACTCCATGACGGAGGAGAAGTCGCTCGCCGTTGCGACGGCGGGCGCGGCTTCCCGCGGTCTGCGATGGGTTGAGCCCGCGGCAGCAGTGCTTCGCCTGGTCGGCGGTCGTAGAAGCTGGTTCGTTCCGTCGAACAGTCACGGCACGTGCTTCAAAGGTGGAAGTCATGATCGACCATGAGACCGAACTGGTGGTAGGCGTGCGCACCACTTCCCGCTGAAGCGGCTCCCCCTCTAGTCTTTGCGATACTTCATTCAGTTGTATGGCCTCGCCGTGTCTCCGCCGGCCCCGGGTGTCACCGGTGTCCAGGAGCCCACTCGGTGATTTCGTCGAGATCCTCCGCGCTGGCGTGCCGGAGCGCGCGCCTTATGACTCGTTGCGGCATTTGTAAAAAATCGCCATCAATCGGATGGCCCACTGTGGCATCGGCGTACATCATCGACGAATTCGTGTGAACACCTGCTCACGTCGCTCTCGGACTCTCACGTGTTCTGGGGAGGAGGCGAAATGGCCTCGGTCGCAGTAATGGACATCATCCACGTCCTCTAAGGCGCGGAAGCCCTACTGAGGCTGCGCTCTCTCCGAGCCAGCGGCGACTTCGACACCGAGCCGCCCATCACTGAGGCTCGGCAGCCGTGAGCGAACGTTCGGCGACTACGCGGGCTTTGCCGTCTGCAACAGCCGCGCTCAGGTTGTCGACCGATCCCTGGGAAAGGAAGAATCTCAGCCGCGCATTGTCGTACGGTTTACTGGCCTTGAAATTAAAGCTGCTGGCACCGTTCATCATGAAAAGGTTCGCGTAGATCTCGACCTCGCCCTGGCGCGGGACAACAGCTGCGTGAAGGACGCCGCCGTCAAGGCATCGCACGGTGATGTCCAATTCTGTTCCCACGCTCATGGTCCATGTGTCTCCACCCTCTGCAAACATGGGCGAGCGCGTCCGCACCGATACGCGGCAGCTGTCCGAAACGCTGCCGGCACCGAGAATCGCATGCTGGTTCTTGATGGCGAAGTCTGCCTGCGCGTGCTCAGCGTTTACGAACATACCCACCTTCGCACCGGCGGCGATGAGCGCGTCCGCCTTCTCCTGGTCCTTTTCCTTGTAGGCGTGATCGAGTGCGTTCAAACCATCGTTGTCTTTTAGATTTGGATCGGCACCATACCGGATAAGGAGTTTGACGTAGTCGGCGCCAGGGGCTTCCATGATGACTGTAGAGCCGAGTGGCCCTCTGAAGTTTGGATCTGCCCCTGATTTCAAGAACTCTTCATAAACTTGCATGCGGTCTTCGAAGAAAGGGGCCCTAAGCAGAACAGACTGACCCTGGCCAAGGAAACTGTACTCCAACTTTGAGCCTGCTCTCATTAGCACTCGTGCGCATTCGGCGGTCGAAGCATACGCAAGGGGAGGCGCGGCCCCGTTGAGGAGCGCGTCCACATCGCGCGTCTTCGCGACAAGTTGTCCGATCGTTCTAGTTGCCACAGCCGGCGGCAGCCTATTGCAATGGGTCGCTGTGGTTCCCAATGCTTCCGCGTTGACAGCTGTCGTGTCTGGCAGGGCAGAAGCAAAGCCTTCGATTCCAGCTTTGTTCTTACAGAACAGTGCACTCCCGAAGGCATCGAGTTTATCGTAGTCGGCCACGGTCGGAAGAATGATATGGCTGAGAAATGGCATGTTGCATGCCGACCAGTTCAGAATGTCAGAGCGGACGAACCAAATAAGCGCCACCAAAGCTGCGCCAGATGCCACAAGAGTCACTTGCACGGGGCGATTCATCTCGTGTCCTGATCCGGCTTATCAATCGACAAAGAAGAAAAGTAGTTTTCGTCAGTCACAAAACCAAGATCTCCCTCAAACGCTGATCCTTTCAAGAAAGCAGCGTCTATCTCTGGCAACATCAAGGTGAACGCAGTCTTTAGGTCAGCCCCCAAACCAACTTCTGTAGGGGCATTGAGCCCCACGCCATAGGTATAGCCGCGTTCGCTTAGGGAGGAAGCGAATGGCTTTGGCCCCATAATGGATAGCATTGACTTTCGATCCGAAGACTCGATGGCGAATGTCAGGTCGATAAAGCAAGCGAAGACTGAGAATGCCTCGGCTGTCGCCATTGTACCTGTAACAGGAAAGCCCACTAGGGCCTTGGCGTACGAATTGTCGTGTTTCACTAAACCCGCAAGAGCCGCCTTCCATGCGAACTGTCCTCCTGCCACAGAGCGCCCGACGTTGACGATTGTTGTCGGATACTGAGGCCCGTAGTCATCGATGAAGCGATGAAGCTCACGAAACTGAAGCCGCCCTGGTAACTGCACGTTCGCCTCTATGTGCGTCAAACGAGCGCCAAAGCAGAACATCAATTGAAGAGATTTACCCCAGACGGACTCACCTACCAGGTTGAGTCGCAATCCGGCGCCGTCTGCGGCCGCATACTGCATTTTTCCGTTGACGCGCGCCAATGCCGCCAGCGGCACGATCTCCTGATATGGCAAGTCGAATACATTGCCTATGGTCTTCTCCGACGTCTTCTTCGCGAGGAAGCTGCGGTCGAGCAACATGCCAACGGAGTTGCCGTCCCTCAGGTCGAAGTGAATCTTTCCTTCAACCTCGCTGCGTTCGTGAGCGATGCGCTTGGCGTCCTCGCCCGTTGCGATCTCGAATGCGACAGTGAAGTTCGGATCCGGTGACAAGGGTATGTGGCTGAACGGCTTGATGCCTCGGTACATCTTGTTGCGATAGAAGTAGAACGGGAAGAACACGGCGTAGTACCCGAGTGCATCCTCGCTCAGCGCCTTCTCCAACGGTTCTTCAGTTAGCAGCTCCTTGTCGTCGCCCTCGCACATTGCCAAGGGCGGCCGAGGGATGACGCGCGTGAGCGAACTCTTGTACACGGGTCCCTTGTCGTTGAAGACTCCATCTGTTCGCACGATTTGCAAGGACACCGGAACGCCTGAAAGGTTCTCCGCCGCCGACCGCGCACGAAACGCGGCGGCGACGCGAACTTCATCGAAAGGTCCCACCTTGAAGAGAGCCTGGTCGATAGGGATCCAGCGCCTACTCGTGCGATCACGAACGTAGGCGCGTGCCCATGCGTACTGCTTGTCGACGACACCTGAAAAGTTTACGGAGAACGATCGCGCGAGCGCCGCGAAGTCATTCGTTTCCATGCCTTCCATTGGAAACAAGTCATTGCGGCCGAAGTTGGCTTGGTGGCCTCCAGATTCTTTGATCTCGCTCCAGGAATACTGACTGGGTGTCAGCGCAGTCATCAAGTTCTCGGTCCAGTCAGCTCTTGTGCCGCCGCAGGCATACATCCAAACCTCATCCAGGGGCAGCTCTGGCCATACGATTGCCGGAAATGGCGAGCCCAGCAGATAGGTCCTGACATACTTCTCAATCTGGTATTCACGAACCTTTCGATCAAAACGGGCCTTGTCGTACATCGGGCTTCCCAGGCGCTCGATGAGTCTCAAGAGTCCGATGATCGCGATCACCCGCGAATACCACATCACCAAAGGGTCGCCGGGCTTGGAGCCTCTCGGCAGAGCGCGAACGCAAAGAGCATGCTGGCGTCCAAGATCGAGCAAGCGGTTGCCCTGGGACCGGTGCCTGTACCCCAGGCGATCGACAGCGCTGCTAATCGTATCGAGCACCTTGAAACCCAGGTCCTTGGCCACCCCTGCCATCGCCACCACCTGCGCCACTTCTCCCACGACAGGAATCATCGAGATGCCGCCCATCACCGCCGCCGCCGACTGGGTCACGACCTCCATTTCCGCGGCGTCCACTCCCGCGCGCGCTGCATCGGCCATGCGACGAAGCGCCTCGAGTTTGGTCCATGATTCGGTATTGGGGGCGGCGTGGTAGCCGTCGTGGTATCGCTTCAGGCCCGTGTTCAGGCGCGCGTGTTGCAGGTCGCGATCGCCATGCGCATCGATGAGCGCCGATATGGATCTGGCAGCCTCTTCGATCGTCAACGCGGTGTCGATGGCGCTGAGCACCCCCTTCAAGGCCCTGCCTGCCTCGAACCCGCGCAAGGCTTTGATCTCTGACTCTTCTTTGATTCTCTTGAGAAGATCCGCAGAGACCTTCGACTCGTCGAGCAGGCCGACCTTGAGCAGAAGCTTTTGTTTTTTGTCCTTCAGTGTCTTCCGCACCTCAATTTCCATGTCCCGGAAGAAGTTCGGATGGAAGAACACCTCGAACGACTTCACGCCCTCGGAAACTTTGAGCGCGGTGTTTCCATTGACCTCCATCGCCTTCCAAATGACATCCTGCAGGGTGTCGCGAACGGCGAACCACTGTTTCTTTCCAAGGAGATAGGCGCGGCTGGCCTGATATCCATCGAGAATGGATTTCGCAACCTCCGACGCCCCAGGAGCGAGATCAAGCGAAGGCAAAACCTCAGCAAGGGCTTTGTCGGCCAAGGAGAACAGGTAGTCGGTGATGTCCTTGCGCCCACCCGCGAAGGAAGCGTCAGCAGGCATGAGTCCCGTGACCAAAGCTTTCTTTTCTTTATATACGAGCGCATGCGCACGGGCTGATGCCACGGCGTTCATGCCGGCTTCGTACACAGGCACTGCCTCGTCTTCATCGCCGAGGAGATGCGGAAAGCGATCGGCAAAGTGCAACATGACCGAAGATTCGACGGTCGGCATCTCCAAGATGTGTACGTCAAGATCGAAAAAGACACTCTTTATGGCGAACGCGACCTCGAAAGTCCGGTGGATCGATCCGGAAGTGGCATGCACCCGGTGATCCGCAAAGGCGTGAGCAGGTATCGAAACGCTGTATCTTCCCTCTGGCAGCGCCGGGCCCACGGCCGCCTCCACCCGGTAAGACGCCTTTGCCTTTCCCGGCAAAGTCACCGTCAAGAGATCGGGAAGCCCAACCGTTTGTACGGGCTTTCCATCGCACTTTAGTTTGCACCCGCGAAGGGAGGGAGCGGCAGCCGCATCCACCAGAATCAAAAGGCAGCGGTTCTTGATGACCAGCTGGCCCCAGAACTCGCCCTTGTCGAAATGACTGAGGACCTTCTTTTCGTCGTCAGACGCACCCGGCTTGACCTTTGCCGTGGTGAACTTGAACGGGATCGTGCTGATGTTGGTCGTGATGCCCGCGCCCGCAGCCAGAGTCAAAAGGTGCGTTTGCCATTGAATGCCGTAAGCCGCAACGGCATCCCTCAGGGTGCCGGTGGGCGCCAGGGAAAATGTGAGTGGCCTTTGGGGATTGCGTTGCACAGGATCGAGCGACTGACCCTGCTTGCCAAGCGACATCAACTGGCCGCGCGTGTCGGCGTAGTTCAGGCTCAACTGGCCCTTGTGGTCGTTCAGCAAGATAACGCGATCCGCCACCGGCTCGAGCGAGTGATCGAGGACGCCAAACTTGGGATCGTAGGCGCCACTCATCAAGTACAAGCGCGAAAGAGACGCCGTAGCCATTCAAGCACCGGCCTTCTGCTCATCAGCAATCCGTTCGAGTTCGAACGGTGATTCATCTTGCAGCAGAACATCGATGCCGCCACCCTCATCTTCGCCATGGTCGCGGATGAGCGTGTAGTTCTTCATCTTGCGCGCCTTTTTGAACTTCACACGCATGCAGTCCTCGCCCTCTTTCGTCATTTGCCCGGGGCCCACCCGCTCGACTTCAACGTGAGCGCTGTCGAGCAAGATCAATTCGTCGTCTGCGGCCTTCGGATCTTCGGGATCGAATTGCACGAGCAGTTCCCACACCCAGGGAACGATCTTCAATTCCGCGCCATCAACCTTCTGGCCCATGGCCTCGGCAGCGATCAAGAACTTGGTTTCGTCGGGCACCACCGGGCCTGATTCGAGGGCGTCAGGCACGCACCACTGAGCGCGCGCCATGGTTTCGGTTTCGCCGTCGCCCACCCTGCCACCCAGGGTGGCAACCACCTCACGCGTCGCCGCGTCCATTATCACGAAGGTGATCGAGGTCCCGATGGGAAACTGAGCGGTCGTCACACGAACAAAAACGGTGTCGTCGATGCTCGCCGTTGAAATTATGTCTTCACGGCTGCCCATGGGCTCTTTTCCCAGCCATCTCGGATCCCGAAGGCGCTTCGCTACGAGCTCTTTCAGCTTGGCCGGCGTGACCACATCTTCGGGCGCCACGTACCTTGCTGCGTTGGCCACGGGGGCGCGCAGCAATACGAGACCTGCGTGTTTGGCGGGTGACGTAAGGTCTACGACGTTCTCCGCCAACACAACCCCATGTTCCGCCAGGGTTGGCGTGTTTCGCGCCAAATCCAGCACCATTTGGGCCGCCTGTCCTGCAGGGACCACGTCGTATTCGCCTTTGCGCCTGAGCTCATCGGCGGCCTGCCGAAACACCAAGCGGTGTTTTCGCACACCGATGTGAAACTCGCGTCCAAAGTAGGACCTAAATGCCTTCAGAGCTGTCAAAAGCGGGCGACCGGCGTCTGATTCGTCGCCTGCGCCGGGCCTGGCGAGAATCAGGGCGCCGCGGTGCAGGCTTGCCATGATTTCCTCGGCGACGGCACCGTCGTTCGTGAACGAGCCGACGCGCGCGAGGCTAAAGAGGAGATCCCAGATGGCTATGGGTTGTAGGCGCACGGCCGCTTTCAATGCGTCCATGATCTGCCGCTCGTACGACAGAGGCGAGAGCGCGTGCTCCTCCCCGGGCATGCGGGGCCGTCTGACCTCGAAGGGACCCGATAGCAGGTCGAGTATGAGGGGCTTGTCTTTCATGACGGGGGGGCAGGAGGCCGCGATAGTCTCGCCCCAGTGCCCGGAACAATCAACGCCTTGGCACGACGATCCACGCGCGCCCGAAACAGGCTAGCTCAAGCCTCGCTCGGCCCTAGCGGGGCTCGGGCGCGTGGTACGGCAGCGTGGGCACTTTCAGGCCCAGAGCCTTGAGCTCGGGTCCGTGCTCGGAGCACCACCACCGCACGAAGCGTTCGATCCCTTGCGAGATCTCCACCTTCGGTGCGTAGCCCAGCTCTCGTCCGGCCAGGGAGACATCCGCGTGCGTGTGCTTCATGTCTCCTGGTTGCTCGGCCTTCCAGGCCACGAGGGGCGTCTTGCCGAGAGCCGCCGCGATCATATCCACCAGCCCTCGCAGCGTGGTGGTCTTCGAGCCCCCCAGGTTGTACACGCGAAAATGGCCTCGCGACTCTCGTGCGACCTGATCTACCGAGGCCACCACTCCATCGATGATGTCGTCGATCCACGTGTAGTCGCGCGAGGTGCTGCCATCCCCGAAAAGCTCGATCTGCTTGCCCATGGCAATCGATCGCGTGAACTTGTGGATGGCGAGATCCGGCCGCTGGCGGGGTCCGTACACGGTGAAAAAGCGCAAGCAGGTGATGCCGGTGCCGTGCACGTGGTGCTCGGCGTGCGCCATCATTTCGCCCGCGCGCTTGGTGGCTGCGTAGGGAGACAAGGGGCGCGCACAGCGATCGTCCTCGCGAAAGGGTACGACGCTGTCCGCGCCATAAACGGACGATGACGAGGCAAACACCACCTTGCCCACGTCTCGTTTGCGGCAGGCGTCGAAGACGTTGACGGTGCCCGTCACGTTCACGTCGGCGTAGCGCACCGGCTGGGCCAGCGAGGGCCGCACACCGGCAAGCGCGGCCAGATGCACGACCAGGTCCACCTTGCCGCCCGCAGCGGTGAACGCCCGCTCGAGATCCCCCGGAGCGGTCAGATCCCCTTCCACCAGCGCAAAGTTCGGCCGGGCGCGCAGGCCCGCGAGGTTCCTCTCCTTGACGACCCTTGGATAAAAGGCATCGAAATTGTCGAAGCCCACCACGTCATCGCCCCGGGCGCAGAGGCGTTCGGCCAAGTGGGATCCAATGAAGCCCGCGGCCCCTGTCAGCAAGATCTTCATGACGAGCCCGGAAGATACCCCGAACCGGACGAATTGGAATCGACGACCTCGAGGTGCAAAAGGAACTCCACGTTCCCCTTGCCCCCCGTGATGGGTGAAACCGTGTCACCCCGCACCGCAAGCCCCAGGTCGCGGGCGGCACGGGCCACGTCGGCCAGAGCCTCCCGCCGGGCAGCCTCATCGCGCACGATGCCCCCCTTGCCCACGTGGGCGCGCCCCACCTCGAACTGAGGCTTCACCAGCGCCACCACGGGCGCCCCTGCCCGAAGCAGCCCCGGGAGTGCCGGCAGCACCAGTTTGAGCGAAATGAACGACACGTCGATCACGGCCAAATCCCCCCGCTCCCCCAGGCGCTCGGCGGGCATGTGGCGGATGTTCGTGCGATCGATCACCACCACGCGGGCGTCGCTGGCCACCTTCTGCGCGAGCTGGCCGTGCCCCACGTCGATGCAGTACACGCGCGCCACCCCCCGCTGCAGCAAACAATCCGAAAACCCGCCGGTCGAAGCCCCGATGTCGATGGCCACCCGGCCCTGCACGTCGATCCCAAACGTGTCGAGCGCATGGGCGAGCTTGACGCCTCCGCGCGAGACAAAGGGCATGGGCTCGCTGCGCAGCCGCAAAAGGGCGTGTGCGGGCACGAGGTCCCCGGCCTTGTCGAGCGGCCGATCCCCCCAAAGCACCTCACCGGCCAAGATGAGCGCGCGGGCCTTCTCGCGGCTCGGCGCGAGCCCTTGCTCGACGAGGGCCAGATCGGCCCGTACGCGGGGGTTCTTGGGCATGAAACCCCCACCATAGCGGCCCGGGCGGCCGCGCGGCAGGGGTGTAGACTGCGCCCGCGTGACAGAGTCGGAAGGAAGCCGCGTGCAAGCCACCGAGGTGGCGCGTTTCGTCGTGGCCGCGGTGCAAAGCCAGGCGGGCTCGCGGTGGAACCAGGGGCCCCGCAAGGCCCCCTTTGCCGTGAGCGAGGGCGCCGACCCCAGCGTTGCGCTCATGGCCTCACGGCGGCTCTTCGGCATGCCCGAGCCGGCGGCGCACGCCGTGTGCGCCTGGCACGAGGGGCGTCGTCCCGCCTGCCTCCTCGACCACGTGCCCACGGCCCGCCAGGTGCTGCGCCTCCAGGCCGCAGGGCAAAGGTGTGTGTCGCTGGTTTCGGACGCCGCCGCGGCCGCACACGGAGATCCCCGGCACGTCACCGGCCTTGCCTTTGCGGCTCACGACCTCTGCCATCTGGAAAAGTTCGTGGACCCCGCCCACCACGTGGGGCAGGTGGGGTTCTTCGCGGCCCTGGACGAGGCTTTGGCCCACCCCGATGGGTCCGCCTTGCAGCAGGGCTTCGACCCCGCCTGGGAGGCGGACCGCAACTACGTGCTGGCCGACATGAACGGCTCAGCGGTGTTCCTCTTCGCCGCCTTGAAGATGAAGCTGAAGATGGCCGTAAGGCGCGCGGTGGCGCGCGATGAGGGCGTTTCGGCGCCCCGGGGCGGGCCGCTCGGCGACCAGGAGACCAAGGCGTACGTTGGCCGCAGAGACGAACTGCTACGCCTCTTGGGGCTTGCGGCGCAGGATGCCGAGGCGGGCCGCGCCGTGTCGACTCGACGCTCAGACCCCGAAGCCGCCGCGCGGCTGCTCGCGTGCTTCGAGTCCCGGGGCCGGCAGGTTCTCGCCCGCCGCAACGGGCATGCAACGCCCTTGCAAAGCGGAGGCGAGTCTGTATTATCCGGGCGTCCGGTTTTCCCGGACCATCCTTTGGGGCTGTAGCTCAGCTGGGAGAGCGCCGGAATCGCACTCCGGAGGTCAGGAGTTCGATCCTCCTCAGCTCCACTTCGTAAGTACGGGAATCATCACGGCAGTCGGGCCTCCCCCATGGAGCACCGTGAGCGGGCCGCGCTGCTTGGCCGACGACGCCGCCTCGGGCTTGGCATAGCTCTGGATCGTGGTGCTCACCGACTCGTGGCCCAGAGACGCGGCCACCACGGCACCCGTCGCCCCTGACGTGGCGTGAAGCCCGCGCATGCCGTGAGCCGAGACCTCGGGCACCTTGGCCAGCCGGCCCGGTGGCCGCTTGGCTGACGGGCGCCTGCAAGCGGCTCCCGCATCTGCCCTCTGGGCAGGGTTGCTACTGACAGGCTAAGAACAGTCCATCTTCTTGACCTTCGCGGCTCTGACTGCGATGTCCACCAACGAAACCCGAAGTGCCTTAACTCGCGCCTTTTCCAAAGGGTTCATTCCTTTGGGAGTGTGCAAGCCCTCGATGCCGCAGTGGCCATGTCCGCCAGGACACTCAATCTCCATGCGTAGGGTTCGCAAGCCTTCGAGCTTGTGAATCTCTGCAACCGGCAGATCGCACCTACGAAGAACCGCCGTGGAGGCTCGGGCTGCCCGGGCCTGCTCTTCTGTCGTGCGCGAATCATCCCACACGCTGATCGCAACAGGCCTACCAAGCTCCATCGCTTCCCGCTCGTCACCTGAGTTCGGCCGAAAGGCCAGTTCGGTCGGCTTATCCTCTCCAGGCGGAAACTGATCTCCCTCTTTCGGCAGGCGGAACACCGTAGCAGTGTCCGGCACGCGTTCAAAGGTCGCCACCCGCGCTCACGTCAAGTGGTTCATGTACGCTTCGGCGGCGACCGGAAGCTGAGGAATCACGTTGAAGTCACCGCCGTCGTACTGGCCGGTTCGGCGATTCGAGTAGGCCCATTCAACGGAACCAGAGGGATCAAATTCGAGCGAGAAATGGTGGTCTCCCCGATCCCAGAAAACCAGAAGGACACCGTCAAGGGTGGACGCTCGAGGCGAAGGGAAATCAGCAATGGTCTCCCGAATCTGGTTCCAAACGGAAACGGTAACGCCGAGCTGCGACTCACCTATCACGCCTCGGTGGGCGAGCTCTTCGAGATACCGCCGCCAATCGAGGTCGTCGTTCTGACACTGCTGCACCAACCCTTCAAGCGGAACGTGTCAACGATTTAGAGACAGAAGGTTTTGGAAATATGTGTAGCGCCGCTGCAGCACGGCTCTGGCAATCTGCCCACAACCGCACAGCGTCGCTGGTCATGTGAGGACCTACGACCGCTGTGCACATGTGGACAGAGCCAGAGCCGCACCTCCGCTCATGGCTGGCTCGGAGCCTCGGCGCCGGGTAGCACGATGACAGGCGGTCCTGATGGAGGTGGCGGTGTCCAGAAGACAGCGGCCTGCTCGTCATCCAGGCGAAGCACGGTGTCAGCTGTTTGAGGAGCAGCATCAATGGGGTTGAGTTCGACGCGCACAGGGGGACGCAAAGCGATGGGGCGCCCCTTCACAAAGCGTTCTGGGTTGCGGGCAAATGCATCGTCCAGCGCTTGCTGACGACGCATGAGGATGTCCTCGACCTGGCCCTTGAACACCTGCTCCGGCGTGTAGAGGGCCAAGCCATCGTGATGGTGCTTTTCGTTGTACCAACCAAAGAATGCGCCTGCCCAACGGCGCGCGTGGTGGACGTCCTTGAAGCGTCCCGGGTAGTCGGGCTGATACTTGACCGTGTGGAAAAGTGATTCAGAGAAGGCGTTGTCATTCGACACCCTCGGGCGCGAGTACGTTCGCTCGACGCCCAACGTACCCAACAGCTCGGCGAACCCATGGCTGGTCATCGGAGCGCCCCGGTCTTGATGCACCGTAAGCGTCTTGGGCTCTATACCGTAGCGTCCGATCGCCTCGCGGAATAGCTGCTGCGCCAGTGCGCTGTTCTCCCGCTCCGAAATCATCCATGCCACCACGTAGCGGCTGTACATGTCGAGAATCACGTACAAGTTCAAGAATGTTCCCCTCACGAAAGTCGCGAGTTTCGAGACATCCCAGCTCCACACTTGGTTCGGTGCGGTTGCCGTCAAGCGCGGCACTGCATGGCGCTGAGGAGTCCGGTGATTCCGCCGGTCCTTGATGGGGGCTCGCTCTGCAAGCACGCGATACATCGTCCGTAGTGAGCAAAGATAAATCCCAGCTGAAAGCAGCTTCCCATAGACCTCGCGTGGTGGCTGATCCACGTTCTCGTCCGAATCCAACACGCTCAGGATGTTCTGCCGCTCTTCATCGGGAATCCGTCTGTGCGCCTTCCGCGGCCCGCGCTTCCTCTGCGGACCTGCTTTGGGATACAAGTGTCGGTAAGCTGTCGCGCGGCTCAGCCCTACTGCGTCGCATGCCGCAGTCATCGAGACCTCCGGCGGGCGCTGTTGGACGAGCTCAAGGAGCTGTCCTGTGCTTCTTCGATCCTCGGCAGCGCTATCCCGAGAATCTCGTGCGCTTTTCCCGAAAGCTCCAACAGCGCCTCCGAGATGCGAAGCTTGTCTTCCAGCTTTGCATTGCGCTTCTCCAGCTCGGAGATCCGCCGATCCTTTGCGTCCCTGATCGGCTTACGCCCGACCTTCTTTCCTTTCAGACCCTTGGCCCCCTCCGCCTCGAGGCGCAGCCGCCAGCTCGCAAGCTGCGACGCGTAGATGCCTTCCTTCCGCAGTAGCTTCCCCACGTCACCGCGCTCGGTGCATGCGTCGGCTTCTCTCAAGATCCGGAGCTTCTCCCCCGCGCTGAACTTTCGCCGCTGCGGCCCGTCGTTCTCCGGCAGCGCGATCACTTCGTTGTCGATGCTTACTGGTTTTGGCACTTCTTCTTGACCACTCTCGCCCCACAATGTACTTCAGTTCTTGTCAATCTGGCGTCTCGGGTATTGTTGCCACGGGGGGCAAGGGCACCCTCACAACGGGCCCCGATAGGGGCGTAGGACTTCTCGCTCTCTGTGGACTGCGGCGTAGCCTCCGGATCTAACTCACAAGGTGGCGACGTAACCTCCGTGAGCTCTTTCCATACCCTTTCGTCGTAGCTGGCCCGACGACCGAGGTAATTGGCTGGGTCACGTAGAGAGAAGCCAACAGGAGACCCTTCACGACACGCGGAGAACCCGTAGAGTTGCAGCCGACTTCAATCATTTAATCCACCTGCCGGAGTCAAATCCTCAGCGATTTTCACGAACTCGTCAAATAGGGCTGGGATGTCCGGATTGCTGACCAGCCCGTAGTCCGTGGGGGAGCTGAGGTCAAGCTCAAGACGACAGGCGAAATGGGTTTCCACACTCGCCGGTGCGAGCGACCCTTGATTCGAGGGTACGAGAATCGCCTCTTGATACTTCGCAACCGACCACCTCTGTATTCGGTTGAGGTGAACTCCTGCCGTAGAGGCTGATGCCACTGGATAGTTTACCTGAAATACGAAGTCGCTGGCCTCCGGCTTCAGTTTGAGTTCGAGCTTCCTCGCTACGTATCCATACCCAGCATCCCCTCGACTCCAAGGGTAGGAGAAAGACAGCTCCGAGCGCCACCCTGAACGCCTGAAACGGGAGATTTCGGCTAAAGGCTTTTGCTTGCTGAGTAAAGGTGCCCGATAGGTGGTCCACTCCGCCGAGCACGCGAGGCCAAGTAGCGTCGTTCGCGGGCTGGTAAACGAGATCCACCCGGTCGGGACTTTGCCCACAACGCAGGAGCCCCTCGTGGTAGGGGCCTTCCTCTACAAGCGTCTGTCGCTGTTCGACCTTAGAATCCGGAGTCTGCTTACAAAAGACCTCGAGCAGGGGCTGCAAAGGAGCCGGCCTTCGGAAGAAAGTTACACGCAGGTGCTCCAGTTTCCAGTCGCTAGATGGCGGCATCACGAATCCCCGGCGTACCGTTTTCTCGACGACGGAAATCGAATTTCGAGTGGCTCAAGGCTCTTCAACTGTACATCGGCGGTTCTACGCGGCAACTGAACACCCACACAGGAGCAGCCGCCGAGTCAAGCACCGGCCCCCTCTTGAGCACGGCAGCGCGCCAGATTCTAATGCACCAAATGAGGCGGAACCGTGCGACACAATTTACCTGTATTATCGTGAGGCGACTTACATTTCTCCCTGTGGGCTGTCCCCAGAGTAGGAGAAACCAGCTCCCGGCGGGGGGTGGTGCAGATCCGGCGCAGATCTGGGTGCGATTCATGCGACTGGCCGAGCTTTGTGAGATGCGCCGTGTGCGTAAATGCGCAGAATAGGGGTAATAGGCCGACCTGAGAAACGCACTCCGGAGGGTCAGGAGTTCGACTCCTCCTCAGCTCTACGTCGCCGCAGGCGGGAACGCGTTCGATACGGTGTGGATGGGTACCAACCTGGTTGCGAAGGGACTCGGCGGGAGCCCCAGCCTCGTGTGCTTTACGCGCTTGGGAGGGGGGGGCCCTGCGGACTCTTGCCCTGACAAAAACTCCACCTACGTCAGTGAGATTGCGTTTTGTCCCGCAAGAGCCATGCGCTTTTCAGCGACCGTGGGAACCTGCGACATTTCGCGGCTGAGTCGAGGATCGTGCCTAGGCGGTCCTAGTTGTCCGTGGACACTGGCCCCCCTGGGCGCCGCAGCTCAATCCGCCGGCAGGAAGCCTTGCTCGAAGTTGCGAACGTGGCAGCAGGAGTCGGTGTAGATGGTCTTGTCATCCAAGGTGATCTTGCCCCTCCAGCCGGTGCTCAGCGAGCCGGCGTCGGTTTTGAAGACGGGCTTCGCGTCACCCTTGGCAAGGCCCTCGCAGCGCGCAGAGCCGGTACCCTTTTGCCAGGTCTTTCCTCGGTCCGTTGAGACCAGATGGTCACTGTAACCATCGCGAATCCGCTGCACGATGAACTTTCCATCCTTGTAGTTCACGCAGTCGTACCAGCTGCCAGGGACCACGTCGTCGTGGATCTCGGTCCACGTCTTTCCGTCTTCACTCGTAAAGATCTTCCAGCCCACGGCGACCCACACGCCATCGCCGTACCCTGCCCCGCGCAGCAGGTTTCGGTCGTCGCCACCGTCGGGGTCGAGCACCACGCGCTTGCCCCAGGTCCGGCCGCCATCCGTGGAGAACATGCGCAAGCCGCCGTAACCCACCGCGATGACCGCCCGCTTCCTCTTGCGCGCCCGAAGGCGGGGGCCGCGTCGGCGGCGGAGGTTGGGTGGCGCCCCCGCTGGGTGCTCCGCCTTGCCCGCCCATGGCAACGACACCACCTCCGCCGGCTCCCGCCATGCCGGGCCTCCCTGTGCGTTGGATTGGACCCACCACCGCTGCCCCCCAAGGGCGCAGGCACGAACACGCCACCGGTACCGCCGGACCCGGACTGCCCTGCGCGTCCGCCCTCGGAAGCGGGCCCACCCGAGCCTGCTTCACCCGGGTTCGGCTCGTCGTCGTCTGCTGACACTTCGTCCGAGTCGCTGATGGCGCCGGCGCAGGCCACGAGAGCCATCCCAGAAAGCGCAAGCCCGCCCCACATGAGGACGAGGACGCGCCCCGCTCCAGATCCCGTCCTCACACTCAAAGCCCAGCAAGCGGGCCGGTGCCCGGATCGAGGTTCCCGAAGGTGTTCCCATCGACCCCGAACTTCTGAGCGATCGCCACGAGCACGCGGTGGTGCGAGGGGATGGTCTTGTCGTTCGAGCCGTTTTTGTCATTCGCCTTCCAACCGGTGTTCACCACGAGGTGACGTCCGGTTTTGAAAGCAAAGTTGCCACCGCCCACCATGAACATCGGCGTGCGCACCGATGCATGCACCCCGCCTCCGCCCCGCATCCAGCCTTGTGTATCGGTACCGAAAAGGATCAGCGTGTTGTCGAGCAACGACCCGTTGTTTTCCTTCACGGCCGACATGGCCTGGAAGAGGTGAAGCATGTGCCCCGCATTCCATGCGTCTTGTTTGCGGTAGGTCTCGGCCGCGGACTTGCTGCCGCCTCCCGTGGAATGGGCAATGTTGTGACGATCGGCCTCGGGAACCGGACCGCCATCGGCGTGCCCGATCTGAAGTCCTGCCACCCTCGTCAAGTCGCACGCGAACGCTGCCACGATCGTGTCCATCTGGGCGCGGATCTGGCCCGCTTTATCGGACGTATTCGGCGTTGCGGGCTTCTTACAGCCGGCACCTCCCCCCACGGCGACGTCGCCGCCCACGCGCGTCTCGAGCGATCGCACGGCATCGAGATGGGCATCGATCTTGTCGATCTGGGACGCGCCCAGCTTGGCGCGTGCCCGGTTCAGGTCGGCGCGCACCATGTCGATCACGCTTTGCTTGCGCAGGCGAAGCTGTTCGAGCTTGGCGGTGTCTGGTGCGGGGGCGCTGCCCCCGCCGTTGAAGTTGGCGAACAGCCGATTGAAGGCAGCCCCAGGGTCCTGTTCGGCCTGTACCGGTTTGCCATTTCCGGCCCAGAACGCGTTGCTGTGCTTGCCAGAGTTCGTGGCAACCCCCAGCACGATGTTGCGAAAGCGTGTGCCGGCGCTGATCTTCTCAGCAACGACGTGGTCGATCGAGGGTCCCTGGGCGGTGAACAACGAATCGTTGTTCGTCTTGGCCCCGGTGAAGATCATCTTGATGCCCTTGCCGTGCTCGTTGTCCGGCTGGTTCATCGAGTAGTGCATGCCGTAGACGTTGAGCCCGTCGGGGAAGATGAGCTGGTTCTTGAAGGGCGCCCACGACGCGTTTGCGTGGTTGCTGCCGAAGCCGAAATCTGTGTCGGAGCGTCTCTCTGGCCAAAAATACTCTTCCAGCCAGCCCATGCTCGTGAAGATCACCAGCAGCCGCTTGGGGTCATTCGCGGCACGCGCCGCGCGAGGAATCAAAGTGCTCAGCCCGCCGGCCACGCCACCGGCCAAGCCCAATCCGAGCAGGCCCCGTCGACCAAATGAGGGGTTCGTCATCGTCATTACTCCGCGTGAATGAGCCGGAAGGCGTCCGTGGCAACCAGGGACACGAGCATGTCGCGAATGTTCCCGCCCGATTCGCGTGCGGCCTTGTTGATGGCTGCCACCGAGCAGGCGTCCGCGTCGGTGGGGCTGCGACCAAGGGCGTAGCGGAACCACTGCACCGCCACGCACGACTTGACCTGTTCGCTTTGTGCAAGTTTGTCGGCGAGTTCTCTCGGGCCCGAGAACTTGCCATCGACATCGGTCTCCACCAGCTCACCGGAGGCGTCGATGCCTAGATTGCCCACCTTGGTCCGGTATGTCCCGACGAGGTCGAAGTTCTCGAGTCCGAAGCCGATGTTCTCCATGAGACGATGGCAGGCGTTGCAAGCAACGTTGTTCTGATGCTCCCGCAGGATCTCCTGCGCCGAAAGCTGGTCGGCGTTGGGCGGCAGCTCGAAACTGACGGCCTCGGGAGGCGCGCCCAGCTCGTCGCAGAGAATGTTCTCGCGAACCAGGATGCCGCGGTAAACGGCAGAAGCGTGCTCGCTTGCCCAACGCGAGAGAACGGCGGGCTGGGTCAGGAGACCAGCGCGGCGGGACGAATCAAGCGCGAGTCGTCCGTTGGCGAGGTCGCCCCGCTTGGCTCCGTAGATCGCAAGCACGGCGTCGTCGTCAGGAGCGGACCAGTTCGCCGTGAGCAGAGTCTGCACGGTGGCGTCGCCCTCGAGGATCACTTTCCGCGCGAAGCTCTCGGTCTCGGTACGCATCGCCTTGATGAGAGCAGGTCCGTATTGGGGGTACTTGGCGGGGTCTTTTTCGATCTGCTCGAGCTTGTCGATGCCCATCCACTGGGTGTGGAAGGCGTCGAGCGTGGCCTTGGCGCGGTCGTTCGATAGCAACCTTTCCGCTTGTGCCACGAGCTGCTCTTTGCTCGAGAGCTTGCCATCCTTGGCTGCAGTGAACAGCTCGTCGTCCGGCATGGTGTTCCAGAACAAATACGAGAGCCGCGTCGCCGTTTCGTAGGGCTCGAGGACCTTGCTGTCTTCGTTGGTCGGCGGGTACTCGAAGAGATAGAGAAAGTTGGGGCTTTGCAAAACGCCTTCGATGACCAGGCGCACGCCCGTCTCGAAGCTGTCCGACTTGCCAAGGTTGTAGAGCTTGCGAAGCGAGGCCTGTTCGTCGGACGACAAGGGGCGACGGTAGGCTCGCAAGCCAAAGCGATCGATGAAATCGTTTGCGCAGGCATCGTTTCCGCTGGCGGCTTTGCAGGGCAGGATGGCGTCGAGGTTCGTTGACGAAGCCAGGGTTGCCGCCGCTTGCTCATACTTTTCGATCGCAAGCTCCGTAGCGGGCACGGAGGTATTGGTATCGAAGGGTCCTTCCTTGGTGTCGGGAAGGAACGAAGATGTGGGCACGGTGCTGGCCTTGAGCAGGTCGCGCACGGTGTTCGCGTACTGGAGCGTGGTCAAGCGCCGCACCTTGGCGCGCCCAACGGCGGGGCCACTCGCCGCACAAAGGGCCTCCGCCTCCGTGGGATGCAGAGGCTCCTGGGAGCCGCCGCCGGTGCCACCGCCGGTGTTTGGGGGCGAGGACGGGCTGTCGGGGGTGTCATCCGACGGGGCGTCGCCATCGTCCTCTTGCCGGGCCGAGGGGGCGTCGCCCGAGATGGAGCCCGAACAGGCTCCGAAGAAGAAGGACATGGCGATAGCCAGCTTCACGGTGGATGTAAACGAACTTACTGTTTGCATTCCGCTCTCGCGCTGTTCTAGGCGCTGGGCCGAAGCCGTGACGCATAGAGCCTATGTGTGGGGATGGACTACAGCCCAGAGCCCGCCAGTACCCCACGCAATGATCATGCGTCAGGTATTAACAGGAGTATCAGCGCGAAAGGGATACTCTGCAGTTGACGTTCGTCAGTTGCTCGATGACCACGCCACTGCCGGCAGCTATCCGGGGTGTGACTCGTCCCAGGAGTGGCGGTCCGGAGAGGCGCCCCTGGTGCCCATGAACGGTCTGGGCAAGCGGTAGGCGGCGAAGTCCTCCGCGGAAGAGACTCCTGTCTGACCGCCTCAGTAGGGAACAACAGTGACTTCCAGAAGCGCTTGGCTAGGGTCGACCTCCGCGCCGAAACTAATGCCATCTCCTCCCGAATTCTCGCCTAATTGTTCGTCCGCGTGTGAACACCGGAACTGGCTCTTGTTGGACCTCGTCGCCCTGAACACGAGGTCGTCCGCAACGGCGGCCGTGACGTCAACAGTCAAGGTCACGGTTTGTCCCCCCGTCATTTGAGACCCGGGAAAAGTACTTTTTATGTTGAATCCAGCAGAAGCGTAAGGAGTCTGCTGGAGGGCATAGGCGGAGTACCCTGAGGCGGAGTACCCGGGCGAAGGAAGAGTGCCGAATGAAAGAGAGTCAAATACGAACGGACCGAGGAACTGTTCGAATCCTTCGTAAATAGACGGGTAAATGTCCTTGAGCCAAAGCTTTGCAGCTACCGCAGTGCGCTGCGACGGGATCGGTGTCAGGTCAAAGGTAAGGAACATGCGCGCAACGCCCGGAAAAAAGTCGTTGCCGCCGCAACCCAGTTGCGCGCCTGAGGACAGATAGTCGCCTTGTATGTCAAGTAACATCCGACCCGACTGAGCCGTCGTGAATGGGAGCCTATATACGTACTCACAACGATTCTTTGTCTGATTGCAAACGGCATTGGGTCCCGCCGTACAGTCCGAATTCTCGCAGCAACCGCCGTCCGGCACGCACTTGGTTCCGCATTGCTTGAAGTCGTCTTTGCAGGCCCAACTGCAGGAGGAACCGACGCAGATTGTGTTCGCATTCGCAGGCGTGGAATTGGTGCAGTTCTGGACAACAGTGCTGTAGTCGTTGCCGTTGCACTTCACAACAGCGGTTCCCGCAGCATTGCACGTCTGCTGATTGAGAGGGCACTTGTAGCAGCTCGTCGCTGCTTCTTGGCATCCGTGTTCGCATGCGGGAGTCACAGCGACGTACTTCCCTGCGTTCGAGCATGTCTTCAGTGCTCCAGACACGCATACGGCCGTCGAGGTAGGAACGCAATCTCCGCACGTTGCGTCCGATGGTGAGCAGTAGATCGAGCACGCAGGCTTCTTGACCCACGTCCCGTCGGCACCGCAGACCTGCGGCACCTTTCCATCGCAACCGGTAGCGTCTTTCATGCACTGCCCACAGGTGGCGTTGGCGCACGTCACGCCTTTGGTGTCGCAATTATCCAACACCACCCAAGCCCCCGTGGAGTCACAAGTCTCCACCTTGTTGTTGCGGCAGACGTTCGCGCTCACGCCAGGCTGACACGCTTTGCAAGTGCCTGCGATACAGCCCTGGCCCCCCGTGCACATCTGAGGATTGCTCCACTCACCTGAAGCGTTGCACGTTTCGCCCCGCGCCCCCCCAGAGATAGGCACGCACTGGGTATCCGTGTTTGGGGTGCAGTCGCTGCACTTCGTACGGCCCACCACACAGCCCTTGGCTGAGCAGGTCATCCCGCTCACGAAGTCACCCGAATCATTGCAGCTACGCAGAAACTTACCCGTGGGATCGCACTTCGGTGCCGTCCCAGCCGCGTCCGGAACGCAGTCGTGGCACTTGCCGTCCTTGTTGCTGCAGAACACGGGACAGGCCGGCTCGGCTTTCCACTGGGCGTCGGATCCGCAAAGCTGGGGCACCTTCCCCGAGCACGATCGGTCGCCCACCTTGCAATTGCCACACTCTCCGGCGTGGCAGGACACCTTCAAGTTCGTGCAGTTTTGCTTTTCCTTCCACTGGCCATCGGCGCCGCACTCCAACACCTTGTCGCTCTGACACTTCGGCTGCGAGACCCCTGGTTCACAAGGCGTGCACTTATCCTGAACACACCCTTCACCAGCGGCGCAGGTCTTTTCTTCGACCCATTCTTTGTTCGCAGAGCAGACCATCAGGCGCTTGCCCGTACAGGTCTTCTTCCCCGTTTCGGGGCAGCCGAAGCACAAGCCGTTCTGTGCGTTGCAGCCCGTCTCGCAGGCACTGCCCGCGTTTTCCCATTGACCAGCGGCACTACAGACCTGGGGCTGATTTCCGTTGCACTTCGGTGAGTTCGGCTTGCAGGCGACGCAGGCATTCCCAAGGCAGTGACCTTCGCACGGCTCCGGGGGAAGAAAGGCCTTTCCATCCGCAGAGCAGGTTTGAAGGCCCTTTCCGTCGGCTGAACATTTCTTCTCTACGTTTGGTTTGCACTCACCTGTGCAGATCCCGCCCTCGCAGATGCGGTCGCAGGTGTCTACCTCGACCCACCCGGCGGATTGGCACTCCAAGACCTTGTCGTCCTGGCACTTTTTCTCCGTGAGAACACATGTCTCTTCCGTGCCTGCATCGGGGTCCAAAGGAAGCCCTGCGTCTTCTCCACTTTCACCTCCAAGCGGCGCTTCCGCGTCGGCCTCCGGGCCCCCGCCGGTGCCGCCCATGCCCTCGAGGCCGGCTGTGCCGCCCATGCCCTCGACGTTGGGCGCGGTTCTCTGTTCAGTACAGGAAACCGCCATGAGCGCCGCAAGAACACCCACGAACAGAGAGGAGTGACGAGATACCTTGAGTGACAGCATGGAAAGCACCTTCGACTTAGGTTTTCGGCGTTGGGGCAGGCAAAGTTGCGCGCTCGTCAAAAACGGCCGCCGCACCACACTCCCAGCGACGATCCGCCCGCTTTGCCAAGTCCCGCTGATGGGGCGCAGTTGGGGCCCATGCCAGCCGCCATCGTGGAGGAGGGTTCGGAGTTGGAGCTGAAAAGCAACAACGCCGCTCCGCCGCCAGCCAGCAGCGCCCCTCCGATGAGGCCGATGGTCATTCGGGATGTTGCGCTCGCGATGTCTTGGTCGAGCGCTTCGCACGCGCTGCCACCCGTGATGGTCCCGCCTGGTGCCACGAAGCAGCCGTTGCTGTCATCGTTGAAGTCTTTGGCAGCAGCCTCGCGATCCGAGTAGGACAGCGCGCCCCAGCCGAGCCCCAGAGCTCCAAGTCCCACGAGGCTCCACCCGACGTAGGGCTTCCAGTGACCTGAACCCGAACCCGCCGAGTCTCGATCTCTCCCAGGAGCGGAAGCCGTCGCAGCCAACCCTTCCGCGGGCTGGGCAGAGGTTTCCGTCGCACTGGGTGGGGCTACCGGAGTCGCAAGCTCGAGAGAGACCCGCAACGCCTCCCCCGCGTGTCCCGTCCGCTCGACGGACGTCGGCACGTAACCATCGAGCGAAGCGCTCACGCTGACAGGTCCCGGCGCAATCCACACGTTGCCGACATCGGAAGCCCTCCCGAGGAGGGCTCCGTTGATCGACACCAGCGCGGAATCGGGCGTGACGGTCAGCTCGAGGCCGACCAGGTTCTGTCTGACCGTGCTGCGGGCGTCCTCCAACACTTCACGGTTGCGCTGCACCCAGGCGTCGGACTCAGAAAACAAGGCCTCAGAAAGATGTTGTTCGGCGTCGGACCACCTCTTCAAGGCTTGTTCACATAGACCCAGCTGAGCCGCGGCACGCGGTGTTCGCGAGAGCTCGTAAGCACTTTGGAGCTTGGGCAAGGCATCGGCATCCCGGCCTCTCCTCCGGAGTTCCACGCCCTGGCGAATCAACAACTCGGACGAGTCCGCCGCAAAAACCGGCGCTGGTGTCGCCAGCGCAGCAAGAGCCAAGAGCAATCCAAGGCAACGACCCATGACGCTATGCACACTGCGCATGGTCCAAGCACTACCAGGAATCGGATTGGAGATCAATCCAACGGGGTGCAACAGGAGGCGTGTTTTGGGAGCCCCAACACGCCTCCCCAAAAACCCTATCCGTCGTCGCCCATGATGGCGACCACCGGATGCGTGACATGCAGAATGTCGTCATCGCTCCACATCTTCGCGATGAATGTATGTGCTCCCGCACCGAGGGCCTCGAAGGTAATCGGCTCACCAGCGTTACCTCCAGCCATGATCGTCTTCTTCAAGCTGACACCCTTGTAGATCTCATAAACTTCGATCTTCTTCCAACTGAACCCTGATGCCACTTCGAGGGACAGTGTTCGGCTTTCCCCTGGCTTGCCGTGGGGCGGAGCTTGCTTCCAACGAATCTTCTTCGGCTCCAACACCGGGAAAATGCCTTCGGTCACAGGCTGTCCTTGAGCGTTCCTCAGGGCTCGGAAATAGAAGAACCCCTGATAGACAGCTGCGGACTCAGGCCCTGGCAGAAAGCTCATTGTCTGGTCTGCGCGCTCCATCTCGGAAGCGTCTGCGTATGGCTTGACGTCGACGGCATACTTCATGGGTGCGAGAGCATCGACGACCGTTCCCAGATAGCCCTTGGTTTTGTCGAGCGGCTTGAGGGTGCCGTCGCTGTTAAGGCGCAACTGTATGAGTTCCTGCAAGTACGGCAGAAACATCACCCACGAGTCGACGATCGCGTTGGTCTGATTGGTGTGCAGCACCATTCCCCAAAGCGCGTCCTGACCACGTCCCTCCGTGAACACGGGGCGAACACGAGAGAAGTTCGACGAAATCGACTTCCTCGAGAAAAAGTAGAGACCAGGAACCTTCCGTCCCCCCTCGGTGCTCGCGGCCAGAGGTATGGGTGCGTCCATCGCATCCCGGCGCAGGCTGATCTTGTCCAGAACGAACCCGATCATGCGCTGGGAAAGAGCAGGATCTCCGTGCGCCTCGTGCGGCAGTGCCGAGAGGAGCTGATTGACGAACACCGGTGCCGTCTTTAGTTCCGGGTGCATCGATTTGTCCGCGAGCAAACCTATCCCCGAGACCACGGCGGCCGGCCCTGTGCTCCCACCTGCACTCACGAGCGCAAAGTCGTGCGCGCTAGCGAAGCGACGCATGTAGTGGAAGAAAAGACGGCTCCCGTCCCCGTCCATCTGGGGATCGACCATCAGGACACCCTTGACCTTGCCCTGGCCCCTGAGCTTCGTGGGAAGCCACATCCTGAGCCCTGTGCCCTCGGCGGTGACAATCTCGGGCATGGTGACCTCCCGCGGCGCCTCGAGCGTGAGGGAGTCGACGAGGACATCCGCATCGGCGGCGCGAATGCCCACCGTGAACTCGCCGATCGTGCGCTTTACGAGCGCAAAGCGGTGGTTTTGTCGGTCGAGCGCAACACCTGCTTCGTCGAGCAGTTCTACCCAGGCGTCCAGGAAGAACGGAGGCGCCGGTTTGACTGTGACGCGCACAGAGGACCATCCAGCGTTGGGCTCGAGGTAGGTCCATCCGTAAGCTTCGCCATCTCGGGAGGTACACGAGCTGCCGGAGTCACAAATATTCCCGGTGTCGCCACTCTGCACTTCGGCGATGCCGCCGAGCCAGCACTCCTTGCAGAAGTGCACCGACTCGACGTCGACGTCCTCCGGGCCTCCGGTCCGCCCTTTATTGATTCGGTACGACACCTGGTAGCCGTCGTTTCGGTTGCTGTCCGTTGCGAACGCAAACCAAACAACGGGCGCCTTGTCGCTCTTGAATCGTACAGTGGCGGAAAACTGGTTGTAAAAGTCCGTGGGTGTGGCATCGGGTGTGGTGTCGTAGACGAGCACGGCCGAGCGTTGCTTTTCGATCTTGAGCGCACCTCCCTCGACCGAAGCCGTGCCTTTCCGTACGAAAAACTTCGACGACAAGTCATCGGCAGCGTCAAACTCTATCTTCCCAGGATAAGTCGTGCTCGGCTGCGCGGTCGGCGGCTCCGTGATCGGCGTCGGCCGAGGCTCGACTTCGTACTCAGGGAACGCCGGCAGCGCGGACCCGCCGGCGCCCGCCATGCCGCCAGTGCCCCCAGCGTCGCCGCCGGTTCCCATTCCACCTGACCCACCGCCGCCCGTTCCCCCTCCACCGGACCCACCCTTGCCTCCGCCAGAACCGCCGCCGCTCTCCCCTCCGCGGTTGCCTCCCGACCCGCCGGCTCCGTCATCGCCGCCGTCGCCTTTGCAGCCATCGAGAAGGCCCACACAGCTGAGGAGCAAAAGAAATTTGGCCTGACGGGCCACTACCAGGCGAGGGTACCGGTCGCGCATAACGGCACACGATATCGCCAGCCCGGAACGAAAGCACCTGTTTTCGGCAGGCTCGCGCAGCGACACGCCTCGTCAGGCACTGTCGAGTGACTTTGGCCTCATGAGACCTCCGCTTACGATGGACCTTGCAGCCAGGATGCGGCATGCTTCCCGATCGAGCTCGTTTCACTCTAGCTGTAAATTGTTCCCCGATCTGGGCCCTTTCCTCAGGGGCTCGAGGGGACCTCGAGGAGACTCAGTGATGAAAAGATCCGTTCGATTGAGTAGTTTGGCCCTTTTGCTCGCCGCTCCGGCCGTGGTGCTGTCATGCAGTAGCTCTGAGACCTCAGACGAAGACGAACCCGAGGGCGGGTCCGGCGGAGATAACGGAGGTTCGGATGGCGGGAAGGGCGGATCCGGCGGCGCTGGGAAAGGCGGCTCCGGCGGCAGCGGATCTGGGACGGCTGGAAAGGGTGGTACGACGGCGAACGGCGGCAGCGGCGGCACCACCTCCGGGGGCGCCAACGGTACGGCAGGAAGCGGCGGTTCTGGTGGTAGCGGAAACACCGCCGGAACCGGGGGGGGAGACATGGGAGGCTCCGGTACCGGGGGAACGGCTCCCGTCGATTTCTGCTCGTTTGAAAGAGACCGCTGCTATCCGGGTGCGGCGGGTCCAGCGAAAAGGACGACCCCGAAGGCCAACAGACCGGCCGTTTGCACGCTCGACAGGGCGCTTCTCAAGGACGGAGACCTCGGACAGGGGCCAGGCTCGGTAATGGAGCCCCTCAATGGTCTAACGAGTGCTGGGGGCAAATACCAAGAGCTCGACGCTGGGGCGGGAGACAGTGCGCTATTCAAGAAAATCTACGTACCCAAAGCCATGGACAACGCCGCGAACGGAGGGCTTGGCGTGCTCTTCGTTCTCGGGGGAGACGGCAACGGAGGATTGGAGTCCAATCGCAACTTCACCGGCTACACGAACCGATCCTTCACACTCGAGGGCCTCACAGACAAGCTCGCCCAGAACGGGGACATACCTCCCCTGCTTGTAGTTTGGCCCACGGAACACGGGTCCACCATTGAGTGTCGGGATACGCGCCAGGCAATCGACAACTGGCGAACGTTCGTGCTTCCCCGGCTAAAGCAGCTCTTTCCGAAACTCTCCGACAAGCCGGAAATGCGTGCCGTGATCGGGCAGAGCACCGAGGGCGCAAAAGCCTTCGATTTCGCCTGGCGTGCGCCAGATGTGGTTGGAAAGGTGTTCTCGGGGTCGGGTAGTTTTGTGTGCTTCATGCGGTTGGGTATGACAGCGTTTCAAGATCCTACTCAGCTCGTCCTGTGTCCAATTCAACCGCCCCCACCGAAGCCCGGAGAGCAACCTGCCCCGCCCAACCTCTGCTGCCCGGTTACGGGCAAGGACCAAACGCCTCTTCCAGGCTGCGATAACTTTGGTTACAGCAAGCTCGTTAGGTCCTGCGCTGCAAAGAATCTTCGCGTCTCGCTGAGCGTCGGCAAGAACGACATCACGCCTCAAGGCGTTCCCGGACAGGACGACACGTCGTCATGCCAGGCGAACTGGCTAGCGACCAACACGGACTTCGCGGCTGCGCTCAAGGAAAAGGGGGTGGAGTACCAATACGTCATCACTCCGGGCGGGCACGGTCCTGACAGCTGGGTAGCCTACGCCGGCGACCGCTTCCGTTGGCTCTTCAGAGACGTCATGTGCTTTGATTGAACGGCCTATGAGTGAAGCCTAAAGAGGCTTCGCCAACGAAAGGCGCCTTGCTGAGCTTCCGACGAGAAGCTCCAAGGCGCCTTTTCTTTTCCTGTTGCGGGTGCAAGTTCGGCGGCGCCACAATGCCGCCGTGTACGTCACCAGCCTGAACCACGTGAACGTCCGGACCCACCGGCTGGAGGAGATGGTGGCGTTTTACCGGGACGTGCTGGGGATGCGCCCGGGGCCTCGACCCGGCTTTTCCTTTGGGGGCGCTTGGATGTACGTGGGGGCTCATCCGGTGGTGCATTTGGTCGAGGTGAGTCAGCCGCCCACGCCGGGCGCTTCGCTGCAGCTCGAACACTTCGCGCTGGCAGGGCGGGACTTACCGGGGTTTCTGGCACGGCTCGACGCCCTTGGTGTTCCGCACCGCGAGGGACGCCTCGACGATTTCGCGATCAGCCAGGTCCACGTGCACGACCCAGATGGCAACCACATCCACATCGACTTCCCCGACGCCGGCGATGCAAGCGTGGAGAGTCCTGCCCGCTAACCGAGACTGACCTCCAACGTGGCCCCTTGCCCGGGTGCGCTCTTTACGTGCAGGCGGGCGCCGAGCTTCGTGGCCCGCTCTTCCATGCCCTTGAGCCCGAAGTGGGCGCCCCCCTGGCGCGCGACTTCCGCCGGGTCGAACCCGGCGCCGTCGTCGTTGACCCGCAAGCGCACCTGTTCGTGGTCTCGCACGAGCTTCACGCTGACGTTGCGGGCCCTGCCGTGGACCAGCGCGTTCGTGACCGCTTCGCGCGCGATGGCCACGAGCTCGTCGCGGACCTCGGGCACGTTCGCCGCCCGGGGCGTGCCCCCCACCGCCTCGAACTTCACGACGGCGTTCGAGGCCAGGGTAGCTTGGTCACAGAGCCGCGCGAGCGCGGTCTTCAGATCACCTTCGCCGTCTTGACCAGAAAGCCGCAGGTCCCAAACAGTCTGCCGTGCCATCAGCCGGCACTGCGTGACCAGATCGTGGGTCTTCTCCAGCATCTGCTGGGCGCCTTGCGGGTCCTTGCCCAGCCGGGACGCCACCCGCTCGAGCTGGTAGCTGATGGCGGCGAAGCCCTGTGCGAGACCATCGTGCAGATCGCGGGCGATGCGGTTGCGCTCTTTGAGAACGGCTGCAAATCGCGAGGTCTCGCGATGTAGACGGGCGCGGTGCACGGCGAACACGGCGCCCGTGAGCAGCGCCAATCCCGCCATCCACGACACGGGCGAGTCGAGCCATCCTTTGCGCCGGACCCCGATGGACACCGCACGCGTGCGGCTAGAGTCGTCGCCCAGGGAGGCGCGCAGCACAAACGTGAACGAGCCTCGGGGAACACGGTCGTACCTCACCAGGTTCGATGCGCCCGCCGTCGTCCATTCCGCGTCGTATCCCGCCAGGCGATAGGAGGTCCGGACCCGATGAGACGCCGTGAGATGGGGCACGACGTACTTCACCGTCAAAGGCCCCTGGCGTACGGTGACGCGTCCATCGGGTGGCACGGACACAAAAGGTCCCTCGTCGACGGAGACCTGAATCACGGGCGCGGTTACGGGGAGCATGCGCGGCGGCGCGGGTGTGGGGAAAGCCACCGCCCCATCGTGCGTGGGGAACCACAGGCGCCCGTCCGAGGCGCGCAGCGCGGCCGGAAGCTGCCGCTCGGAGGTCCGCGCCGAAGCCATGCCTTCCGCTTGCCCGAAGGCCTCGTGGTCGAGCGAGTGCGCCAAGCCCGCAAAGGCCGCGTCAACCTGTGCCCGTGAAAGTCGGTAGACCCCCGTGGGACTGGCCAGCCACACATGCCCCACGCCGTCTTCGACGATGCCGTTCACGCTGTTCGTGGGCAGGCCCTTGCGCTCGTCGAGCCTCTCGAAAGCGCCGGCCCGCAGGCGGGCGAGCCCGGCGTCCTTGGTACCGATCCACAGGACCCCCAAGCCATCGACGTAGAGGCTGAGCAGGCGGAGGGACGGCAAGCCGTCGGCCGGCGTGAAGCGCTGCACCTGCCCCTCCTTGATCCGGTAAAGGCCCATGCCTTCCGTGGCGAACCACACGGCGCCGTCGGGGGTCTCGGCCAGGCTGGACCCTGCGTGGGGACAGCCCGGGCTCAGGGTGGGACGGCAGTGAGAAGGCGGCTCGACCACGAAGTGATCCTCTTCACCAGGGCGGCGCTGAATGAGCCCGCCGAGCTGCGGAGCCAGCCAGAGCGTGCCGTCGCGGGACTCGAAGACCAGACGCGTGAAGGAATCTCGGCCTGCGGGGTTGGGCGAAAGGGTGAAGGTGCGGCCATCGAAGAGTGCCAAGCCCTTGCCACATCCAGCCAGCCACAAACCGCCCTCGCGCCGCGGCCACAGCGAACGCACACAGTCGAGCGGGATATCGTTGTGTACGGTGAAGGCCTGCGTCTCACCGTGCGCCACGCGGACGACGCCGTTCATGGTGGCGTACCAAATCGCGCCTTGCGCATCCTCCTGAACGGAAAAGACGATGCCGTCGGGCTTTGCGCCCGGGTACACCTCGAGCGGCTTGCGCGCCAACCTGTAAAGGGCGATGCCACTTGCCACCCACACGGTGTCGTCCCGATCGACGTAGAGAAGCGCGGGCTCACGCCGGTGAAGAGGCCCGAGCGGGCGGCTGTGTCCATCGCGAGGATCCCAGCCCCTGACGAGGCCACCCGCCGAGAACCATACCCGCCCTGCGCTGTCGGCGGCCAGATCGAAGGGGGGTGAGGCCTCCGGGAAGTGGGTGAGCACGCGCGAAGCATCCCCCAGCCGCACGACCTGGTTCCGGTCGTCGACGATGAGAGGCGGCTTTTCTTCGAGGGCCGCAAGCGCCCGCACGGTGAGCGCGGCAGGCTCGGGGCGCACCACGGCCGCTTCGATGCGGAACACCCGCGCGCCTGCGAGCGCCCACACGTCGCGCCCGGCGCCCGGCACCAGTTTGCTCACGGTGGCCTCGAAGCGGGCATGGGGAGTGAACGCCGCGGCGTCTTTGGTTTTGAAAAAGAGCTTGCGGTCGAACGCAACCCACACGCTGCCATCGGCGGCCACGGTCACCGCGGTGGCCGCTTCGGGGGCCACCACGCCGTAGCTCTTCCATGCGCCCTGCGTGAGCTGGCTCACGCTGCCGTTCGCGAGGCCCACCCATAACGAGCCGTCTTTGCCGGCGGCGAGGGTGCGAATTTCGTCGGCGCCGAGGCCGCCCTGGGTGCTGCGGCTGGTGAACGACTCGAAGTGCGCACCGTCGTACCGGTGAAGCCCCACTTCGGTGCCCACCCACAAAAAGCCGTCGTCCGTTTGGCCTAGAGCGTTTATGCCGTACCAGTTTCGGTTGACCTCGACCAGCTGATACGCCCTCGTGGCCGCGTGCACGGGGAGGGCGGGCACGGCCACTCCCAGGCCCAGGAACAGGAATAGGAATAGGAACGCGAGCCGAGCCACCGACCACCGGATGCAGGACCGCCCGCAACGAGTTGCATGAAGCGAAGAGCTGGGCACGCCGGATCCCATCGACACGGGGAGGGCGTCAAGCATGGCGCAAGCGGCCCGCGAGGCCAACAGAGATGTTAGCCTGACGATCCGCTAGTGCTTTCGCGGCTCGAGCCCCCACATTAAGCAGGATGTTCAGGCGTTCGCCCTCAGCCTTTCGGGCTTTTTCGACTCTCACCCGGAGGCAACTTGGCATCGCGCTCGGGTCGGGCTCGCTGCTGCTGCGTCGGCCCGCCCGCGCCGCGCTGCCCGCTCCCGCGCCCGCTGCGGGTGGGGACGCGCTTTGGCAGGGCTTCCAGGCGCCCCCCCGTTCCTGCCGCCCTCACACCCGCTGGTGGTGGCCCGGTAACGCCCTGACCCTGCCGGAGATCAGCCGGCAGCTCAAAGAGATGGCCACGCAGGGCATGGGCGGCGTGGAGATCATGTCCACCTGGCATCTGTATGAGCGGGGTGGCACGGACTACCTTTCGGACGCGCACCTGGCGCAGCTCAAACATGCGGTGAGGGAAGCGAAGCGCCTGGATCTCGAGGTGAGCTTGACCTTCGGGGCGGGCTGGAGCTTCGGTGGCCCCTGGGTGGGGCCGGACGATCGCAGCAAATGTCTGGCGCAGACCTTCACGGACGTGGCGGGCGGCCAGCGCCTCACGCCGGAGTTGCCGCGGTACCAAGCTCCCAAGGTCACGCTGATTCACCACGTGGTGGACCCGAGCTTTCGAGGGCAAGCCCAGGACGAGGACAGTTTGCTGGCCGTGGTGGCGGTGCCGGCGAAGGGTGACGCCTGGGATTTCGCGCAGGCCCACGTTTTGCCGCTTGCGGAAGGGGGGACGCCAAGACCGTGGGAGGCGCCGCCGGGTCGATGGCGCGTGTTCGGGTATTGGCTGCGCTACACGGGCCAGGAAAACAGCGCGCAGGACTTCGCGGGCCGACATTTCGTGGTCGACCACTTGAACCCCAAGGCCGTCGAACGCTACAGCCGCCACCTCGTGGACAAGCTCGTGGGCGCGCTCGGCCCGGACCTGGGTCACACGATCGATTCTTTTTTCTGCGACAGCTTCGAAATCGTTCCGCTGCCGGAGACGGTCTTGTGGACGAACGACTTGTTCCAGGCCTTCACGGAGCGCACCGGGAAAGACCTACGGCCGCTCTTGCCTCATCTGTGGCACGACGGGGGGGCCGAGACGGCGGCGGTGCGCTTCGAGGTGAACCGCATGCTCCACGAACGGGGGCTCGCGACCATTCGGCAGTTCGCGAGCGCCTGCGAGGCGATCGGGGTGCAGGCGCGCGTTCAGCCTCACTACCGCTTCGTGACGGAGATCGTGCAAAGCGCAGGCGCCGTGGCGCGCCCCGAGACGGAGGTGACGACAGCGTGGCGACAGAGCGTGGAAGATCCGCGGCGCGCGACGGTTTCTGGCGCTCGCTACTATGAACGCGGCTTCGTGTCGGCCGAGGCTTTCACCTTTTTGCACAAGGACCGCTACCGCGCTTCGCTGCAGGACCTGAAGATAGCCACGGATGCCTTCTTACGCGATGGCATCACCCAGGTGTACAACCACGGCTTTTTGGCCTCATCCGAGCCCTTGGTGGCGCCTTCGCGTGACATGCCCTGGGGCAACCCCATCAACCCGTGGATGCCCTGGTGGAAGCACTACCACCATCTTGCCGCGTACACGGCGCGCGCCAGTCACATGCTCCGGCAAGGGCAACCCGTCTCTGATATCGCGGTGTACTCACCCCACTGCGATCGCTGGGCCGCAACGGGTGTATGGAACATCCAAAGGCGCTTCCTCGCGTACGGTGGCCTGGGTGACCTGCTCGTGAGGGCCGGCTACGACTACGAGATCATCAACGACGACGTCCTCCAAAACCGCAGCCAGATCGGTGAGGGCCGCTTGCTAGCCGGGGGGCTTTCGCACGCGGTGGTGATCGTGCCCGACGTGCACTTCATGCCCACACATACCCTTGCCCAGCTCGCGCGCTTTGCCACCGCCGGCGGCAAGGTGCTGGTGTTGGGCGAACCCCCGCAGGCCGCCCCAGGGTGGGCTGACGCCGCGGCCTTCGCCCGCGCGCGGGACGCGCTGTTTCTGGGCGCGCGGGGCAACGTGGTGCGTGTCCCCGCGTGGAGGCGCCCCCTCAAACACGAACCGGCGCCGTGGAGCTTGGTCGAGCCCGCACCGGGTGAGCGCGAGGGCGCCGCTGAACTGCGGCAGGCGCTTGCCCTGTGCGTGCCTCCCGACGTCAGCCTGCCGCGCGGCGAACGTGGACGGCAGGGGCTGACCTGGGCACATCGCCAGCAAGACGGCAGGCACGTGTATTTCGTCGCGAACGTGCAAGCCACAGACTTCGAGGGTGAGCTGTCGCTCCGCATCTTGGCCCGCGAGCTCGAGCTGTGGGACCCCCGGCGGGGAAGCCGCAAAGCACTCGAGCCGCGCACGGAGGGCCCAGGGCCCGAAGGGCGCACCCAGGTGACGCTGCGCCTCGCACCTTACGAGTCGGTGTTCCTCGTGGCCTCGGGGCCGCCTCAGGACCTGCGAAGCGATCGCCCCGCCCGGAGGCAGCCAGGCCCGCTCTTGGTGAACGCTCCGGCGCTCACGCCGGCCCCGTCGCACCCCGGGCCCGCCCGGACCGAGCGCGCTCTCGAGGAGTGGACTTTGCGCGCTGAGGGACGATCACGCCGGCTGACCTCGCTTGGCTCATGGCACGAGCTCGAAGGGCTCGCGCACTTTGCGGGCAGCGCCACCTATGTCACCACGTTCGACTTGGAAGGCAACGACGTGGGACCTGCGAACGCGCTTTGGCTCGACCTTGGCCTGGTGGGCGACGTGGCCGAGGTCTTCCTGGAAGGCCCGGCACGAAAGCGGATGCTCGTCGAGACCTTGTGGATGGCACCTCACCGCGTGAGGCTGGGTCAGGGCATGAAACCAGGACGCTACCGTCTGGAGGTGGTGGTGACGAATGGCCTCGTCAACCACGTGCGCGGCCTGCGTTCGCCCAAAACACCCGTACCTCGCAGCCTGGCCCGGCGGCTCGGGGAGCAACGCCAGACCTACCACGACGGTGAAAAAGCGTTCTTCGACAAGGACCTGCCCGCGGGACCCGCGCTCGCAGGGCTCGTGGGGCCCGCGAAGCTCGTCATCTGCCCGAGCGCAACGGGAGGGCCTTCAGTCGCCGGGTGAGATCAGGCCGCGGGCAAGGCCCAAGGTCACGGCCTCGGTGCGGTTCGAGGCTCCGATCTTCTCGAGGATCTGGCTGACGTACATACGCACGGTCCCCGGAGACAGGGCCAAAGACTCGGCGATCTCCCTGTTGTTGCGCCCCTTGTGCAAGAGCTGGAGGATCTGTCGTTCGCGCGATGACAAGGTGGGGCCGCGTTTGCGGCTCTCGAGGCGCTCAGCCACCGAGGGCGGTGTGTGCCGGCCCCCGGTCGCCACCGAGCGCACCGCTTCGAGGATCTCGGCCCGCCGCGATTCCTTGAGGAGATAGCCCTTCGCCCCGGCCTCGTGAACGCGAAACACTTCTTCCTCGGTATCGTAGGACGAAATCACGAGGACTTTGGCCTTGGCATCTTCGCGGAGCAACGCGGCCGTGGCCTGGATGCCATCGAAGGTGGGCATCCGGATGTCCATCAGCACGACGGTGGGCTGGCAAGCCCGGTAGGCGGACACGGCATCGATGCCCGACCGCGCTTCCCCCACCACCACCATGTCGGCCTCGTCCTCGAGCAATCCCTTGAGGCCCGCGCGGGCCAGATCGTGATCGTCGACGATCAGAATGCGGATTCGTTCGTTCGTCATGTCGAAGGGCGCCTTCTATCGGGGACTTGTCGGTTTTCAGCCTACGGCAAAGCCTCGTTCGTGTCATGTGAGGTCGCTGCCCAATCGACGCGCCGCCATGGGCGCGACGCGACATCATCTTCGACTCAGATTGAGCAAGAGACCGCGCGGCCGCGGCCCCAGACTCCCCGCGGACCTTCCCGCCCCGTGGGCCCGGCGTGGTGCCCTTTTGGCAGGTGGTCGTGGTATATCGCTGCGCTTGAGTTCGGGACTTCAAGCGCTGTTGGCCGCCCTGCCCCTTCTGTTGGGCGGCGTTTTGCTCATCGGGTTTCGCCTGTCCGCCAAGTGGAGCATGGCCACGACCTTTGCGATCGCGGCTGGCATCGCCCTGGGGCCCTGGCAGGTGGGCATGGCCCATGTGGCCGCGGCCTCCGTGAGCGGTTTGTTTGCGGCGTTCGACATTCTTTACATCGTGTTCGGCGCGCTCTTGTTGCTTCACACGCTGGAGCGTTCAGGGGGCGTCAATGCCATCCGCCGAGGGTTTCATGCGGTCAGCGAGGACCGCCGCGTGCAGGTGGTCATCGTGGCCTGGCTGTTCGGAAGCTTCATCGAGGGCGCCGCCGGCTTCGGCGCTCCCGCTGCGATCGCGTCCCCCTTGATGGTGGCGATGGGCTTTCCGCCGGCATGCGCGGTGATGCTGGGCATGATGATCCAGTCCACGGCCGTGACCTTCGGCGCGGTGGGCACTCCCGTTTTGCTTGGCGTGAGTGTTGGGTTCGGGGAGGCCTTCATGACCCGCAGCACCGCCGCGGGCGTCGACGTGCTGCGGGAGGTGGCCGCGCGGGCCGCTTCGGTCCATGCGATCGTGGGCGTGTTCATGCCCTCGTTGATGTGCATGATGATGACCCGCTTTTTTGGCGCCCGGCGGTCCTGGCGCGAGGGGCTGGGCATGCTTCCTTTCACCCTCCTGGGGGGCGTGGCCTTCACGTTGCCCTACGTGCTGGCCGCCTGGTTTTTGGGCCCCGAATTCCCGTCGCTGTTGGGGGGCCTCACCGGCCTTGCCACCATGACGTTCGTGGCCCGAAAAGGGTGGCTCCGTTCCCGAACGACGTGGGATTTTCCGCCGCGCACGGAGTGGCCGCCGAGCTGGGGAGGCCACCTGAACGCGAAGGCCGAGGCCAGCGCCGCAGCGGCCACCTCGTCGCTGCCAGCCTGGAAAGCCTGGATCCCCTACGTGCTGCTGGCGAGCCTTTTGGTTTTGACCCGCGTGGACCTGGGGTTGGGTGCAGCGCTCAAGCGGGTGGCCCTGGTGTGGCCTGGGATCTTCGGAACCAACATCGTTGCCAAGACGACCCCGCTTTACCTGCCCGGCACGATCCTGGTGCTCGTGGTGCTCATCACCAGCCGGCTTCACGCGATGCCGGGTCGTGCCCTCAAGCAGGCCTTCGTGGAGTCCTCGCGCGTGCTGCGCGGTGCAGGGGTGGTGCTGTGTGTTCACCGTTCCGATGGTGCGGATCCTGATCCACTCCGACGTCAACGGAGGGGGTTACGCCAGCATGCCCATCGCGCTGGCGAGCTGGGCCTCGCAAAATGTGGGCGCCGTGTGGCCGGGGGTCGCGGGCGTGGTGGGGGCGCTCGGGGCCTTCATCGCGGGCTCGAACACCGTGTCCAACATGATGCTCGTGCAGTTCCAGTACGGCGTGGCCCAAAACCTCGCGATCAGTGGTCTCATGGTGGTGGCGCTCCAGGCCGTGGGCGCGGCCGCGGGCAACATGATCGCGATTCACAACGTGGTGGCCGCCTCGGCCAGCGTGGGGCTTTTGGGGGAAGAGGGCACCACGCTTCGAAAGACACTGCTTCCCACGCTCTTTTACCTCACGATGGTGGGGATCTTGGGCATGGTGGCGGTTTATGGGTTGCACCTCGCCGACCCGCTCCAGCTACCGAAAGGATGAACATGCATCACGACTACATCGAGGTTGCGGGGTTGAAGGTTGCCCCCGCTTTGGCATCGCTGATTCGCGACGAGGTGGCACCAGGGACAGGTGTGACACCGGAGGCTTTTTGGCAGGCTTTGGCCGTCCTCGTTCGGGACTTCGCCCCGCAAAACAGGGCCTTGCTCGACAAGCGCAACGAGCTGCAGGCCAAGCTCGACGCCTGGCACGCCACGCACAGGGGCGAAGCCTTCAACCTGCCCACGTACGAGCGGTTTTTGAAGGAGATAGGCTACCTCGTCGAGCCAGGTCCGGCGTTTCAGATCGAAACGGCGAACGTGGACCTCGAGATCGCGCGCACGGCGGGGCCTCAGCTGGTGGTGCCCGTGGACAACGCGCGCTACGCGCTCAACGCGGCGAATGCCCGATGGGGCAGCCTCTACGATGCGCTTTACGGCACCAACGTGGTCGCCGACCCCGACAACCTGCGGGCGACCGCAGGCTTTAACGCCACCCGAGGCGCACAGGTGGTGGCCGAGGCCATGAGCCTGCTCGACGGGATCGCTCCCCTCGAGGGGGGATCGTGGGCCGAGGTGACCGAGCTCAGCGTGGGGGAGGGCGCATCCCCAAAGGCGCTGCGCTTGCGTTTGGTGGGCGGACAGGACACGGCGCTCGTGAACCCCAACCTGTTCGTGGGCTTCCGTCTCGAAGCCGGCCGGCCCAGCCATGTACTGCTTCGTCACAACGGCCTCCACGTGGAGATCGCGCTCGATGCCATACATCCGGTGGGCAAAATGCATCCCGCCGGCATCAAGGATGTCACGCTCGAAGCGGCGCTCACCACCATCGCTGACTGCGAAGATTCGGTGGCGGCCGTGGATGCCGAGGACAAGGTGCGCGTGTACCGCAACTGGACCGGCCTCATGCGAGGCACGCTGAAGGCGCGCTTCGACAAGGGCGGCAAGGTCGTCGAACGCGGGCTCGCTCCCGACCGCACGTATGTAGGCGTCGACGGAGCCGCGTTGACGCTGCCCGGGCGCTCCGTGCTGCTCGTGCGCAACGTGGGCATCCACATGTACACGGATGCCGTGCTGTCGTCCGAGGGTGAGCCGATCCCCGAAGGCCTGCTGGACGCGATGGTGACGACCTTGGCGGCACGCGCCGACCTTGGGGGTCTCTCGCCTCTTCGCAACAGCCGCACGGGCAGCGTCTACATCGTCAAGCCGAAGCTGCACGGCCCCGAAGAGGTGGCATTCACCGTGGCCGTATTCGCAGCGGTGGAGCGTGCCTTGGGTCTTGCGCCCAACACCATCAAGATGGGCATCATGGATGAAGAGCGGCGCACCACCACGAACCTGTGGGCGTGTTTGCGACATGCGCGCGAGCGTGTGATCTTCATCAACACGGGGTTTTTGGATCGCACGGGTGACGAAATTCACAGCGTGATGGAAGCCGGACCCGTGGTGCGCAAGGCGGACATGAAGAACGCCACGTGGATCCGGGCCTACGAAGACCACAACGTGGACGTGGGTTTGGCCGCGGGCCTCGCGGGGCGCGGGCAGATCGGCAAGGGCATGTGGGCCATGCCGGATGAGATGAGGGCGATGATGGACACGAAGGCCGCTCATCCGCGGGCCGGGGCCACCACCGCGTGGGTGCCCTCCCCCACCGCGGCCACGTTGCACGCGCTTCATTACCACCAGGTCGATGTGGCCGCCGTACAGGCCCAGCTGGCTTCGCGCGAGCGGGCGCCGCTGCTGTCCCTGCTCACGCCGCCCGTGCTGACCGAACGTCCAAACGCCGAGACGATCCAAGCGGAGCTCGAGAACAATGCCCAGGGCATCTTGGGATACGTGGTGCGCTGGATCGATCAGGGCGTGGGCTGCTCGAAGGTCCCGGACATGCACGACGTGGGACTGATGGAAGACCGCGCCACGCTGCGCATCTCGAGCCAACACATCGCCAACTGGCTGCACCATGGGTTGGTGACACGCGCACAGGTGGTAGCCACGTTCGAGAAGGTCGCTGCCCTCGTCGACCGACAAAACGCCAAGGATCCCGCTTATCAGCCGATGGTTCCGGTCGAGGGGAACATCGCGTTCGCCGCGGCGCTGGATCTGGTGTTCGAGGGACGCCAGGAGCCGAACGGCTACACGGAGCCGTGCCTGCACCGCCGCCGCCGCGAACGCAAGACCGCCTTGCGCACGGCCAGCTGAGCCAAAGCGCGTAAGGGCCTCTCGCCCGGGCCCGTCTCGAAGCGACGGGGGCTCGGGGGGAGGCCCGCGCCGCGTGCGCGACCCGGCGGCTACGGCACCGCCGGGACTGCGCCGAGGTCCAGGAGGAAGAGGCCGTGGCCCTCTCCGGCCTCGTCACCCGAGCGGCCCATTTGGAAGACCAAGGAACGGCCATCGTCGCTGACGATCGGCTGGGCTGCCTTGTATCCCGGGTAATCCGTAAAACGTGTGAGCTGCTGCTTGCGGCCGCTGCCGTCGAGCCACAAGCGATACACGTCCACGAGGGGCCAGGCGCTGCCGCGGCTCGGCGCCGATTCCACCGCGGTGGACAGGCCATCAGGGAAGATGCCTTCGGCCTCGTCGTAGTCGTTGGGGGCCTGGCTCTGGTTCGTGTACACGCCCGTTTTGAGATCGAGAAGATAAGTCTCGGTTCCTTGGAAGCCGTACACGGTGACGGTGAGGGCTTCATCGTGCGGCGGCACGAAGTTCTGGGTCTCGAGCGAATGGATGCGTAGGCCCATCTGCCGGCTGTCGAGCACCTTGCGCTTGTTCGTGAGCGCAAACGTTCCGGCATCCGCGGTGAGCTCGGCTACGAAGATCTCGGTTTCGGAGTCTTTGAGGTCATCGGGGCGCTGGCGCCAGGTCTCGGCCCAGGCGATCCGCATCCTGTAGCGCGACACGGCCGGACCTTCGCTGGCCAGCACCCCAAGCGGAGTGGGCGTCGCGCGCCGCGTGCGCGACAACACGGACAGCTCACAGCCGTTGCGGGCGCGCTCGCGATCGGCGCGGTCGCGTTCATCGAAGGGCGCACGCGGGCCCGAGAGCAAGATGTCGCCGCCCGGAAGATAAAGCGCGCGGGTGAAACCGTAGTGGCGAAAGTGCAGGGTCACCGGGATCAGGGACCCCGTCTCGAGGTCATACTCGTAGACGTCGCCGAAGACCTTGCTGAGGAACAAAATGCGCTTGCCATCGTGTGACCAATCGGGACGCTCGCCAAACTGGGTGAGCCGTTTGATGTGCGCGGGAAGGTGATCCGCCGGGCTTCCCGAAGGCGGGGATTCGGCCGGGGCAGACTTGGCCGCCCGTGGGGCCTCTTGCCGTACGGGCAGCGGCCTTGCGCTGGCGCAAGACGACGCCAGCCACACCACGGACGAAACGAAAGACACCAAGGCGGAGGTTTTCATGGGCTTACTTCTTCGCTTTCAAGTAGGTCAGCAGATCGGCGGCCTCTTGGGCCGTGAACATCTGCAAGAGGCCCTCGGGCATGAGGGAGCCTTCGAGCGGGGTACGCACCTCGACGTCGTCTTTGGCGATGCGCACCCGGTCGCCGGTGGGGACCTTCAGCACGATCGTGCGCGCGTCTTCCTCCACCACGAAGCCCGAAACGCCGTCGCCTGCTTTGGTGCCAATCGACACCGCCACGAACGCGGGGTCCACCTTCGCGTTGGGAGACAGAATGTGTAGGAGGAGTTCACGCGCTTCGTACCGTGCGCCGATGGTGGACAAGTCGGGGCCAAAGTCTCGGCCCTCGTCGCCCATTTTGTGACAGAGGGTGCATTGCCCCTTGCCCGACGAACCGAAGAGCTTCGCGCCGCGTACGGGATCACCCGCACGCGCCAGGATCCCGTCGAGTGCGGGGGCTTCGCCCAGCATCTCTTCGCGCCCGGCGTTGGGATCGAAGCGGCGAAAAAGATCGGCGATGACCACGTCGGGGGACGCCACGCCGGCTCCCCGGGCCGCTGCAGCGGCCTTGCCTTTCAGGACACCGCGCTCGAGGGCGTCGAGCAGCGCCAAGGCATCGGAGACGTTGGTGAGCGGTTCGCTTCGCCGCCGAGGTGAGGCATAACGCGCCACGATCTGCCGCTGGCGCGCGGCCGCGGCCCGCCGCTCCTTCTGGGTGCCAAGGGAGGTGATCCAGGTGCGAAGCAGCGCGAGGCCCTCGGGATCAACCTGCCGGGGGCCGACGAGGGGCATGTGCCCCCGCCCGGGAGTGGCGACCCGCGCGTAGAGCACCGAACGCCAAGGATCACCCGGCGCCACGATACGCGCCTCTTCGAGCCCCAAATCTCCTTGCATGGCAGACGCCCCCACGAGGCCTGTCCGCGCGAGCGGCGGCTCGAGGTTGACCTCGATGGCCACGGAGCCCCCCGCCTGGAAGCGGTGGCAGTGCGAGCAATTGACGTGCAACCAGGAGCGCGCGCGGGCTTCCAGGGTGGCCTTGTGGTTCTTGGGTGCAAAGACGGGGTACGTTGCGCCGGTCGTTACGAAGGCCGGGTCCACGAGGCCGAGGTCCGCGAGGCGCTGGCCTTCGCTGGGTGTGCCCGCGCGCGCCGCGCGCGCCAGCTGCCCGGGCTGAAACGACAGGAGCGTTCCGGCGTGTGGGTTGTGGCAGCGCAGGCACTCCGACCGTGCGGGAAAGCGCCAGGAGGCGGGCGACTCACCATCCGCAGCAGCCAGACGCACCACCTCACCCTCGCCGGGAACGAGGTCTGCATCGGTCTGAGCTTCGTTCCAGCGGTAGCTGTACCCACGCCAGGTCTCGCCATCGAAGTGTAGAAGCTGGGTCTCGATGTTGCGCGCAGGGGCTCCCGGGCGCCGTGACGGCAGCGCGAGGGTTTTGACGAAGACCGCACCCTTGGGACGCGAGGTTCCGAGCACGGTGCGGCCATCGTTGCGCGTCGTCAGCCGCGTGGTCAGGCGTCCCTCACCTGGCAACCCCACGAAGCGCCGCGAGATCGCGCCGTCGGCGAACGCGGGCAGATTGATCTGAAACTCGTACACCCCAGGGCTCGGGACCTGGGCCGCAACCTCTCTGAACACCCCCGTTTCGCTGAGGCGAGTGGGGAAGGCGGCGCTGCGCCCCGCGTGAGGATTCGGGGCAAGCCGGTAAAGGCCCGCTTGGTTGCCCCAGTCGAGGAAAAAGAGCTCACCCGCCCCACTTTCGCCGAACGAAACGATCTTCAGGTTGGTGCTGGCGATCTCCTGCGCCTTGGGCTGCGGCGGGTCGGTGGGCAGGGCCCAGATCTTGCCCGTGACGTAGTCACCGTAGACGTAACGTCCCGCAAGCGCCGGCAAGCGCTGCCCCCGGTAGACATAGCCTCCCGTGATCGACGCGGCTTCCGTATGCGGATGCGCGATCACCGGCGGCAGGATCGGTGTGGGACCCGGTTGGGCCTCCTTGCGCACCGACTGCGGGCCTTCCACGATGGGCCATCCGTAGTTGCCGCCCTTTTTGACGTCGTAGATCATCTCCCAGGCTTCCCAGCCCACATCCCCCACCCACAGGGACCCGTTGTGCGGGTGAAACGCCATCTTCCATGGGTTTCGCAACCCGTACGCGTAGATCTCGGGACGCGCCCCGGGGGTGTTCACGAAGGGATTGTCGGCGGGGATGGCGTAAGGACGCGTGGGGCCCGTGTGGTCCACGTCGATCCGCAAGACCGCGGCCGTAAGATCGGTGAGGTCCTGCCCCGTGTTCAGCGGGTCCGGGGGCGACGGAGCCTGCGCATCGCCCGTGGAGACGTAGAGGTACCCATCGGGGCCGAAGCGCAGGTTGCCTCCATTGTGAGAGCCGGCGGTGAAGGTGAAGAGCACCTGTTCGGACGCGGGCACCAGGCGCAGCGTGGGCTCCCCAGACACCTCGAAGCGCGACACACGCGTCGCTTCGGCGCCGTAGCGCTTTTGCGTGTAGCACAGGAAGACCTGCCGTTTGCGCGGAAACGCCGGATGAAAGGCCATGCCGTAGACGCTGTCGAACTTCGGCAAGAACGACTTGAGATCGGCGAAGGGTTGTCGATCGGGGGGCGCCGCCGGATCGTCGGCGATGGAATCGATCCGGCCGTAGCGCTCGAGCACGAAGAGCCGCGCAAGCCCCGGGGCCGTGACGATCTCGAGCGCCTCGTCGAAGGTGAGCGTGGGCCAGACACGTTCGGGTTTGTAGAGCGGCTCGGGATCCGGGGAGCCCTGCACCTGTGAGCTGACCCATGGCACGCGGGACGCCGGCGTCTCTGCGGCCCACGCCTTTGAAGGCGGCCCGCCCCCCAGGCTGCCGGTCGCCACGAGGATCGCGGCCCCAAGCAGGCGGCGGACTTTGCGTCCCACGCGCGGCCTGTCACTCTGAAATCCGTGAAGCATCATCGCCTATCGAGAGTATGGGCTTGCCTGGGTCTCATGCTCGCCGTGCCTGCCTGTCGCCACACGGTGCCTGCGCCGCCCGCACCGGCACGCGCGTCCGCAGCCCCCCGCACGCCGCCAGAGTGGCGAAGGCACGACGTGGCCACGGGCGTCGACTGTCGCAGCGCGGTGGCTCTCGATCTCGACGGAGACGGGCTGTTGGACGTGCTCGGGTCTGATCGCATCGGGCAACGTGTGGTCGTTTACCACGCGCCGTCGTGGACGCCCTATGACGTGGCCCACGACGTGGCGCCGATTTCGATGCAGACGTGGGACGTGGACGGCGATGGCCTGACGGATGTTGTAGGCGGCGACTTTCGACCCGGCCAGGTGTTTTGGCTGCAGCAGCCGCCGCAGCCCTTCGCAAGCCCCTGGAGCAAGCGGTTCATCGACAGGGCCGAAGCGGGGGGCAGTGATGGCGTTCACAGTGTGCTGGTGGCGAACGTTGATGAAGAGCCCACGCCCGAACTGGTGGTCACGAGCAACCTGCCCGAGGGGGCTCTGCCAAACTCCATCGTGGCTTACAAACGTCCCGCGGCGCTCGACGAGGCGAGCTGGCCCCGCGTCGTGCTGGCCGACCGGGACGCACCAGGGTTCGTTCACTACCTGGCCATGGCCGACGTGTTCGGCACGGGGCATGCGCAGCTTTTCACGGGCGCGAAGGTGGGCAACACGTTCATGGCCTGGCAATGGCCTGGCGTGGACGGCGTGCCCTGGACGCCCAAGCTCATCGCCGCCGCACAGCCGGGAGCCACGCATCTATATCCGGCCGACCTCGACGGCAACGGCAAGCTCGACCTCGTGGGGGCGCGGGGGCACGGCGAAGGCCTGGTGGGCTTTTTAGCGCCAACCTTCACGCCCTTCGCCATCGACACGACCTTGAAGTCGCCCCACGCGCTGGCGACGGGAGACGTGGATCGGGATGGAGACCTGGATCTGGCCAGCTGCGGAAGCGATTCGAACGAGCTCGCGTGGTTCGAGAACGACGGGCACGCGCGGTTCCGCAAACACACGATCTCCTTTGCTCAGCGATCGTACGAAGTGCAGCTCATCGACCGCGACGGAGACGGTGACCTCGACGTATTGGTCTCGGGAGAAAAAACGGGCAATCTGGCGTGGTACGAAAACGTCCAGGCCCCCTGACCCCCGAAACGCCGCCGGGCCCTAGGCCGCGGCGCGCTGGGTTTGGGCCAGGAGCTCCAGCAAAACGTTCTCGTCGCCGAAGCCACCGGGCTTGGTGAAAAACTCCAGAGTTCGTGAACCATAGCGCACGAGGGATCGACACACCCCGCGGGTCACCTCGCCCTGCGAGCCGAAGCTCTTGACGCCCAGGCTGTCGAGCAGGGCGCCCGCGGTGTCGCCTCCGCACGCAAACACCGCGTGAAGCGACCACCGGTCCACGAGCTCGTGGGCGGCGCGGGCCAGGGCGCGCGCCACCTGCGCAGGTGAGGCCTCGATGGCGGGGTGAGGGGCGAGCACCACGGGCACGTTCTCGGCGGGCAAGCTCACGAGCTCGCCCCCCGGCTCACGCGTGGGGTCGATCTGCCAAAGATGCCCTCCCCCGGACGCACACAAGCGTTCAATCTGGCGGCGGCTCTCGTCGGCCCGCGAGCCCACGACGAACAGGCGCGGCGGCTTGCTGGGCCGTGCGTGCGCGTCCTCGGTCGGATGGTCGACGCGCGCCAGGAGTTCGGCCAGAGCGCCCGCCAGCCCGGCCGCGCCGGCGATCACCCCGCGTGCGGCGTGAGCCAGCGCGAAGGCGGCCACCCCGGTGAGTTCCTCGGGCGTGCTGGCGTCGGCCACCCACACGGTGACCTCGCCCTCGAGGGGCACGGGAGGCTGAACGCCCGTGACCACGCGGGCGGCGGGCAGGCACTCCTGAAACTGCGCCGCCAGGGGCTTGGCGCTCGCGGGCGCGCTGTCATCACGGGCGTAGCGCGTTTGCGAGACGGGCTTTCCGTGTACCCACAGCGCGCCGTCCACGAAGAGACGCCCCTGGGCCGGATGGGCCGGCGTGACGACCACGAGGTCGCGCTTGAGCAACGCGAGCACGTCGGCGGTCTCGCGGGCGGGCTGCCCCCGCAAGGTGGAATCGATCTTCTTGAAGAGCACGTCCGCTTTGCGAATCGCGGGGTGACTCGTGGCCTCTTGAAGCCGCCCCCAGGCCTCGACCGAGTCGCAGGCGCGGCTGTCCGTGTCGAACGCCGCCACCGGCACCCGGACGGGTTCGCTGGGCCTCACGCCCAAGCGCAGGATGCGCGCCCGGTAGTGGCGCGCCATGAAGGCCGAGGCCGCGTCGATGGCCCCGGTCAGGTCGTCCGCCACGATGCCCACGCGATGGCCGCCGGAGCGGCCAGGGGCTGGCTCCGTCATCCGTGATAGCCTTCCAGGCGCCACGCGTACTCGATCGCCGCCACCATGTTTTCCGGCCGGGCGATGTTCTTCCAGGCGATGTCGAACGCGGTGCCGTGGTCGACGGACGTACGATCGATGGGCAGGCCCAAAGACACGTTGACCGTCCGGTCGAAGGCCAGGAGCTTCGTGGGGATGTGGCCCTGGTCGTGGTACATCGCGACCACCAGATCGAACTCGCCCTGCGCGGCCCTCAGGAAGACGGAATCGGGCGGCATGGGACCGCGCACCTCGATGCCCTTGGCTTTGGCCATCGCGATCGCGGGCTCGAGCTGCGAGGATTCCTGATCTCCGAACAAGCCGCCCTCACCCGCATGCGGGTTCAACCCGGCGACGGCGATCCGCGGGTTGGCGACGCCGAGCCGCTTGAAGTGCGCCACGCCGACTTCGATCGTGGCGAGCACCCGCTCGGGGCGCACGCGCCGAATCGCCTCTTCGAGCGACACGTGCGTGGAGACGTGAATGGTCGAGAGCTTGTCGCCCGCGAGCAACATGAAGGACGAAGGTGCCTTCGTAAGCGCTTGCAGCAAGCCGGTGTGGCCGTCGTACTTGTGACCGGCCTCGTGAAGAGCCGCCTTGTTCAGGGGGGCCGTGACGAGGGTCGACGCCAGGCCTGCCTGGGCGAGCTGCACGGCCTTTTCGATGTACCCGAAGGCCGCCGCGCCCCCGGCGGCGGAGACCAGCCCGGGCTTGACGGTCTCGATGCCCGCCGTGGCCGCGTTGACCACCTGCACGTCGCCCTGGCGGCCAGGCCCCTCGACGAAGCGCAGGCCCGCCTGGGTGACGACGTTGGCCCGCTCCATGGTGGCCCGGTCGCCGACCACGAGGAGCGTCTCCCTCTGCTCCGGCGAAAGCCGCGCGAGCGCCCCGCAGATCACCTCGGGGCCGACGCCGGCCGGGTCGCCCATGGTCAGAGCGAGGGGCGCGCGCAGCTGCGGTCGGGGGTCACCGGCCTGCCGACCTGGAGGAGTTCCGGGTTGGTTCGTGGATTCACGCGGGAGGTCGGACGTCGTCGGAGGTAGTGACACCCCGAGAGTTGACCGCAGGCCCCCGGTCGCGCACCTTGACGAATGTCAATTGATCGGCAGGGGGGACCCGGTTGGAGTCACCGGTCCAGTGTTCACGCCGACTGATTCGAGTGTTGCCCGGGCTTCCTTCGCCATTTTGTGCCCGGGGGCCCTGCTCCTGGCCCTGGTGACCGCAAGCGCTTGTACGACGGCGCCTGCCAAGCCCGCGGGCACCGCCGCGCCGGCGCGCCTGGCCGGCGTCGTGGACATGCACTGCCACACCGGGCCCGACGTGGTGCCCCGCGCCCTGGACGACACGGCCCTGGCCCGTGCGGCCGAGGCGGCCGGTCTTCGCGCCATCGTGCTCAAAAACCACGTATCGCCCACGGCAGCCCGGGCCGCCCTCGCCACGAAGAGCGTCGAGCGGCTCACGGTGATGGGTGGCATCGTCTTGAACCGCGCCGTCGGCGGGTTGAACGCCACCGCGGTGGACGCGATGGCGCGCATGGAGGGCAGGCACGGGCGAGTCGTGTGGCTGCCCACCTTCGATGCCGAAAACCAGGTGCGGCGTGAGGGCCGCGTGCCCACGGAAGCCGACAGCGTGGCCGTGGTCCGCGACGACCAAGTGGTGGCTGCGCTCGAGCCCATCTTGGAGCTGGTCCGTACGCACGGCCTGGTGCTGGCCACCGGGCACCTCTCGCCTCGTGAGGCCCTGGTGGTGGTCAAACACGCGAATGCCCGCGGCATCGACAAGCTGCTGGTGACGCACGCCCTGTCCTGGCCGGTCAACGCCACACCCGAAGACCTCGCGGCGCTGGCGGCGGCGGGCGCGTTCCTCGAGTTGGTCTTGCCGATCTCCCGGGGCGGCAAGGCACCTCCCCCCGACCTGGAGGGCGAGATGAACGGCATCGTGGCCGCCTTCGCCGCGCTTGGGGCAGGGCCGCTGGTGTTGTCTTCGGACCTGGGGCAGCAGGGTAACCCCTCTCATCCCGACGGCCTCGGAGCCCTGTTCGAACGGCTGCGGCAGCGGGGCATAAGCCAGGCCGACCTCGATCGCGCGGCGAAGGAAAACCCGGCGCGGCTCCTGGGCCTGGCGGGGGCAACGCCATGAAGCTCCTCGATCGTTTGGGCAAAATTCCAGGGGCCCTGATGTTGGTGCCCTTGCTGCTGGGCACGTTGCTCAACACGCTCGACCAGATGCATTTTGGCTTCGTGGGGGCCGCCCTGGAGGCCCTGGGCGTGCCGGCCGATGCAAATGGGCATCGTTCGTTTCTTCGCCTGGGCGGCTTCACCACGGCCCTCACCGGGCCTGGCGCCACCACGCTGATTGCGTTTTTCCTCGTCTGCGTCGCGGCGCAAATGGATTTCGCCGTGGGACGCCGGGCGCTCAAGAAGGGGCTCGCGATCACATCCACGAAGTGGGTGGTGGGGCTCGGCGTGGCCTACGCCGTGGCAGCGCTCGGCGATGGCTTTTCGGGCCCCCTCGGGCTCTCCATGGTGGCGGTGTTGGCGGCGATGACGAACGGGAACGGGGGCCTTTACCTCGCGCTCACGTCCCGCTTCGGCGACCGCTCCGACGTGGGGGCGATCAGCGTGATTTCGCTGAATGACGGCCCGTTCCTCACCTTGCTCGGCCTGGGCATCCTGGGCGAACGGTTTCCCTTCGCCGCGTTCCTGGCCGTGCTTTTGCCCTTGCTCGTGGGCTTCGCGCTCGGCCGCTGGGACGAACGCATCCGCAAGTTCCTGGCCCCTGGCGAGCGGCTCGCCATTCCCTTTTTTGCTTTTGCGCTGGGCACCACGCTCACCTTCACCGTGTTCACCAACTTGCAGGCCCTGGTGGGCGGGGTCGCGCTGGGTGTGCTCACGGTGCTGTGCACCGGATCGATGGCGGCTCTCACCCTGCGGCTCGTGGGCGAGCGCGTGCCCGTGGCGGCCTGGGCTGAGGCGAGCACGGCCGGAAACGCCGTGCAAACGCCCACGGCCGTGGCCCTCGCCGCCGCGGCCCTGGGCACGAACGCCGCGAGCGAGCGCCTCGCAGCCGCCGTGCCGCTCGCCACGGCGCAGATCTCCGTGGCGGTGCTGGTTTCGGCGCTGCTGTGCCCCTTGGCGGTGGCGATCGTGGCACGACGCCAGGCCACGCGTGCCACACCCAACCTCCCAACGCCCGCGGGCCCCTGAGCCCGTGCACATCCAGGGGCGCAAACGCCCTCCACGTCAAGCTGCAGACAATTTGCGCTCGCTCGCGCATCCTACGTACATGCTGAGCTTCGCTCTCACCACGATCTTGTTGGCCACATCGGCCTCTGCAAAAGCACCCAAGGAGAAGACCATGAGCTTTTTCGATCTGAAGGCCGATAGCATCGACGGCACCGCGCAGGAGCTGTCAGCCTACAAAGGCAAGGTGGTCCTGGTGGTCAACACCGCCTCGGAATGTGGCTTTACGCCGCAGTACGCAGGCCTCGAGTCGCTCTGGAAGGCCTACGAAAAAAAGGGGCTCGTGATCCTGGGCTTCCCCTCGAACGACTTCGGGGGACAGGAGCCCGGTAGCGCCGCGGAGATCAAGAAGTTCTGCAGCCTGAAGTTCGGCGTGACGTTCCCGCTCTTCGCCAAGGTGAAAACCAAAGGCCAAGGTCAATCCGCCGTCTACACGTTCCTGGCGGCCAAACACGGCGAGCCGCAGTGGAACTTTCACAAGTACCTCGTGGGCAAAGACGGTCAGGTGAAGCAGGCTTTCCCCTCGAAGGTAGCCCCCGAATCGGACGAGCTGCGAAGCGCGATCGACGCTGCCCTCCGCTAAGCCGCACAAACGCGCCCTTGGGCCTCGTCAAAACGAGGCGATCGGCCCGAGGGTGGCATTGACGGCGCGCACGTAGTCATCGGGTGCGAGCAGAATCTGGGTGCCTCGCACCCCTGCCGAGATGGAAACGCACGCGAAGAGCTGCATCGTTTCGTCGACGAAGACGGGGTAGTCTTTTTTGCACGCGAGCGCGGTGACCCCGCCCCGCACGTAGCCCGTGAGCGGCTGGACCTCCTTGAGCGGCACGGTGTCGATGCTGCGGTTTCCTGACAGCTTCGCCAGCCCCTTGAGGTCGAGACGGGCGCTGCCCGGCAAAACGGCAAGGCAGACGCCTTCCCGATCGCCCCGCGCCACCAGGGTCTTCCAGACCTGGTCGAGGGGCATGCCGATTTTTTGGGCCACGGTTTCGGCCGAAAGGTCCTCGGGGTCGACCTCGTAGGTGCGAAGCTCGAACGGAATGCCCAGGCGTTCCAAAATTCTAACGGCGTTCGTCTTCATGGCATGCGTGGGAAGCGTTGCGCGCCCGTGCTAGGCCTTGACGGAGGTGGCCTTGGATCCGCGCACCCGGCAGCTTACCAGCGCGAACGCGCCGCGCCTCGCCCGTGACACCGGCGCGCGGGTGGTGGCTCACCTCGGCCCCACCAACACGGGCAAGACCCACCACGCCATCGAACGTATGCTCGAGCACGGCACGGGCATGATGGGCTTTCCTCTGCGCCTGCTGGCCCGCGAGGTCTACGACCGCGTGGCCCGGAGCTGCGGGGCGGAGGCGGTGGCGCTCATCACGGGCGAGGAGCGACGGGTCCCCGCGGCCCCCCGGTACTGGGTGTGTACGGTGGAGGCCATGCCCAGGCACCCCGTGGATTTCCTGGCGGTGGACGAGGTACAGCTGGCCGCTCACGTCGAGCGTGGGCACGTGTTCACCGAACGACTCCTGCACTGGCGGGGACGGCAGGAGACCTGGTTTTTGGGGGCCGACACCATCCGCCCCGTGCTCGAAAGGCTGGTGCCCCACGCCCGCGTGGAGCGCCGTGCCCGCCTCTCGCGCCTGGACGGACGGGGGCAACTGCCGCTCGGGCAGCTTCCTCCCCGCACGGCCGTGGTCGCCTTTTCGGCGGCCCGGGTCTACGAGCTGGCGGAGCGCCTCAAGCTCAAGCGAGGCGGTGCGGCCGTGGTGCTGGGGGCGCTGTCTCCCCGCACCCGCAACGCCCAGGTGGCGATGTACCAGGCGGGCGAGGTGGATTTTCTGGTGGCCACCGACGCCATCGGCATGGGCCTCAACATGAACGTCGACTGCGTGGCCTTCGCGGACCTCAAGAAGTTCGATGGCCGCCAAAGCCGGGCCCTCGAACCTGCGGAGCTGGCCCAGATCGCGGGCCGGGCGGGGCGCAACCGCAACGACGGGCAGTTTTGCACCCTGGCCCCGCTGTCGCCCCTGCCCTTGTCGACCACCCGGGCGATCGAGCAGCACGACTTTCCGCCCCTCGAGCGCCTCTTCTGGCGCACCGAAGCGCTCGACTTCAGCAGCGCCGAGGCGCTTTTGCGAGGCCTCGGCACCCGGCCCTTCGATCCCTGCCTTCAGCTGGCCGACCACGCCGAAGATCAACAGGCGCTCGAGCGGCTCGTGCGGCGGGGGGACGTGCAGGCGCTCGCACGCGGCGCGGAGCGTGTGGAGCTGCTTTGGCAAGTCTGCCAGATCCCGGACTTCCGCAAGCTGCTGCTGGATGATCACTTCGAGCTCTTGGCGTCGATCTACGTGCAGCTGTGCCAGCGGCATCGCCTCGACACCACGTGGGTGCAGCGCCAGGTGGAGCGGCTCGACGACGTGAGCGGTGAGCTCGACATGTTGCTGGTCCGCATGGCCGCCGTGCGCACCTGGACGTTCATCACGCACAGGACCACCTGGCTCGATGACGCCCTGGGGTGGCAAGAGCGCACCTTGGCCATCGAGGACCGCCTGAGCGAGGCTTTGCATGAGCAGCTGGTGAGCCGTTTCGTCGACGTGCGCAGCCGCAGGCGCTCCCCGCGCGCAGCAGGCCCTGCGCCCGCGGCCCAGCCCTTGTTGCGCACGGATGGCCCCCGCACCGCCCGCTCGTTCGCGGAGCTTGCCACCTTCCAGGCATCGCCCGAGGCGCCCAACAAAGTGGCCCTGCGCGAAGCCTCAGCCTGGGACGCTGCCCCGGACGAGCGCTTTGCGCTCACGGACACCGGACACATTCTCGATCGTGCACAGCCCGGAGCGGACCTGGCACGGCTCGGCATCGGCCCGGAGCTCCAGCGGCCCGAGATCGTGCTGCTGGGCACGCCGGCGGCCCACGCCGCCCACGCCCTGAAGCGGCGCCTCAGCGCGTGGCTCAAGACCCATCTCGGCACGCACCTGCCGCACCTCGAGCCCGAGGCCGCGTCGTCGCCGGCGCTGCGGGCGGTGCTCTACGGGCTCCGTCGCAGTTTGGGCTCGGTGCCTGCCGATGTCGTCGAAGCCCCCTGGGATGAGCTCGCCGACATCGAAAAGCAAGACCTTGCCGCACGCGGCATCGTGTACACGCCCGCCGCCGTGTTCGTGGTGCACGCCATGACGCCCCTTGCGCTCGCCACCCGATGGGCGCTCTTGGCTCCCCACTGGCCCTGGCCCCGTCCTCCGCGCCCGTCCCCCGAGCGACGCGTGGTCCCTGCCCGCAGCGCCGGGGGCCCCGCCCTCCTGTGGCAAGCCGCCGGCTACGTGTGGCTCGAGGGCACCTTCGTGCGCGCCGACTGGCTGGCGGCATCGTGGGCACGCACGGACCCCGACACGCCCGATACGAAACTCGCGCGCTGGCTGCACTGCCGCCCCGCGGTTGCCCGGCGCATCAAGGCCCGCTGGCTGCACGCCCGTGCCCCGTGAGCGTCGCTTCGCCGCTATGATGAAGCCGCCTTGGACCTGACCGACTTCGTCAACCGCATGGGCTACGGGGTGCGCAGCCGGTTGCGCGTCTCGGCGCCGGCATGGAAGCGCACCGCCCGGCGCTGGGAGCCCCTCCTGGCGCGCCTTGCGCCCGCGGCCGCCGCGCGGGTGCAGCAGCTGCGGGACGAATACGATCTCGAGGCCTGGCCGCGCCTGTCGACGCCCCGCGAGCTGCATGAAAACCTCTTCTGGCTCGACGTGCTGACGAGCGCCTTGCCACGCGCCCGCTCGTGCGGCCCGGCGCTCGACGTGGGAAGCAAAAACGGCAGCTACTTGCCCGCGCTTCACGCGCACGCCCCCGTGCCCTGGGACCTGGTCGAGCTGGACGCGCACCGCCGCTACGCCGATCTGTCCACCCGCCGCGCCCACGGCGAATCCATGTGCCGCGCGTTCGCGGGCTGCCGCTACCACGCCACGTCGGTCACACAGCTCGAGGGCACCTATGCCCTCATCACGTGGTTTTTGCCCTTCGTGCGCTTGCCGCCACTCGTGGCCTGGGGGCTGCCCACCCGCTTCTTCGCGCCGCAGGCGCTGCTCGCCCACGTCGCCAGTCGGCTGCAGGCCCCCGGCACTCTGTTCATCGTGAATCAGGGCGAAAAAGAGGCCGAAGAGCAGCACGCTTTGCTGAGCCGGCTTGGGCTGCCCTTCCGCTCCGTGTCCGAGGTGCCGCGCACGCTTTCGCCCTTCGTAGCTCCTCGTTTCGGGTTCGTGGTGGAAAAGCCCGCGGCGCGTTGACGCCCTGTGTTCTGCGCGCGACACTCGCAGGCACGATGGCGCGCCACAGACCTCAAAGTTACGCCCGGGTGGTCGACGGTCGCGGACGGTTTCGGCTCTCGCAGCTCGATCCCGCCGAAACCTTTGGGCTCGACAAAGACCAGGGCAAATCCCACATCCAGGCGATCGACGACGAGTTTCGCGAGCTGGCCGATCTGTTGGCCTACGCAGGCTCGCACTCCCTGCTGGTGGTCATCCAGGGTCGCGACGCCGCTGGAAAAGACGGCTGCGTCCGCCATCTTTTGTCCGTCTCGAACGTGCAGACCGTCAGGGTGACGGCCTTCAAGGTGCCCTCCGCCGAGGAGCTCTCACACGACTTCCTCTGGCGCATCCACCAACACGCCCCCCGCAAAGGCGATCTGGCAATCTTCAACCGCTCGCACTACGAGGACGTGCTGGCCACACGGGTGCACAACCTGGTTCCACGGGCTGTATGGAAACGACGCTACGCCCACATCAACGCCTTCGAGGAGCTGCTGACCGACGCCCAAACGATTTTGGTGAAGTTTTTCCTACACGTCAGCAAAGACGAACAGGAAAAGCGCCTGCTCGAACGAGAGAGGGATCCCCGCAAGTTCTGGAAACTGAACCCGTCCGACTGGGTGGAGCGGGATCTGTGGGACGAGGCAACGGCCGCCTACGAAGACGCTCTCAACCTGTGCAGCAGCAAGGAGCGTCCCTGGCATGTCATCCCCGCCGACCACAAGTGGTTTCGCAACGTGGCCGTGCTCGACACGTTGGTCAAGGTGCTTCGCCCTTACCGCAAGCAGTGGATGGCCGAACTCGAGGCGATTGGGAAGAAGGCCAAACAGGAGATCACGCGCGCCCGCGAGGCGAGTCAAGCGAAGGGCACGACGAAGGCCCGTGAGGGCTGAGCGGGCGCGCAGTGCGAAGGCGGCTCAGGCGGCCTCGAGGGAGGCCAGCTCGTCGATGTACCGGCCTTGGCCTTCCCGGCAGAGCAACCGCTGCACGACCAAAGAGGCCAAAGCCGCCGCTTGCCGTGAATCGTGTGTGATCTCGAACGCTTGCTCGAAGGCCTCCGAGACCAAGTCCCCGAGCGCCAGCGTGGTCCGCGCGGGCTGCGCTCTTTGAGGTCCCTTCCGTACGGTTTTGGTTTGTTTCGCCATCGTGGTCTCCCTGCGTGGATGGACTGCAAGCGATGTGCCCCACACCGCTCGCGAGCAAACCGACGAAACCCTTGTCACCAAAAACCTGCGACGAGCAGCGCTTCCGTCAAATTGACGCCGGCCCCGTGCAAAGTTGACACAGACCTTCCTGCCCCTCGCAAAAAGCTGGGCGGGCTGCCCGCATCTGCCGCCCTGTGAGCCCCGCTGTGGGGGCGGCGGAACGGCTGTTACCCGCCTGTGCGCCCCGGGGCGCGCCCCCCTTACGCCGACTGGTGGGACGCGGACGTCCGGCTGGACACGACGGGGCAACCAAGGTGGCCGTCAACCCGCCGTCTTTCGAAAAGCCACGGCCGTCATCGTTGACGGTTCCTCCGGCAAAGAAACCGTCAACGATGACGCCGCCAATCTATCGCCTCACTGAAGCGCCCCCTCGAAGCCCTCCCCGACCCGCCCGCACGCCCTCCCCACACGCCGCCCTCCTGCTTCGACCGCTCACCTCGCCCTACACACTCCCGCCGCCCTCACGCGCCTCACACGACCCGCACACACCAAAACTTGTACCAACCCGCCCGCCGCACCGCCGCCCGCCACGCCCTGCCTTGCGGCACAACAACCATCACCCGGGCTCAGTGTGGATCAGATCGCGTTTCGGAGGCGTGACGCGCTTGCAAAATCGAGGTAACGCCCACTTCGGGCGCATAAGCCCCGGGGCAAGCTCCGCGAGCTGGCGTTGGCCTTGGGGCTTGGGGCTTGGGGCTTGGCCTCAGGGCGAAGGCGCGCTTCTAAGCTGGGTGTCGGTGGCCTCGAAGAACGCGCGATCCACGGCGAGCTTCAACATGAAATGCTGATGGATGAAGCTGCGCACGAGAGCGAACCAACGCAGGGAAGGCATGCGGCGTTGGAAGAACACCACCACGCGCGTTTTGCCCTGGAAATCACCTTGCTTCGGCACCGCGTACATCGCCTCGGTCATGATGCTGACGAGCGTGCCGCCCTTGCTGCCGAGCGCGGTGAACAGCTCGGCGTTGCCTTCGAGCGCGAGTGGCCAGCCCAGGTGGCGGCGCACGATCTCCCCTTGCTTCGGTGTGCCCCAGGCCCCGACGGCCACGCGCGCCAAGAGGTCCGCGTATTCCCCCGCCGCCCCTTGAGTCATCGCTTGATCGGACCACAACGATTGAACACCGGCTTCGGGCGTCGGGTGTTTGTCGAGCCACGTTCGTTGAGCGGGGGTACCGGCCTCGTCGCGCAAGAACGCCTGCCACGCGGTGCGGGCGGCTTGTGCCACCGCGGGGCGGCCTTTCGCCAGCAGCGCGCGGGCCCCCGCCTCGTCACCGGCCGTGGACGCAAGAAGGAAGAGCGCAGCGTTCGGCAACACGGGATCGTGATGTTGCAGGCCCGCGTCCCGCACCACGGCGTCGACGAAGCCTTCGCCGAGACGGCCTATCAAGTAATCGCCTGCGGCATGGTCGCCGTGGGTGATCATCGCGGTGGCCAGCTGGTCCAGCGTGACGGTCTTGCGAGGCTCGAGGGCAAAGCCCCCCTGCGCGAGCTTGAGGTCGAACGCGCGCAACGCCTTGCCATGCGCACCGCCATCGGTGCCCGGAAGGTAGTGTCGCTCCCACTCCGAGACCGTCACAGCCTCGTCGGCTGTCACGCGCCCTTCGTCGACCGCCCGCGCGTAGGCCAGCAGCACGGGGATGCGGGACACGGCCGCCAGCGGGAACATCTGGTCGGCGTTGTGCCGAACCACGCCCTCGCCGGGCACGGGCTTGCCCTCGGGCCCCACGGTAAAGGCCACCAGGGCCACGTCGTCACGCAGGGGCGGCAGCGCCTCGAGGAACGCATCCGGATCGGAGGGGCCTCGCAGTTTGGCGCGGAACACCAGGATGAGGGTGCCCACCACGCCCAAGATCAGGATCACCACCAGCGAACGCAGGCTGCGGCGGCGGCGCAGGGCTTCGGGGGACAGCGGCAGGGCGGCTGACATGGAGGCGCGCTACTCGAAGCGGGGGTGGTCAGGGTGCTTGCGGTAAACGAGCACCGTGCGGCCGAGGATCTGCGCCACGCTGAGAGCAGGCTGCGCGGACAGCGCCTTGGCCACGTCCAGGCGCCCTTCAGGACACTCCGTTCCCACTTTCACTTTGACCAACTCGTGGTCGAACAGCGCCTGGTCGAGCTGCTTCAACACGGCCGCGGTGGTGCCTTCCTTGCCGATCTGAACCACCGGCCGCAGGTTGTGACCGGCGGCCCGAAGCTTGCGGCGCAGAACGCCGGCGGGCATGAGGGACTGCTTTTTCGTACTGGTGGCGGTGGTCATGGCGCTTGGAACGGTCGCGACTGTAGCAGGTGGCCTCGGCCGGGTCCGGTGCGTTCTGCGGCGCGCGCGACCGGAACCAGGCGCCCCCGGAGCCTTGCGCCGCGTCTCAAAAACGCGCACGCAGCTTGTTCTGTAGGTTCAAATCGGTTTTTTCGACCCCGGGGGGGGGCTGGCTGTCGTGAAGCACGGACACGGCCACCACCAGCGACAGCGCCTCGGTCAAGGCCACCTCGAGCGCCGCTTCGTCCAGCAAACGAAAGTCACTGGGTGCGGCAAAACGGGGCTGAAAGAACACCGTGTTCGTCACGAACACGTCGTCTTTCAGATTGTAGCGCGCGGTGGCGTACGACGTGGAGCGGTGGTTCAGGGCGTCCTTGGGGTGCGGCGCCAGGTCGACGGCGGAGCCCTGCAGGAGCTCCCGCTCGAGCATGTAGCCGGTGGCGACGAACAGCTCGAAGCGCTCGGCGTGAACCGCCCACACCCGCAGGCCAGCCCCCCACAAGGCCCGCTGTTGCAAGCGCCAAAACCGGTTGAACTGGATTTGTGAGAACACTTCCGTGCCGAGTCGCGGCCACCACATGGCCGTCCAACGGGCGTGGGCGAACCCGTTGTAGATGAAACGCTGTCCATTGCGCTCGGCCAGCGCCAAGGTGCCATGGAGGAAGGGAGAATGACGCCCCTGCGTGTACTCCACGCGCCCCGAGGCCTCGAGGCTGAGAAAGTCGACGTTGCCCTTCTTCAGGGCAAATGCGGCATCGGCAAGTCCCCCAAGGCCGCTGCGCGCCTTGTTGAGCCGCAGGCTCTCGGTGTTGACCTGGGCGCACGCGGGGGGCGTGCGCATTGCCAGCAAGGACAAGGCGAAAGTCAAAGCGCAGGCCGGTACAAAACGTCGCACCGTGGGCAGAGGGAGGGGCCACATGGGGGCGCCACCTTAGCAGCCGTGGGGGCCGGCTACGGGGCGTGTGCGACCCCGCATGTTCAAGCCGCCTCCGACATGCTTTAGTCTCGGCAACTTGATAGGCGTTTTCGACTCTGGCTTCGGGGGCCTCACCGTGTTGCGGGCGCTGCTCGCGCGGCTCCCGGGCTACGACTACCTCTACCTCGGGGACAGCGCGCGCACCCCCTACGGCATCCGCAGCCACGAGACCGTGACGGCGTTTACCCGCCAGGCCGTGGACTTCATGTTCCACCAGGGCTGCCCCTTGGTGGTGCTTGCCTGCAACACCGCCTCGGCCCGGGCCCTGAGGACCCTGCAGCAGCGCCACCTGCCCGCGGCCTTCCCCGACCGCCGTCTGCTGGGTGTGGTGCGGCCCTCGGCCGAAGCGCTGGCGGGTTTACCCCCGGGCGCCCTTCCCGGCGTGACACCGCCGGCGCTCGTCGAAGGCACGGTGGCCGTGCTGGGCACGAAGGGCACGATCGCCTCCGATTCGTACCGCCTCGAGCTGGCGAAGCTCGCGCCCCGGCTACACCTCGTGCAGCAAGCCTGTCCGCTCTGGGTGCCGTTGGTGGAGGCCGGTGAGCTCGAGGGGCCCGGCACGGAGCATTTTCTCCACCAATACCTGGATCCCCTCTTCGCCGAAGCCGCCGTGCGACCAAGCCGCCTTCTGCTGGGCTGCACCCACTACCCTCTGCTTCAGGCGGGCATCCGCGCCATCGTACCCCCGGATGTCGAGCTGCTCGCACAAGGACCCATCGTGGCTGAACGGCTCGCGGATTGGCTCGTGCGCCACCCGGAGATGGAGACCCGGCTCGGGCGCGGGGGCACGCGGCGCTATGCCACCACCGATGATCCCGCGTGGTTCGCCGAGCACGCTGCCTGGATCATGGACAGCGCCGTGCACGTGGAGAAGGTCGAGATCGGCTAAAGCGCCCCGCGGAAGGCGATCAAGGCTTCGGGATCTTGATGGTGCTGATCATGAGCGACCCCGAAACGGCGAAGAGCATCACGAGGGGATGTAAGGTTCCCGGCCCGATCGCGAAGGCGCCGAAGTAGAGCGCCTCGTTCACACGCTCGGCCCAGGCCGCAAAGGCCAGGACCCCGACCAGCACGATGCTGGTGGGAATGGGGGTGCCCTCGAAGAACTTGACCTTGTTGCCGCCATCGGACAGCTGCTCCGCGGTGACGTTGAAGCGGGCCAACCGGCTCACGCCGCAGCCCACGAAGTATGTGAGCACCATGCAATCCCACAAGCCACGCATGCCACTGGCGTACGCAAGCGCCGCCGGGGCGACGCCGAACGAGATCACGTCGGCGAGCGAGTCCAGCTCGCGTCCCATGGCCGAGTGCTTCCGGCGCCAGCGGGCGATGTTGCCGTCGAGCGCGTCGAACACGAAGGCCAGCGGAATGAACGCCGCCGCCGCAAGGAGGCCCCGGGCCGAGCCCGCCTCCATGGCCGACATGGCCGCGAACACGGCGCCCATGCCACAGAAGGCATTGGCCAGGGTGAAAAAGTCCGCCAGGTGAAACGAGCGGATCATCTGAAAGGGTTGCCCCATGGGTAGAACCATACCGGTCTCGATGGGCCTTCGTCATCCGGGATCGGGCCCCTCGCGCCCAGGCGGCCGCCCGCCACGTCCAGCGCGTGGATTTCACGGGCAAACCTTGTAGTATCCGGGGCCCGTCGTCCGAGTCCCCCTGCTCGTAGGGAGCCAACGCACAATGTCATCACCATCCCAGACCTGGAAAGATCAACTCAGCACGCAGATGCCCGAAGCGCTCGCGCGTGAAATCGACGTGTTCGAGACCCAGATCACCCTACGCAAGCAGGGTAAGATCGAGGAGAAGCTGTTCGCGGAGACCCGTCTGCGCCGCGGCGTTTACGGCCAGCGCTACGACAACGGCCAGCGACACGACGGCGAAAAATCGCAAGAGCTGAACTTCCCGTGTGGTGCCCTCACGAAGGGCCCGATCACGGTCTGGGACGCGCCCGGCATGATGCGCATCAAGATTCCCTACGGGAAACTGAGCGCGCGGCAGCTCGAGGTGCTGGCCGAGCTGGCCGAAGAGTACTCCGACCAGATCCTGCACGTCACCACCCGGCAGGACATCCAGCTTCACTTCGTGCACATCGAGGACACACCCGACCTCATGCGCCGCCTGGCCGCCGTGGGCATCACCACGCGTGAGGCCTGTGGCAACAGCGTCCGCAACGTAACGGCCTGCCCTTACGCGGGGGTCTGCAACACGCAGTCCTTCGACGTGACCCCGTACGCCAACGCCCTGACGTACTTCCTGCTCGGCCACGACGATTGCCAGGACTTTGGCCGTAAGTTCAAGATCGCGTTTTCGGGCTGCGAGGGCGAATCCTGCGGCCTCGCGAACTTCCACGACCTGGGCGCCGTGGCCACCACGCGCACCGAGAACGGAACCACCCTGCGGGGCTTTCGGCTCTTCGTGGGCGGCGGCCTCGGCTCCGTCCCGCAAAACGCGCAGCTCTTCGATGCGTTTTTGCCCGAGTCCGAGCTTTTGCCCACGGCCCAGGCGATTTGCCGGGTGTTTGCACGCCTCGGCGAGAAGCAGAACCGCGCCAAGGCGCGCCTCAAGTTCCTGGTCAAAAAGCTGGGGCTCGAAGAGTTCAAGCGCCTGGTGTTGGAAGAGCGTGACAAGCTACGGCCCGACGAGCGCTGGACCGCGTTCCTCTCGGACTTGCACGTCACTGACGAGGCGCCGCTACGTCCCGGCAGCCCGGTGCCCTCCGGCGCCGACGCAAGCTTTTCGGCCTGGCAGCGCACGAACGTGCGCCCGCAGGCTCAGGAAGGCTATGGGGCGGTCACCATCACGCTGCCGCTCGGTGACTTCACCTCCGACCAGGCACGCGCGCTCGCCGATCTCATGCGCAAGTACACGGGCGACAGCCTGCGGTGCACGGCGGATCAGAACCTGGTCATGCGCTGGGTGCCCAACGGCGATCTGCCCGCGTTGCGCGCGGACCTCCAGGCCATAGGCCTCGGCACCGGCGGCGCCGGCACGATCACCGACATTTGCTCGTGCCCCGGTACGGACACCTGCAAGCTGGGCATCTCGTCGTCGCGTTCGCTTTCCTCCGAGCTTTCGCGCCAGCTCAAAGAGATGGGCGACGAGCTGCCGGAAGCCGCGCGCGGCCTACACATCAAGGCGAGCGGCTGCTTCAACTCGTGCGGACAGCACCACGTGGCCGACCTGGGCTTCCTGGGCGTGAGCCGCAACGTGGGTGGCCGTCGCGTACCTCACTTCCAGCTGGTCGTGGGCGGCCAGTGGGAGAACAACGGCGGTTCATACGGCATGGCCATCGGGGCCATTCCCTCGAAGCGTGTGCCCGACGCGGTCAAGCGCATCGTGGGCAAGTTCGTGAACGAACGCCAGGGTGAGGAGACCTTCCACACGTACATCAACCGGGTCGGCAAGAAGGAAATCCGTGCCATCGTCGACGAGCTGCAGGTGATCCCGCCCTTCGAGGTCGACCCCAGCTTCTACAGCGACTGGGGCGATCCGCGGGTGTACACGATCGGCGACATGGGTGTGGGCGAGTGTGCCGGCGAGATCGTGCCCTTCGTCGAGATGGGCCTGGCCGGTGCCGAGCGCGAGGTCTTCGAGGCACAGGAGCTGCTCGAGAAGAACGACGTGGCTGGAGCGGCCAAGCGGGCGTACGGCGCCATGCTCCAGGCCGCGCGCGCCCTCACGAAGGATCGCAACCAAAACCTGGGAGACGACCCGGCCGAGATCGTGGCCGAATTCAAGACGCACTTCTTCGACACGAAGCTGTTCTTCGACCAATTCGCAGGCCCGAAGTTTGCCAACTTCCTGTTCAAGACGCACGACGAGGGGGGCAAGGCCGAGTCGAAAGAGGCGGCCCACCAGCTGGTGGACGAGGCGCAGCTCTTCGTGGATGCGGCTCACCAGTGCTACGCGCGGCTGGGCTCGTCGCTGTCAACCCCGGTGCAGGCCTGAGGCCCGCGCACGAGAAGGACTTGTTCGTCATGCAAGCCGAAAAGCTTCAAATCAAACTGTTTGCCACCACCCACACCGTGTCGCTCGAGGCCTTCGTGCCTGTGTTCCACGAGTGGATTCGCGTGAACAAACTGCCCGAGTTGATGATCGACGTGGCCCCCTACGACCACGTACCCCACGGCCCTGGGATCCTCTTCGTGGGTCACGGGTCCGACTACTTCATCGACGAGGGCAAGGGCCGCCTGGGCCTGCTCTACAGCCGCAAGCGGGAGGCCCCGGCCCCCGGTGAGCGCCTGCGCGACAGCCTGCGCCGCGCCGTGTACGTGGCGAGCCAGCTCGAGGCCGAGCCCAGCTTGGCCGGTCACCTGAAGTTCGCCACCAACGAGCTCCTGCTGCGGGTCAACGACCGGCTCAGGCTCCCAAGCTCTCCCGCCGCGTTCGAGGCGAACAAGGCCGAGCTCCAGGCCTTCTTCGGTGACGTGCTCGGCACCGCGGTCGAGCTGTCCCTGGTGTCCGAGCCCCGAGAGCTCTTTACGGTATCCGTAAAGCTGCCCCCCGGTGCTCCCTCGCCCTCGCTCGCCGAGCTGCTCACCCGCCTCGGCGGCCCGCCCACGGCGTGACCGCAAGTTCCGCGCCCCCGGCCGCCGTGGTCGGGGAAGCGGAACGCCGAACTACCGGGGAGGCAGGTACTCGGCGTAGCTTTCGACCGGGTGCAAGGTCTCGTAGACGCGGGTCTGTGCCACGCGCACGCGCTCGTCGGACATGCTTTCCTTCGTGGCGTGGTAGAGCCACTCCGCCAAGCGCTCGGAGGTAGGGGTGAAAGGAAACACCGCCAACTTGATGCCACCAGGCCACACGTTGCGCGCACCCGCCAGCTCGCCTTCCAGTGCGGGTTGGCGTGTACCGAGTGTGCCGCTGATCTCGAGCCGTGAGGCCACGAGCTTTTCTCCCACGGGCCCCAAAACCGGCTCGAGCTCCGAGAAGCTCTTTTGGCCGAGCGCCAAAGAATGATCGAGCAGCTGATGACAAGGCGTGAGCACCCGGTCGAACAGGATGTCAAAGTCTGCGACGAAGCCCTGCTTGTCGAGATCCTGCGACTCGAGCGTGACCTGGAACAGCCAGGTGTGCCCGTGAAGGGAGATGCAAGGCCCTGCGTGCCCGCGCACGTGATGCCCAAAGTGAATGTGAATTCCGCTCGTGACGCGATACATGATTTTCGGCTCGTTTCCGCTTAATATGGGATGCCGGCCGACGGCTGCAAGGCGCGAACGACCACCCGGGGGGGACGTCAGGGTTTTTCGCCCAGAAGACGCATGCGGCGAAAGCGCTTGCCCTGGATCCGCGCGGCGTTGGCAAGCTTGCAGGCCTCGATGGCGGCCACCGCCTCCTCGGGATCGTCCGTGACGGTCAGAAGATCCACATCGGAGGGGCCAATCATGCCCGAGGTGCGCATGGGCCCTGCGATGAAATCGATGAGAGGCGCCCAGTAGTCCACGCCCATCAGCACGACACGGAACTCGTGCATCTTCTTCGTCTGGATAAGCGTCAGCGCCTCGAACATCTCGTCGAGCGTGCCAAAGCCCCCTGGCATCACCACAAAGGCGTAGCTGTACTTGAGCAGCATCACCTTCCGCACGAAGAAGTACCTGAACTCGACGAATTTATCGACGTAGGGATTGGGCTCCTGCTCCATGGGCAACTTGATGTTGCAGCCCACCGAGTGTCCCCCCACGTCCTTGGCGCCCCGATTGGCAGCCTCCATGATGCCGGGCCCACCTCCCGTCATGACGGTGAAACCCAGCCGTGAAATGCGCGCGCCCATCTCCCGGGCCAGTCGGTAGTGGGGATGCTCTTCCTTGAGCCGCGCCGAGCCGAACACCGTGACACAGGGGCCCACGAAGTGCAGCGCCCGAAAGCCGCGTACGAACTCCCGCGCAATGCGAAACACGCGCGCGAGCTCAGCGGTGCGCCGGCGCGGGCCTTCCAAGAGCTCGGGATCTTCGTGGGAGGCCCCCGCTTTGCCCCACCGGCCTTCCGGGGACGCGGGAGGCGCCACGAAAGGCTCGGGCGAAACCAGCAACGAGGACTCGTTCTTGTCGTCGGCGGCCATGGGCTCTTTAGGTTTAGCACCCCCTGCCCCTGCCTGGCACGCCCCCACCAGGCCGCCCCCCACCAGGTCAGGATCCCAACAAGGAGCGCCTAAACGCCTCGTTCACCGAAGCGGCGATGAGCATCGAACATAAAAGACCCAAAGAGACGTAGGCCACGTCCTTGGCCAACATCCGCAAGGCCATCCGCGCGTTGCCCTTGGCCACGCCCCGAAAGCTCATGGCCAGCTCGCGCCCTGCCAGCAGACCGATGAACACCCAGGTGGTGCTCATGGGGATGTGGCTCAGCGTCTTGAAGACGTAGAGAATCACGGCGTAGATGAAATCGATGACGGTGGCGGCGCGCACGTCCACCACCGATGACTTTTCGTTGATCACCGCCTGGATTCGTTCACCCCGCAGAAAAAACAGCACGCCGAGCCCGCAGAAGATGACGGCCGTGAAACCCAAAAACTGCATGGCACTGAGGGACCGGGGCAGGTAGACGGCTATGTTGGCCGCGTCCTGCATGATCCAGACACTCCACAAAACGCCGCTTGTCACCCACTGGGCACTCCGCCAAAGCGAATGAGCAGGACGTTGGTACCAGCGGGAAAGGGCCGGGGCGCTCACCCCCCAGACCAACGCCGAAACCACGAAGGCCACCACGTATCCCGACAAGCTCTTCGTGAGGATCTGGCCGACGCTGTCGATGCTGGTCGCGAAGCTGCTGAGGAGCAAAAAGGTGGTGGACACGGGCATGCGCATCCGGGTCATCACCATCAAAAACAGCGGCGCGGCGACCTGAAGAAACGAGAAGGACAGCGGCGTGTGCTCGAAGCCCTTGGCGGACAGCCTCTGGAACGAGACATCCCCATCATGTCGGAAGAAGCTATAGGTCACCGTGGCGACGAAGATCCCACCGATGAAGAGCCACAGCGCCCACCAGGGCTTGCGGTCGTTCGAGGCAATGAACGTCCCGATCGTTTGGATGCTGTCGTTCGCCACCACGGCATAGCTTGCGAACAAAAAGCCCAACCAACGCGCCACCTGGGGGGTCTCGAAGAACAAGCCCGCCGCCAAGAATCCCATCGTCACGAAGACCAGGAACGCCCGTTCGCGGACGAAGAACTGAACGAAGTAGTCCGTGGCGTTGGCAAGCCCATACGAACGTTCGGGCGTGTCCTCCACGGGACCGGTAGCGGGCTGCGGGAACTGGTCGGACACGGCGAGGCTTTCTGCCGAGACAACGGCGTGAAGGAGCCCTGCGATTACCGGATCTCGCGAAGGCTTTCAAGCTCCCTCCGCGTGACGATTTCACGACGAACGGCGCGACGGCCCCTGCGGCAGCTCAGAAGGGCGCCACACCGTGGCCGGGAGGTGGAGCTGGCGTAGGGCGTCCTCCCACCTTCCACCGGGGGTCAGGACTGTGCTCCTCGGCCATGAGGGCGGCCATCTCCTGGACGAGCTCGGGATGCTCGCCGGCCAGGTCGTGGGCTTCGCCCAGATCTCGCTCGAGGTCGTAAAGCTCGATCGGCCCCTGTCCGAGACCGGCGCGCACGGCTTTCCACTTGCCCTTGCGCACCGCCTGTTTGCCCCCTTGCTCGTAGAACTCGAAATAAAGGTGTGGGGTGGCCTTTTGCGCGCGCCCCAGGAGCTCTGGAAGGAAGGAGAGAGAGTCGGTGGCAGGGGGGGTGGGCGCACCCGCCAGTTCGGCGAGGGTGGCCATCACATCACCCAGGTACGCCACGTGCCGGCTGATGCGACCGGGAGCGATGTGTCCAGGCCACCAGGCGAGCGTGGGCGCCCGCACACCGCCTTCGTAAAGGTCGCGCTTCATGCCGCGCAGGGGCCCGGCCGGCGTGAACACAGAGGGGTCGAAGCCCCCTTCGTTGTGAGGTCCGTTGTCGGAGGTGAAGATCACCAGGGTGTCGTCATCGATCTTCAGAGCGGCCAAGAGCGCCAGCAGCTTGCCCATGTCCTCGTCGAGCCGGGTGATGCTGGCCGCGTGGCCCTTTTGCGGGTTCGGCCAGGGTTGGTCGGCGTAAGGACCGTAGTCGGGAACCTCTTGCCCATCGCCGAGATCATCCCGGGCCTCGTTGTTGCCGTGAGGCACGGTCAAGGACAGGTAGAGAAAGAACGGTCCCTCTTTGTGAGCGCGTATCCAACGCTCGGCTTCGTTCATGAAAAGCTCGTGCGTCCAATCGACCTTCTTCGTGGCATAACCGCCACGGAAGTCGCCGTAGGCGTTCTTTGCGGGCTCGACTTCGTTGCGCAGCTTCTCCTGCGCGCCGTTCCGCCACAAAAACTCGGGATAGTAGTTGTGCGCGTGAACTTGGTTCAAGTAGCCGTAAAAAAAATCGAATCCTCGATCGTTGGGCGTGGCCCCCGATCCGGCTTCACCCAGGCCCCACTTGCCCACGAGCGCCGTGTCGTAGCCTGCGCTCTTCATCACCTCGGCCACCGTGGGCTCACTCGGTTTGAGCTGTTGGATCTCCCGGTGGGCGTTGCCTCGTACCGAGACGTGCCCCGTGTGGCGCCCGGTCATCAACACGGCCCGGGACGGCGCGCACACGGCGGAGCCGGCGTAAAAATCCGAGAATTTCAGGCCTTCGGCCGCCATGCGGTCGAGGTGCGGGGTGGCGATGAGCTTTTGTCCGTAGGCCCCCAGCTGGCCGTAGCCCAAGTCGTCGACCAGCACGAAGACCACGTTCGGTTTGCGTGGGGCGGACGTGCGCGGTGCGGCCGCCTTCGTGTCGCTCCGCCGCGCGCTGGCACACCCCGAAAATGCAGCCAAGCTCGAAAGAATCGTGAGACCCACGCCTGCAAAGGCCAGGGCTCGGAAGCGCAGCAAGGAGGGCATGCGGGCGACTATCCTTCAGCCGCCCTCATCCTTCAAGCGTGAGCTGCCCTCTCATCCTGCAAAAGTCAGGGGCAGTGTGATCCGGGCGGGTCCGCGCATGCGCGGAAACGACCAGGCCCGCAGGGTGCGCGTGACGAGGCGCAGAAGAGCGAGGCGGTTGGGCTCGTCGACCCGTGCGGTGCGGGTGTTGTCGGAAAGCACCTGGACCCGGCTCACCTGCCCCGCGGCGGCCACGTCGACGCGCAAGCTCACCATGCCCGTCAGCGCAAGGCCACCGGACAGCACCGGCGCCAGGATCTGCGACAGCCCATCGATGCGGCTCTGCAGAGCGGCCGCCCGCAAAGGCCCCTCGACAAAGGGGCGCGGCTGGACGAACCAGCCGTGAATCACCAAGCGGCCCTCGCGAGGATCGAGCGTGCCCTCGACGCGCCGAACGCCGTGCGGGATGCGCGGATCGAACACCACCAGCCGGTTCATGCGGGGCTCGATCTCCTGCAGCACCTCGGGCTCTTCGAGAGCACCGGTCGAACGGGCACCCTGCCAGTAGTCGAGGATCTCGTCACGCAAAAGCAGCGTCTGGCCACCCCGGAAGCGCCGTGTTTCCCAGGGGGTGAGCGAATACACGAACGCCCAAGGGCCGTGCGGCACGTCTCCGTGCAACTCCTGGCGACAGCCCTCGACGTAGCAGGAGAGCCACGGGGGCGAGACGTCATGGCAGCCCAGCACCCGCCGGCCCCACCACACGAGATGGTTGTGGAAGGCCTGGTAGAGCCGCTGCGGGAAGTAGTGGTACGCAGGCGTGCGCAGCGTGGTGTACTGCCCGGGCACGTGCCAGAAGTCCCACACGAAGCGGTCGCCCGTGGCTTTGCGCGGATCGGCGAAGCGCTCGTCGAAGGCCGCCCGCAAGGCACGGCCCTGGGGGGCGAAGCGGTCGACGACGAGAAGGGTGCGGGCCGATCGGGGAGGCATGAGCAGGCACGAGCCGAGGCGCCTGGGTGGGCGCAGCCGGCGATGCGATCAGGCGGCCGCGTTTGCAGGCTGAGGGTGAACCACCAACACCGAACAGGGCGAGGACTCGACCACGTTTTCGGCCACGCTTCCCAGGGCCAGGCGCCCAAGCCCCGTGCGTCCATGCGTGCCCACAACCACCAGCTCCGCCTTGCGCTCGCGGGCGGCCTCGGCCAGGCCATGCGCCGCGGGGCCCTCGCGCAAGAGGCTCTCGGCCCCCACCTTGGCCGACTCTTCGTCGAGCAGGTGGTGCATCTCGGCCCTCACGCTGTCGAGCGCCGACAGGCTCGGCATGGGCACGTCCACACCCGGCAACGCCACGCCCGGCGGGATGAAGTCGAGCGAATACACGAGCCCCAGCGGCTTGTGACGACGCTTGGCCTCCTCCGCCGCGCGCGCCACGGCCGGCTTCGAGGGCTCGGAGAAGTCGGTGCCGGCAAGCACCATGCCGTGGGGCGACGGGCGCACCACCAGCACGTCACACGGCGCGTGCCGCACCACCCGACGTACGGTGCGGCCGAGCATCGACGACAGGCCCCCGCCGCTGGCCCCGAGCACGATCGTTCCCGCATGCACGTGATGAGCCTCTTCGATGATCACGTGGTGGGCGGAGCCCGACCCCAAGAGCACGTGGTACGAATCGGTTTTGCGGCCGGTTTGCTCCTCGACGAACCTTTGGATGGCCGCACCGGCCTTCGGCTCGAGCTCCGACAGTGAAAAGGCATCCTGGAGGTTCAGCTGCGGGAACAGAGGGTGCACAGCGAGCAGCTCGGGCAAAGCGTGAACGACGAAGAGCGGAGCCCCAAGCTCACGCGCCAGCATGTCGGCCTGGCGCAACGCCAAGGCGTTGGGTTCACTCAAATCCACGGCAACCAGAACGGGGCGTGCTGACGACATGAAGGGACGTTACCAAGAAGTGAACGGAGCAGAGTGCGAAAAATTTTCCCTGAAGCCCACGAAGCCTCACGAGTGCCCGCAAATCAAGCCGGCGGTGCGGGCGGCACGGGCAGCGGCGGCGGTTTGCCGGGGGGGCCCACGCCGACCTTCGGAACGCTTGCGGGCACGCCCACGTCGTGAGGGGGCGCGTTGCGCTGAAAGATGAGCCGACCGCTTCTTTGGAAGGTGAAATAAGCCCAGACCCAATTGACCAGCGTGACCATGCGGTTGCGAAACCCGATGAGCGTCACGAGGTGCACGAGCGCCCATGCCAGCCACGCCAGCGTTCCCTTGATGTGCCATCTGCCGATCTGCGCCACCGCATGGGAGCGTCCGATCGTGGCCATGTTGCCTTTGTCGTGATAACGGAAGGGCACGAGCGGCTTGCCGTTGATGGCCCGGCAGATATTGTCGGCCGCCAAGCGCCCCATCTGCAACGCACCCTGGGCCACGCCGGGAACTCTCTTGCCATCGGTCTCGATGCTCGCCAGATCGCCCACCACGAAGATCTCGGGCCGCCCGGGCACCTGTAGCGTGGGCTCGACCTTCACTTGACCGTTGCGTTCGAGCGGCGCCCCGAGCTGGGCGCCCAAGGGCGAGGCCTTCACGCCTGCGGCCCAGAGCACCGTCCGCGCGGTCAGCAACTCGTTGCCATTCACCACGGCGCCTTCTTCCGAGATGGACGTCACCTTGGTGTTCAAGCGCACCTCCACACCGATGCGCTCGAGCGACTCTTTGGCGGACGCGGAGAGATTGGCAGGAAACGTCGGCAAAACTCGATCGAGTCCCTCCACCAAAACCACGCGCGCGGCGCGGGGATCGGCGATGCGGAACTCACCCGCCAAGGTGTTGCGCGCAATCTCGGCGATGGCCCCGGCCAGCTCGACGCCCGTGGGGCCTCCGCCCACCACCAAAAACGTGAGGTGGGGTGTGCGCTCGGCGGGGGTCTCGAGCCGCTCGGCCGTCTCGAAGGCTTGGAACACACGCCGACGAATCTCGAAGGCGTCTTCCACGCTCTTGAGCCCGGGCGCCACGGATGACCATTCGTCGTGGCCGAAATAGCTATGCGTCGCGCCCGCGGCGATGACGAGGTAATCGTACGAGAGCCTACGGCCATCGGTGAACGAGAGCGTGCGGGCTTCGGGATCGACCCGCTCGACGTCCGCCAGCCACACGGTCACGCTCTCGTGGGCGTGCAGGATCTTGCGAATCGGCATGGCGATCTCCGCCGCCGAAAGGCCTCCCGTCGCTACCTGGTAGAGCAGCGGTTGGAACAAGTGATGGTTGCGTCGATCGACGAGCGTCACGCGCACGTGCTGCTTCGCCAGCCGCTTGGCGGCCTGCAACCCTCCAAACCCACCGCCCACGATCACCACGTGTGGCCCCTGCACCCTCATGGGTTCGAGCCTAGCAAACGCAGGCCCCTTCCGCCGGGCGCGGGGCCTTGCCGCGGGGTTCAGATCTCTTCGCCCGGGGCCACGGGCAGCAGCACCAGCCGCAGGTCAGAGCGGGTCGAGGGGCCAAGTTCCACCGTGTAGCTGCCCACGGGCAGCTCGAGGAACACGTGACGGCCGATGCTGTCGCAGCTCAGCGCCGATCCCAGGCTTTTCAGAAAAGGCATGATGGCGCTGCTTTCGTCACGCACGAGGAACGTGATCGAAGGCGCCGCGTAGATGCCGTACTGCCCCGGCTGGCTCACCTGCCAGCGCACGATGCCGCTGTACGCACCCGGGGCCGGCGAGGCGGGCAACGTGAGGTCGTACCGAGAGGCGCTGCTGGCCACGAGCACGGGAGCCGGAGGGGAACCGTAGGGAGCCGCCAACCCGGCGACACCGACAGCGCTGCCCAAAGCCGTGCAGGCCTGCGCGTCGGTGACGGGCGTCGACGAGGTGTCTTCGTTGCAGGCCAGAAGGAGCCCAAGGCCCACGGCCCCCATTTGGCAAACGAGACATCGTCTTCGAGAACTGCGCGCTTCGACCATGGCCTGGAGCATAGTGTTTTTTCGAGGCGCTGGGCCTAGGGCTGTTAGGCTGGCTGCATGAATGGTCGTGCTGGTTCGGACGCCCCGGAAACGGAGACGCCCCCCCCAAAGACCCCCGCGCCCTTCGGCACCTGGCCCTCTCCTTTTTCCCCGCGTTGGTTGACCGCGGCCGCCGTGCGTCTGGGCTTTCCCACGGTGAACGCAGGCGCGCTTTACTGGGTGGAAGGCCGCCCGGTGGAGGGGGGACGCAGCGTGCTGGTGCGCGACGACGGAACGGGCCCCTGCGCGCTTTCACCTGCGCCGCTCGACGTGCGTTCGCGGGTGCATGAATACGGGGGACGGGCCTATGCCGTGGCGGGGCCTCGCGTGTTCGTGGTCGACGACAAAACCCAAAAGGTCCACGCGCTCGTCCCGGGTGAGGCGGCACGGGCGGTACACCCGCCGGGGCCCTGGCGCTTCGGCGACCTCGAACCCGACGAGGGACGGAACCGCCTCATCGCGGTGGGCGAAAGGGCGCGCGAGGGACACGAACCCGAAAACGCCCTGGTCGCGATCGCGCTCGACGAGGGGACGGTGACGGTTTTGGCCACGGGGCATGACTTTTTCGCATGCCCCCGCCTGTCGCCCGATGGAACCCTCGTGGCCTACTTGGCCTGGGACCATCCGTACATGCCCTGGGACGCCGCCCAGCTCTTCGTGGCCCGCGTGGGCCCGGGAGGAGGCCTGGAGGCCCCCCTGCACGTGGCGGGCGACACGACAGCCTCGGTGTTCGGCCCCACGTGGTCACCCGAAGGCCGGCTGGCGTTCGCCTGGGAACGCGACGGGTTTTGGAACCTCTTCGTGCACAGCACGGAGGCGCCCCTGCGCGCGCTCACGGCGGGTTGCCAGGAATACGCGCTGCCGCTGTGGCAGCTCGGCATGAGCACCTTTGGTTGGTTCGACGAACACACCCTTGCGGCTGCGTGCACGGAGAACGGCCGCTGGCGCCTCGAGCGCATCGACGCGGACACCGGCGTCCGCACCACGCTGTCCACGGCGTTTCCGGCGGTGGCGCATCTCGAGGCCCGCGACGGGCTGGCCGTGGCCGTGGCCGGGGGCCCCGCAACGCCCCCCGCGATCGTGCGCTTCGATGCCACGGGGCAGGTGGCCGTGGTGCGGGCCTCACATGAGCTCGGGCCCGACGAAGCCGCCAGCGTCGCACGGCCCCGGGCTCTGCGCTTTGCGTCCACGCGGGGTCAGCACGCGCACGCCTCGTATTATCCACCGCACAGCGCCACTCACGAAGGCGAAGCCGGCGCCAAGCCCCCTCTCATCGTGATGGCACATGGCGGGCCCACGGCGGCCTCGAGCGCCGCGTTCAACCCAGTCATCCAGTTTTGGACGTCGCGGGGCTTTGGCGTGGTGGACGTCGATTACCGGGGCAGCACGGGCTACGGCCGGGGCTATCGCGAACAACTCGCGGGCCTGTGGGGGCTGGCCGATGTCGAGGACTGCGTGGCGGCCGCGCAGCACCTGGCCGCCGCCGGCGACGTGGACCCCCGGCGCCTGGCGATCCGGGGCAGCAGCGCCGGGGGCTTCACGGCGCTCGCCGCGCTCACCTTCCACACCACGTTTGCGGCAGGCGCCAGCCTCTACGGCGTGGCGGACCTCGAAGCCTTGACGCGTGACACGCACAAGTTCGAGTCGCGCTACCTCGACGGGCTCATCGGCCCCTATCCCGCGCGCGCCGATCTGTACCGCGAACGCTCGCCCCTCTTTGCCGTGGAGCGCTTGCGGGCACCGGTGATCTTCTTTCAAGGACTGGAAGACAAGGTGGTTCCCCCAAGCCAGGCCGAGCTCATGGTGAATGCCCTGCGCGCGCGCGCGGTGCCCGTGAGCTACGTGGCCTTCGCCGGTGAACAGCATGGCTTTCGCAAGGCCGAGACCATCGAGCGGGTGTACCGCGAAGAGCTCGCGTTTTACGCCCGTGTGTTCGGGTTTCCTGCGACGGATCCGGCTACGGATTAGGGCTGGTCGGCGCTGTCTTCAGGGGCGCAGCCAACGCATAGTGCGGATGCGTCGAGGGGCGCCCATCGATCCGCAAAGCCCGAAGACCCGGGTGGGTCTGGTCGGGGCGCAGATACGCCACGGCCCCGGCAAACCGCTCCACCACGCGCGCGAGCATCTGCGGGGGTCCAAGATTCCGGGGCGCCCCTTTGAGGCCTCGCACCTTCTGATCAATCCAGTAGCGCGCCATCTCATCGGGTGACAAACCGAGCACACGGCGATCGAACGCTTTCCGCTCGGGCGTGCCGGGCTCCTGGTTGAGCGGCACCAGCGTGCCCCCCTGGTCGTCACGAAGGGTGGCCCCCAAGAAGAGCTGTCGCAGATCACCCAACGAGAGGTTTTCGAGGGGCGTCTTCGTCGAGGTGACCAGCACCAAGGCCACCTCGGCGCCCAGGCCGGTCCGCGCCCCGCCAGCGGTCACGAGGCCCGCGCAGAGCGAGCCCATGAACCCACGACGGCCAATCCGTGATGGCACCGACGACACCCGACCGCTGAACATCGGCGCAACTGGTCAAGCCTTGAGCCTTCGCCGGCGTCGCGCCTCACCGTTCGATGCGGCTGTAGACACGCCGGGCGGGAACGGCCTTGATGACTCGCCCCGGCACCATCAGGGCGGTCAGCCGGTTTCCGTAGACGCAGCCCGTGTCGAGCCCGGTGGCGAAGGGGTGCTGCTGCAGCCCGCGCACGGCGTCGTGCCCGTACACCGCGTGCGCGGGCCCGGGCCACATCGCCCCCCACGGGGTGCCTTCGATCCGCCGCGAGGGTGAGCCGTCCGCGCGAAGGCTGCGCAGGTTGAGCAGCTCTTTTCGCGATTGGGCTTGCAGAGGCACGCCGGGCACGAGGCCCCCGTGCACCGCCAGGTAGCTGCCTCCGTCCAGGTCGAAGGTGAGGGTGAGCGGCAGGTCCGCGAGCCATCGCAGATCCTCGGGGCGCAGCGAGGCGGCCACATGGGCGTGGTGTTCACGTTTCGCCTCGCGGGGGTCCTTGTCGCGCATGTGCAAAACGTGGTCGTCGTGGTTGCCCAGGACCGCCGAAAAGCCGCGCTCGCGGGCCAGCTGGACCACCCCTTGCGAATCTGGGCCCTTGGCCGTGAGATCTCCCACGAGCACGACCTGGTCTTGCCGGCTCCAGCCACACGCGGCCAGCAGGTCCTGCAATTCGTCGAGGCAACCATGGACATCGCCAATGAAGAGGGTTCGAGGCATCGGAACGATCGCGACCCTACCGCACATCCTGGCGCGGGTCAGGCCAGCCCGGGTGACCACCGGCGCGTATAGTTCGCGCATGCTCCTTCCCCGCGCGTTCTGGCTCGCTGCCCTGCCCTTCGGGGTGCTGGGGCTGGGAGCGCTCGCCCCCGCCTGCAAAAAAGAGGCAGTCCCGCCGCCGGCCCCGCCGCCGCCTCCGCCCGCCGCTGTCGAGGCGCGCGAGGCTCCCAAGCCCCCGCAGGGCATGGTGTTCATTCCGCCCGGGCGCTTCGCGATGGGCTCCGACGACGAGATGTTTCCGGACGCGCGACCCATCCACCCGGTCAGCCTCGACGGCTTTTTCATCGACGAGACGGAGGTGACGAACACCGCCTTCGCCGCCTTCGTCGCGGCCACGGCCTACGAGACGATCGCCGAGCGGCGCCCCGATCCCAAGGACTTCCCTGGCGTGCCCCCGGAGGCCCTGGTGCCGGGCTCGGTCGCATTCCACCCCCCCGATCACCCCGTGGCGCTCGACGACCACAGCCAGTGGTGGGCCTACGAGGCCGGCGTGGACTGGCAGCACCCCGAGGGGCCCCAAAGCGCGATCGCCGAGCGGCAGGATCACCCCGTGGTGCACGTGGCGTGGCTCGACGCCCAGGCCTACTGCGCGTGGGCGCACAAGCGGCTTCCCACGGAAGCCGAGTGGGAATACGCCGCGCGCGGGGGGCTCGCGGGCAAGCGGTTCGCCTGGGGCGACGACCCCAAAGAAGGCGGCCAGTGGATGGCGAACGTCTGGCAGGGGCGCTTTCCTTCGGAAAACACCGCCGAGGACGGCTTCGCGCGCACGGCGCCCGTGCGGCGGTACAAACCCAACGGCTACGGCCTTTACGATGTGGCCGGCAACGTGTGGGAATGGGTGCAGGACTACTACCGACCCGATGCCTACGCGCACAGCCCCAACCAGAACCCGAAGGGCCCGAACGACAGCTTCGATCCCAACGAGCCCGGCATGGTCAAACGTGTGATGCGGGGCGGCTCGTACCTGTGCAGCGACCTCTATTGTGTGCGCTACGTGGTGGGATCGCGCGGCAAGGGTGCGGAGGACACGGGCTCGTCGCACGTGGGCTTCCGCTGCGCCCGCGATCTTTAGAGCGCGGACGCTACGGCTTCAGCGGATCTTCCGGTTGCCCTTGCCGCGTCCCGTGCCAGGCCGCACCCGGGCCGCATGCCGCAGAGGCTTGGCGCTCGCCTCCAGGGCGGCCCGCAGTTCGTCCACCACCACGCCCCGTTGCCCCACGTTGCGCAGCCTGACGAGGGCGTTCGAGAGCGTCTCACGCACGTCGGGGCGCTCGGCGCGCGCGCACTCCTCGGCGAACCAGACCTGCGCCGCTTCACCCTTTTGCGTGATGACGGCGGCCAAGGTGGGGGGCAGCGATGAGAGCACCGAGCGGCGGAACCAGGAGCGCTCGGCCGAACGCGGCGCTTCGGCCATCTCTTCGAGGGTGCGCGAGAGGAAGGCAAAAAGCCCCTCGTCGTCATGCAAGTTCTCGAGCACGTGGGTGTCGCCGAAGGCCTTGACCGCCAGCGCGAGCGCCGCATAGCGATCTTCCCGATCCTCGGTGTCCGCCCAGGCCTGGGCGTTGGCGAGCAAGGCAGCGGCTTGCTCAGGGCGCGCGGCCAAAGACACGACGGCATCGAGCACGCCCACCAGCACTTGCGGCCGTACGTCGGCGGCGAGTTGGCCCAAGGCCGCCCAGGCGGGCCGGACTTCGCGCCCTGCCCGTAAGCGCCCCGCCCAGCCGTGCGCCGCGGCCACGGGCAAAAACGCCCGCGGCGAATCGTCGGCGGAGTCTTCGGCCCCCAGATGGTCGAGCAGGGGGGCCAAGGTGCCGGGCTTGTCGCCCAGCTCGGCCCCAAAGGCGGCGGCCAGGCGCACGTTGGGCATGGGACCGGGCAGCCCGCCCGCGCGGGCGAGCAGATCCTCGAGGCGCGCGGGACGGCCCGCCAGGGCCTCATCCAGGGCGTGAATCAACGCTTCGCTTTTTAGCCCTTCGTCCGCCGAGGCCATGGGGGTAACAAGGTATCATCCGCGCGCTCCCGCGCCACGCCCCGCCCTCCAAGATGACCGCCCGCCCCGATTCCCCCGAAGTCATTCTGCGCACCGTCTTCGGCCTGCCGGGCTTCCGCCCGGGGCAAGCCCGCGCGGTGGCCGCCGTGACGGAGGGGCGCGACGCGGTGGTGCTCTTGCCCACGGGGGGCGGCAAATCTCTGTGTTTCCAGGTCCCTGCCCTGGTGGCGCGCCGGCGCGGGCAAGGCACCACCGTGGTGATCTCGCCGCTCATCGCGCTGATGCACGATCAGGTGAGCGCGCTCAGGGGCCTCGGGGTGGCGGCCGCTGCGATGAACAGCCACCAGGACGAGGCCAGCCGCCGTGACACCGTTCGTAGCCTGCTCGCCGGAGCGCTCGACTTGCTTTACGTCTCGCCGGAGCGGGCGGCGCTCGAGAGCTTCCGACGCCTGCTCGCGCGCGTGCCCATCGCCTTGCTGGCGATCGACGAGGCCCATTGCCTGAGCCAGTGGGGACACGATTTTCGCCCGGAGTATCTGCGGCTCGGCGAGCTGCGCGCGCTCGTGTCCTGCCCCGTGATTGCGCTCACCGCGACGGCCACGCCGCGGGTGATGGACGAGATCGTCACGAGCTTGCACCTGCGCGAGCCCGAGCGGGTACGGGGTGATTTTTCCCGCCCGAACCTGCGTTTTTGCGTGCGTCCCCTGCGCACCGATGTGGCACGGCTCGAAAATCTCGTCGCGACCGTGCGCGATCACCTCGGCGAAGGACGGAAGGCCGAGGGGCGCGCGATCATCTACTGCAGCACGCGCAAAAAAGCCGAAAGCGTCACGAAGGCCCTGAAGTCAGCCGGCATCGCCACCGGCTACTACCACGCCGGGCGCACGAAGCTGGCTCGCGAACGGGCGCAGCTTTCGTTCGAGGCCCGGCGCACGCGGGTGCTCGTGGCCACGAACGCCTTCGGCATGGGCATCGACTATCCGGACGTGCGGCTGGTGGTGCACTTTCAGTGTCCGGGAAGCCTCGAGGCCTACTACCAGGAGGCGGGTCGCGCGGGACGCGACGGCAAGCCCGCAAGCTGTGTGCTCTATTTCGGCCCCGCCGATCTCGTCACGCAACGCCGCCTGCAAGACAAGACGGCCAGCGGCACGAAGGGCGCCCTTCTGGACGCGGCGCTCGCGTCGATCGAGCAGTACACGCGCGCGCAGGTCTGCAGGCAGGTGCTGCTGTGCGCGCACTTCACGGGCAGCGAAGCGCATCCCGCCTGCGGCCAGTGCGACGTGTGTTCCGGAACGGCCGAGGCGGAACCCGACCGCAAGCCGCACGTACCCGCCCCCACCCTCGCGCTTCCCGAAGCGGCGCGCGCCGTGATCGTGGAGGCTGTAGGCGCCCTGGCGCGCCCGGTGGGAAAAACCAACTTGGCCCGCGCGTTGCGGGGCAGCCGCGCGCGACCCCTGGCGCGGCTGGGTCTGATGCAGCTCGCGCACCACGGCCAGCTGCGTGCGTACGACGAAAAAGCCATCGTGGCCGCCATCGACGAGCTGCTCGCGGCCGGCACGCTCGTACGCAAGGGCGTCAAGTACCCCACGGTGTGGCTGCCGGGCAAAGCCGTGCGGGCAAGCGCACACGAGCCGCGCAAGGACCCCACGACCCGGACGCGCCCCCGACGCCCCCTTTACAACGATTTCGTGCGCAGCCTCGAAAACTACCGCAAGCGCATGGCCCGCAAGCTCAAGTGGAAGCCCTATATGGTCTTTCAGCAGCGGGTGATCGCGGCGCTCGACGAAGCGCGCCCGGCCTCCCGTTCGGCGCTGGCGAAGATCCCGGGACTCGGGCCCTCCCGCATCGAGCGCTTCGGGGCCGACCTGCTCGACCTCGTGCGCGCGCACGAACGCACAGCTCCTGTCAACGGGCCGAAGGCGTAGTCCGCTCACCGCGGCGCCTTTTGCGCGCTGCCACAAGCAGCGCCAGGCCCATCAGCGTGGCCGACGCACCCGCAGAAGCGCCGCCCCCGCCCACCCGACACCCACAGCCCGCATCGGCCGGTGATCCGTCGCCGTTGACCATCACCACCGGGGGCGTCCTGCCTGCCCCGCCGGGATCCAGGTTCGAGCCCGTGCGTTCGTCGGGCATACCGCCCGCCGTGGGAAGGTCCTTGGGCGCGGCCCCCAGATCCCCGCTGGTGATCTCCTCGGCCGTTTTGGTCATGAGGAGGGTATCGATGTACGCCGCCTGCGCGCGGGTGAGGAAAACGGGCGTCTGGTTCGGCCGCGTCAACGCGATGTGCTCGGCGCTGGGTTCGCCCTGACCCACGCCCCACGGCGTGCCGCCGAACGGCGAGATCTCGCTCACGAACTGAATGACGTCACCCGAGGGCAGCGCCAGCCGGCCGTCCAGGATGCGCCCCCCTTCGCAGCGGCCCGTGCCCTCCGCCACGTGCACGTTGCTCACGTCGGGCAGATTCGGGCTCAGGGTGAAAAAGGGGTCACGGTTCATCTCGTCGGGCGACACCGTCGAAAACAGCCGCGTGAGGTAGGGCGCAGCGTCCAGCAGGGCCTGCGCCTCGCGCAGGGGCTGAACGAGCCGGGTCTCGAGGGCCTGCGCCAGCGCGGCCCCGTCCACCGTCAGCAGAGCCAGGCGCTCGGCATGCTCTTCAGGAAAGCTGTAAATGAACGTGTCTTGCGGCGCGAGGTCCGCTGGCAAGGGCGCGTATTGGCGCAGCAGCGACAGCACGATCCCGCTCGAGCCCTGAGGCAAGGACCCCGACAGCACCGAAACCGCTTGAATGGCCGCGCGCGCGTTCGTGGCTGCACGCACCGACGCAAGGTCGTACGCACCCAGGCGCCACAGCGTGCCCGCGAACTCAGGAGGCATGGCGCCTGCGAACTCCGTGATGAAGCCGTGGCCGGCCGCCTCGTTCACCGCAGCCGTCGCGAGGGCGGGGTAGTTGAACCCTCCCGAGAACCAATCGATCTGACGAGGGTTCACCTCGACGTGAAACCAGTTTTTCGGAATGGCCCGCGAAGCGCCTACCACGAAGATGCGAATGGGCATGTCCGGCGTGGCGGCAATGCGGGTCAGCACGAGCGGCACGCAGCCCTCGGGCTCGTCGAGCTCCAACGACAGGGGCACGATCTCTCCCACCCCCGTGTTCTGTCGCAGCTTGATCGCCACGAAGTGCATCTGCTTGTCGACGTAATGGCGTATGGCGGGCAAGGCCGCGGGGGGCTGGTCGTAGCCGTTGTCGGTCAGCCACTTCGAAAGGGCCTCGGCATCGGTGGCGCTCAAGATGGCCGCGTCGTAGGGCCCCACGTCCTCACGCGAGAGGACCATCACGCCCGGCGCATCGTTGCCGGCGACGGGCGCCCCCGCATCCGCTGCCCCTGCCGCGGAGGGAAAGGAAAAGGCGGCGCAGGACTGAACCTCGGGGGACCAGTTCACCTGAAAGCTGGGGTTCGTACGGTTGCGAAGCAAGGCAAAGAGCGCCTCGCTGCCCACGCCAAGCTTCGGCACCGAGGCCACGGGGACCACCCACGCGAAGCGCTCCGCGGTGCCCGTGTAAGAGATGCGCACGTGTGCGGTCACCTTGCCCGGGGACAGCGCAAACGCCACCTCTTCTGCGCTTTGGTCTATGGGTGCGCTCGCGCAGAAGAAGCCCCCACACGCGCGGGCGACGCTTGGGCCTGCCGCCCACGCACAGACGAAGATTCCCACCGCGAGCCAGTTCCGTGACATGCCCGATGCGGCCAGCAAGTTCCGCGCCAACGCACCGGTTCCCTCTTTTTCGGCCCCTCCGCCCGTCTCGCGCCGGTGGCGTCTCGCCGCATGCGACAAGACCACGACACGAACGTCACGCATCCTCGAGAAACCACGGGAGGTCGAGCCGGGTCCACCGGCAAGCCCACCCTCAAGCCAGCTTCGCGCTCTGCCCCGACTTGATGTGAACGTCCCGCTGAGGGAAAGGAATGCTGATGCCTTCTTGGTCGAAGGCCAACTTGACCCTCTCAGTGAAGTCAAAGCGCACGTTCCAGTAGTCGTCGGGCTTGACCCAGGGGCGCACGACGAGGTCCACACCGTGCGGCCCCAGCTCGGAAACCGCTATCACAGGTACCGGCTCGGCCAAGATGCGTGTCTCCTCTTTGACGAGCTTGTCGAGCAGCGCCTTGGCCTTGGGAATGTCGTCCTGGTACGAAATCCCGAAGACCATGTCCACCCGACGCGTTTCGATGTCGCTGAAGTTGGTGATGGTGGCGCTGAGGATCTGAGAGTTGGGCACGATGAACTTGCGGTTGTCGGGCCCGAACAAGATCGTGGTGAAGAGCTGAATTTCGGCCACGGTTCCCGCCGTGCCCCCGGCTTCCACGAAGTCACCGACTTTGAACGGACGGAACAAGATCAGCAGCACACCCGCAGCGAAGTTGGACAGCGAGCCTTGCAGCGCCAGACCCACCGCGAGGCCCGCGGCCCCCAGCACCGCCAGGAACGAGGCCGTCTGAACGCCAAGCTGGCTCAGCACGGCCAGCCCCACCGCCGCCAGGAGCGCCGAATAGGTCAGGTTGCGCAGGAAGCGCACGAGAGTGCCGTCCACCTTCGCACGCACGAGCGCGCTCTCGGCCACGCGCGACACCCAGCGCGCCATCCAACGGCCGACCAGCAGGATGGCCAGGGCCCCCAGCACACGCAGCCCGTACTCCACGGAGAGGCCGTACAGAACCTGCGCCATCTTGTTCACGTCGAGATCAACGTCCATGCCGGTCGGTATACCTCAGCGGCCGTTTCGAAGGCGTGACAACCGCGCGCACGCAAAACAAAAAAGGCGCCGGGGCCATCCCGACGCCTCTTTTAGCCCTTCGCGAGGGGCGTTCAGCGCTTGGCGACGAGGCCGCTTGGCTTCGGCGCGAGGTCGAAGCGATCGAGGTTCATCACCTTGTTCCAGGCCGCCACGAAATCCTTGACGAACTTCTCCTTGGCATCGTCGGCGGCATACACCTCGACGATGGCACGCAGTTGGGAGTTCGAGCCGAAGACGATGTCCACGCTGGTCCCCGTCCATTTGACGGCGCCCGTGTCGCGCACCTTACCCTCGTAGACCAAGTCGTCCTGGGCAGACTTCTGCCACACCACGCCCATGTCGACGAGGTTCACGAAGTAATCGTTGGTGAGCGTTCCGGGACGGCTCGTGAACACACCATGCTTCGAGCCGTCGTAGTTCGCGCCCAGCGCGCGCAGACCACCCACGAGCACCGTCATCTCCGGGGCCGTGAGGTTGAGCAGGTCGGCCTTCTCCACGAGGAGCTCCGGAGCAGGACGTTCCTGCTCCTTGCCCACGAAGTTCCGGAAGCCATCCGCCCGGGGCTCCAGCACCGCAAAAGATTCCACGTCGGTCATCTCCTGGGTGGCATCCGCACGGCCTGGCTTGAAGGGCACCTTGACCGGGACACCCGCGCGCTTCGCCGCGTCCTCGATGGCCGCCACACCACCCAGCACGATGAGGTCCGCGAGGGAGATCTTCTTCCTTCCAGCCTTCTTGTTGAACGCGGCCTGCACCCCCTCGAGGGCCGCGAGCACCCGGGCGAGTTCAGCGGGCTGGTTCACCTCCCAGCCCTTCTGCGGAGCCAAGCGCAGGCGTGCGCCATTCGCGCCTCCGCGCAGGTCGGTGTCGCGGTACGTGGACGCCGACGCCCACGCGGTCTTCACGAGGTCAGAGGTGGAGAGCCCTGAGGCCAGGATGCGCCGCTTGAGGTCGGCGATGTCAGCCTCACCCACGAGGGCATGGTCGACGACGGGCACGGGATCCTGCCACAGCTGAGGCTTGGGCACTTCGGGCCCGAGCAAGCGCACGTGAGGGCCCATGTCGCGGTGAGTGAGCTTGAACCACGCCCGCGCGAAGGCGGCCTCGAACTCCTTGGGGTTTTCGTAAAACCGCTTCGAGATGGGCCCGTAGACGGGGTCCATCTTGAGGGCGAGGTCCGTGGTGAACATCACGGGCTTGTGGCGCTTGGTGGCGTCGTGAGCGTCCGGAACCATCCGGTCGATGTCGCCCTTGGGACGCCACTGCTTGGCCCCGCCGGGGCTCTCGGTGAGCTCCCACTCGAACTCGTAAAGGTTCTCGAAGTACTGGTGCGACCACTTCACGGGTGTGAAGGTCCAGGCGCCCTCGAGGCCGCTCGTGATCGTATCGGCGCCCTTTCCCTTGCCGTAGCTGTTCTTCCAGCCAAGGCCTTGCTCTTCGAGCGAAGCGCCCTCGGGCTCACGCCCGACGTACTTCCCCGCGTGGGCCGCACCGTGTGCCTTGCCCAGGGTGTGACCGCCGGCGATCAAGGCCACCGTCTCTTCGTCGTTCATGGCCATGCGGCCGAAAGTGGTGCGGATGTGGTGAGCCGCGGCAAGCGGATCGGGATTGCCGTTCGGGCCCTCGGGGTTGACGTAGATGAGCCCCATCTGGGTGGCACCGAGAGGACGCGCCAAGGTTTTGCCCCCGTCGGAGAAACGTTCATCGGCAAGCCACTGGGTTTCGGGCCCCCAGTTGATGTCCGTGGGCTCGTAAACATCTTCCCGACCGCCACCGAAGCCCAGGGTTTGAAAGCCCATCGATTCGAGAGCCACGTTGCCCGTGAGCACCATCAAGTCAGCCCACGAGAGGCTGCGCCCGTACTTTTGCTTCAGGGGCCACAGCAAACGTCGCGCCTTGTCGAGGTTGGCGTTGTCGGGCCAGCTGTTGAGGGGTGCGAAGCGAATGGTTCCCGAAGCCGCCCCCCCGCGGCCGTCGGTGATCCGGTAGGTGCCGGCGCTGTGCCAGGCCAAACGGATCATGAGACCACCATAGTGGCCCCAATCGGCCGGCCACCATTCCTGAGAGGTGGTGAGGACCTTCTCGATGTCTTTCTTCACCGCGGCCAAGTCGAGCTTGGCGAACGCTGCCCGATAATCGAAGGACTCGTCGACAGGATCGCCCTTGGGAGCGTTCTCCTTGAGAACGCGCAGATCGAGGCGGTTGGGCCACCAGTCCTCGACCTTGTAGGCAGATATTCGCTTCTCGCTGGGCGCCATGGCCTCGGCAGGCTTGGCTTCCTCGGGAGGGGCAGAAGGTTCCGACGTGGCCACAGGGCCAGGTGCGGGGGTCTGCTTCGTCGGGGCCGCGCAGCCAAGCGTCGTGGCTGAAAAAGCCAAGGCCACAGCGGCTGTTGCGAAAAAGCGCGACGGGGCCAGGCCCATCGCTCCTGTCGTTTTTTGAAGTCGGTTCATTCTCATCTTGCTTCACTTGCTCCTGAGGCGGTCATCCATTCCACGCGGCCGAGCACCGCGCATCGAAACGAGGGAATGGTAAGCCCTTCGATGTCCTGGTGCGCACATTTTCGTCTCACCCACCGCCCTATGGGCGTACGGGGCCTACGTTTCCCCACCGTCAATTGACAGGCTTCACCGTCGTTCGACCGTCTTCCGGAACGCGCGGGGTGAGGCGCCCATCATGCGCTTGAACGCCTTGGAGAAGGCAAACGCATCAGCGTACCCCGTATGCGCGGCAAGCTCTTGCAAGGAAGGATCGTTCGTCTTCATCAGGTCGACCGCGCGCTGGACCCGCAGGCGCGTGAGGTAGTGAAAAGGCGTTTCGCCCGTCAGGCTCTTGAAGCGGGCCGCAAACGCCGCACGCGACAGCCCCGCCTGTTGCGCCAGGCTCTCCAACGTCCAGTCCCGAGCCACCTCGGAGTGCATGGCCTCGAGGGCCCGGCCGAGCCCCGGATCTCGGAGCGCACGCGACCAGCTGGGCCCGAGGGTCGCACGCACGCTCTCCTCGGCCATCCAGTGGCGAAGCAACGCCACGAAGAGCAGGTCCGTCAGCCTGTGTAAAACGATCTCGCGACCCGGTTGCTCGTTCTTTAGCTCGGCGGTGAGCAGCAAGAGCGCCGCTTGAAGCGCAGACGGTGCGGGCACCTCTTCGGCGGTGAGCACGAAGAAGCGCGGCAGCGTATCGAAGAGCGGGTGGACCGCTTCGTTTTGAAAGGTGTAGACGCCGCACACCAAAGTGGAAAGCGGGCGTGCACCCCGCGGAGGCAAAGCGGCGTCGTGCTGCTGCGAAAACGCCTCGAGGCTCACGGCCGGTACCTCGGGCCCCGACGCAAGCTCGTGGGCTACACCCCGCCCGACCAAAAGCGCGTCGCCCCGTGACAACGACAGCGGCGCTTCGAGATGGGGCGAGCGCACCCACACCTGGCCCTGCGTGACGATGTGAAAGCCCGCGCTGCGGGGACAGGGAAAGTGGAGGCCCCACGGCGAATGAAAACTCGTTTGGTGCAACAAACGCCCCTCGAGCCGGGTCGAGGTGATCACGTCCGTGAGCAGGTCCACTTGGTAAAGTGTTGCAGAACCGGCAGAAGAATCCACCGAGACGATACTCGAAGACATGTATTTTGGACTTTTCTCCATTCTCGTCGTCGCCTCGAGTTCGTATCCTGATTCCAGGCACAACAAGGAGACCTGACGATGAGCAATGCGAAAGACATCTTGGTGGTGGGAGCCAGCGGCACGGTGGCCTCGAACGTCATTTCCGCTCTGGCGAGCACGGGACAGTCCGTTCGGGCCGGAACCCGCAACCCTGCCAAACAAGCCTCCCAAGAGGGCGTCACCTGGGTCGAGCTGGACATCGACCGCCCGTCCACGGTGCAGGCCGCCTTCGCCGGGGCGCGCCGCGCCTTCCTGCTGTCACCACCCGGCTACGCGAACCAGTACCCGATCCTGTCGCAGATGATCGCCGAGGCCAAAAAGAACGAGCTCGAGAAGGTCGTGATGATGACCGCGATGGGGGTCGACGCCGATCCCAGCATCCCGTTCCGGCGCGCCGAGCTCGAGCTCGAGGGCTCGGGCCTTCGCTACAACATCGTTCGCCCCACCTGGTTCATGCAGAACTTCAACACCTTTTGGCGTCACGGCATCGTCGCCGCTCACACCATCGCTCTGCCGGCGGCCGACGGGAAGGTGGGCTTCGTGGACGCGAGAGACATTTCCCAGACCGTGGCGGGCCTGCTGCTGGACGATACGCACGACAACCAGGCCTTCGATCTGACCGGTCCCGAGGCCATCACCCACGCTCAGGCCGCCGAGATCCTCGCGGCCGCCACGGGGCTTCCCATTCGGTACGAAAACGTCTCGCCCGAATCGTTCAAACAAACGCTGCTCCAGGTGGGGCTGCCGGCCGACTACGCCGACCTCTTGGTGCAGCTTTTTGCGGGTGTGCGCGCGGGCTGGGCGAACCGCACCACGCCCAGCGTCGAGCGGGTCACCGGCAAGCCGCCCCGCAGCCTGCAGACGTACGCCCACGACTACAAGCAAAGCTGGCTGTAGGCGACCCCTGCGCCGGGCAAGCAGCCTAGCCCACGAAGCTGATCACCCACTCGTGGGCGTCGCCTTGCAGGTCAACCTCGATCTCGTCGCCCTCGCGCTTGCCCATCACGGCACGCCCGATGGGCGACTGCGGGGTGACCACCGAGAGAAAGCCGTCTCCGCCTGGCCCGGTCAGCTCGGTGCCCGCCCCCACCGGGGCCAAAAAGAAGGTTCGCCCCTGGCTCCCGTCCTCCACCTCCACGATGGCGCCCAGCGCGATCCGCGAGCCCGGGGGCAGGGGCTTGGGGCGAAACGAATCCAGCACGGCCGTTTCGTGGTAACTGCGTTCGGCGCGCACGGCCTGGGCGCGGGCCAAATTGGCGCTGCGCAGCCGGTTGTCGGTGCCAGCGGCGGTCTTCACGCCCACCACGGCACCCTCGGTGGCCTTGACGGCCACCCGCGCGGAGGTCTGCAGGTGCTGCCTGAGCTGCTCGACGAGAAAGCTCTTGTCCATGGGTCCGAGCCTAAAGTCGGCCCGGCGGGTGCCGCAAAAAACCGGACAGCCTAAGCCGCATCGCATCGTGGCCCCGAGGCTCGGATGATTGATCCTTGTCAACCCACGCGCCGGTCCTTGGTGGCAACAGAGGCGCATGAGGATCTCATCCGATCTACGCCCCCGGACCCTTCGTGCGGCGGCCCTTACCGCGGGGATGGCGCTTGCCCTCCTCGTGGGCTGCAGCGGATCCGTCGGCCCCAAAGCGGCTTCCACCGACGAGCCCGAGCCCGAACCCGAGCCCGAACCCGGGGAGCCCGCGAAGCCCGACGAGACGCCCGTGGGTCCCCCCCCCGACCCGATCAAGGACGAGGCGATCACCCAGCCCTCCTGCGGCATCGCGGCGGTGTCCCCCCGCCTTCGGCGCTTGAGCAACTTCGAGCTCGTCAACTCGGTTCGGGACCTCTTCGGCGCCGAGGTGGCCCCCACGGTGGCCGCGCACCTCGTGGGCGACAACCAGGTGAGCCACTACGACAACAACGAAAAGGTGCAAACCGTGCTCGCCGCCGAGGCCAAGGGGTATCTGCGGTTTGCGGAGGATCTCGCCGGAAAGCTTACCGCCGATGTTGCTGGGCTCACAAAGTGCGGCGCCAACGACAAAGCCTGCCTCGAGACCTACCTGACCCAGATCGCGTACCGGGCCTACCGGCGGCCCCTCTCGGACAGCGAAAAGGCCCGCCTGGTGGGCCTTTTCAACGATCTCGCGGACAAGTTCGACACGCAAACCGGGATGTCAGCAGGACTCGAGTTCGTGCTGCAAGCGCCCGAGTTTCTCTACAAACGCGAGGGCGTGGACAGCAAAAACGCTTTCGACGTGGCCACGCGGCTGTCCTACTTGCTGTGGGGCAGCTTGCCCGACGCCGAGCTTTTCGCCGCGGCCGAAGCCGACAAGCTCCGCGAGCCCTCCGAGCTCGAAGCGCAAACACGCCGCATGCTGGACGACCCGCGCGCCCGCAGCAGCGTCAAACACTTCTTCCACCAACTGCTCTTGCTCGAAGAGGTGGACCAGCGGCCCAAGGACACCGCGCTCTTCCCCAGTTACGATGAATCCACGGTGAAGGCCCTGCATGCGCAGGCGGATCGCTTCATCGAACACGTCGCGTTCGACGAGGGAGTCAAACCGCTGGAGCTCTTTGGCGCCCACTACAACTTCTACGATCAGAAGCTGGGCACCCTTTACGGCAAGGACGCGAAGGCAAACACCTTCGAGAAAAAAGACGAGGATCCCACCCGCTCGGCCGGCATCCTCACGTCCGGCGCCGTGCTCGCGGGCACGGCTTTGTCGGACATCTCGTCACCGATTCTGCGCGGCAAGCTGGTGCGCGAGCGCATCCTGTGCACCGAGATCGCCCCGCCCTCCACGCCGGTGCCGGACCTTCCCGCCTCGGACACGGCCGAAACCACGCGCGAGATCTTCGAGCAGCACTCGAAGGATCCCGCCTGCAACGGCTGCCACCGCTACCTGGATCCCATCGGTTTTGCCTTCGAGAACTTCGACGCCATCGGGCGCTGGCGCGACAAGTACCCGAGCGGCGCCAACGTGGACGCAACGGGAGAGCTGGCAGAGGCCGGCGACGCCTCAGGTACGATCTCGGGCGTGGGAGAGCTGGGCGACAAGTTGGGGGCCAGTGATTTCGTCGCCCGCTGCATGGCGCGGCAGATGCTGCAGTTTTCCGTGGGTCGCGATCTGACGGCCCAAGACCAATGCGCCATGGACTGGCTGGCCTGGGATCTCGGCAACGGCGGATCGGCAAGCGTGGTCTCGGCGCTCGAGCGCATCGCCACGAGCGCCCTCGTAACTGGACGACCCTGACCCTTCGAGGAGTGCACTACATATGAGTTCCATCAAAAGCGTGAAGACAACCCGTTTCGGCCGACGTGCGGTGCTCCGGGCGGCCGGGGCTTCCGTGGCGCTGCCTTTCCTCGATTCGTTGCTGACCGCAGAGCGTGTGGCTCATGCCGCGCGACCCACTCGCTTCGTGATCTGGTTCCAGCCCGACGGCAACATGGAACCCAAGGAATTGGGTGGCGAAAAGTGGTGGCCCACGGGTGGGGGCTCGAGCTTTCAGTTGAACGATCACACGGCGCCTCTGGGGCCGGTCAAGGACGACCTGGTCTTCCTCAAGGGCGTACACAACGATGCGTCGAAGTTCTTGAGCGTGGGCAGCGTGCACGGCGGCCTGCTGGCGTCGATGCTCACGGGCGCCGGCAAGGACTCGATCGATCAGGTCGTGGCAGACAAAATCGCAAACGGACGCAGCTTGCAGCTGGGCGTGGCCACCGAAAACAACGGCCGCGCCGATACGCGCATGAGCTACCGCGGGGGCAACATGGTGTCTCCGCAGGGCAATCCGTTCACCGTCTATGCCGAGCTTTTTGGCGGCACGCCCCCCACGGGCGGCGGCACCACCACCCCGGGGGGTGGAACGCCCAGCGGCGGCGACATGGCGCTTTACCGGCTTCACCGCCGACGCCAAAGCGTGCTCGACGCCATCAAGGGTCAGATCGACGACGTCAAAAAGGTGCTGGACCAGGCTGACCGTACGAAGCTGGAACAGCACACGGAATCCATTCGCAAGGTGGAAAGCGATCTCATCGACCTCAAGGTGCTGGAAGACGAAGGCCGCGGGGGCTCCACCATCGTGATCCCCGGAGGCACGTCGTGTGGCGCCCGGCCCGCGCTCGACATGCGCGGGCTGGCAGAAGGGCACAAGTGGACTGACACGGTGACCAGCATGGACAAAATCGCCGCCATCCAGCACGACCTTCTGTTGACGGCCATTCACTGCGAAAAACATCGTGTGGCCACGGTGATGTTCATGAAGGGGCGGGATGATCAGCAGACGTACGAGTTCCTGCCGATCAGCTCCAGCAGCAAAAACACGGCCCAACACAAGTTCGCACACGCCTGGCACAAGGCGAGTGGTGACTACTCCGTTCCGGACGGCCGCAAAGACTACCCTGTGGTGCTCAAGTGGCGCGCGGAGCTGTTCCGGGATCTCATCTTGGCGATGAAGGCCCGCGACGACGGCGAGGGCAGCACGCTCTTCGACAACACGCTCATGGTGTGGACGAGCGACATGGGCCTCGGCAACCCTCACGACCCCAAGAACATGACCATGGTCTGGACGGGCAAGGCCGGCGGCAAGCTGCGGCTCGGGCGCTATCTGAGCTTCAACGATCCCCACTCGAAGGCGTGGGTCTCGGCAGCCCAGATGGTGGGCGCCAACATCTCGTCGTTCGGGCGGGACGGCAACGGCCCGCTCTCGATCTGAGGGTCGCCGACCCGGGTTCTTCGGGCCGCGACACGGCGTCGCGGCCCGGAGGGCGCGTGGGCCGCGGGGCCGCGTTGGCAATTCGCGAGGCGCAGATTGACGCCCGGCATGGTCAGCTGGCAGCATGCCGACCGATCATGCCCAACATCCGAAAACTCTCCTAACGTTTGACAGCCGCCGTGACGCTCGCCGCTCTGACGAGCGCTTGTGCCAGCAGCACGGTCATCCGCAGCGAACCCTCCGGGGCGAAGCTGTACCTCAACGGCGAGCCGGTTGGCCGCACGCCCTATACGATGACGGACACGAAAATCGTGGGCAGCACGACCACCGTTCACATGGAGCTCGATGGCTACGAATCCGTCGACGGCGTCATCAGCCGCAACGAAGAGTTCGACGTGGGCGCGTGCATCGGCGGGGTGTTCCTGCTCGTGCCCTTCCTCTGGATCATGCGCTACAAGCCCGTGCATACCTTCGAGTTGCGGCCCCTCAACGGCTCGGGATACCCGCCGCCCGCGTGGCCGAGCGCGCCTCCGGCCGGATGGCAGCCGGGCGCCGTGCCCCAGGGCCCCCCTCCGGCAGCCGCCCCCCAGGCGCCCCCGCCGGGAGCTTGGGCGCCTCCCCCCCAAAGTGCACCGGCGCCTCGCACGCCCTGAACCAGGCCGGACGTGCGGCGCTTCGAGCCCTACCCGTGGTCATGCCTCGCTCTTCTATGGGCAAGCGGCTGCACGGTGGGGCTCATGAAGCGCCCCGAGATGAACGCGCTCGACGCGCGCTATCGGGTGGAGGGCGCCGCGGCGTGGTTCGGCGCCAGCGCCCCCGGGGCCACGCCCGCCCCCCCCTCGACCGCCGTGCGCACCTATCGCAACGTCATCAGGAAAGCCGTGGGGTCTTCTTGCCCGATGTACCCGTCTGATTCGGCGCTGTTCGCGTTGACGAGCCAACGCTGCGGTCCCTTGGTGGCGCTCACGCTGAGCGGTGCACACCTTCTCCTGGAGCCCAGCGCGCCGCTGGCTGGTCTGTCACCCGTGACCATCGAAGGACGGTTGCGGTGGTTTCACGCCCCCGCACATCGCTCATGTGGTTGGCTCTGGTAGCGGCCTTGTGGGCGTCCGAGGACGCGCCCCCGCATCGCCCCCCCGGGGTGGCCGCCGTGGTGGAGCGCCTGCAGGCGCAAAGGTACCTGGATGCGCACCTTCTGGCACAGGCCGCATCGCTGCAGGCAGCCGACGATACCGAGAGGGTCGAGCTTCTGCGTCTCGACAGCTTGGCTTTGTTCAGACTGGACGAGCGGGCCCATGCCCGCACGCTCTTAGAGAGGGGCTCCCGTCTGGCCCCGAGCGAAGCCGAGCGGCTGCACCTCGACACACTCATCGCCCTTTCCTTTCTCGAGGACAAAGACACACAGGCGTTCGAGGCACGTCTCGCCCGGCTTCCCGCAGAGCAGCAGGCGCGGCTTGGCCTGCTGGCAAAGCCCGAAGCGCCGACCTTTGCATCTGACCTGGCCAGGCTGCCGCTCGCGCCAGAGCTTCGGATGCACATCGCGGGCGCGCGGCAGGACTACCTGGAGGCGCGTGCGACCAAGTCGATCCCACTGGCCGCCGTTGCGAGCGCCCTCCTTCCCGGTGCCGGGCAAGCGTATTGCGGCGCCTGGCAGTCGGCGGCGCTGGCCTTGGTGTTGAACGCCGTTTTCATCACCGCCACCGTCGAGCTGGCGACACAAGATCTGCCCTTTTCTGCCACCGCCGCAGGGCTTGCCGCTTCGTTCTTCTACGTGGGCAACATCGTGAACGCAGCCCAGTTGGCCCAGCAGGCCAACCGCGCGCGCGCGGAGGCGCCCTACGAGGCGCTCGAGCGCGCGCTCATCCCGGCCGCCAACCCGTGAGCTTCCAGGCCACCGGCGGGCTGCCGCGCACCGCGTGCTGCTCGTGCCCGCGCTAGACTGTGCGAAATGGACCTCGCTTCGGAACTGAGGGCGGTGGTGGGTGCGCTCACGGCGCACGAAATTCCCTACGCCCTGGTGGGAGGGCTGGCGGTGGCGGTGTGGGGGGCCCCCCGGGCCACCAAGGATATCGACTTGCTGATTCGCCCCGAGAGCCTTGCAGGGGCGAAAAGCGTTCTTGCGCAGGTGGGGTACACGCTCGAAGCGGGGTTGATGGACTTCTCCGATGGGATGACGATGGCAAGGGTAAACAAGGTCAAAGACGGCGATCTCATGACCGTGGACCTTCTTTTCGTGAACGAAAACTTGCGCGAGGCCTGGGAGGGCAGGGCCACCCGCATGTTCGGGGACGTTCCGTTAGTGGTCGTTTCGCGTGAGGGGCTTCTTCAGATGAAGATGCAATCGGGACGGCCGCAAGACCGGATGGATGTCATCAAGCTCAGCGAGATGGATCGATGATTCACCTGGACATGAGCCCCGGTGCCATCGAGCAACGAATCGTTGCGGCCAGTGCCCTGTCCGACTTGCGGCCCGAGAGGCGACTCGACGCGAAGCTCGACATGTCCCCCGAAGGCATTGCAAAACGCATTCAAGAGGCCTCCGACCTTCGTACGCTATGCCATCAACTGGCGGCCTCGAAGGGCTGAGCGTCCCGTTACTCGTTCGCGTCGCCCCTTCGGACGGAGAGGTCGTCGTATTCGCAATTCGTCCCGGTGGTGTTCGCGAGAAAGATCTGAAGCCAGCGAAGGTCCGTCGGAAGCGTAAAGACGAACGAGCGCTCCGACCACGTAGGGCCGAACGGCTCGCTGTCACGCCTGATTTCGCCCGCACTGGCCCCTCCCTTGATGCCGATGCGGCAGCCGCCCTGCGGGGCGCGCCCCCACCCGGAGATCACGTAAGCCCTGCCCGGAACGAAACGTCCCAGATCCTGTTGCCACCAGCCGAGAAGGCTCGGCTCGAGCAAGCCGGTCATGCTCTCGTAGCCGGGCTCAAACAGCCCTCCTGTACCCCTGACGTTCTTCCAATCCAGAAGGCCCTTCTCGAAGCCGGCGTTGTCGACCAAGTTGGGGCCCTTGCCTGGGGGAATCTGACCGCCCCCCTCACCGCCCTGCCCCCCGAGGCCCGTCTGGCCGCCTTGCCCCACGGGGCCCATGCCACCGCCACCCGGCGATCCACCTTGCGTTCCCGGGTCTGGGGTTCCCCCCGTGCCCCCGGAGGCCGGAATGTCGCCGGATCCGCCGGCGCCCACGACGCCTCCCATGCCTCCGCCGCCAAGGGGCTGGCCGCCCGCTCCCCCGGACCCGTCGGAGCCGGTCTCGGGTTCCCCGACCACGGACGCGTCGGGCGAAACCATGCCGACGCTTCCTCCCGCACCTGGCACGATCCCCGTGTCGAGCAGAGGCTGCGCCCCCGCATCGAGCAGGTTGGGGTCGGGGTCAGCCGAGCCGATCCCTTCGGCCTCGACCGTGCAACCCACAAAAACCAGGAGGGCCAAAAGGCCCGAGAACGCCGTGAAACCGTCGACCGGCCGTACCCGAATGACCATGCCTGTGGGTATGCCACAACGGCAGGTAGCGCACAGGGTTGTTATGTAAGTCAATTGAGGGAGTCATGACAAAACACGATATTTCGCACCGATGAGCGGCGAGCCCCTGGCCCCGCGCGGGTGCCCGCAAGGGCTGTGCGTCCTGGGTCTTGGGCGCTCGGGGGAAGGCCCCGCGGGCGGGCCCGGTGCGCCCGTGATCACGTGTTAGGGTCCGATACGACGGAACGCGGCGCGCGTCGGCGTTCTGCGGGTGGAGCGCTCCTCTTTCGGGCCCTAAACTCGACCGCGACGCGAACGCAACGCACCGCTTCTGTTTCTGAAAGCTCTTCGACCCATGCATCTGCCTGCACCCCAACGTCTCGTTCTCTTCGTCGTGGCCCTTCTGCTCGGGCCCCTCGCGGCCCCACGGGCCTTTGCAGCCGCTCTCCCCCGAGGCGGGGCTGAAGCTTACCGGCCCAACGTCGTGTGGCTGGTCGCCGAGGACATCGGGCCTCATCTGGCCGCCTACGGCGACCGGACCGTGAAAACGCCTCATCTCGACCGGCTGGCCGCCGAAGGCGTCACGTACACCAAAGCCTTTGCCGTGGTGGGTGTCTGCGCGCCGAGCCGCGCTTCGATCATCACGGGCAAGTACCCCACGCGCATCGGCGCGATGAACATGCGGACCAATGCCAAGGGCCTCACGCACGTCAAGCCCTACGAGGCCGTACCTGCGCCCGAGGTCAAGTGCTTCACCGAGTTTCTGCGCGCGGCCGGCTACTACACCACGAACAACCCCAAGGAAGACTATCAGTTCGCGCGTCCGCTCACCGCGTGGGACGAGAGCAGCACAAAGGCACACTGGCGCAACCGGCCCACGCCCGAGACGCCCTTTTTTGCGGTCTTCAACTACATGGAGACCCACGAATCTCAGGTCTGGGCCCAAGCCGACGAGCCCATGGCCGTCGACCCCAAGAAGGTCAAGCTGCCGCCCTATTACCCTGACACCCCCGCCGTGCGGCAAGACGTGGCCCGCTACTACGACAACCTCGCCCACCTCGACATCAAAGTGGGCGAACAGCTGGCCGAGCTCGAAAAAGCAGGGCTGCTCGACAAGAGCGTGGTGATCTTCTACGGCGATCACGGCGCAGGGCTACCCCGGGCCAAGCGCGAGGTCTACGATTCCGGTTTGCAGGTGCCGCTCATCATTCGCTGGCCCGACAAGCGCGGGGCGGGGACCAAGTCGGACGAGCTCGTGACGCTGATGGACCTCGGGCCCAGCATGTTGTCGCTGGCCGGAGCGCCCGTCCCTTCCTGGATGGATGGCCGCCCCTTCCTGGGTCCTCAGAAGGCCAAGCCCCGTGACGTGTTCTTCGCCACGCGCGACCGCATGGACGAAGCCTACGATCTGGTGCGCGCCGCCCGCGACACGCGCTGGAAGTACATTCGCTATTTCCAGCCGGACAAGCCGATGCACCAGACCATCGCGTTTCGGCGCAACCAAAAAGGCATGCTGGACATTTACGATCTACGTGATCGAGGCAAGTTGAACGACGTGCAGTCGTTGTGGTTCCGGCCCCGCAAGCCCGCCGAAGAGCTCTTTGACACCGCGTCTGATCCGCACGAGGTGCGTGATCTCGCGCAGGACCCCCGCTACCGCAAGGAGCTTTTGCGTTTGCGCAACGCCGTGGATGAGTTCGTCATGGAAGAGACCGACTGGGGCTTCGTGCCCGAGCCCGAGATGGTCGAAACGTTCTGGCCTGGCGGCAAACAGCCAGCCACCGCGGCGCCTGCGTTCGAGCGGTATCACGGCTACCTGCGCATGAGCTCCCCCACGCCAGGCGCGTCCATCGCCTATCAGGCGGCAGACGGTATAGGAAGCTCCGCGTGGCAGCTCTATCACGAACCGCTGAAGCTTCCGAAAGGCACCAAGGTGCGCGCAGTGGCCATTCGCATCGGCTACGCCCAAAGCGCCGCCATGGACTCTGAGATGCCCTGAGGGCCCTTCCTTCGTCCGGGCGCGAACGCATTCAAAAACCCTATGATTGTCGCGCTGATTTCGTATTGGGCGCGACGGCCTTCGGGGCCCAAGCTTTGAGAGTCCAGACCACGGCAGCTGACCCCCGCGATGCGCGGGGGCGCTAGGTGGGAAACAACCCTCAGGAGGTTCGGCCATGAAGTCGTTCGCAGCACTCGCAAAGGTGGCAGGTCTTTCGTTGGCACTGCCAGCCCTGTTCACGGCATGCGCGCACTCGGAAGGAACGGCAACGTCGAGTGCCAAGCGCGCCCAGTGCCCGATTGCCCTCCAAAAAGCCCGGGTAGGCATCGAGCACAAAGCAGACGCCGTCGTCGTACGTGTCGAAGCCACCCCCGGGGTCAGCCCCGCCGCGCTCGCGGTTCATGCCGAGCCCCTCGCCGAGGCCTTGGGGCGGCACCCGAGCACGGACGAAGACGGTGCGTGGGGCGCCCGAGCTGCCCTTGGACGCAGGGTCACCGTGGCTTCACACGACTCCGGTATGGACCTGACCTTCACGGCCACCGACCCCCTCGCCTTCGCGGCTCTCCGGCAGCGCGTGCACGAGCGCGTGGAAGGCTGGCAACAGGGGCAATGCCCGATGGTTCCCCACGACGAACGCTCGAGCACGTGGTGGGGCCCCTCGGGACGCATCTAAACGGATGAGAACCGCCGGCGGGCGTCCGTGGTGAGCGGGCGCCCGCCGGTAGGCTCGAACGATGCCCGGGGCTCAGCGCACGCGTCCCACCTCGACGGCGCGCGAGTCCAGGCTCCGGTAGGTCTCGAGCGCCTTCATCGACATGTCGTAGCTCCGCTGCGCCGAGATCATGCCGATGCTGGCCTCGAGCGGATAGCCCATCTCCAGCTCCCCCACCAGCAAAACGGGCTCGGCCAGCTGTCGCGCTACACCTCCGGGCCCGGGCGCGTAGAGCGTTGCCCCGAGGCGTTGCACGTTGCCCTCGAGCTTGAACGTGGCCAGCTGACCCACCACCTGCTCGCCCACGAACACGGCGCCATCCGTTTCGACGCGCACGTCACCTTCGGGGGGTATGGCGATGGGACGGCCCGTGACGTCCAGCACCGGCAGCCCCCCGGACACCAGGACCTCGTTCGACACCTGCAGCGCGCCGTTGCGCGTGTACACCACCGAACCATCGGGGCGTCCCACGGCCATGAAGCTCATGCCGTCGGGCACCACATCCATGGGATTGTCGGTGACCACCTGCTGCCCGGGTGACATGTCCAGACCGGACGACACCGCGGCCGGGAACACCTTGTCCGTGACGCCGCTCGACGCCAGAAACGACTGAAACGCCACCTTCGTGGCGCGGAACCCCGGCGTTTGCACGTTGGCCAAGTTGTCGGCAATCGCGTCGAGCTGCTCGGCCCGGGCTGCGGCGCCGGCCATGCCTACGTAGAGTCCATTCGACATGTGGGAGACCTCGGAGGAAAGTGTCGCGTTCGCGACACAATCGTCTGGCAGCAAGATGCAGGCCCAACACCGAGCCGCCACAAACCTGTCGCGCCGCCGTTCTCACTGGGCACTTTTTGCCCACGGCTGCACGGATATTCAGCCCTTATAGCTGATTTCCGCGATGGTGAGCTCACGCGTGCCCGCGTGCCACTTCACGACCACGGTGTCGTCCAGGCGTTTGCCGAGCAGCGCCTTGCCCACGGGCGATTTCCAGGAGATATCCCCCTGGCCGCCGTCGATCTCATCCACGCCCACGATCCGATAGGTGTGACGCACGCCCTCCTCGTCCTCCACGGTGACCTTGGCGCCGAAGAAGACGCGCTCGTTTTGGCGCTGTTCCCGCGGATCGGTCACCACCGCCACGTCCAGGCGCTTGGCCAAAAAGCGAATGCGTTTGTCGATCTCGCGAAGCTGCTTCTTCCGATAGATGTACTCGGCGTTCTCGCTACGATCCCCCTCAGCCGCCGCATCTGCCAGTGCGCTCACGACCTCGGCGCGCTTTTTGAAGCGAAGATAGTCGAGCTCTTCGGCCAGCTTTTTGTATCCGGCTGGCGTGATGTAGTTCTTCTCGGCGGGCTCGACCTTTTTTTCGGCGCTCTTTGGGGAAGCCATCTGGCGTGCAAGTCTGCAGCTCCGGTGACGAAGTCACAACCAAGTCCTGGAAACTCCACGAGTTCTTTGGGAATTCACGTCTGCGAAGAGATTCTTCGTGGCGGGGGCGCACCGAAAGCGGGCCTTGGGGGTCATCCCTTGCGATCGAACCGCGGAGTCGCACGGGCGCCGCGGGCCCCGAACCCCTCGTGGAGGAAAAAATGATGTACGACGCGTTCCCAAAAGGGCGGCGAACGGCCCCCGTATCCCGCAAGCCCGCATGGCTCGTGGCCCTGGGCTCGATCGCCCTGGCAGCCTGTGAGCCCGCTCCGTCCCCCGACCCTACGATCGAACAACCGGTGGACGTGAACCTGAAGTCCCAGGCGCTGAACGCCAAGCCATCGGCCCGCCAAGTGCTCGCGGGCCTGCCCGACGAAAGCTTGGTCCTGCGTGAGCACGCAGGGCAAAGCGAGGTCATGGTGGAGGTGACCAGGGCCAAACCCGCCAGCATGGCTGCAACGACCTGCTTCCAGTCAGCCGGGCTCCGTATGGTGGCCTCCGCAGGCCTGAAAGCCACCGGGTGGGTCCCCGTTGCCCAGCTCGACACCCTCGAAGAGCACCCCTGCATCTCGGGCGTTCGGCTGCTTGGCAAGGCGCTCACCGACAGCGAGCCCACCTCGTCTTTTCCAAACGGTGACACAGGCACGCCCAATCAAGCGGTCCAGGCCCACGGCGTCGACCGCGTCCGAGCGAAGTACAAGGTCGATGGACAAGGGGTACACGTCTGCATCATTTCGTCTTCGTTTGACCTCGAAAACGGCTTCGCCGCCGGCGTTGCCGCGGGTGAGCTTCCAGGACCCGGGAACCCTCTTTATCCCCAGGCGATCAACGTTCTCCAGGAGGGGGACGCCATATTCTTTCCTCCCGTGTTCGTCGACGAAGGTCGAGCAATGGCCGAGTTGGTTCACGACATAGCCCCCGGAGCTCGCCTTTCGTTCGTGGGATTTGCCGGGGGCGACACTGCAAACTTCGTCGCGGCCGCGGTGGACAAACTGCGGGCCGAAACGGACTGCGACATCATCGTGGACGACGTGGCCTCGAACGACATTTCTCCCTTCTTCCAGGATGACGCCAATGTGGAGTCCATCGAGGCTGCGGTGAAGGAAGGCATCTTCTACGTGAGTTCGGCAGGGAACTCAGGCCTGGGAGGCCGTAGCCGCGGCTCCAACGCGCGCTACTACAGCTCGCCGTTTCGGCCGGTATCTGCCTTGGGAGGCATCTTCCATGACTTCGATCCTGACCCGAACAACGTGGTTGTGCTGGTTCCTCTCGAATTCAACACCAGTGCATCGAGCACGGATCCGGCTTCGACCATCATGCGCCTTGCGCTTCAGTGGGACGAACCCTGGGGCTCACTCTGCGATGAGTGCGCAGGAATCTCGCGTAATCTTCGCTTTCTCATTCTTCGACGCCGCCCCGGCGAAGCCTCGTTCACGTTCTTCGCCGCGGGCGGTTCCTACAACGGACTCGACGCTCTTGCGTTCTTCAGGCAATCGCTCGATCCCAGCGCCGAATACCTCATCGGTCTGTTCCAGGCGAGCGTGGACGGCCCACCGCCGAGCTACGTGAAGTTCGCCCTCTCGAGTCCTTCGGTCAGGATCCCGAGTCTCACGTTCGAGGGCCCCACCATTTGGTCTCGGGCGGCCGCGCCTTCAGCCGTGAGCGTGGGAAGCGCGTCGTGGTTCAACACGCCCTTGGGGGCGTCGCACTGGAACGCGACCTTGGGGGGGCAACCCATCGAGGGAGGCTTCGTCTCCTTCGCGCCCCTACCCGAGCGCCCCATCCTGAGCCACGAAGGCGGTCCGAGCCTCGTATTCCGTGCGGATGACGGAGAGACGCTGATCACGACGTCGTCGGTGGGGGGCGACCCCATCTTCTTCGACACCCTGGGCAACAGGCTGAGCGAGCCCGAGGTGCGCCAGAAGCCAGATCTCGTCGGGGCAGACGGCGTGGAGACGACGTTCTTTGGCGTCCGTACGCGCCGAATCGTCAAGAACTTCTTCTTCGGAACCTCAGCCTCAGGACCGAACGTGGCCGCGATCGCTGCCTTGGCCCTCCAGGCCTCGAACAAAACCCTCAGCCCTTCGGGGTTGAAGTCGCTGCTCATCGAGCGCGCCATCGACATGGACAATCCCTTCGACCAGGGCCTTCAATCTTCAATCGACGACCCGGCTTTCGCTCGCGGCTTCGACTACGCCTCCGGACACGGCTTCGTCGACGCCGAGGCCACCGTGGATGCGGTAGTACAAGCCCAGGAGGTGGAAGCCATGGACCTCGCGCCTGTTTGCGAGAGGACCGATGGCGCCCACCTTTGGTCGGTCACGAACCCCAACGGATTCGCCGTGAGCGGGACGTTCATCACAGCCAGCGGGCTAGAGTTTCCGGCGATCCAAGGTGAAGCGGCAGGGGGACCAGACTGGTTGGTGCCCCCGGGCCGTTCGACCTTCTTGAGCATCCCCGCAAACCCCAGAACCGAAAGTCTTCGGCTCTTTGCGGAGGGAACGCGCGCGAGCTTCACAAAGCGCGGTGGTTGGTCGCGCTGCCCGTGAGCGGCGGAACATAGCTGAACTCCGCGCACGGGACCTCTCGTGGCTGTTCCAGATGGTGACATCTGGGCGCCCCCAGGGGTCCCGTACGCATGCAAGGCGATGGCGTCCACTCTCAATTGCGCTTGCGCCGCTGGAAGAGCGGACACATGCTGGCAAGCCATGCCTGACAGCGAAGCCCTCGAGCGGCACCGCCCCACCTTGACCGGACACTGTTACCGCATGCTGGGCTCCGTCGTGGACGCCGACGACGCCGTGCAGGAGACGATGGTGCGTGCCTTGAGGGGGCTGGATCGCTTCGAGCTTGGCGTTCGTCGCAGCGCTGCAGACGCTGCCTCCCAAACAACGAGCGGCGCTCGTCTTGACCGAGGTCGCGGGATACTCCGCGGTCGAGGTGGCGGAGGCGCTCTCGTCTTCGGTGGCGTCTGTGAACAGCGCACTACAAAGGGCGCGGGCCACACTGGGCGATGGCTTGTCCCGTCCACCGGTGCCTTCCAAAGGTGAAGCGGAGGCTCTCGCTGACCGCTTCGTGGACGCCTTCGAGCGCTACGACATGGACGCGCTGGCCGCGATTCTCACGACCGAGACCACGATGAACATGCCGCCCTACACGTTGTGGTTGCGAGGACCCGCGGCCATAAGCGCCTGGATGCTGGGACGCGGGTGCGGCTGTCGCGGCTCGCGTTTAGTGCCTACGTCGGCCAACGGGGCCCCCGCCTTCGGACAGTACAAGGCCGACGGCTCACCCTGGTCGCTGGTGGTGCTCGAGCCCGCCGGATCTACCCTTGCGGGGATGACCTTTTTTCTCGACACGCAGACGCTTTTTCCTGCCTTTGGCCTACCCCCGACCTTCCCCTGAACGGGCGGGCGCCGAAGCGAGCAGCCAGCGGAACACCACCACGTGTCCCGCGGCGGCCACCACAACCAGAATCGTGGGGAGATACACGTACGGAAACTGTGTGACCCACACGTTGAGGCGCGAGGGCTCGGTCCCAAACGCAGCGATCACGGGGGTGGAGACGACCGCGATGACGAGCACGTTCACGAGCAGCAGCGAACCCGCCACGTTCCAGGCCCACAGTGCCGCACGCGGTAGGGTGAGCCCCCGCCACGACGCCCATGCCAGAAGCGCCGCGCTGGCGCCCGTGACGATGTCGAAGTTGAACCCGGCATAGGACATCTGGGGCGGCATCACGCCCTCGACCGCAGCCTGGTGCATCGCCAGCTCGAGCGGCAGCCGGAACGCTTGCAGTCCGATGAGCGCGGAAACCGGCGTCGCAGCCGCCAGCTGCCCACCGATACGAGACAAACCGAGCGCGAGTGCGGCAGCCATCACGGCCGCCCCCATGAGCATCATGGGCGGTGGCCGAAGGTCAAAGCGCGCGAGCAGGCCCGTGGCAGCCAACATCCCCCACGTTGCGAACCAGGCCCCGATCACCGTCAACGCGACGGCTCCTCGGGGAGCCTTGCCCAGATCCCGCCGCGCGCGTTGCCACATGCGCAAGGCGATCCCGGTGACCGCGACAGCCAGGGCGGGGACCGAGACCTGAACGACGAGGGAAGGTGTGGCGTTCATGGGCTCAGACGTACTACATCCGCTAATGGTTGTGAACGGCGACAGGCGGTCCGGAAGGCCGTGACACGGAGCCGAAACATGCGAGCCCTTGCAAGTCCCTACTTGCTGCACAGCCCTCTTTCGGCGCAGCATGGTTCGCGAGGCACCACGATGAGCACACGGGAAGAAGTCAAAGGCAGCCACAGCGTGCTGCGGTTCGAGGCAAACAAGTGCATCCATTCACGCAGCTGCGTGTTGGACCGACCGGACGTGTTCGTCCCCAACGTGCAGGGGGCCTGGATTCATCCCGATCGCGCCACGCCCGGCGAGCTGGACGCTTTGGCCCGCAACTGCCCGTCGGGCGCCATCACCTGCGAGCCGCTCGACGGACGAAAGCCCGAAACGGCACCCCTCGTCAACGTGGCCCGCCTGCGGGAAAACGGCCCCGTGGCCTTGAGTGCAGAGCTCACGCTCGACGGGCAGCCTGCGGGGCTACGGGCCACGTTGTGTCGCTGCGGCGCCTCGGCAAACAAGCCCTATTGCGACGGCAGTCACGGCGGGGCTGGCTTCGTGGCTTCGGGTGAGCCGGCCGTCATCACATCGCAACCCCTGGCAGCCAGGAACGGCCCCCTTTCCGTGACAGCGTTGCCGAACGGTCCGCTTCTGCTGAGTGGCAACCTCGAGATCTGCTCGGGTACGGGCAAAACCATCAACCGGGTGACGAAAACGGCCCTTTGCCGTTGTGGCCAGTCTGCCAACAAACCCTACTGCGACGGCACTCACACCAAGGTGGGTTTCAAGACCGAGTAGCCCAAACGTCGTGACCATCACGCTTTGCGAGGAGGCGTGAGCGCGGCCGCCCGTTGCGTGAGAAACGTGCGGACAGAAGCGTCCTCGGTGAGCCCGATCGCCCTGGCGAACGCTTCACGGGCACGGTCAGCATCGCCGAGCTGCTCATGTACGCAAGCTTGGGTCACCCAGTAGGGCTGGTAGGTGCTGGCGTGCGCGGCCGAAACGGCCGACAGCGCGGCAAGCGCAGCATGCGCATCGCCGCCTTCCAGCAACACCGCCGCCCATCCCACTTCGACGCCCAACGACGGAGCAAGGGCCAGGAGCAGCTGATAAAGCGTGCGGAGAGCCTCGTGGTTCTTCGTGCCCGTGATCGCACGCTGGACGTGAACAGATTGAATCGCTGCCTCACATTGGAAGCGTCCGAATCGGCGACGCTCCGATGCCGACGTGAGCAACCTTTCGGCTTCCATGACCATGCCCTGATCCCAAAGGGCTGGGTTCTGCTGGTCGAGAGGAACGAACACGCCGCCGGCCGTGCGACGGGCGGACCTCCGGGATTCGCAAAACAGCATCAGGCTCAACAAGCCCTTCGCTTCAGGCTCTTCGGGCATGAGCGCCACCATCAACCTACCCAGGAAGAGGGCCTCGTCGGCAAGATCTCGAACCGCGTCGTTGGCGCCGGGGACAACCTCCCATCCGGCTCCGTAGGCTGCATAGATGGTCGCAAGGACGTCCGACAATCGATGGGGTAGCTCCTCGCTATCGGGGACAGCGAAACGAAGGCCTGCGTCTCGGATCTTGGTTTTGGCGCGCACCAAGCGCTGTCCCATGGTTTTCGGCGCGACCACGAAGCTGCTGGCGATGCGCGCGGCGTCCAGGCCAAGGACCACCTGAAGCATGAGCGGCGTCCGTACGGCCTCCTCGATCGCGGGATGTGCGCACACGAACAGCAGCTTGAGTCGCTCGTCGGGGAACTCGATGTCTGCTTCCCTCCCCTGCTCGAGGCGGCGTGTGAGCTCGATGGCCGCGGCATCCGTCACTTTGTGATGCCGGAAGTGGTTCTTTATCTTGTTGCGAGCCGCAGTGACGAGCCATCCCTCGGGGTTCTCGGGTACGCCGCGCACAGGCCACGTGGCAAGGGCTGAAGCAAAGGCCTCTGCGAGCGCATCTTCGGCCGACGCGATGTCACGTGTGCTGGTGGCCAGCACGGCAAGGAGCCGCCCGTACGATCGACGGGCGGCTGACTCCGCAACACGCACGGCGTGGGGTTCGCTCACGCGCCCCCGGCCTTCATGGGCAGAACAGGCCGCACCTCCACGGAGCCGTCGAGCACACACGGCGCTTTCGTGGCCCACGCGAGGGCCGCGTCGAGGTCAGGCACTTCGATGACGAAGTATCCCCCGAGCTGCTCCTTGCTGTCGGCGAAGGGGCCGTCTTCCACGGAGCGTTTGCCCTGCCGCACCCGAACCGTGGTGGCAAGTTCCGGGCCCTCGAGGCCGTCCCCCTTCACGATCACACCGGCTTGCGCCATGGCCCCAATGAACGCGTTCCAGCCCCCCCAATATGCCTCGGCCTGCTGGGGATCGGCGCGCTTGGCGAACTCGGCCTGCGTTTCGTTCAACATCAACATGTATTGCACTGGGATCGTCCTTTTTTGTGGAGCACAGCGTCGCGCTTGGCTCCGGTCAATGGCCAAAGCCACACCGGAACGTCTCCGGCAGCGTTGGTCTCGACTGAATGACCCCCGACGACTGGTCAATTCTACAGCGGACGAAAATATCTTGGGCATTCCCTCGGCGCCCGCGGAACCCATGACTCGCGTCCGTCGTTCGGCGCTCTCCGAGCGCCGGAAGCCGAAGTTGGTTTCGCCTTGCTCAACGCCCCGACTGTCAGGGAAATTGGGTTTTGTATGCCTGCAGAGCCGCGTCGAGTTCGTCGCGCCTGGCGCTGTGCGTCTGAAGGTTTGCGAGGTTCGACAGTTCGTCGGGGTCTTCGTCCACGTCGTAGAGCTCGAGCCGGCGGGTGCCGCCCTGTACGAATTCGATGAGGCGCATCCCGGGTGCGCCCAGAGCGCGCGCAAACACGACGCCGCTATTGGGCTGCGTGGTGAGCAGCGTGACGGCTCGGCCCCCATGCTCGACGTGGGGTTCTTCATGATGGGGACAAGGCTGCGTCCTGCCAGCCCGGCCCTTGGAGGCAGTCCCGCCAGGTCTACCAACGTCGGATAAAGGTCGACGAGCTCAACCACCTCACGGGTGGCAACGCCTCCCGTAAACCCCGGTGCGGCGATCATGAGAGGCGTGGCGTCGGCTTCGTCGTAGGGGGTGTGCTTGCCCCACCACAAGCGCGAACCAAGGTGGTACCCGTGATCACCGAGCACCACGACGATCGTGCGCTTCCAAAGGTCGTTGGAGTCCATGACATCGAGCAACCGGCCAAACTGGGCGTCCGCAAACGACAGCGCAGCGTAGTAGCCTTGTAGCGACTTGCGGTACTTGGCGGCTGAGAGGGGCATGTTCTGCGGCGACCGCGAAACCCACTCCCCGTATACATTTGGGGGTGCAGGCAAAGAACTCAGCGGATACAGGTCGAAGTACCGTTTGGGCGCTGCCCAAGGCAAATGTGGGCGACGGAAGCCCACCGCCACGAAAAAGGGTTTGTCTCGCTCCTTGCCTTGCTTGATGAAGTCGATGCCCTTCTGGGCGATCATCTCATCCGAGGTTTTGTCGTCCACGTCGCTGAGGACGTACGTCTGCCCGTTCTCGGCCCCCCCCTGGGGAAACACGACGTCCCCGTGGTTGCGCGACTCGAGCACGCTGAGCCCCAACTTCTGAGGCTCTTCGTACTGATACACGTTGCCCTGCCCCGGCGTGCCTTCAACGGAAATGTTCCAGCTCTTCGGATCGTCCTCGCCGATTTCGTAAACCTTGCCCACGCGGGACGAGTGATAGCCGTTGTTCTTGAAGTGCTGCGGGAGAAAAACGTGGTTCGGCAGCCACTTGCGTGGTGTTTCGCCGTTTTTGAGCACTTTCGTTTGTTCGGGCCGGAGACCGCTGAGAAAGGAGATACGTGAAGGTCCGCACACGGGGTACTGCGCATAGGCACGCCGAAAGAGCACGGCCCTGTCCGCGAAGCGCTGGAGGTTCGGCGTTTTGGCGAGGGGGTCCCCGTAGGGGCTGATGTGGCGGTTGAGGTCGTCGAAGACCACGAACAACACGTTTGGTTTCGTGAGCACCGGGGTGCCGCCCGCTCCCCCAGGTCCAGAGCCCGCCCCCCCGCCGCTGCCGCCGTTTCCTCCCCCGCCGCTGCCGCCATTTCCTCCCTCGCCGCTGCCGCCATTTCCTCCCTCGGCGCCCCCGCCACTTCCCCCCTCGGCGCCCCCGCCACTTCCCCCCTCGGCGCCCCCGCTGCCCATGCTGGCAGGAACACCGCCTTGTCCCATCGGGACATCGCCCACTCCCCCGGTCGAGCTGCCTCCCGACCCACTTACGCCCCCTGCCAGCGATGGCTCATCCGCGTTGCCGCCCTGGCCTCCGTAATTAGGGAGGCCCCCGGCCCCACCCGAACCGCTCGAGCCTCCGGCCAAGGCCGAGCCTGCCCCGCCCCTTTCGGAGGCATCTTCGTCGGCCTCAGGCGTGTCTGCATTTTCGTCGTCCATGGACGGCGCGGCACAGCCAAGCGCCACGAAGAAGAGTGACACCAGCACCCCGGGGCGACCCACGGCGCGGCGAACGACGCTTTTGTTGTTCACGATCTCGTGAGTGGAAAGCGCGGCGCATTACCTTACATCCTTTCTACCGCCGAACGACGAAGGATCCTCAGCAGACCGCGACGCCCGCCTCGGCGAGAAGAACGTGAACGCATTCTTTGTGATCTCCGACGCTGACTTGGGTGCATGCTGCAGGCATGCAGAACGAGGAGAGGCATGATGACGCCCGCCCGCTTGCGGGACGCGTCGCCGTGGTCACGGGGGCCAGCCGCGGCGCAGGCAAGGGCATTGCGATCGAGCTCGGGGCGGCCGGCGCCACCGTGTATGTCACCGGGCGAAGCACCCGCAAAGAAGGAGCGCCGGCGGCGTACGCCGACATCATGCGGCTATCGAACCTCTCGGGCATGCCGGGCACGGTCGAGGACACCGCCCTGGAGGTGACCCGGGCCGGTGGCCACGGCGTGGCCTGCGTGTGTGATCATTCCAGCGAAGAGCAGGTGGCGGACCTCTTCCAGCGCCTCTCGCGCAACGAGAAGCGACTCGACCTGCTGGTGAACAACGCGTGGGGTGGGCACGAGGTTTTCGATGGCGTCTTCGAAGCGCCGTTTTGGGAACGCCCCTTGTCGGAGTGGGACGCCATGATCGATCGGGGCGTGCGCAACCACTGGCTGGCCTCTCGACAGGCGGCCCCAATCTTCGTCGCGCAGCGAAGCGGGTTGGTGGTGACGACGACGTTTTGGGATCGCGGTCGGTACCTGCGCGGCAATCTTCTTTACGACCTCGCCAAGTCGGCGATGAGCCGCCTTGCCTTTGCCGTGGCCGAGGAACTGCGTGCGTACGGCGTGGCCTCGGTGGCACTTTCACCGGGCTGGATGCGGACCGAGCTCGTCCTCGCGGGTAACGGTACCGATGAAGCCCGATGGCAAGAGGTGCCCGCACTGGCACAAACTGAATCGCCCCGCTACCTGGGTCGCGCCGTCGTGGCGCTTGCGCGCGATGAAGGTGTGTTGGCCAGGACCGGACAGACCCTGCGCGTCGCGGATCTCGCCCGGGAGTTGGGCTTTACGGACCTGGACGGCCGTTGGGTCCCGCCCTTCGAGTTGCCAGAGCACCACTAAACGCCCCGTGGCGACCCTGAACGTGGCTGCCGCACTACACAACGCTCGCTTCGGCGAAGGGCCTGATCGATGCGCTACCTCGACCGTCAACGCGGCTCCACGAACACCCGACTGGCTGCGGTCCGTCCGAAAATTCCCGGCGATTCTCGATCCTTCACGATCGCTTCGGGCCACAGGAACTCACCCGCCGTAAGGACGTCGGCCACGTACGAAAACTCGTGTCTTCCCGCGGGCAAGCGTGAGGCAAGCGCCTTCATGGTGCCGGGCGACTGTGTCACGACATCCGCAAAGCGCGCTTCGCCATCGTGCTCGTGGCGATACGATTGCCCGTTCAACCGTGGATCGACAGCCGCGAAACCCGCCGGATATGGACTTTCGGCGAGAACATCGAAGCGAGGGGCATGGTTCTCGAACCGGAGCGTAACCTTCACGCGCGCGCCCAAAGGCACACGCCAGGAGCCATCGACCAACTGCTCGCAACGCGCCCCCGATGCGTCGAAGAGCTCGCGCTCTGCGGTGAAGCCCTGATAGCGGGGTTCGTAGGCGGGAAGGCGTTGGTAGTTCATGGTGACCGCATAGGACCAGGGCATACCTGAATTCTCAGATGCGGGTGTCATCGTCAGCGTCTCCGTCGGCCGACGGATGGGCGACCACGAGTGGTCCCAGGCGGCGCGGGGCTCGAGCTCGACCACAACGGGGCTTCGAGACGTCTGGCTGACCACCATCGAGAACGGCCCACCCGGATGCGTTTGCCCCTCCGCCGTGCTGTGGGCTGCTTGATAGCTTCTGAGCGCCACTACGGCCTTGGCCGTGGTGAGAGCACCGCCCCAGGCGGAGCCCGTGTGAAGCCGGAGAAGCCCCCGCACCAAGGGTGTGAGGATCTCCGTCGGGCTGGATGCGCTCCACGCCTCAATGACGTCGGCCTGGAGCCCCGCCTGTAGCGAGGTTCGGACAAAACCGTTGGGCCACGTCACGCCTGGCCCGTCGGTCACCCAGGCTTGGTCGCCAGCTTTGCTCAGGCGCGACAGCAGGTCGTCCCTGATTTGTTCCTTTAGGACCGGCTCCTTTGACCACTTCCACAGAGACACCAGCGTCGAGGAACGTTGTGCACGACGCCATTGTCCATCACGCAAGACCGTTTGCCTTAGCTCATCGCCGAGCTTTCGCGAGCTCTCATCGCCTTCCACGTGCCCGAAGGGCGCTCCCTTCACTGCCGACCTATCGCACTCGCGCTTCACCAGCTGATACGACTCCCCTCGCCCTGAGGCATCTTCCAGGCAGTCTCGATAGCCAAGAAACCACTGCGCATTCTCGCGCTCATTGAGCTCCTGAAGCCTGCTCAACACTTGATTTGGAACGTCGATGCCAGCCTGCTTGGATGAAGCAGCTGCCTTGGCCAGCGTATGCGTCACGTACGTGGGTGCCGAGACGTGACGACCCGGAAAGGCCAAAAATGACGATTGCCCGCCCGTTCGGGTCGCAATCCTCTGCCAGGCGTCGTGGATCTTGTCTCTCGCCACATTCGCGTCGGGTGCACAAGCATTTGCAACCAGCGGCCACTGCGGCAGCCATGAAGAGGCAGCCCATATCCAGGCCGCCAAGGCCTCGGTGGTATCGACCTCAGGGTCGCAAAGCGTCTGCATCGTTGCGCCAAGCGGGGGCAACGCACCCTGCGCGATCCTGAGACCGGCCGAGGCCTGCGTTTTGGCTTCTTCATCGCCGCTGGCTTGCGGCCACATCAGCCCTTCTCGCTGTTCCCCAACACCGTCGCCAAACGAACTCATCTGTTCTCTGATGAGGGGAGATAGGAGAGGAATCGTGTGGGAGATGCGATCCATCGGCCCGGACTTCCCAGCGCTCCCCGTGACGTCCGCGCGCCACGATAGCTGCATGACATCGCCTGTTTCGGGCACGCGCACCTCGGAGCTCAGTAGCTCGCGTGTCTGTGGAGGCAACTGGATGGCTCGAACGGCTCCACCCCGCAAGGGTATCGTGGTTCCGGCCGACAACGAGGCCGTCGTGGTAACGGACAGTGCCAACGTGCGGCGACTTTGGTTCTGCAAAACCAGAGGAATCTTCGCGGTGTCACCCGCTCGCAAAAACGCAGGCGGCGTGGGGCGCAAGACCAGATCCTTGGTGCTCACGATCTCGCTCTGCCCCAAGCCAAAGGAAGCGTTACCCGCTGCGGCTGCCACCATGATCCGGTACCGCGTCGTTGAATCCGGCAAACGGAACTCTACGCGTGCGTCGCCGTTCCGGTCGGCACTCACGTCTGCAGCAAAGTGGGCGGTGGGGCGGAAGTCATGGCGCTCAGGGCCACTCGGAGCGCCTCCCATAAGGCCAGCCACAGTGCCGCCAGGCACCCCTCCAGAGAGGCCTGAACGCATCAGCGCGCGCGTACTCCGTTCGTAAATCTGCCCCGCTGAGGTGATGGACTCATCGTAGAAAGTCTTGAAGGGATCTCTCCAGATCGCGCGAGGTCGCAGTCGAAAGATTGCATCGTCGACGACCGAGACAACCAATTCGGCGCCCGAAGCCGGCTTGCCGTCAGGGAAGATGGTACGGATACGCAATTGCACGGAGTCCCCCGGAGCGAATGAAGCTGGGAGCTCTTCTCGACCGAGAGCGTGGCGTGAAGCCTGTCTGCGCGCCCCGATTTCGACATGTAAATGATGCGACTCACGCTGAAACACCCGCGCCTTCGATGCGAAGTCTTCGATGTGCGAGTAAGAAGCCGGGAAAGACAGAGAGGTCATCTCGGCCCTCAAGGATCCCCACAAGGGTCCCCCAAGGGGTGCGGCAATGGCGCCCGACCTTCCGGCCGAGAGATACTTTAGGTCCAGTATGTCGCCTGCCCGCACAAATCGAAACAGGGCGTGACTGAAGCCCTTCGGCGCATTGTATCTCGCGGTGGTTACGTGGGCATCGTCGAGCCAGGATATCGCGAGGGGCATCGGTTTTTCCGGCAAAGGTGCTTTTGGTCTTGGCTCTGAGGGAATCTTAATCGCTATGGAACTACGATGGGGGCGCTGGGAGGAATCCTTGACCTCTGCCACCAACAGGTAAGCGCCCGCCCCCTCGTTGTCGCGCCTTATCTGAACGGGCCGCGCTTCCGAGCGGACTTCTTGCGTCCACAGCCGCTCGTATCGACTCTTGTGATCGCGTTCGTCGGTTATTTTCCGCCAAAGCGTCAATTCTACGTCGTGTCCACTTTCGAGCTGACCTTTGGAGTCAACGACCACAAATCTGCCCCATGATGTGGCCCTCGTTGATGACGTGGAGTCCGCCCTTGACTCATCGCCCTGGGCCCTCAATCCCACGAGCAGCTTCGCGGGCAATACATTCAGGGTGTGACTCTCGAACCAGCGACGGCTGTTGACGTCCTGGACTTCGGAATTCAGAAGATGAATCCATGGCTGACCACGCTCGGCGGGTGAGGGAAGTCGCAGGTTGTTGCTCGCTTTGCCTCTCACATCGAGGGTCAGGCTCGATGGTCTGTTCTCGACTGGCTGCGGGGATCCATCCGGATCGTCGGCGCGCGCCGAGAACACGTAATCCTCGTAGGGCTGCGGATGCCAACTGTAATGGGATTCGAGCGCGACATCCCAGCGGGCACCGGAGACGACCCCTCCTGATAGGTACGTCGCTTCCATGTTGACCCTAAAAGGATCACCCGCGACGTACGGTCCCTTGGATAGAGTCATCGTGGTTTGCATCTCCGGCCTTTCGTAGATGCCAACGATGATCTCTTCTTCGTGTGCCGGGCTTTTGGTCCCGTCCTTTTGAAAAAGCCGAAAGCGCAAAGTTACGCTTCCGGTGGGCAGGTCGGCAGGCAGAGTCACTTGCCCGGCGAACCGAGAATCATTGGTGACGGGTAGCTGACCGCTCGCAAAGGGGACATCACCATCCTGGGCCTCCCAAAACACCCGTTGAGGTCCCGCAAGCCGGCTCCACTCGGCCTCTCCGCCTGCGCTCAAACGCCGGAGCCAACCGAAGAAGTGGACTTGGTCACCCGGCGCATAGAGCTGCCGGTCGGTACCCGTATACCAGTAGAGGTTCTTCGCTTCGTTCCGGCTCCACGTGGCGCTTGGCGCCGGGCGCTCAGCCGCGGCTTCTTTGCCATCTTCGGCAACCTCGAAGCTCGACCATGCGTCGTGAGGAAGCATGACGCTGTCGCCGCCCGCGCGAACTTCAATCATGTCATCGCCCTCGGGGCGCAAATCGAAAACGGCGAGGTCGTCCTTGTCAGTTTCGGTTCTGCGACCTGAAGGGTGTAGGACGATCTCCGCGTTGGGCACAGGCGTCGCGTCCTTTAGCTTGTTTACCCAGAGGTGCATGCGTGTGCGACCCGCAAAGACGCGGAAAGCCAAGTTGGTCTTTTGAACCCAAAGCCGGACAGCCGGTACATTCATCCTGTCCTGGGCGTCGGACGCAATGGCTTCGACCATGTAGTGTCCGACCTCCAACGGAATGGGTACCTTGAAATGTTGTTCCCGGCCGGCGCGTGCATGGAGCACGTGCTCGCGTTGGGAGATCGTCTGACCCAAATCCAAGACCGTGTGGCTTTTCACCCCGTGTGCCAACATGAATCGCGGAAAATCAACGATAGCCACTTTTGAGACTCGTATGCGCATGGACGCGACGCTTTGTCCGCTTAACGTGACGAAGGAGGGCTGAGATGGCCCATGCACAAGGACCGGATGAGGGGCGCCATACTCGGGAATGTCCTCGAAGCGAAGGCTTGCTTTCGGGGGTAAAGGTTTGAGGATTATCGAGTTCGATGTGAGAGAGCGACCAAAGATGTCGCGAACATCGGCAACCGTGACCTTGTACGCAGTGAATGCGGTCGCATCTTCGCAGTCGAGGTAAATGTCTGTAAGATCGAATCGATAGTGGCCTTCGCAATATGGCCGGATGCCTACAGAGGGTGTCTTCTTGTCAAAAGGATGCGAGAGGGGAATGATCCAGCTTTCCCCTTGTCGGACAGCCGAGCCGTCCTCGTTTCGCGGAGGCAAGAGCCGAAAGGGCGAGGCTGTCCGGAACGAAAGGGTTTGGGGGGCCTTCGTCTTCAAGGGTCCTTCCAGGGAAGGAAGTCCTGTATCGGCGATGAGTAGGGCGGCCGTGTCCGGTGGCAGCTCGCGCGCCGGGGTCACGAACATAATGCGTTGGAGAGATTCGTTCTCCAGACGCGCGTTGAACGGCCACGCCTGATGCGAGCTCAAGAGTGCAGGGATGATGACGTCGGTCCCGTTTTCCTCCGTTCGAAAGCCAAGGTACGGCAGCGCTTTGTCCGGATCGACATCTTGATCAAAGACGAGGGCCACTCGAGGGGTTCTCGAGGTCTGTCCTTCATGAGCGATGTCGAAGGCATGCCAGACAATGTGGGGCGCTCCGGTTGCGAACCGGAACGCACCCGGGTGCCGAGAGGCGTTTCCCTGCGCGTTCCTCCGCCCGTTCTCTGTGACCTCGAAGACGGTCGCCATGGGAAAACGGGTTATGGGGACAAAGCGCAGTTCGCGCGTGGACAGCCACATCCAATGCCCTTCGACGCGGGGGTAGATGGCCAGCGGCGGAGGTGGCAGGGCCTCCCAGGGCATGACCGGAACCAACGGCCTGTCGAAGCGGACCAACACTTCGGAAGGCGTCAGATCTTCCCCCTGAGGCCAAAGGGAGGCGATGCGTGCGTGGGGGTCGGTCGCCAAGGGTGTGGCAGGTAGGGTCGTGCGAAACTGGCACGATAGCGCGGCGAGCGAAACAAGGCCGACGAACAGAGACTGAGCCAGCCGACAACAGCTCAAGGGCAAGGTTTTCGCGCGGGGCTGGCGGTCGACTCGTTGCATTGTCATTTTTGCCTCTGGGCTCTCGTCCTGTGCCCATGAAAGCGAAGGAGGGTCAAATGATTCAAGGGCCACCCCACCTGGAAGCCTCGTGGGCCCACATCGACCGGAAGGGCCGCTGGCTTTCTGGGGGGCCGCGAGGCCCGGGCCGGCCCGCTCACCGCCCCGGCGCCGGCACCTTGGCGAGGCAGTCCCGGTACCTGCGGTCCACGGACTGCGCGAACCACGCCGTGGAGCGCGTTTGGGAGAACTTCGGGCTGGAGATCGCCACGTCGGGCAAGATGGCGTACTTCGGGGGGCGCCCCGTAAGCTGCGCGAACGCGCGCTTGACCGCCTTGTAGGTCTTCGTTTGCTCGAACGAGGCGCTCTTCTCCCCGCGTGCGTCTTTGCGCAGCTCGCGGACTGAGAGCGCGGGCGCGTAGCGGGCCGCAAACGCCTCGAGCGCCGCGAGCGTCTTCGTTGGCGCGTCAAGGGGTGCGCCCCTTTCATCGTAAGACAGAACGTCACCGTCCCAGGACAACTTCGTTCCGATGAGCGTGCCCACCTGCGCCTGAAATGCGGCGTTGCGGCTGGCGTACACCCCAGCATTGTAGTCGGCGAAGCGATAGATGGGATCTTCATAAGCTGCGGTATGCCCCATCAACCGTGCCGTTCCGTAGTAGATGCCCCCTTTGATCGTGTAAAGCTCGTCGCGTACGTGCGCCGGATCGGTGCCTTTTTCATGTGCCGCCCAGGCTTCGGCGAAGCGCACGTTCACTTGCATGGAACCAGCGGTGGTGATGGGGTTGAGCGCTTCCAGACTCTCCACGTCGAACAAGCGGCTGGCCACGTTCACCGTGGCATAGGTCGTGGGGTAGTGCGCGCGGTAGTGGTGAAGCATGTCGCGAAAGACACGGTCCAGGTCGCCCTCGGTGCGCACCGCATCCAGACGATGACGAAAGCTGCGCGCATCGTCAGCCGAGCGAGCGGAGAGCAAACGCTCGAAGAGCGGCTTGCCTACCAACGGAAGTTGTTCCTGGTGCGCCTCCAAGCGCTGCTTCACCAGTTTCGCAAGCCCCGGGACCGCCGGATCGGCCTGGAAGCCCGATTCCTGCCCCACGATCGCGATGACGGCACAGGCCTCGGGCTGCCTTGGCAGGAGGTCATTTGCAAGCAGGCCATACCAAACGGCCTCTGCCCATTGCGATCGGGGCTTCGCCTTGCTCGGCAACAAAGTCTCGATCTGCGTGGGCGACAGGTCGACGGCGACGGGGGGCTTGGGGCCAGGGCGCACCGGCGCGCGCGGGGTTCCGCACCCGAAAAAGCCTAGTAGCAGCGCACAGACAAGGACGCCGCTTTTCAAGAAGCGATCGATGAACACAGCCTGGGCCGGGTTGATCTTTTCGCGGGCGGCAGACGGTGTAAACAGCTCCGCACGATCGATTTCGGGGAAGCACCGGCGCTGTCCCGACCTGGGTGGCCACTCGAGCTCAAAGGTGTTGGCGCAGAGCACGTGCCCCTCGGGAAGCCGCGCCTCGAACGCCCACGCGTGAACGATTTTTCCGCCCTTCTGCTTCACCTCGCCGAGCGGCCACAGGGGTGGCGTGGGCACAAAGCCCACTTCTTCCTGGAACTCCCGCACGGCGCAGGCAAGCCGCTCCTCACCAGGTTCGGGTACACCCTTGGGAAGGCTCCATGCGCCAAGGTCCTTGTTGCGAAAGAAGGGGCCTCCCGGGTGCACCAGCAACACGCGGGGTCCCTCGGGATCCCGCTGAAACATGAGCAGTCCGCAGCTCACCTTTTCACTCACGCCATGACACTAGCAGAGGGACGTGGGAGGCCGTTCACTCGACGGCAAGTGAGGTTCCGCCTGAGGCGCGTCAGACCAGAGGCTTCAGGTACCCGTAACCACCGCCGTGCAGATCGTCCTCCGACAAACCATCCTCGCGCCGTCGATCGCGGAGATCTGATAGGATTCGGCGCATATCCTCAGATTTTCGTGGGGGCGGCCGCGGGGTCGGTGCAAAAACCCCAAGCGTGGCAGCACCTTCTGCTCACGGCACTTCCCTTGCTTTCCCCCGGACCCGTAGGAGGTACCATGCTCAAGCCTTTGCACGACGCCGGCTCCACGTTCCCCTTTCTCTCGTGTGCGTTGCTCTTGGCCGTCGTGCCGATGGCGAGCGGCTGTCCCTCGGGGGACGGCCTGGATCCCTTCGGGCCGGACGGCTGCACGTACGAGGGTGTGGCGTACCGTGCCGGCGATGGCTTTCCAGCCTCGGACGGCTGCAACACCTGTAGCTGCGGCGCCGACGGCCTCGTGGCTTGCACCCTCATTGCCTGTCTGGGTGGCGGGGGCGGCGCGGGCGGAAAGAGTGGCCCTTCTGGCTGCACGAGTGGGGGCAAGGTCCACGCCGTGGGAGAAAGCTTTCCGTCTCCGGACGGCTGCAACACTTGTAGCTGCCAGGCCGACGGGTCCGTTGCCTGCACCGAGAAGGCGTGCCTCCCCCCGGGTACCTGCGTGCGGGGGGGCTGCTCCGGCCAGCTTTGTGTCGAAACGACTGCGCCCTCGTCGAGCACGTGTGAATACCGGCCCGAGTACGCCTGCTACCAGATGGCCGTTTGCGAACGCCAAGCCGACGGCCAGTGTGGCTTCACGAGCTCCGCCGCCCTCACACAGTGTTTGGCAAACGCCAAGGGCTCCGCGTGCACGTACGCGGGCGCCACGTACCAGGAGGGCGAAAGCTTCGCCGCCACCGACGGCTGCAACACCTGTGTGTGCGGGCGGGGCGGCAGCGCGGCTTGCACCAAGCGCGCCTGCCCGGTGCCCGCCTGCGACTTCAAGGCAAGCTACGAGTACGGCGACATCGGTGGCCTTCGGATCTTCGCCGACCGCTCATTCCTGGCGCCAGGCAACAGCTACCGGCACCAGCGTCAGCCCTTCCGAAGCGACATGCCCTTCCTCAGCTGCGAACCGGCCCTGCCCGAGTGCGGCGCCCTCGACGTCGTGACGGCCCTCGACATCGAACGCGACCTCGGCCACCCCCATGTTCAACTGGCCCTCAGCAAGGTCAGTCCTCCCATTTACGGACGCGACACCCGCCCCGTGGATGGCACGCTCTTCGAGTTCCTGCGTAGTGATGGCCGCGGCTTCCTGGTGGGTGCCGATTGTCCCGACACGTCGAGTTCGTGCCAGGCCATTCCCGCCGGCATCAAGCAGCTCCGCGACCGCCTGCGCGCCCTCGACAAAGCTCAATTGGCAAGCGCGGCGTGCCAGCAAGCCGGGTTTTAGTCCGGCGGCCCGCGGCTCCCGACGGGGCCCCGGGCGGAAAGTCGCTACACTCGCCGGACCTTGATCCATGTCTTCATGTGTACGGTGGCCTTCGGCGCGCTCGCCTGGGCGGGATGGCGGGGGGCGCGCCTGGCCTTGCCGGACTGTGCGTGCGGCCTCGAACGCTTTGTCGCCGCTTGCACCTTGGCGCTCGCGTTGGCTCTGAGCAGCGTGGCCGTGTGGGCCTGGCTCGCAGCGCTGTCTGCAACGACCTTGCTCGTGACCCTCGTGAGCGCCGCCCTCGTGCTCGGCGTGTGGGAACGAGGACGCGCGCCGGCCTGCCCCCGAAGCCCTGAGGCACCGGGGGTCGCGGCCTGGGTCGCCATAGCGCTGGCCGCGTCCACCCTCCTGCTGAGCGCGATTTCTGCCTATTTTCTGCCCGTGTGGCAATGGGACAGCCTCGGCTACCACCTGCCCTTCGTGTACTTCGTGTTGCAGGCAGGCGGCTATGCGGGCTTACCCCCTCTCGTGCCTTACCTTTCAACTTACCCCCACGGCGTCGAGCACGTGTTTTTGTTGATGCGCGCCCTCTTGCCCAACGACGACTTGATCGACGTGGGTCAGATTCCGTTTGGGATCGTGGGTGCCGCCGCCACCGCCGGGGTTGCCCGTCGCCTGGGCGCGCCCCCCTTCCAGGCCTTGGTTGCAGGCGCTTGCTGGCTGGCGCTGCCTGCGGTGTTTTTGCAGCTGCCCAGCAACTACGTCGACGTGGGCGTGGCTGCCTATTTTTTGCTCGTGGCGTTTTGGGTCCTGACGCCCACCCCCGCCGTGCGCCCTCTGCTGCTCGGGGCCGTGGCCCTGGGGCTCTTTCTCGGCGCCAAACCCAGCGCCCCTTTGCCCGTCGCCTTCTTGGGATTGGTCCTGGCCGCAAGACTCAAGACCATCGCGGGATGGGCCCACGTGGGGCTGGCGGGCGGGATCGTGCTCGTGCTTGGCGGATGGTCGTACCTCGACAACTTTCTGGCCACCGGCAACCCGGTATGGCCCATCAACGTGGATTTCGGCCCCCTCCATCTGCCGGGCAACCGCGTGGTGGGCAAGCTCGTGGCCGCAGGCGCGGCGGCCCCGCGCCCTCAGGGCGGCCTGCTTGCGCGCTTGTGGACATCATGGACCACCTTGCACGGCCCCCCGGCCTTCGACATGCGGCTCGGAGGCCTGGGGCCCGCGTTTCTCTTCTTCGCACTGCCGGGCGCCCTCGTGTGGGCGTGGCAACGAGCGCGGACCGCAGGGGGACTGCTCTTGACCGTGCTCGTGCTCATGCTGGGGGCGCTTGCGCATCCCGAACCTTCGACCGCCCGCTTCGTCCTGGCGTTTCCCGCGCTGTGCTTGGCGTGTGCGACGGCGGCGGTTGCGCGCGCGCGGCACAACGTGAGTCAGGGCGTGCTCGTGCTGGCCTGTGTGTTTGCCGGGTGGGGCCTCTTGCGAGCGTTACCGGGGCTCACACCGGATGTCGAGCCTTCGTTGTGGGACATGGCACGCTTGCCTCGAGAGGCGCGCCGCAACGCCATCGGCCCCGACGGATCCCCGGCGCGCTGGCGCCAGCTGACCCAGGGCCTCACGTCCAAAGACGTGATCGCCTTCGACGAGACCCTCACGCTGCCCGGTTTGCTGTGGAACGAAGACCTCACGAACCGCGTGTTGCCTTTGCGCGCGGAGTTGGACGCCTCGCAGGTCCTGGCCCTCATGCAGGCCCAAAACGTGAGCCATTTGGTTGCCGGCGGCGAGCTCGCGGCGGGCCAGGTCGTGCGCGCGCACCCTCACCTCTTCGAGCCGCTTTTTTCCTGCGGCTCGGATCCTTGCCACGTCTACCGGGTGCGCACGTGGCAGCGCGAGAACGAGCCCGGCTCAGCGCCGAAACACGACTGACAAGTTGTTGGCGGGCATCTCGACGATCTCCTCAAGGCGAAGCCCCACGCTGCGAGCCTCACGCTCGACGTCCGACAGGTCGCGCACACCCCAACGCGGATCTTCCACGCGCAGGCGACGATCGAAAGCGGCGTTGCTCTCTGCCGTGTGGCGCCCCTCGCGCATGAAGGGACCGTAAAGATAAAGCGGCGCCCCCAACCCGAGCCTCGCGGCGGCGCCTTCCATGAGCGCCTGGCACGCCGACCAGGGCGCGATGTGGATCATGTTGATGTTCACCACGGCGGCCGCATCGGTCACGGGCCACCGGTCCTCGTGCACGTCCAAGCGCACGGCAGGCAGCTGGTTCGGCCCACCTGCGACCTGGCGCCAGGCCTCTATGCTGGCCAGGTGGATGGGATCGGGATCCGTCGGCTGCCAGGTGAGGCCCGGCAGGGCCGAGGAGAAAAACGCGGCGTGTTGGCCCGTGCCGCTCGAGATCTCGAGCACCGCGCCGCTCGACGGCAGCACGCGCTCGAGCACGCGCAAGATCGGCTCGCGGTTGCGCGTCGTCGCGGGCGCATCGAGCCCGCCGTGAGGTGTAGATCCTGGGTCGAAGAAGGGGGGCATCTCGAAGGCGGAGCCTGCGCGCCGCCGGCGAGCGAGGCAAGGACGATCGGCATCGAACGTGGTGCGAACGTAACGTTTTGCCTGCCGGCTTGCGCCGGGCCTGCAACACCGCAAGCCACGGGGGACACGGCGACGCTTCCTCTCGTTGCCCCACGGAATCCGCGGTGTTATGGACCAAGACCCAGGCGGACGTACGCTTGCGCGCACGGCCGAACGGGGCTCCGTCGTGGAGGGTGTGTGTGGCATGTTCGACTTTTTCAAAAACCTGTTCGATACGAGTGACTTCCCCGCGCGCTGGCACTGTGGAAGGTGGACGACCGGCCACGGCTGGCTTCACATCAGCTCGGACGTTGCCATCTGGGGCGCCTATACGGCGATTCCTTTGGTCATCGCCTACTTCGTGAGGCGAAGGCGCGACACCCCCTTTCCCCGCGTGTTCTGGCTCTTCGCCTTGTTCATCTTTGCCTGCGGGGCAAGCCACTTGATGGAGGCGATCATCTTCTGGCAGCCGATGTACCGCGCCGCCGGCGTGGTCAAGCTGCTCACGGCCGCCGCGTCTTGGGCCACCGTGCTGGTGCTCATCGACGTGGCCCCCCAAGCGCTGCGGTTGCCGGGGCTCGACAAGCTGAATCAACAGCTGCGCAAGGAGATCGAAGAGCGCAACCAGGCAGAGCGGGAGGCGCGCGAGGCGGCGGCGCGTCTGCGGGCGATCGTCGAAGAAGCCATGGACGGCATCATCACGCTCGACGAACGAGGCCGCATCGAAAGCATGAACCCCGCCGTGCGCCGCCTCTTCGGATACGGACCCGAGGAGCTCTTGGGCCAGCAGATCCAGCGCCTCATGCCTGAAACACAGCTGACGAAGCCCGCGAGGCACACGCCCGCCCCCGTGGACGTTCACGAGGACAAGGTCTTCAGCCTCGAACGTGAGGTGCGCGGCCGCAGGAAAGATGGCAGCGAGTTCCCGCTGGAGGTCTCGGTGAGTGAGGTGCGCCTCGAAGGCAGGCGCATTTTCTCTGGAATCTTGCGCGACGCCAGCGAACGCAAGCGGGCCGAGGCCGAACGTGAAGCGCTGCTCGAGAGCGAACGCACGGCCCGCGCGGAGGCCGAGCGCGCCAATCGCACCAAAGATCAGTTCCTTCAGGTGATCTCCCACGAGCTCCGCAACCCGCTGAGCGCGATCATCGGGTACACCCAGCTCTTGCAAGAAGGCCGTGTCAAACCCGAGGGTATGCCCAAGGCGCTCGCGGCGCTGCGCCGCAACGCCAAGGTCCAGGTGCAGCTCATCGAGGATCTGCTCGACATGAGCCGGATCACCAGCGGCAAGCTGCGCCTCGACATCCAAACGGTCAACCCGGCCAGCGTCATCGAAGCGGCGATCGACACCGTGGTGCACGCTGCAGAAGCCAAGCGGATCCGCTTGCACAAAGAGCTGGGCTCGGGTGCGGTGGCGGTCCTCGGGGACTTCGACCGGCTCCAGCAGGTGGTCTGGAACCTGCTATCGAACGCCGTGAAGTTCACGCCCGAAGCCGGCGAGGTGCGGGTCAAGCTGACCCAGGACACGACCCACGTGCGCATCCAGGTCTCGGACACGGGCGAGGGCATCAAGCCCGAGTTCCTTCCCTACGTCTTCGAGCGCTTCCGTCAGGCCGAGGCGGGCACCACACGTCGGCACGGTGGGTTGGGGCTGGGGTTGGCGATCGCCAAGCACATCGTGGAGCTTCACGGAGGCTCGGTCTCCGTCGTGAGCGCGGGGGTCAATCAGGGCACGACCTTCACGGTGACATTGCCGCTGCGGCAGGCCCTACAAAACGAAAAGCAGCCTACGCCAGCCTGGTGCGAGGGCCAAGGCGCCGTGCCGACGCCGGGCGTGTCCGTGGACCTGAGTGGCCTGCGCGTCTTGGTGGTCGACGACGATGCGGACACGCGTGAGTTCGTGCGCGTGGTGCTCGAGGAGCGCCGTGCGCTCGTCGTGACCACGAACTCGGCACGCGAGGCGCTCGCGGTGTATGAGGGCCAGCGGCCTCACGTCTTGCTGAGCGACATCGGGATGCCTGAGGTGGATGGGTACGAACTCATTCGCCTCATTCGGCATCGGAGCCCCCAGGAAAGTCCCGTCCCGGCAGCGGCGCTGACCGCCTTTGCCCGCAGCGAGGACCGGACGCGCGCTTTGCTGGCTGGCTATCAAGCCCACGTGACCAAGCCCGTGGATCCCGTGGAGCTCGTCGCCGTGATCGCGAGCCTCTGTGGGCGCACCGGTCGCGGCTGACCCCGAACCTTCAAGCCCTTCACCCGCTTTTTTGCCAAGCGGCCCGCCCACGGCGACACTGCGCCGTGCGCCGGCGGAAACGAAACAAACTCCCCTCGTGGGTGTGGGTGCTGGCCCTCGTGCTGGCGCCGCTCGTCACCCTGAACCTCCTGGTGGCCACCCTCGGGCGCACCGTGGTGTTTCCGCTCTCGCCCTACTTTCTTCGCGAGAAGTCGCACGCCTTGATCGCCTATGCGCAGCACCGTAGCCGCTGCTTGTTCGTGGGTCACGAGCCGCTTTCGCCCTTGCTCGCGCGCCTCGAGGCTCGGCACAAGCTGCCGCGCCATCTCCTGACGGCCGTCGTCACCGTAGAGTCCAACCTGCAGGTCCACCGGATCTCCTCGACGGGTGCCATGGGCCCCGCCCAGCTCATGCCGGGCACGGCCAAGGACATGAAGGTCGACGATCCCTTCGACCCGGAAGCCAACCTCGGAGGCGGCGCCCGCTACCTGGCCTGGCTGCTTGCACGCTACCGCAAGCTTCCGTTGGCCGTGGCGGCGTACAACGCCGGTCCCGGTCACGTCAAGGATCGCATCCCCGAGATCGGGGAGACCCAGATCTACGTCAAGCGGGTCATGGCAACTTACGAAAGCCTGCGTAGCCAGGACGCCCCGCGGCCGCGGGTGAACAAAGCTTCAGCTGCGCGCGTAGACGATCACGTTGTGGTACCGGGCCTCCGCGTTGCCCGGGTTTTCGTAGACGTGGGGTTGATCGGCCAAAAAAGCGAGAGAATCACCGGGCTCGAGCTCGAACACACTCTGGCCCACGCTCACCCTGAGGAGGCCACTCAGCACCACCAGGATCTCGCGGGTCCCTGCGGCGTGGGCCTCGGCCGCATAGCGCGAGCGCGCCGCCACCCGCAGCTCGTAGACCTCGACGAACGGGGTCACGCCTGCCGGCGTGAGAGGACGGCTCTCGAAGCGCCCGTCGGGAGAGCGCAGCACCTGGGTGTCCTGCCGTCGCAGGACCGCCCCTTCGCTTCTGTGCTCGTCGAGGAGCTCGGCGAAGGGCACCCCGAGCCCCACCGCGATCTTCCACACCACACCGATCGAGGGGTTGCTCTTCAGCGTTTCGATCTGGGACAAAGCCGCACGGCTCACCCCCGACGCGCGGGCCAGCTCGTCCAAAGACATGTTGCGCGCGGTGCGCTCGGCCTTGAGCCGCTGTGCGATCCGCCGCGCCAGATCGGCGGCGCCGACGTCGTCGCCCGGGGGAATCTCCCCTTCCTTTTTTGACCCTCGCGCTGCGTTCTTCGTGGACACGTCTGGCGGAGTGTAGCCAAGGCGTGCATCGCAACACAAGACGGCTGTCTGTTCTTACGGCGCGCCCGGAACGCCCCTTCGTGAAGCGGCGTTCCGGGGTGCCGGCCCGGTCAGCGCCGGCGGCGACGGAGCCTAAGACCGAGCGTCAGGCCCACCAGCGCCAGACCGCCTGCAGCGCCAGGGCGAGCCCCTGGCCCTCCGAAGCTGCAGCCCCCGGCCAAGGTCTCGGGGGGAAGAGGCATACCCATGTCGGGCAAGGGCATGTCGACCTCGGTGTCAGGCAGCGGCGGCCCCGCATCCGGGTTCATCACCACGGGAGGCGCCGGCGGTTCTTCAGGGGCGGGGGCAGGCGGAGGGGGCGCGACGGGTGGCGCCAGCACAGGAGGGGCTTCCGGTGCCGGCGGCAGGGGGGCCGGTGCCGGCGACGGCGCGGCGGGCGGCGGCGCGGCCGAGTCGTCCTCGAACGCTCCCACGTCGATGGGGCCCACGATGACCCGCGGTTTGACCGGCGTCACCCCGCGGACCGGTGGCAAGGAGGCCGGCATGGCCAAGGGACGTGGGAACTCGTGGCCACCGATCGTGAGCGGGTTGTCGCTCCCGGCGTTGACCAACACGCTGCCGACCCTGGGACGCAGGTCCGCAGGTATCGCGCGGAATCCGGGGTCCGTGCCCGTGAGGGTGCTTCGCCAGCCTGCCGGCACGTCGGATGAACCCTGGGGAATCCAGTTGTTCGTGCCTTCGATGATCTCGCGGCCGGCAGCCCAGTCGACCGAGTCGAGGCGCCGGACCTGCACACCGCCACCGCCTTCACGGAAGATGACGTTGTTGTGCATCTCCAGGCTTTCGAGCCCCGTGAAGAGGCGGAACACCGCGCCGGAGCCCTTCGCGAGCAGGATCGTGTTGTTCACGAAGCGGTACCGTCCGTAGGTCTGGCCCGTGCCGTCGCCGCCTGCGCGAATGGTGACGTGGTTCGGATTTTTGCCTCCCTTGCGGATGACGTTACCCACCACATCGGAATCTTCGCGTGCGCGCCGCTCGTCGATTCCACCTTGAGGATCGGGCCCAATGAGCTCGAGCTCGTGATAGTAAGAGCCCTCGATCCAGTTGTAGTAGATCTCGTTGCGCTCGGCGCGCGTCTTCACGCCGTTGCCGCCGTTGCCGTCATGGATGTAGCAGTTCTGCATCCGGAACACGGCGCCTGGATGAGCGTTCTCGTCCGTCGCCATGTAGATCTGGTGCTTCTGATCACCCGCCCCACAGCGATAAACTTCTGTGGCATCGAGTGTGAGCGAGCCCGAGCCGTTGTCGCCTCCCAGGATGCCATGTTGAGGACAGTCGTGAATGGCGGTATTGCGGATGGTGATGTCGTGAGCCCGGTGAAATACGCAGCGGCTCGTGCCGCCCGTGATCTCCACGTTCTCGATGACGTAATGGTTGGCCGACACGTCCACGGTGTTTGCACCGCCGCTGAACACGGGGCGCTTGCCTGAGACAGGCACACCCCGAAGCGTAATGGGTTTACCGGGCGCGCCGGCCTGACGAAGGGCGATGGGCCCGTAGGTGGCGTTTCCCATGATTTCGACGACGTCGCCGGGGGCCAATGCAGGGAGGTTGGAAAAGCTGGCCAGGGGTTGACCGGGACCAACGCGATAGGTGGCCGCGAACGCGCGGCTTTCAGACAGAGCGGGCAGGAGGAAAGCCAATCCAATGGCAACCGCCAGGGAACGGGGCAATGCATGGCGCATGAGCGCTCCTTGTTCGAGGGAGACGAGGGGCCTGCCCGTGGGTGGGACAGGTTCCCGTGAATGGGACAGAAGCGAACTAAGCGTCAGTGGGTTCGGACCCCAGTGGGCACACGCGTGGCAAGTGGACACCGGCCGCTCGGGTCCCACAGGGGTTGCACCGACAGAGCGGGCGAGGTGTTCGACGTGACGGTCACACACACGTCACAGGTCGTTTCGTCGTTCGGGACCAAAGGTAGCAGTGACGATCCAGCGGTCCACGAAAAGATGAGGAGAGTCCGCAGTTCTGGAGGACAAGGGGCTCTGCTGTCCCACAGACCTCGCGAACGAGGTCTCACCGAAGGTTTACGTCGCACCTGACGTCCGTGCGCCTCACAACCTGGCGAACGCCGCTGTGGGTGCTGTGAGCCGAGTTACCGGACGATGAAGAAGACGCTATGGTACACCGCATGTCTGGAACCACTCCCTGGCTCGACCCTCACGCGCTCTCGTCCGCCGAGGCCATCGCGCAGGCCGCCGGTGCCCTCTTGCTCGAAGGGTGGGGGCAGCGCCCGTCAGCTCGCACGAAGGCAGCCGCCACGGATCTCGTGACCGAGTTCGACGGCCGCGCGGAAGCCTTGATCCTGGATCGCCTCACCACGACCTTCCCGACACACGGGGTGGTCGGTGAAGAAGGCGGTCAAGCCGGGCCCGCAGACACGGACTTCGTCTGGTACGTCGATCCGCTCGACGGCACGATGAATTTCGTCCACGGTCTTCCGTTCTTCGCGGTCTCGATGGGCCTGGTCGTCGAAGGAGAGCCCGTCTTGGGGGTCGTGCATGCGCCCGTGCTCGGGTGGACTTTCTCCGCCGTGCGCGGCGGAAAAGCCCGTCTCAACGACGACACCCTCCGCGTCTCGAACGTGGGCGCGTTGCCCGACGGCCTGTTCGGCACGGGGTTTCCCTATGTGGCGGGGCAACCGAACGCAAACCTCCCGGAGTTCACGGCCTTCCTGCACAACACCCACGGCGTGCGCCGCCTGGGCTCAGCGGCGCTCGACTTGGCGTTCGTTGCGGCCGGTTGGTTCGATGGCTACTGGGAACGTCACATCAAGGCCTGGGACTTGGCGGCCGGCGCGGCTTTGGTGGTGGCCGCCGGCGGCCGTGTCACCGACCTCGACGGCGGCACACTGGACGTGCGCAGCGGGCGCATCGTCGCCACCAACGGCCTCATTCACGAACAAACCGTCAATCTCCTCCGCGCGGCCCACGCCGCCCATCCCACGCCGTAGCAGCGATCGAGGCGCACCAGAGCGCGCAGCCGACCCCGCAGGCCGCAGGCAACCCCGTTACCGCAAGGTGACGACCGCAGGCCCTTCTCTCTCGCGGTCTGGCGTGCGCGAAGACGAGAAAACGGCCGGGTTTTCAGGGTTTCGCCGCAGCTACGCCCCCCACGGGCTCACCTGGCACGAAACTTCCATCGTTCATCACTTGCCCACTCCGTTGCGATGACACGCGCATCGCCGAGGCGCCCGGTCGGGCTCCGATGCGATGGCGTTTTCGAATGAGACGGAGGGACCCGCGGGGCTGAAGCTCGGCGGATCCCTTCGTCTCGTTTTCCTTAATCGCTGGCGCGGCCGTCGCGCAGGGCCTCGACGCGCGGGATCCTCACAGCGTGATGGCGTTGACGAGCGAGGCGATGCCGCGCGCGTCCTGAGGCGCGATGTCGAGTAGCACGATCCGCGACCCCGCAGGCAGATCCCGGCGTGCCGCTTCCAAGGTGGCCTCGACAGGGTCCATCCCCGCAGGCACCGTGAGATCGATGGGCGTCACGCCCCACGCCAGATGCAAGCGACGCGTGGTGGCGGGCACCCGGCTATAGGCCAGGATCGGGCGCTTGGGGCGAAACGCGGCAAGCCGAAGCGCGCTCACGCCCGTACGCGTGGGCGCCACGATCGCCGCCGCATCGAGGTCCTCGGCCAGCTTCGCCGCGGCACAGGCCATCGCGTTGCCGGGGATGCTTCGTGAAGGCCCCTCGGTGGCCCCCAAGAGCGGCTCGGTTTCGGACAGCACCCGCGCCATCAACGCCACTACGCCTGCGGGGTCGCGGCCCACGGCGGTCTCTTCCGAGAGCATCACCGCGTCCGTCCCGTCCAGCACCGCGTTGGCGACGTCCGTCACCTCGGCGCGCGTGGGCAGCGGGTTCGTCACCATCGAAACCAGCATCTGCGTGGCGGTGATCACGGGGCGCCCGATGCTATTGGCCTCGCGGATGAGCCGCTTTTGGCTTGCAGGCACTTTCTCGATGGGGATCTCCACGCCGAGATCACCCCGCGCCACCATCACGGCATCGGCCGAGGCCACGATCGCGTCGAGCCGATCGAGCGCTTGTTGTTTTTCGATCTTGGCGACGATTGGCAACGAGGTCAGCTTGCGAAGCTCTTCGAGATCGTCTTCGTGACGCACGTACGAGAGGGCCACGAAGTCGGGGTCGAGCACGTCGATATCGGCCACGTCGGCCCTGTCCTTGTCGGTGAGACACGGCAAAGACGAGACGTCGAGCGGCAGGTTGATTCCCTTGCGGGACCGCAGCGTGCCCCCCACGAGCACGCGGCACTTCACGAAGTCCTTGCCCACCTGCTTGGCCTCGAGCGCGATCATGCCGTCCGCGATGTAGACGGGGTCGCCCGGGCGCACCCGCGCGTAGAGCGATGGATCGCCCACGGGAACCCCACCCGCGCCCAGCACGAGCTCGGCGTCTGCGTGCACGTTGAGGTCTTCCGGCAGGTCGCCGAGGCGCAGCTTGGGGCCGCAAAGGTCCACCAAGATGGCCACGTCGGGCTTGATCCGGCGGGCTTTTTGAACGCGTTCGAGTTGCTGCCGGGGCGTAGCGTGGGACAGGTTCACCCGGAGGACGTCGGCGCCTGCCTCGAGCAGGGCCGAGAGTGCCGCTTCGCTGTCGAGCGCAGGTCCCAAGGTGGCGATGATCTTCGTTCTTCTTTTCATGAGGTTTCCAGGGCGCCGCTCATTCTACGGGACGGCTCGTTTCAGAGAGTTTTCGGCTGTGCCAATTCCTCGACGCGGTTCGAGGGCCGCTCCACCTTATTACCCGGGGCCCCGCTTGGCCAGGCACCGTCTGCGCCCGGGGGACGGCGGCGCTCCGTGGCTCGCCTGTGCTAAGGTGCGCGCCCATGCAACGTTTCGGACGTTGGCGCCGCAATTTGCCCACGCTCGTCTTGGCGTGTGCGCTCGCCGGAAGCGCCGGACTTTCCCCGCTCCCCGGCTTGCAGGCGCAGACGCCGCCCGTGCCCTGCGCGGATTTGCCGAACGCCGTGCTCGTGCCCGGCACCACCGACGTCAAGCCGTTCCTGGCGCGGGTGGCCGGCCAGCTGGCGGGCGCCGCTGCCGCCCAACAACTGACGATCGTCTACCAGGCCATGGGCTCCTGTACCGCCCTCGAGCCCGTGCTCGGCAACGCCACGGTGACCGGCGACGCCGTTTATTGGACACCAAACGGAGAAGAACGCACCTGCACCCTGGGCGCGGGCGCCCTTCCGGATCTGGCCCTCTCGGATGTCACCATCGAGACGTGCACGGGCGCACCCGCGCCGGCGAGAATCAGCCAGAGCGCTTCGATGGTCCAGCCGTTCGGTTTCGTCGTGCCCCCTGCATCGTCACAAACGGCCATCACGGCGGCCGAGGCCTACGTCCTGTTTCGATACGGCACGGCCGCCGGGAAGCAGGTGGCGCCGTGGACCGATCCCGCTTTGGTGGCGATCCGAACGCCCGCGTCCAGCACACAGCTGCTCATCGGCCTGGCGGCGGGCGTGCGTGGCACCCAGTTCAGCCCCAACCTCACCAACGTCAGCGCGGGTTCGAGCGCGGTGGTGGCCAAGGTGGCCGCCGAGAACGCCACCGGAAACGCCGAGCGCACGATCGGCATTTTGTCGGCGCAGCGCTACGACGAAAACCGCGACAAACTCCGCATGCTCGCCTTCGAGGCCTACCGCCAACAGTGCCTGGGCGCGGTGTACCCCGATGCGACGGCCACGAGCTTCGACAAGCGCAACGTGCGCGACGGCCACTACGCGATCTGGGGCTATCTGTGGGCGGTGGCACGCACCGATCCGGAGGGCTTGGCCCCGCCGCGCGCCCAAAAGTTCCTGTCGTTTCTCAACGGAACTCTCGACGTACCTGGACTCGACCTGGTGGCCGAAACGGCGAAGGCAGGGGCCATCCCCGCCTGCGCGATGACGGTCCAGCGCACGACGGATGGAGGCCCTCTATTGCCCTACACCCCTGCCGAGCCCTGTGCGTGCCGCTTCGAGCTGGCCACGACCGGCAGCACCCCCTGCGTGCCCTGCCCGGACGGGACGTGTGCGACAGGTCTTTGCCGAGGAGGCTACTGTGAAACGCTGTGAGCGCCTGGGCGTGGCGGTGGGGGCGGCGACGGTCCTTGCCGTCGTGTTGGCGGCTGCGTGCGGAGATGGCGGCGCGGACGCGCGCGGGGATGCGGGGCCCTTGCCCGATGGCGGGACCCTCTGTGTGCCCACCACGGACGAAGGCCGGCTACTGAACGCGCCCACGAGCGCCACCGTGATTCGCAAGACCGTCGCGCTGCCGCCGCTAGGCCCCACCGAGCTGCCCGATACCACGCCGTGACCCTGCTGTGGATCACCCTTGCGGCCGCCGGGGCCGGGGCGATGGTGCCGGACGTCAACGGCTTCCTGAGGCTCGAGTACGTGCAAAGCGAGGCGAGCCTCGACGAGCGCGACGGCGGCAGCGGTGAGCCCCTCAACGAAAACCGGTTCCGTGTGGCCCCCTCGCGCCTGCAGCTGCGCTGCGAAGGCGAAAGCGTGGCGTACTCGATCGATCTCGACTTCGGCAGCGAGGGGCGCTCGTTCGTGGGGCTCCATCGTGCGGTGGCGATCCTGGGCTGGCCTCGGAGCGTGAGCGCGGGCACGGGCAGCTGCCAAGGGCACCTCGGCCCCTACCGGCTGTCTGCGGGCCTCTTTCACGTGCCCTTCGGGTACGAGGTTTACAACCAAAACAACCGCGACCGCGTCTTCGCCAACCGCGCCACCTACTCCGACGCCTTTTTCCCCGGACAAAGTGATCTGGGCGTGAGCGCGAGCGGCGCCTTCGGCCCGCTGGACGTGGTCGTATCCGTGCAGAACGGCGAGCCCATCGGCGGCCGTGGCCTGCCGTCCCGCGACCCGAACGCGGCCAAGGATGTGGTGGCGCGGATGGGGGCGCACGGGCACGTGGGGCGGCGCGTGCGGGTGGATGCCGGTCTGTCATTCCTCGGGGGCAGTGGGTTTCATCCCGGAACCCTGGCCACCAAAGATCAGCTCGTCTGGCGCGACTTCAACCAGGACGGGCTCGTCCAGCTGTCCGAGCTCCAAAACCTGCCCGCCACGGCCGCCACACCCTCGGAGAGCTTCGCGCGCTGGGCTGTGGGGGCCGACCTGCGCGCCTTCGCGGCCATTCCCCGCCTGGGCCCTCTGCTGGTTTATGCCGAACTCGCGCACGCCGTGAACCTGGATCGGGGCTTGCGGCCCGCCGATCCCGTCTTCCTCGGCCGCGATCAGCGCGCCCTGGGATACTACGTGGCGGCCGTGCAACAGCTGCGCGGGGGGTACATCCTGGCGGCACGCTACGACGTCTACGAGCCCGACCTCGACGACCGGGGCCTCGAAGGCGGCACGCTCGTGCGGCAGCGCGAGGTGTTTCGCGCGCTCACCTTGGCCGCAGGCCTCACCTTCGCCCTCGTGCCCGACATGCAGGCGCGCCTCATGCTCGAGTACGCGCACCGACGCGATCCGCTGGGTCTCGACGCTGCAGGACGCCCCACCGACCTCGCGAACGACTTGTTCACGGCTCAACTTCAGCTCAACTTCTGGTAGCGCATGAATCGGGGCCGCATCGCCGGACATCGGGGGCGCCTGGCCCTCGCCCTCACGGGTCTTTGTGGGCTTCTGGCCTGCGGGGGTGGCGAAGCCGCGGGACCTGCGCCCGCGTCGTGGCTGCACGTGGCAGGTGCCCAGCGTGTCGTGGGCCCCTTGCCGGAGGCCGGCGGAGGGCCGGAGATCCTCACGCTCGAGTTGCGCGTCGACGAGGTGGCGCCCGGGCAGGCCGGCGTGGAGGTGTTGGGCCGGGCGGCGGCCGGGACCTACGCCGTGGCGCTGGGCCTCGGCGGCGACGCCGGCCACTACGTGACGCCCGTGGGGCTCGAAAGCCCCGTGGTGCCCAACACCTTCGATTTTTCGGCCGTCCTGGCCTTCGGCCTCGATCTGCCCCGCGTGCCTCAAACGCTCCGGGTGCAAGCCCGGGATACGCAGGGGCGACCGGGCCCCGTCACCGTCCGCGCGCTGCCGGTGCGCACGGACGCGCCGCCGGCTCCGCTCGAGATTGCGCTGGCCTGGGATCGCATCGCCGACGTGGATCTGGTCGTCACCACACCGACCGGGCTCACGCTGGATCCGACGCGCATCGCCACACGCCCTGGCGAGGGCCCCCTGGGCGGGATCGATCGGGACGCCGTGGCGGGCTGCGTGCCCCAGGGCCGCCAGGAAGAAGCGCTCCGGTTCACCACCGAACCCACGCCGGGCGCCTACCAGGTGTACGCCCGCTTGGCCTCGGCCTGCGGTGAGGGGCGCGTGAGCTTGCGCGCGCTGGCCCTTCGTCACGGCACCGTCGGGGGCCGCGCCGAAGGCGTGCTCTACCCCGAAGACGCCCGGCGCACCGGTTTTCCCGACGCGCCCCCGGGTCTGTGGCTGATGGAGGTGAGGGTCGCGCCATGAGGGCGACAAGGTCCGGGGGGGCGAAACGAGCCCAGCGCGCGCGCGGAACCGCGAGAGCCACGCTCGTCTCCCTGGGCGTTCATGGTTTGGGCCTGGCGGCGCTTTGGGCCTTCACGAAGCCGTGGGGCCTGCCTCCGCCGCCGAAGCCCCCCGAGGTCGCCGTGGAGGTGAACCTCGTGCCGCCCGCAACACCGGCGCCGGAGGACGCGCCCCCCACGGGTGCAGAGCCCTCGCGCCCCCCGACCCGTGCCCCTGCGAAGCCCCGGGGGGGGATGCCGAGGCCCCGCCCGGCCCCCGCGGACCTTCGCGGCGAAGCGCCCGGGGGTGCCACCCTGGGCCCCGTCGTGGATCTCGACACCACACTCTCGGCTCCCACGCCCCGGACGACCACACCCGTGGCCACCCCCGCCCCCGGCCCCTGCCTGAGCCGCGCGCCCACGCCTGCAAGCAAAACGCCTTTGCAGTGGCCTGATGACCTCGTGGTGCCAAGCGGGCGACTCGTCGTGGACCTTGCGGTGAGCGCGCAGGGCGAGGTTTTTCAGGTGGACGTGCGCGGCGACGTGCCCCCCGAGGTGCGGCGCGCGCTCTCGGCTTCGTTTGCGCGCTGGCGCTTTTTGCCGGCGCTTCGGTGTGACCAGCCCGTGCCCGAGCGCTACAGCGTGGCGCTCAACGTGGAGCAAACACCGTGAGGCGCCTCGCCGCCGCCGTGGTGCTGGCGGCGCTGGGACTCGGCGGCGTGGCCCGCGCCGACGCACAAGCGCCGCCGTCCCTCGTGCCTCCCGCGCTCCTCGCGGCGCCCGAAGCGCCCTGGCCGGCCGGGATCCCGCCTGAAACGGGACCCGTCACCGTGACCCTGCAGATCCAGATCGACGAGACGGGGCGGGTCAGTGACGCCCAGGTGCTCGAGAGCCCGGAGTCCGCCTTCACGGTCCCTGCCCGCGCCGCCGCCGAGGCCGCGACGTTTGCGCCCGCCACCCGCAACGGGCACCCCGTGCCCGTGCGCGTCCGCTACCAAGTGTCCTTCGTGCCGCCCGCGCCCCGCGGCCCCGCGTTGGACCCACCCGTGACGACGACGCCCCCGGAACCGCCCCGCGCCCCCGCGCGCCGCCGCGACGTCGACGAAGAGCTCACGGTGCACCTGCCCCGCGCCCGCAACGCCGCCGCAAGCATCGGACGCCCGGAGCTCCGCAGCGACGACGCCCGCGTCGTGGCGGGCCTTGCCCAAGATCCGGTTTTGGCGGTAGGCACCTTGCCCGGAACGGCCCGCGCGCCCGCAGGGGAACGGGGCGTGATCGTGTGGGGTGCCACACCCGACGAGACCCGCATCCTCGTCGACGACGTGCCCGTGCCCGTGCTCCTGCACGCGGGGGGCCTGCGCAGCGTCGTGCCCGAGCCCCTCGTGGCCGCGCTCAGCCTCGACCCGGGCGCCTTCGAGGCCGCCCACGGCTTGGGCACCGGCGGTTTGCTCCGCGTGTCCACCCGCCGCTCGGGGCCGCCCGGCACGCACGGCAGCGCCAGCTTGAACCCCCTCGACGCGCAGCTCGGCATGAGCCACACCGCCCACGCGTGGTCCCTCGTCGCCTCGTATCGGGAAGGCTTCGCGAACGAAAGCTTGGGCGCGGTCTCCGGGCGCATCGCCCGGGTTGTGCCCCTGCCGCGTGACCGCGACCTCTTCCTCCAGGCCCGCCACGAAGGCCGGGGACGCACCACCTTGTGGGCCCTCGTTTCCAACGAAAGGGTCGCGCGCCGCCTGGCGCTCCCGGGTCGGATCGACGCCACGGAGGAGCGCTCCACCCTGCGCTTTTGGCGCGTGGCCCTTGCTCACGAAGGGGACAGCGGGCGCTCCCGGCTGTCCTTGTGGGCCGGACAGGACGAAAGCGAGCTGCGCACGCAGCTCGGTGGTCACGAGACCCGCCGTGCGGTGCAGGCCAAACGCGCCGGGGCCCGCCTTGCGCAGGACTTCGGGCCGCCCGCCTTCCGCCTGACCGTGGGCGCCGACGCCGAGCTCCGTCGAGAGTCCCTCCGCCGCGTGGGTACGTTGGGCGTTCCGCCCCGTGAAGGCGATCCACGGGTCTTTGGCCTTCTGCCCAACGACGACGTGGCCAGCGACACCTGGTCGACCGGCGTCTACGTGGCCGGGCTCTACGCGCAGGCCGATCTTGCTCTGTGGGGGGAGCTCTTGCGCCTGCGGCCGGGCCTGCGGTTCGAGCCCACGGTCATCACCGTCGACCCCATCTTGCCCGCCTCCAGCCAGGCCGTGCCGCTCGGGGCGTCCCGCCTCGCCACACCGCTGTCTCCGCGCCTCGAGCTTTTCGGGCGTGCAGCCACGGCCCTGTCCTATCGGCTGGCCGCCGGCGTTCACCAGCAGCCTCCGAGCGGCGCCGATCTGTCGGCCGTGTTCGGCAACCCCCGCTTGCCCTTTGCGCGGGCGCTCCACTTTCTGGCGGGGCTCGATCTGGGCTCTTCCGCGGGAACCCACCTCGAACCGCTCGTGTTCGCACGCCTGTCCGATCGCATCGCGCTGCGCCCCGCCGAGGCTTTCCCGCCCGTGGCGAACGCCCTCGTCGCGCGCGGCCAGGGCCGCACCTTCGGCGTTCGCGTGGCGCTCACCCAAAAAGCCTGGCGGGGCCTCGCGGGGCAGCTGGCTTACACCTTCACGCACAGCCAGCGGCGCAGCGAGACCGACGCGCGCTGGCGCCCTTTCGATTTCGAGGAGCCCCATCGGCTCGAAGCCCAGCTCGTGTGGCACGCCCGGCCTCATGTCACGCTCAGCAGCCGGCTGCGCTGGAGCTCGGGGCTGCCCGTGACGCCCGTGATCGGTGCCGCGTTCGACGCTGCGGCCGCCCGCTACCGCCCCCTCTTCGGCCCCCTGGGCGGCGAGCGCCTGCCCATGTTCTTTCAGTGGGACCTGCACCTCGAGCGGCGGTTTTCGTGGGAGCGTACCGAGCTATCCCTCTTTCTGGACCTGGTCAACGTGACCAACCACACGAATGTCGTCGAGAGGGTGTTCAACCACGACTTCACCGAAAGCGGCGCGCTGACGGGGCTGCCCTTTTTGGCCCTGGCGGGCGGGAAAGTTTCACTGTGAAGGGCTGGCGCCTCGGGGCAGGGGCCATTGGCCTTTCGGCGTGTGTGCCCACGTTCGAGGGGCCGGTGTCGCGCATCGACACGCCCGTGGTGCTCGCGGTCGAGGCCACACCCGCCGAGGCCGCCCCCGGGCAAACGGTGACCCTGCGGGCTCTCTTTGCCAGCCCCACCCCGGAAAACGCGCCCACGCTCTCGTTCTTCGCGTGCACCCAACCCCGACCCCTCGACGAGACCTTCGTGGTGGCCGCCTCGTGCGCCTCGGGTGCCCCGGGTGCCCGCTCTGCCCTCGGGCAGGCCGCACCCGAACGTCCACTCACCTTCGTGGTCCCCCAAGACGCCTGCGTCACCTTCGGCCCCGTGCCCGCCCCGAACGCCCAAACGCCGCTACGGCCCCCCACGCCCGATGCAACGGGTGGCTACCACCTCCCGGTGCTCGCATCGCCTCCCACCGGCTTTGCCGCGTGGGCGCGCGTGCGCCTGCGCTGCCCCCTGCCCCCGGCCCCCGTGGCGGCCGTGCGCGACTTTGCCGCCCGCTACACCAACAATCAGAACCCCGATGTAGGTCCCTTGCGCATCGGCGGGCCCCCACGCGCGGGGCAGCCGCTTGCCGTCAGCGTCCTGCTGCCCGCCAGCGCCGCCGAGCCCTTCGTGCGCTACGACGCCGCCCTGGCCAAGGTCGTGGATGCGGAAGAGAGCCTGCGGGTGTCCTGGTACGCCACGCGCGGCAGCGTGACGCCGGCCGAAACGACGACCGGGTCCCCGCCGACCGAGGCCACGACGACGTTCGTTGCCGAGGAGCCCGGTCCCGTGCGCTTATGGGCCGTGGTCCGCGACAGCCGGGGGGGCGTGACCTGGGCGGCGGCCGACCTGGTTGTCGACCCGTGAGCGGCCTCAGACTGCCCCCGCCTCAGTCGTTGCGGGTCACGAGAACCCCGCGCCAAAAGGCCACACACCCTCCGACGTGCCGGGCAGCGGGCAGCGGCTGCGGGTACGTCCACGCGGCGTCGTGGTTCACCTCGTCCCCGACCACCACGTGAAAGTAGCTGGCTTCGCCCTTCCAAGGGCAGCGCGTATGAGTGGACGACGGACGCAGGTGGGCGGGGTTCACCGCCGACATGGGAAAGTACACGTTGCCCTCGACCAGCTCGACGTCGTTGCTTTCGGCAAGCGTCACGCCCTTCCACTCTGCTTTTGCCATCTCACATAAGATGCCAGGGCGGACGCGTGGATGGCGAAGACGGACTGCGTTGCGACGATTTTGAGCTCAGCCCCCTTGGACTCGCCACTTTTGGACGTGGAGTCGTCTACGTTCCCGCAACGCCCCCGTCCTCTCCGCGACGGGAGCGCCTCCGTCCGGCCGCGTCGCAGGGCCGCCCCTGCGAACACGACGCCCGGGCGCTCCCCGACCCCGCGCTCGTTCGGGGCAGGCCTGCTGGCGCTCCTCGTCGGAGCGGGGCTCGTGTGCGGCGCCGCCGGCACCCCCGAGGTCCAGGCCCGCTGCAGCGATCCCTTCGACCGCCCCGACGAGGTGCTGACCTTCCACTTGCGTATGAGCGCCAAGACCTGGGCGGACCTCGCCTCCGACAGCCCCGACACCCTCACCAGCCCCGAGGACGATTGCGAGCAGTTTCCGTACCGGGACGTTCAGTTCAGGTGTGGCGACGAAGGCACGTGGTTGCGCATCGGCGCGCGGCGAAAAGCCGGTGCGTCCGTGCCAAACCCCAAGGACAGATTCGCCGACCTCAAACCCAGCTTGAAGCTGGACTTCAACCAGTACGTCATGGGACAGCGATGGCCCGCGGACATGGGCAAGGCGGGCTTCAAGAAGCTGACCCTCAACAACGGCCAGAACACCTTCGACGACGAGCCCCTTCAGGTCTTGCTGACCGAGCACATGGGCTGGCGCTTCCTTCACGAAGAGGTTCCCGATGCGGGCCGTTCGGCATACGCGCAGCTCTTCGTCCACTTCGACGACAAACCCAACGACCCACCGGTGTTTGGAGGGCTCTACATCGTCGTCGAAGAGATGGACCGCACCGCGCTCGAAAAGCGCTTCGGCACGTCCAAGGGGCGCCTCGTCAAGGTCTCCGGCGCGGGCAAGTGCAACGGCGTGCGCCACGATGACGTCGTACCGAACCCCACGACGGAGGCTGCTGAGGCCATCCTGGCGCTGCAACGCCCGGACGGCGCCGACTTCACCACCCGCCTCGACAAGGCCTTCGACATGGACACGCTGCTGCGCCAAGAGGCGGTCCGCCAGATCCTGGGCGACACAGATTCGATCTTCGGTCAGTTCTTCAACAACTACCTCGCCTTCGATCCCCCAAACGGCAAACGCCACTACCTGCCCTGGGACATCGACCGCATGTTCCTGTGGAGCGCGAGCTACCCGCTCGAAGCGGACTGCACGAATCCGATCGCGCGGCTCATGCTCTGCCAGGACGATGTGTACAAACGCTACTTGCAGCTCGCCTGCCAGATGCTGAGCGGGACGATGCGCCCCGAGCGGCTCAGCAGCGAATTCAGCCGTGTCGATGCGATCATTCGTCCGCTCATCGAAAAAGAGGTGAACGAGATCTGGAAGGGGGGCCAGAACCCCCTGTCGGCCCAAGTGGGAGGCTCGTACGAGGAACGATTCCAGGAGCTTTCCACCTACTTCCAGGATCGCGCCGCAGCCATCCGCGGAGGCGCGCGCAGCGCGGGCGTCGACTGTCCCGACCGCTGTGCCACGGGCGCCACCGAGAGCTGCCGCTACCTCACCTGCTCCGGCCAACGGAAGTGTGTCGATGGGGTATGGACTTCCTGTCAACCCCAGGGCAGCGGCTGCGAAGACGTCGACGGCGTGCGGGACACCTCGATCGCGCCCGCGGGCCCTGGTGCGGGGCCAGGAGCTCCCGGTGGAGGGCAACCGGGATCAGGCTCGTCGGACACACGAGGCGCGCAGGGCTGTTCGCTCTCCGGCTCCGGCTTGGGCCCGAGCCCCATCTCGCTCTTCGTACTTCTTGGGCTCCTGGTCCGGCGGCGCGCTCGCCGCCCCCGTTAGGCACTCAGGCCAGCAGCCACCCCTCGCTCTTGCTGTCGGGTGCGTGGGTGGTGGTCATGGTTCTGCCGGTCAAGCCCTTGGCCATCGTGTTGTAGGCCTTCGTGGCATCCATCTCGGCGAAGTCGATCCCGGACCCCACCTTCAGTTTGCCGCCAGCGCCCGTCCACAGATGAAAGATATCGCGTAGCGAATGGCTGTCGCCGCCATCGCCGAGCTCCGTGGACATGAGGAACAACATGTTCTCGAGCACACTTTTTCCGTTCTCCTCGCGCGCGCCATCCAGGATTCCCATGAAATAGGCGGCGCGAGACATGACGAGATGCGTGTGCTTTTCGACCCAGTCTCTCGACTTGTAGCTGCCCATGGTCCCGTAGCCTTTGTCGTTACCCCAGCCATGCCAGTACTCGTGCGTGGTGGTGGGATCGTCGAAGGTGATCGTGCGGCCCCCATAGGAGTAGCTGCCCTTCACGCTCAGACGCTCACCCCCCGAGGTGAACATGAGGTTGCCGAAGCGGGCACGGTCACAGATGAGCGCCATGGCGTAGACATCGGCCATGGCACGCCACAGTTTGTCCCAATCGGCCCAGGCGATGGACACGACGTCGCCGTCGTTGCCCACGTCGCCGTCCCCCACGTTGGTTTGTAGCCGGTTAAAGTTGCTCCCGTCGAACACGCCGGGACGCTCGGGCTTCCCACACACCTGCGCGTTCAACGCCGACTGCGTCGCGGCCGTGGCCATTTTCATGGACTCACCAAAAACCGTGAGCTCGAGCTCACGAATTTTGTCCATGTGGTCAGACAGCTGCGCCCGCGAGCCCGCGCCCAGATTGCCCGCCTCGCTCGTCAAAAATTTGTACTGCTGAGAAACGGAGTCCAGGATGGAACGTTCGATGTGACGGGCCTGGTCCGCCTCACAACTACCAGGCTCAGTCGGCTTAGGCGGTGGGTTGGCGGGCTTGCCGGGATCAAATTGCCCGAACACCCGATCGAACAGCGCCTGAGGCACCCGCGTCACCGAGTCCGTGACACCTCCGTTCGAGCGAAACGAGTGATTCTCGCGTTTGCCGTTGTTGCGCGAGTAGGTCCCCGCGATCAGGCTCCGAATGGCGGTGGGGGATTGGCTGCCGTGGAGCTGCTCGAGCACGAACTGGTCGAGGGTCGCGCCCTTGTTGTCGACTCCACGGAACACGAACTCGCATCCCACATCGTGGTTGGCGCTGCTCGAGGACGTGCCGAGGTTCAGATTCTTCGAGAATCCCACCTTCGAGGCAAACGGCGCCAGCGGGGCCAAGGGGCCCGTCAGCCCCTGCGCCGCGTGCTCGGGGCGCACGCCCAAGCCGAAAAAGAACGTGACCACCCGGGGCGGCGGCGCGGCCGCCGCCCCCCACACGCTGCGCGTCTGCATGCCGTCGAGGAACGGCAGCGCAATGGCGATGCTCCCGGCACCGCGCAGCAAGGTACGGCGGTCGAAGGACTTGCGGTATGTCATGAGCGTTCTCTTCATCGGGAGGTCCTCACTCGCGGCGAACGAAGGCAAAGGTGGGGTGACGGGCCAACGCCACCAGGAATTCCTCGTACGAGCCATCGGTCGCCGCCAAGGCGCGCGACAGGTCCTCGATGGTGCATTCGTCGAGGGCCTCGAGCGCGCGGCCCAGGGCAAACTGAAGAGGCTTCTTCACGAGGCACGTTTGCGTCTCCGGGTGTTGGACCAGCAACGCGATGAACTCGTCGACGTCCTTGAAGGGCTTCGCGGGCTCGGTGCCGATCGCCGGGAATTGACCGTCCATCCGTGTGTCACGGCCCGCTTCGTCCTTTGCGCGAAAGACACCAATGCCATCGAAGGGCTCGAAGGCGAACGCCAGGGGCTCGAAGCCGCGGTGGCACTTGCCACAGGTGGCGTCGGCAACGCGGTACTCGGACAGCGCCCGTTTCCCGCTGCCTGCAAGCTCCGCTGGCGGCGCGGTGATGGTGCCATCCGGGGGGCGCGGCACGTCTTGGCACATGATGCTCCGGAAGATGAAAAGTGAGCGCGCGATCATGTCCGCCTCGGCGGACCCACCACTCCTCATGAGAACGCCCGGAGTGGTCAAGATGCCCTGGCGATGCTGGGACGAAGGCAAATCGTAAGCGCGCCATCCTGCGCCTTTGGAGGCCATTCCGTAAAGCTTGGCGAGCTCCGGCGTGGCGAAGGTCTTTGTGGTCGTCAGCAAAGACGCCAGCGGCTGGCGTTGCGTGAACAAAACGTCGTCGGCCAGGCGGAGGACCTCCTCCTTCAAGGCAGGCCTAAGGCTGTCGTCCCACTCGCTAAAGTGATCCCGCGCCCGCGTGACGGTGTCGAGCTCGTCGAGCGTCAACCAGTCGGCCAAAAACCGACGCGCGGTGGCTTTGCCGCCCGGCGTGGTCAAGAGCCGGCGCACCTCTTTGGCGCGTCTGTCTGCGTCAAGCAAATCGCCTGACGCTGCGGCGGACTGCAGCGTCAGATCGGGCGTGGTTCCAGCCGCCAGGTACGAAAGGCGGCTCGCCAGCTCGTACCCATCGAGCGCCCTCCACATGCCTTCGCCCCCCTTTTGCCGCTCGGTTCGGTAGAGGAACTGTGGGGATTGCAAAAGCGCCTGCAACACGGCTTTGGCGCCCCTATCGAACCCCAGACCACAGGACGCAACCGCCTCGAACACAGGCAAGAAACGTGCAACTTCGTCGTCTTGAAGGGGCCGGCGCGCCAGGACCCCGCCCAGGCGGGTGATGAACTCCTTCCGGCAGGCGGCGGACGGGTCGCGGCAGCTCGTGTACTTGCCCACGAACGCTTCCAGATTCGTGATCTTGTCGCTCGCCTTGCGCGCGAGCTCGTTCCACAAAGACACGCGGTCGAGCGTGGGAAGCAGATCCTTGGCGGTGTTGAAGAACCCCTCCGTCCGCAGTTCCCGCGGGTAGCTTGCGAGATCTTCGGTCAGGTCCACCCCCAGCACGTCCTTGACGGAACTGGCGTACTCCCATCGGGTCAAGCGGCGGGCCACGAGGGGGCCGGGATCCCGCACCGGATTGCTGCATGCCCCGGCCGCAGGGGGATTGTTCACCACGGGTTCCGAGGGAACGTCGGTCGGGACAAAGCTGCCCCCAGACCCTCCCCCGCTGCCGCCCGTGCCCGGGGTGTCCTCGTTCATGACGGTGCCACTGCAAGCCACCGCCGCCCATGCGAAGAGCGCCACCATCGCGCGGACTCCCCAAGCCGTCACCGGCCTCGAGGGGTCCAGCCGTGTGGCCGCCAAGCTTGACGCACCACCGGCGCGGGGGGCAAAGGCGGGCCGGAGGACGGGTCCGTGGCGGCTTTCGTCGGTGACCATGTACCTCTTGTCGCGAACCGACGAGGGTTAGGGTCGACGAGACCGAACGATTGTGCCCCCCCTCCGAGCTGGTTCGGCAGACGATGCGGTGAGCCCGCGAGCCGCAGCCCCGGCCAGGCACGCCGGCGCCTTGGTTCAGGAGACCTGGGAGCCGACCCCGGCAGACGTCATCTCGCCGGAAGCAGGGGGGCCGAGCGGCAGGCTGATCGAGAGCGCGCTGGCAGGCGTTTTCCCCGGCCGGCCCCGCCGGCGAACCGGCTCCTTCGCCGCGGCGGGCGTGTCCCGGCCCCCGACGGTTACCGCCAGGGACAAAAGCCGCTCCGACAGCTCTGAATCGTCTTCGGCGTAGATCCGGGCGTACGCAAGGGCCCGCTGGCCGGTGTGCAGAAGTTCGTCCTGCGCTTGCGCCAGACCGGCGCGGGCCTCGGCAAGGGCCGCTTCGGCTTCGGCCACGGCGTCGGCCCGCGCGGCGACCTGAGCGATCGCGGCGCCGAGCACGCTTTCATCGAAGTTGCCGAACCGCAGGTCCTGCAGTGCGGACGTGAAGATGGCATGCAGCGCGAGCAGAGCGGGGGGCACGACGGGATCCTGTGACATGAACTGACCTCCTGCTGAACATCTGAACACAGGTTCAGTGAATTGCCAAGCGAGGAGGTGAAAAAGTGATGAGCGCGCGGCAGAGAACGCCTGCGTCCTTTAGAGGCGCAGACCCGCCAGCAAAGCCAGCTCGGCCGTGGCCGCGTTGGTCGTGCCAACCTGCACACCCAAAAGGTAGTCCCGGGCCACGTTCCAGCGCGCATCCGCGGCCAATCGTCCGTAAAGCGTCAGCCCACCGCCACCGCTCAGGCCGTCGCGCAGGATGTTGGCATCGTAGCCAGGCCCGATGCCCAGACTTGCGCCCAGCGAGAACGTCGGCCGCACCCACAAAGCGTAGCGCGCCTGCGCCAGCGCTCCGAGCACCCGATAGTTGCGGTCGACATCGAGCAGCGCCAGCACCTGGCCGCCGAACTCCACTGAAGAGAGCCACGTGTACCGAAGCGCCAGGGCCACGAGCGGCTTGACGAGGTGGGGAAGCGCATTCGATTCGCTGTTCAGGAGGAACGTGGGCCCCACCTGGGCGTCGACCACGAAGGTGCCGGGAACGTCTGAAAGCGGCGGCCGGCTGGGCTCGGTTTGCGCCCGGGCCTGCGGAGCCCACAGGCCTCCGGCCACCGCCCAAGCGATCTTCCACGCGTGTCGCCTCAAGAAGGCCAAGCCCATCGGCGATGAGCTTAGCGGCCCTGCGGCAGGGGTGCACCTGCTCCGCGTCGCGATGGCTTCGTCCGCGCCGGAAGCTAAACTGGAGCGATGCGCCCCTCCTTTCGTCCTTGCGCCGTCCTCGTGCTCGTCGCCTCGGCGTGTGCCGGATGCGGAGAGTCCCTGCCCCCCGACCTCGCGGGCTACGAAACCCGCTGCGTAAAGTTGAACCGGGACGAGATCCCCCCCTACGAGGGCGATCCGCACGCGGGTTTCAAGAACGTTTTCGCCTGCAACGTTCCGCGAGCGGCCCTCGAGGCCGACGAGCGTCCTTTTCCCGACGGCACGATCATCATCAAGGAGAGCCGCCGCGAGGGGCAGGACTTCACCTGGCTCGTGGCCAGCGCCCGCAAGGAAGAAGGCCGCTGGCGCTGGGATGAATACACCCGCAACTTTGGAAGCGAAGATCACGTGCGCTTGCTCTTGCCCCAAAGCAAGTGCAGCAACTGTCACGAGCGCGTGAGCTCCCGCGACTACATTTACTCGGCGTACGAAGCTCCATGACGCCCGTAGCTTGTACGCCGATCGTATGGACCGGCACCCACCTGCGCCTTCTCGATCAGCGCCGCCTGCCCCACGAAGAAACTTACCTCGCCTACGACGACGCGCGCGACGTCGCCGCCGCCATCACCGACATGGTCGTGCGGGGCGCACCCGCCATCGGCATCACCGCCGCCTATGCGGTGGTGCTCTCTGCCCGCAAGCACGGGCAGACGCAGGCCATGGCCCACGACCTCGCCGCGCTCGCCGCCTCGCGGCCCACGGCGGTGAACCTTTTTTGGGCGCTGGCCCGCATGCAACGCCTGCTCGAGGGCGTCGCAGAGATCGGAGCGTCCACGCAGGCCCGGCTTGAGGCCGAGGCCAGCGCCATCCACGCCGAAGACCGTGCCGCGTGCGCAGCCATGGGTCAGCAGGGGGCGCGGTTCATCTCGCCCGGCAGCTGGGTCTACACCCACTGCAACGCGGGGGCGCTCGCCACAGGCGGCGAAGGGACGGCCCTCGCCGTGGTCCGGGAGGCGCATCGTCGCGGATGCGTGGCGGGAGCCTTCGTGGGTGAAACGCGTCCCTGGATGCAGGGCAGCCGCCTCACGGCGTGGGAGTTGCTGCGCGAGGGTGTACCGGTCACGCTCAGCACCGAGAGCGCCGCCGCCACGCTGTTTCGGCAAGGCCGCGTGCACTGGCTCATCGTGGGGGCCGATCGCATCAGCCGCAACGGCGACGTGGCCAACAAGGTGGGCACCTACCCCTTGGCCTTGCTGGCCCGCCTGCATGGCGTGAAGGTGATGGTGGTGGCGCCGCTTTCAACCCTCGACACGAGCCTTGCCCGGGGAGCCGAGATTCCCATCGAAGAACGCCCGGCCGCCGAGCTCACACACTTTGCTGGGCAGCAAGTCGCTCCGCCAGGATGCACCGCCTTCAATCCCGCGTTCGACGTCACACCTGCCGAGGCCATCGACGTGCTCGTCACCGAACGCGGCGCCCTCGAAAAGCCCAACGAAGCCGGGCTGTCAAGCTGGCTCGCTGCGGGTTGATGCCCTAAAACGCGTCGCCCAGCCGATCGAGCTGTTCGCCCGCCGACCGCAGCCAGATCTTCAGCCGCTGGCGGTCCATGCGGCCGAAGGTTTCGGGCGCAAACGTGGGATTGTGGGCGGCCGCCCAGAAACTGGCATCGCGCTCATCGATCTTCTGCATCACGGGCGGGTACAAAGCGGGAAGGTCCAGGATCACCGCCCCGCCGGCTTCGGCTTTTTGGCGCACGGCCGATTGATCGAAGATCGAAAAGTTCCGTCCGCGGCCATGGTTTTTCACCACCACGAACCGTGCGCCCGCGCCGTAGCTCGACAGCACGCGCTCCAGCGTCGTCACGGAGTCCTTGCCATCATCGAGCACGTGCCAAAACACGACGCTGACCCCGCACTCCTGGGCCATCTCCAAAATGCCCGCGTCCTTGATCCAGTCGGACAAAAAGCGCTCGCTCTGCGCGGGCAAGTCCACCACCACACGTTGGGGCGCCTCGGTAGCCGCAGCCATGATCTCGTCGGCGCCCTCGAAGCGGGCAAGGTCGATGGCCCGCGCGTAGGCGCCGTAGTGCCGGAGGAGCGCGCCGTGGGACATGTCGGCGTCGAAGGCCACGAAGGGCAGGCTGCGGTCGATGCAGCGCTGGGCCACGAGGCGGGCCACGACGGACTTTCCCACGCCGCCTTTTTCGCCACCGATGAAATGAATGATGCTCATGCGGCGCGCAAGATACCCGACTTCGGGTTTCCGGCGTGAAACTTATTCCCGGGTCCCGCAGCAAACCTTTCGCTCGGGCCGGACCCGGGTAATATCGCCGGCCACCATGGAGGGCACTCACTCAGCGGGCGGCTCCGGCCGACGGGCGGTCACCATGGCCGTGCTCGTCGCGGCGCTGGGTTATTTCGTCGACATCTACGACCTGCTGCTCTTCGGCATCATTCGCGTCAAGAGTCTTCAGGACTTGGGGTTGTCGGGCGCCGAGCTCACCCGGGTGGGCCTTCACCTGCTGGACGTGCAGATGTACGGCATGCTGGTGGGAGGCCTCGTGGCAGGGGTCATCGGCGACAAGCGGGGGCGACTGTCCGTGCTCTTTGGGTCGATCATCTGTTACAGCCTTGCGAACATTGCCAATGGCTTCGTGACGGACGTCCAGCAGTACGCCCTCGCGCGTTTCGTTGCGGGGCTCGGGCTGGCGGGAGAGCTCGGCGCCGGCATCACCTTGGTCTCCGAGCTCATGCACAAGGAAACGCGGGGCTACGGCACGGCCATCGTGGCGTCCGTGGGCATCCTGGGCGCGATCGTGGCGTCGTTCGTCGGCGAACTGTGGAGCTGGCGCGTGGCCTATTTCGTCGGCGGCGGCCTTGGCCTGGCGTTGCTGCTCTTGCGCGTGGGCGTGCTCGAATCGGGCATGTTCTCCGCCGCGAAGAAAAGCGATGCCAAGCGCGGCAGCCTGAGCCTGCTCCTCACGGGGCGGCGTCTCGGCCGCTACCTGAGCGTCATCCTCATCGGGATTCCCATTTGGTACGTGATCGCCCTGCTCATCGTGCTGGCCCCCGAGCTGGGGGGCGCCCTCGGCATGGCTGAACGCCCAAGCGCGGGGCGGGCCATCTTGTTTTCCTACGCGGGCCTCGTGCTGGGAGATCTCGGCAGCGGCGTGCTCAGCCAGGTCTTCAAAACGCGCAAGAAGATCGTCGCCACCTTTCTCCTGATGACGGGTGCCAGCATCGCCGTGTACTTCACGGTGGGCCCCACCTCGCTCACCGCCTTTTACGCCTGCTGCTTCCTCTTGGGCGTGGCCACGGGTTACTGGGCCGTGTTCATGACCATCGCCAGCGAGCAATTCGGCACGAACATCCGCGCCACCGTCACCACCACCGCGCCGAACTTCGTACGGGGATCCGTACCTCTGGTCACCTGGATCTTCCGGGAGCTGCAAGCGCCCCTGGGCCTGGTCGGCGCGGCCGCCACCGTGGGGGCCCTGACCCTCGTGGTGGCCTTCGTGGCGCTGATGGCCCTCGACGAGACCTACGGCAAGGATCTGGACTACTTCGAGAGCTGAGCCCCCCAAGCGGGGCTGTGCGGGATTTACCGGCCTCCCACATGCAAGCTGCGGGGGAAGAAATCCTGCCGCATGGCCTTCTTTGCCAAAGCCAGGGTTTCCTCCGCCAACGCGTTGGCGCGCTCGGTGCCTTTCCGAAGCACCTCCAGCACGGCGCCCGGGTCCTTCTCGTAGGCATGCCGGCGTTCGCGCAGGGGCGCAAGGAACGCATTGAGCACCTCCACCAGGCGCTTTTTGATGACCACGTCTCCCACCTGACCCTGGCGGTACATCTGCCGATGCTCCGCCACCCAGGCGCCGTCGGGGTTGAAAGCTTCGTGGAAAGCCCACAGCGGGTTCTCTTCGGGGTTGTCGTTCCCGGGGTCGGTGGCGCGCACGCGGTTCGGGTCCGTGTACATCCCCATCACCTTCTTGCGAACCGCATCGGGATCGTCGGAGAGGAAGATCGCATTGTTCAGCGACTTGCTCATCTTCTGCAAACGGCCATCAGGCCCCGGAGCCCCCGTGCCCACCAGGCGCTTGACGCGGCCGAGGCGCGGCTCCACCACGGGAAACAGCCCCCCCGCCGATACGTGGTCTTTGTCCTCGGTGTGTGAATCCACCCCGCAGTAGACCTGGTTGAACTTCCGGGCCACCTCGCGGGTCATCTCGAGGTGCGGCAGCTGATCTTCACCCACCGGCACCAGCGCTGGGCGGAACGCGAGGATGTCGGCCACCTGCCCGACCGCGTAAAGCGGGAACCCGAAGGGGTAGGCATCCCCGAGCTGCTTGTCCCGGATCTCGTCTTTCAAGGTGGGGTTGCGCATCACCCTGTTGAAGGGCAGCAGCATCGAGAAAAAGAAGGTGAGTTCGTCGATGGCCGGCACCTCGCTTTGCACGAACACGGCGCTGCGTTCGGGGTCGATGCCTGCAGCCAGGTAATCCGTGACGATCTCGATCACCGATTCCCGGATCTCGGCAGGCCGCTCCGCCCGCGTGGTGAAGGCGTGTTTGTTGGCCACGATGAAAAAACAGTCGTACGCGTCCTGCAGGGCCACCCGGTTCTCCAGGCTGCCGACGTAGTGCCCGAGATGCAGCCTGCCCGTGGGGGTATCGCCAGTGAGAATGCGTGGTTTCGAGGACATGGGGCGCCTTTATAGCCGATCCGCCTGCGCGGGGGACCGGCTCCCGACCGTAACGGGGGCGCGCCGGCCGCCCCTCTCGTGTAAAATCCCGGGCTTCTCATGCCTTACGACCACCGTACCGTCGAGCCCCGCTGGCAAGCGCGCTGGAAACAAGCCGCACTGCACAAGACCACCTTCGACCCTGCCCGGCCCAAGTTCTACGCGCTGGACATGTTTCCTTACCCCTCCGGCTCCGGGCTTCACGTGGGCCACTGCGAGGGCTACGCGGCCACCGACATCCTCAGCCGCTGGAAGCGGATGCAGGGCTACAACGTGCTTCACCCGATGGGCTGGGATGCGTTCGGCCTGCCCGCCGAAAACTACGCGATCAAGACCGGCATTCACCCGCAGGTCACCACCGCGCAGGCCATCGCCAACTTCAAGCGGCAAATCGAGTCCGTGGGCTTCGCCTATGACTGGGACCGGGAGGTCAACACCACGGATCCGAAGTACTTCAAGTGGACCCAGTGGATCTTCTTGCAGCTCTTTCAGCAGGGGCTGGCCTACGAGGACACGCGCCCCATAAACTGGTGCCCCTCCTGCAAAACGGGCCTCGCCAATGAAGAGGTCACCGGCGGCCGTTGTGAGCGCTGCGGAAGCCAGGTGGAACGCAAGGATCTGCGGCAATGGATCCTGAAGATCACGGCGTACGCCGATCGCCTGCTCGAAGACCTGAGCGAGGTCGACTGGCCCGAGTCCACGCTGGCGATGCAGCGCAACTGGATCGGCCGCTCCGAAGGCGCAGAGGTGGTGTTCAAGGTGGCCGAAGGCCCTGCCGCCCAGGACGAGCTGCGCGTCTTCACCACGCGCCCCGATACGCTCCATGGCGCCACGTACATGGTGCTGGCGCCCGAGCACCGCTTGGTGGCCAGCCTGACCACGCCTGCCCAAAGGGCGGCCGTCGAAGCGTACCAGGCCAACGCCCGCCACAAGAGCGATCTGGAACGCACGGACCTCGCCAAAGACAAAACGGGCGTTTTCACGGGTGGCTATGCGCTCAACCCCGTCAACGGCGCGCGCACGCCGATCTGGATCGCCGACTACGTGCTCGCCAGCTACGGCACGGGCGCCATCATGGCGGTTCCCGCTCACGACGAGCGCGACTACGCGTTCGCCAAGGCGTTCGGCATCTCCATCAAACAGGTCGTCGCCCCGGCGGACGGCAGCGCGATCCCGGAAGACGCCGCGTTCACGGAAGAAGGTGTGGCCGTCAACTCGGGCCGCCTGGATGGTTTGCCCACCGCCGAAGCCAAGCGCCAGATCACGGCAGAGCTCGAGGCCAAGGGCCTCGGCAAAAAAACGGTGAACTACCGCCTGCGCGACTGGCTGTTTTCGCGCCAGCGCTACTGGGGCGAACCCATCCCGCTCGTTCACTGCGAGGCGTGCAAAGGCCCCGTGCCCGTGCCCGAGTCGCAGCTGCCCATCACCTTGCCCGAGGTCGACCGGTACGAACCCTCCGGAACGGGCGAATCGCCCCTGGCCACCATCGAAGCCTGGGTGAACACCACCTGCCCGGCCTGCGGCGGTCCAGCCAAACGGGAAACGAACACCATGCCCCAGTGGGCAGGCTCGTGCTGGTACTATCTGCGCTACCTCGACGCCCACAACGACGTAGAGCCCTGGTCGAAGCAGGCCGAGCAGCAGTGGATGAACGTAGACCTTTACGTTGGCGGCGCCGAGCACGCGGTGCTGCATCTGCTCTACGCGCGCTTTTGGCACAAGGTGCTCTACGATCTCGGCTACGTGAGCACGAAGGAGCCCTTCAAGAAGTTACGCCACCAGGGCACCGTGTTGGCCTACACGTACAAGGACAATCTCGGCCGCTATTTCGAGCTTGGCGACGTGGAGCTACGCCCGGAGGGAGCTGTGGCCAAGGCCACGGGCGAGGCGCTCGAGGTGCAGGTCGAGAAGATGGCCAAGAGCAAGCTCAACGGCGTCAATCCCGACGACGTCGTCAACGAGTACGGCGCCGACGTCTTGCGCCTCTATGAGATGTTCATGGGCGAGTTCGAGCTGCCGAAGCCCTGGGATCCCCGCGCCATCGAGGGGTGCAACAGGTTCCTGCGCCGCACCTGGCGTCTCGTGGAAGAGTGGAACGCCGCGAGCGCCCCGCCAGAGGATCTGCACGTGCGAACGCGGCACAAGACCATCAAGCGCGTGACGAACGATCTCGAACGCATGCAGTTCAACACGGCCGTCGCCGCGATGATGGAATATGTCAACGCGCTCACGGCCAAGGGCGCGAGCCGAGAAGACCTGCTCACCCTGGTGAAACTGGTGGGCCCGTTCGCGCCTCACCTTGGCGACGAAGCGTGGGCCACGCTCGGCGAAAGCGGCTTCCTCATCGAACAGTCCTGGCCCCGGTACGAAGAGGCTCTGACCATCGACGATGTGGTAACCATGGCCATTCAGGTCAACGGCAAGATGCGCGCCAGCATGGAGGTGTCCCGAACGATGTCCAAGGAAGACGCCGAATCAACCGCCCTGGCCCAACCCAACGTGCAAAAGCACCTCGAAGGTCTGTCGGTGCGCAAGGTGATCGTGGTCCCCGGCAAGATCGTCAACATCGTGGCGAGCTAACCGGTGAGCACCGAGGACGTCGCCGCGCGAGCCCTCTCCTTGCGGGCAGGCGTGCTGCGCATCGACGTCCAGGTGCAACCCCGGGCAAGCCGCAGCGGCATCGTGGGGCTCGTGGCTGACCGCCTCAAGGTGGCTCTGACGGCGCCGCCCGTCGACGGTGCCGCGAACGAAGCCCTGATCGAACTCCTTGCGCGCCAACTCGGCGTCAGCCGCGGCCGTGTGTGCATCGAAAGGGGCCAGACCGGCCGCAAAAAGACGGTGGCGATCTCGGGCGCCGATGAAGCACTCCTGGCCGCCCTGCGCGCAGCCGTTCCGCGTTGACGGCCAGCGAAGCGACGACGAAAGCGTGTAGCCCCCGGGTTTCCCCGAGGTTGCCTTTCGTCGCACCTGCCTGATTGCGCCGACCTGCCGGGGTGGCTTGGTGCTAGGGTGCTCCATGCGTATTCGCATCGGCTACGAGCTCCTTTACTCCTTTCCTCAGCCCACGCCGATGATCTTGACGTTGAACGTCCATCATTCGCGCGTGTCGGACTTGCTGGCACCTGACCTCATGATGACGGATCCCGCGCTCACCGTGCGCGGGTACCGCGATTCGTTTGGAAACTGGTGTAGCCGCATCGTCGCGCCGCCGGGGCGTTTGCGGATCACCGCGGACGCCCAGATCAACGACGCAGGGATTGCGGATGCCTACGTCCCGGAGGCGCGCCAACACGCGGTCGAAGCGTTGCCCGAAGAGACCTTGCTCTTTCTTCTGGGAAGCCGGTATTGCGAGACCGATCGGCTCTCGGAGGTGGCCTGGCAGCTGTTCTCGTCGGTGCCCGCCGGGTGGACACGGGTTCAAGCCATCTGTGACTACGTTCACGATCACATCACGTTCGGCTACGAGCATGCCAGCCCCTTCAAGACCGCCTGGGAGGTATGGCAAGAGCGCAAGGGCGTGTGCCGCGACTTCGCCCACCTGGCGGTGGCGTTGTGCCGTTGCATGAACATCCCCGCGCGGTACTGCACGGGGTATCTTGGGGACATTGGCCTGCCCCCCCCTTACGCCCCCATGGACTTCGCGGGGTGGTTCGAGGCGTATCTCGAGGGACAGTGGTTTACCTTCGACCCGAGGAACAACGCCCCGCGCATCGGCCGGGTCCTCATCGCCCGAGGCCGAGACGCCGCAGACGTGGCGATCAGCAACACCTTCGGTCCGAACACCCTCGAGGGCTTTCGCGTGTGGACCGACGAGGTTCCTTCCTGATGCGGCTGCCGTAGACCGGGCTCACGCGCCCTGGTACCCGGGGGGTATAGAGAGCCAGCGGAGAGGATTGAACTCTCGACCTACGGTTTACGAAACCGTTGCTCTACCACTGAGCTACGCTGGCAGGTACCGGACCGAAGACGTCAGGGGCAGCACTTTACTCGGCGGCAGCGTCAGGTCAACAAGAACGAAAGCAAGATTCGCGAAGGGGCCAATGGGGCCCCGTCCGGGCAGGAGCGCACGAGAACGACGCGTCACTCGAGACCGCGGTCCCCCCCGGGCCCCGGGACCGCGCGGGCCTCGGTGCTAAAGGGGCACACAGGCCCACGGGGCCCCGGGCACGAAGCTCGCAAGGTCCACACAGCGCCAGCCGCTCGGACAAATCTCTGGAGTCGCGTCGCAGGCGACCGCGCTACAAAAACCTGCCGTCTGACCCGGCGGTTTGAGGCACACGGGCGCCGGCGCCTGACAATCGGCGTGGGACACGTCATCGACGCACGTGCGTCCATAGGCCCCTGTCGTCCCCGCCTCCTCGGCCAGGCCGTCGGCCTTCATCGCGGCGTCCGCGGGGGCCGGAAAACACAGACCATCTCGATAGAGCTGGCCCGGATCGCAGGGCTCATCGTTGCATCCGGTCAGGAGGCCCCACACCACGAGTGCCCATGAGAATCGTTGCATGAGACACGCTCCTAAAAAGCAAGCACCAGGCGCGACGTAAAGAACCCCAGGCGATGATCGGACCCGGAGAAGTTATCGAAGCGAACCTCCGCATATTGCGTCTTCAGCTGGGTATACGGAGTGAAATAGATGTTGAGCCCCCCCGAGACCGTGTACCCGGAATCCACGACGTTGTTGCGGAGCCCCCCGTCTCCGTACTCGGCGTAAACGTAAGGCTCGAAGTGCCGCCCACACCGATACGCCGCAATGAGGTAGCCGAAGTATGAATCGAAGTTCGGCAGGAACGCCCCGGGCACCAGGACGGAGGCCTCGCGCAGCCCCTCGTCGTAGCGTGTGCGCCGGTACACGCCCTCGAGCCGCAGGCGCAGGCCCCGCAGGTCCACGGAAAGGTCGAGTCCCGCCATCTGCTCGATGAACGCAAACCTCTTGCTGACCTCGAAGGTCGGGTGGCCAGCGGCGTTCAAGACCAGTCGCTTGGTTTCGTCGCCGGAGGTCCCGCTGTAAGCCGAAAGCCCCACGGCAAAGGCCGCGGCCCCCAGGCGGCTCGCCACCACGCGTCCCCCCAACGCCTTATCGTCCGTGAGATCGAAGAGCGTGGACGTACGGCCGTTCGAGGCGTAAGCCGCGTACGAAACTTGCCAGGGCGGTCCATTCCAGCGGCCGTACACCTCGAGCCCGGTCTGCCGCTGGGGGATCGCCTCCTGAACGAGAAAGGCCGGCATCATCAGCGAGATCAACGTGGGGGTACCGTGGTCCACGTTCCAGATACCCCACGGAGTGAAAAAGTACCCCACACGCACGTTGAGGGCGTCGTTGAAGCTGTACTCGATCTGAGAGCGCTCGACCACCACGCCCCCTAGCTGCACCACGTTGCGGCCCGAGGGGCTGGTCGTATCGAGGATGCGTGTGTTCGTGCGGGTCGCCGGGCCAAGCCCCGCGTACTGGTAGTCACCATGGGGCAACAAGGTCAAGCGCGTCTCCACGAGCGCCCGCCAGCCGCGCACCGGCCGGACGTCGAAGTACACGTTCGTGTTGCCCGAGACGAAGGTCGACTCGGGCGTCACCAGCAAAGCCCGCGTGTCCTCGTCGCGGGGCACGTATCGTTGAAGGCCCGCATCGAGAAAGCCGTACACCAGGAGCCGCGGTTCGCTCTCGGCGACGAGCCCCGGCTCTGCGTCGGTGGCGGTTTCAGCGGTGACCTCTCGGAGGATCCGAGCGGCTTCGTCATCCTCCTCGGCTTGGCCTGCCGAAGACGGGGACGGGACAGGCGCAGAGAGCACATCGGTCGTCAGCGGCGGCGCTTCGGGCTCGCCCCGCGCGGGACCGCCCCCTCCCAGCAGCAGGGCCATCACCAGTCCGAAGGTTGGCAACCCTTTGCGTGTCATGGCCCCAGCACCTGTCCCTCACGAATGCGCGCCACCACCCGCACCGTGGCGTCGACGTGCTCGGGCGCCAGGTATCCAAGTGCCCCGGGCAACGCCGCGACCACGCGTACCATGGTCCGCGCATCCCCTACCTTGCGGGGGGGCTCCCCTTCACCCCGCACCAACTTGTCGATCCAGAACTGCGCGCTGCGGTCGGGATCCATCTGCAGCACCACCTGGTCGAAGCTCAGGCGTTCGGGTGTAGCGGGCCTGAAATTGAAGGGCCGCAGCACGTCCTTGCCCCGCCATACGCGAATGGCGCGCGTGAAAATGGCGGCGACCTCTTCGCGCGAGAGCTTCGCGAAAGGCAGCTCGCGGTTGCAGATGACGTCGAGCGCACGGGGCTCACTGCCGAATGCGGCGCCGGGTACGAGCCCGCCCCCTGCGGCCGCCACCACCCAGGCTCGGCCAAGCCTGTGCAAGGCCTGTCTACGCGTCGCCGTCACGTCTCGCCAGACTCGGCGGATCCGGCACAGGCCTTGACCGGCCCGCACCTCGCGCCCACCCGCGCTCCGACGTCAGGGCGCGCGCTTCGCGCGTCGCGCGCGTGGGTCGCGGGCCCGCGCAAGTTCGAAGCGCACGCGCCGCTCGGCCGAGGTGGGTCGCAGCGCACGCGCCAAAGGACGATAGCCTGTCTTCTCCAGCCTCAGCTGGACCGTCTCGAGTTGCCGGAGCGCCACCCGTGCGGGGGTCACACCCACGAGGCGATCGTCGACGAACACCTGCGCCCCCGGTGGCTCACTCACCAGTTCCACGTCGGCCTCCGGCCGCAGCAGCGGCGTGGAGAACACCACCGGACCGTCCGGCGTCGCGGTCATCGTCACCAGGATCGGCTCGTAGGCGTCCTTGCGCAGGGTCACCAGGGCCCGCCCGCAGGGCACGGGCGTATCGAGCAGCGGCGTTTCGCCGAGGGTTTCGTCCCCCCACACCACGACTGCCCCGGCCGGGTCCGTCGAAAGCTGGACCGAACAGGTCGCACGAGCGGCTGGGGCCGGGTCGACCCGCGCGGGTGCGAGGCGCGGCTCCCGAGACGCGGCGGCCGTCTCTGCGCCGGCTGCCGGGGTCGCTGCTGCGCGCGCTGGGGCAGGCCGTGGCGGGGACGCACCGGGCGCCCACCAAAGACCGCACAGCACCCCCACACCCCATGCCAACACCCCTGCGCCATAGCGGGCGATCACCGGGCGCGCGGCAGGGGGCACGCGTTCACGCCCCCAAGCGGCCACGCGCCCTAAAGGCGCAAGCCAAGCGGGCCACGACGACTTGCGCGCCACCATCACCTTCCCCGTAAACCTGCCCGTTTTTCCCGTGCCGGGGGCCGTCGTGGGCGGCGCGATGCGCGCGGGCGCTGTCAGCGGGGGCGCCGGAATGCCGACCAGGGGCGGCGCGGGCGGCGGCCCCTCGATGACAGGCCTGGCCGCAGCGGGCAGCGGCACCGGGGGCGGCGCAAAGGGGCCTTGCGCCCTTTCGTCACCCGAGGCCATCGGGTGCCCCCTGGTCACGAAGCCCCCGCAGGGCCTCGCACGCGATCTTCGTCATCCCCGTCGGGCTCACGATGACTGCCTCGCACACGCCTCGGCCATGAACACCCCTCCTCGGACGAGTGTAATTCAGGCCGTGGGCTTTTCCGAATTCTAGGCCGCGGGGCGCACCCAAGGTAAGCTCTGCGTGCCACGCGCCTGGCAACCGCCCGACCGGAGCCATGCACCCGGACGGCGTTTCGACAAGCCATGAACCACGACTGGCACAGCCGGGCGCTCGCAGCGCTGGCCCGCGGAGATGCCCTTGCGGCCGAGGCGCTCGCACGCGCCGCGATGACACCGGGAGATGCCGAACCCGCCCTGGTGCTGGGCGTCGCCCTACAAAGCCGCAATGACCACCCGGGCGCCGTGGTGGCCCTGCAGGACGCGTACACCGCGGCCCCCTCGTCGGTGCCCGTACGCCACCATCTGGCGCTCTCGCACCGCGCCCTCGGGAACCTCGTCGAGGCCGAGAGCTTGTGGCGCAGCGTCCTTCATGACGCCCCGCGCACCACGCAGGCTCAGGCGGCCCTCGGAAACCTGCTGCGGCAACGCGCCCTCGCCGGTGAGGAAAGCGGTCGGTGCCTCGCAGAGGCGCGCACCCTCCACGAGCGCGCATTCACGGAAGCCCCCGACGAACCCGGACACGCCCACAACCTGTTCTCGACGCTGGCGGCCGCCGGGGCCTTCGCGGAAGCCTCTCGCCTCTTCGTGCGGGCCGCGAGCCAACGCCAAGACGCCGCGCACCTCCACGAGCTCGCAGCGCGCGCCCTGGTAAGAACCGGGCACTTCGCCGAGGCGCAGGCTCACGCGGAGCAGGCGTTGCGGCTCGCGCCTTCCCAGACGAACGCCCGCATCAGCTTGGCGACCGCCGCCAAGGAGCTCGGTCAGACGGACCGGGCCGAGGCCGAACTCGAAGCCGCCTGTCGCGAGGCCCCGGGCCCTACGGTGGCGGCGTTCAATCTCGCGCAGCTGCGGTGCTATCGCGGGCGGTGGGCGGAAGGTTTCGCGGGCTTTGCCGCCGACCGCGCGCACCAGGTCGCCCAGGGCACGCTGGAGGCTCCCGGGGGCGCACGCTTGTGGGGCGGTCAGCCCGCCCCGGACGCCCACCTCCTGCTCGTCTGCGAACAAGGTCTCGGCGATACACTCCAGTTCATCCGTTACGCCGCCTGCGCACGGGCTCTCACGGGCCGGGTCACCGTGGTGCCTCCGCGGGGGTTCCCACCCGGGCGCCCCTGGCTGGCCAGCTTGCTGCGCAGCGTTCCGGGCGTGGACGAGGTGGTGGCGCCGGGAGCGCCCTGGCCCCGCGCTGAGCTTTTTGTACCGCTGTTCAGCCTTCCCCACGTGTGCGGCCCCCTGCCAGAACGGCTCTTCGCGCCCGCAACGTACCTGCAAGCCGAGCCTCGGCGGGTGGCTGAGTGGGCCGCGCAGCTCGGACCCGCCGACGGCCGGCTCCGCGTGGCAGTGGCCTGGCAAGGCAACCCCCAGTATCAGGCCGATGCCCGCCGCTCAGCGCCGCTGGCTGCGTTCGCCCCCCTCGTCGCCCAGGCCGGGGGCCGGGTGCGTTGGCTGTCCGTCCAGAAAAACCACGGCCGCGAGCAGCTCGCCGCCTTGGCGCGGGAAGGAGGCCTCGCCGCCATCGAGGATTGGGGAGCGCGCCTCGACGAGGGCCCCGAAGCGTTCATCGACACCGCTGCCTTTCTGATGAACGTGGATGGCCTCGTGTCCACCGATACGGCCCTGCCTCACCTGGCGGGCGCGCTGGGACGCCCCACATCGCTGCTGCTCGCGCACGTTCCCGACTGGCGCTGGCAGGAACGGGGAACCCGATCGCCGTTTTACCCGTCCCTGCAGCTCTTTCGTCAAGCGGCGCCCGGCGATTGGGCAAGCGCCCTCGCGCGCGTCGCGCACGCGCTTTCGAACCAAGCAGCCGGGCGCTGAGCCAAGGGGGGCTCGACCGCTCGCCCGGGTGGCCGCTCAACTTCGCGCCGGCGCGCGCCGATGCAAGGGGTGAGGAGACGTGGGCCTTGACCGTAACCATCGACGTCAGTCCGGGCGAGCTCATCGACAAGATCACCATCCTCGAGATCAAGGCCGAGCGCATCACGGATCCCGAGACGCGGGATCGGGTCTGCTTCGAGCTGGGGCTCCTCGAGGCGCGGCGCCGCCAAGCCGTTCCCCCGAGCCCTGACCTCGAGCACGCCGCGGACGAGCTTCGCAAGGTGAACGCCACCTTGTGGGACATCGAGGATCAACTCCGCGACTGCGAGCGCGCCTGCGAATTCGGCGAGCGCTTCGTGAGCCTGGCACGGGCCGTGTACCGCACGAACGATCGACGTGCAGCTCTCAAAAAGCGCATCAACACACTCTTGGGCTCGGCGATCGACGAGGTGAAGGCCTACAAGCCTTACTGAGTCGAAGCGCCGACACGTTTCTTGCGTGATTTCGCCATGCTGTCAGGCCTGTGGCCCGGCACCGCCGGGGGGCGCCGTGGCCCGGCGGGCGCCTCCGTGCTAACTACCTGGTTAGGGAACGCCATGGGCAGCTTGATAGTGAGGGACAAAGAAGTCGCCAAGAAAAAAGGCTACTGGGCGCTCGGAGCCTGGGCGGGATCCGCGGTGCTCTTCACCGTGGCCGGCGCGCCAATCTTGGGTATGGCCGCCGCCGGCGGCGCTTCGTATCTGACGTACAAGTGGTTCGTGTTCCGCGCCAAACGCGGTATGCGGTTCTAGCCGAGTTCTAGCCGCGGCCTTCACTCGGGCCCCTTCGCTCCCGGAGCCGTGACGGCCTCGACCCGGCGGCGAATGGAGATGGGAAAATCTATGGGAACCGGGTTGCCCTTGAACGCGGGAAACCTCAGGTTTTCGATGACGCTCGTGGCGCAGGTCTCGGTTTCCGCAGGCGCACCCCGCACACGAACGCCGCGCGCCTGGCCGCTCGGATCGGCCTCGAAATAGATCCCCACGCTGGTGACGTCACTGTGATCGAAGCATTTGGCCAGGGCCCCCATCTGCGCGTCGAGCGCGGCCTGCAGGTCCGAGCGCTTGAGCCCCTCGGGATCCTCGTTGAGGCTCTTGGCAGCCGCAGCCAGCACATCCTTGCGGACCGTGGTGAGCACCGTGGGATCGAGGTCGGGCTTCTTCGTGCCCCACTGCCGTTCACGCAGCCCCACCTTCTGTGGAGGGCTGCCAGGCTCGACGGGCGTCGGTGCGCGCAACGAGTTCGACACCCGAGGCGCGGGATTGTCGAGCACGGGCTGAGGGCGCTCCTTCGTGCAGGCGCAGGCCGCGCAGACGAGGCCCGACAACACCCAGAGCCGAGCGATCCGGCAGAAACCGCCAGGGGCGACACGGCATGCAGGGAACATGTCATACTTATCGTATCCGCCCCGCCCCGCCTTGAGATCTGCAGGCTCAAGCCTCTTCGGTGAGCGGGCGATGACTTCGAGAAGAGAGTTATCATGTCTCGACGCGGGCCCACGGTATCGTTAGCCGTCGTGGCCGTGGCCTTCGCAGGCGGCGGCGGGCCTCCGGCACACGCAGAGTTTCCCCGGGTGGACCCCGCGGCGTTCGGGGCCGAAAGGGCACATACCGATGCATCCCCCGCAGTGTCCTGGGCCGATCTGGCCGATCCCACGACGCTCACCCCTGCCGAAGAGGCGGCTCCGGCAGGCGCCATTCTGGCGCGCCGGTTCAACCCGGCGATGGCCTTCGTGCATCGAGACATCTGGCCGGTGCCCGTTCGGTACGCGTGGGCCGATGGGGCTGGTTTGACCGCACGGGTGCTGGACGAGCAGGGCCGCACCGTCAGGCAATACGAAGCCCTCCCGCATCGCAGACTCGCCGACGACGACTGGTCAGACCTGCCGACCACGGACGCAGACGGCCGCCGCATTCACTACGCCGTCGATGCGCCAGGAGACGACCGCATGGAGCAGGGGGTCTCAGCCTGGCGTCGACGCTGGCGCGCGATCATGAACGGCGACCCTCTCGAGCATGCCGCACCCGCTGCGTTCGAGTATGCACCCACCCAGCACGCCCACCTCTTTTGGTTCAACCGCGCCAAGGGCCTGCTCGCGATTCAGTATTGGTTTTATTTTCCTTACAACGAGTGGATCAACCATCACGAGGGCGACTGGGAGCACGTCAACGTGATCTTGCGTGGGCCCTCGCGCCTCGACGGCGACGAAGGGTTCCGGCCCGTGGGCTATCAGTTCTTCTTCCACGAGTTCACCCACGAACCCCACGAAGTGGTTCGTGTGGGCGGCAGCGATCCCCGCGAGGACCACGTGGTGGTGTACACCGGAGGGCGCAGCCAGTTCCTGCGCTGGCAGGGGCTGCAAAGCGGCGGCAGCTTCCCCATGCCTGGGGTGTACACGGGGGTGGGCGGCGGCGTGACCGGCTACCGCGCCGACGAGGATGTCTCGCGGCCCGAGCGGTTCATCCGCCCCGAGGACTTCGCGATCACCATGCTGCCTGAACCCGATCGCCTCGACGTCGGGCTTTTTCCGGAGCTGTCGTGGCTTCGCCTCGATTTTTTCGCGGGACAGGCGGTCATGCACATGAATCCCTTGGCCCTCAACGGCATGACCTTTGGGTCCACGCCCCGCCAGCCGGCCCGGCAGGAGGCCTGGAACAACGCCTGGATCCCTCGCCCCTGGCAGGGACGCAGCACCTACGCCCAGAACGCGCCCGCGTTGCCCTCGGGGTGGACGCCGCTCGTCGGCCCGCCGATCTCCGACGAAACGAGCTACGCAGCCCGAAAGCCCGCCCGCCGGACTCCCCAGAAGCCCGTCCGGCGCTGAGCCTCGCGCGGCAGGCCACCCCTGTCAGGATTGCGTGGCGAGCATCGCCGAGAAGCCCGCTGCCGTGTGAAACACGAACACGAAGCGGCCCAGGGTGATTTCGGTGCCGTCACCGAGGAGCACGGGTTTTTGGGGCAAAAGCCGGGTGCCATCCACGAACGTGCCGTTGGTCGAGCCGGTGTCGGAGAGAAGCGCGCCTTGGAGCTCGAGCCGCACCATGCAGTGTCGCTGCGAGATCGAATACTCGGGAATCGGCACGTCGTTGCCCGCAGTACGCCCAATCGTCACCGGCCCGGGAGCGGCCCCGCGCCCCTTGCGCAGAAGAAACACCCGGCCAATCAGGAGGCTCGCCTGACGCAAGTGGTCCATGATGTCCTCCGTGACCAGCGTGCCCCCCTTGCCACTCGAATCTTTCAAGTTACCGCTCACCCCCTTGACGACGAGGACTGGGCAGGGGTAGCGAACGGCGAACACCTGATGGCCCAAGGTTCTGAGCTCGGCCGCGTACTCGGACACGTAGACGGGCATCTGTCATAAGACTACCACTTGCCGGCAATGCGAGACGAATGATGCGGATTGGAATCGATCTCGGGGGAACGAAGATTGAAGCGTTGGCGATCGACGATGCAGGTCGGGAACTGTGCCGTGTTCGGCGTCCCACACCCAAAGACGCCTACGAGAGCCTGATCGGTGCGCTCGCCGCAACCGTAGCCGAGGTCGAGGCGACCACCGGCGCTCGCGGCACAGTAGGCCTCGGGATTCCTGGCACGATCTCCCCGGCCACCGGGCTCGTGAAGAACTCGAACATCCTTTCCCTCATCGGAAAGGCGCTCGACCACGATCTCGCGGCGGCGCTCGATCGCCGCGTGCGCGTGGCCAACGACGCCAACTGCTTTGCCCTCTCCGAGGCAGCGGACGGGGCCGCGGCGCCCGGACACTTTCCTCCCGTGGGCGAACGACCGCGCGTGGTGTTTGGGGTGATCCTCGGTACCGGAACGGGCGGAGGCATCGTGGTCGACGGGCGCATCCTCGAGGGCCCCGATGGCGTCAGCGGCGAATGGGGACACATGCCGCTGCCCTGGCCGGAGCCGGACGAGCTGACCCTGCCGCCTTGCTGGTGCGGGCTGCGTGGCTGCACCGAGCTTTTCCTCTCGGGCACGGGCATGGCGTCGGACCATCGGCGCGTTACGGGCCAAGAACTGTCGGCGGCTGCCATTGCCAAAGCAGCCCTGGACGGCGACGCACGCGCCGAGGCCACCCTCGCGCGCTTCGAGGCTCGCCTGGCCCGCGGGCTCGCCGCCATCGTCAACATCCTCAACCCCGACGTGATCGTGCTCGGCGGAGGCGTCTCGAACGTCGCGAGACTGTACGAATCGGTGCCCCGCCTTTGGACATCCTTCGTGTTCTCCGACGTTATCAGCACCAAGCTCGTCAAGGCCGCCCACGGCGACGCGAGCGGGGTGCGTGGGGCCGCGTGGCTGTGGCCCGTGGGCAGCCAGGTGTGACGCCCGGTGATCGAGCTCGCGTCCCTCAGCAAGACCTACCGCGTCCACAAGCGGCCGCCGGGTGTATGGGCCGCCCTCAAGTCGGTGTTCCACCGCGAGTTCCGCACGGTCGAGGCGCTCCACGACCTTTCGTTCTCGATCGCGGCTGGCGAGCGGGTGGGCTTTTTGGGGCCTAACGGCGCCGGCAAGACCACCACGCTCAAGATCCTGTCCGGCCTCTTGCACCCTACCTCGGGTGAGGCCCGCGTGTTCGGACACAAGCCCCAGGCCCGCGAGGTCGCCTTCCTCAAGGCCATCACGCTGGTGATGGGGCAAAAACAGCAGCTCTTGTGGGATCTGCCTCCGTCAGAGACCTACGCCATGAACCGGGCAATCTACGACCTGCCCAAAGACGAAGCGAAGCAGACGCTCAAGACCTTGGTCGAGCTTTTGGAGATTGAAGACCTCATCGGGAAACCCACCCGACAGTTGTCGCTTGGTGAGCGCATGAAGTGCGAGCTGGCGGCAGCGCTCCTGCACAAGCCCAAGGTTCTGTTTCTCGACGAGCCCACCATCGGGCTCGACGTGGCGATGCAGGCCCGCATGCGCCAGTTCGTGCGCAAATACAACGAGGAGTTCGGGGCCACCGTGCTGCTCACGAGCCACTACATGGAAGACGTGGCGGCCCTGTGCCCGCGCGTGGTGGTCATCGACAAGGGGCGCCTCATCTACGACGGGGAACTCAAGACCCTGGTGCGCCGGATCCGACCCGATCGGCGATTGACGGTAGGCCTGGCCTCGCCCGTTACGCTCGAGGCCGTGACGCCCCTGGGCACGGTGTTGACGCGCGACGAAGGCCGGGTGGTCGTGTCGGTTTCAGCCGACCGCGTGAACGAGTCCGTCAAGTACGCCTTCGCCCACTTGCCCGTGGCCGATCTTTCAATCGAGGATCCCCCTCTCGAGGACGTGATGCGGGAGCTGTTCCAGCAGGCACACGTCGACAATTCCGCGCGGCGGGCGAGGTCCCCTGATGTGGCGTAGCCTGCGCGCGTATCCCGCCCTGTTGCGCGTGGGGCTGGCGGAGATGGTCGCGTACCGGGCCGAGTTCCTCGTGTGGATCCTGACCACGAACATGCCCCTCGTGATGATGGGTCTGTGGACGGCCGTCGCCGCCAGCGGCCCGGTGGGACGCTTTGGGCAGAGGGACTTCGTCACCTACTACCTGGCCGTTCTGGTGGTTCGTATCGTCACGAACAACTGGCTGGTATGGGAGATGACCATGGACATCCGCCAGGGGGCTCTCGCCACGCGCCTCTTGCGCCCCATCTCGCCGCTCGTTCAATACAGCGCCGAGCACATCGCAGCCGTTCCCATCCGCATGCTGATGGTCTCACCGGTCGTGGCCGTACTCATCTACGTGGGCGGAGACCCGCTGCTCTTCGGCAGCTTTGGGCGAGCAGCCGTGTTCGCCTTTTCGCTGCTTGGCGCCTGGCTCATCCTGTTCTTCACGATGCTGACGATCGGCTCGCTGGCGATGTTCGTCGAGAGCGCCTTATCGATCTTCGACATGTGGCTGGCCATACACTTCGTGCTCTCGGGCTACCTCTTTCCCCTCGAACTGCTCCCGACCTGGGTCACACCCCTATCGCGAGCCCTGCCCTTTCGCTACATGTTGGCGTTCCCGGTAGAGACCTGGATCGGCAAGCTCTCGCTGCTCGATGCCACACGCGATCTCGGCATCCAGTGGCTCTTCGTGGCGGGCATGGCAAGCCTCGCGGCCGTGACCTGGCGCCAGGGTCTGCGACGCTTCATCGCCTTCGGTGGATGATGCAGGGGTTCAGACGATACGGGGCCCTGCTTGCCGTTCAGGCGCGCGTCTCGGCGGCGCTGGCCATGCAGTACCGTCTCGATTTCATCTTCAAGGGCATCATGTCCCTGTTCTGGCTCGCAGTGACCCTCGTGCCCCTGCTGGTCGTCTTCGAGCAAAGGGAGACGATGGTCGGCTGGACTTTCCCCGACGCGCTGGTCGTGATCGGCTGGTTCGTCTTGCTCAAGGGCATCCTCGAGGGAGGCGTCACACCCAGCCTCACGTTGGTGACGGAGGGGATCCGCACCGGCACCTTCGACTTCATCCTGATGAAGCCCGCTGACACGCAATTCCTCGTATCCACCGCCCGCTTCGAGCCCTGGCGCATGGTCGATCTGCTGGGCGCCCTGGCGGTGTTCGTTTACGCCTTCGTTCTCCTGGGCCACCCGCCCAGCGTGGCCTCCCTGGCCAAGGCCGCATTGCTGCTGGTGGTGGCCGTGGCGTTGCTCTATTCCGTCTGGATTCTCGTGGTGAGCGCTTCGTTCTACGTGGTGCGCGTCGACAACCTCAGCTACCTCATGACCTCGCTCTTCGATGCGGGCCGCTGGCCCGTCACGGTGTTCCGCGGCCTGCTGCAGGTGCTCTTCACCGTGGTGTTTCCGCTGGCGCTCATGACCACGTACCCAGCGCTGGCGCTGCTGGGACGCCTCACCCTGGTGAACGCCCTCCTCTGTGTGGCGGGCGGATTGGTGTTTACGTGGCTGGCGCGCCGCACCTGGCTCCGCGCCCTGCGCAGCTACACCTCCGCCAGCTCGTAAGCGGTGTCACGCCGGTCACGGCGTTTCACCAGGCGCCCCCGGCGACGAGGGCTGCGGCGACGCTTTCAACGTGGGCCCCTCCGCGGACGGACGGGCCGGAGGCCCTCCTTCGGGATTCACGAGAGCCCGGATGGCACGCGGGCGGCTCTCCCTCGCCGCCTCCGCCGCCTGGCGGCGGCCTAGCGCATAGCCGGACCACATCACGTAGAGCCCCATCACGATCCAAAGGATACCCATGGTCGTGTGGCGACGGCCCGCGGTGCCCCGGCCACCGCCCAGGAACGACAACAGGCCAAAGCCAACCTTCTGGTTGCGCGCAGCTTCCAGCTCTTCCGGTGTGGGCTTGGGCGCCCGGAGACCAAGGAACACCAACCGCAACACACCAAAGAACACGAGCGCGAAGCCCAGTGCGTAAAACAGAGCAGGAGGCATGAGGATTACCCGGCGTTTTCTTCGGCCCGAAACTCGCGAATCACGGTCACGCGGATCTGTCCGGGGAAGGTCATCTCGTCGGAGATGGTCTGCGCCAGCCGAGACGAAAGGTCGATCGCCCCCAGGTCGTCCACACGATCTTCTTTGACATACACGCGCACCTCACGCCCGCCCTGAACGGCGAAGGCCTCCTGGATGTCGCGGAAGCCTCGCACGATGCGCTCGAGATCGGCGATCTTACCGACGTAATTGTCCTCTGTTTGCCGCCGCGCCCCGGGGCGCGCACCCGACAGGGCATCGGCGGCAGCGACCAAAAAGGCGTAGGGGCTATTGAAGGGCTCGTCCGTATGGTGAGCCCCAATGGCGTTGGCCACCAGCTCGGACTCGCCCAGGCGCCGCGCGATGTCGGCGCCGATCACCGCGTGAGAGCCATCGATCTCGTGGGTGAGCGCCTTGCCGATGTCGTGCATCAGCGCCGCCCGCCGCGCCACCTTGGCGTCGAGCTTGAGCTCCTCGGCCATCATGCCGCAGAGGAACGCCGCCTCCACCGCGTGCTTCCACTGGTTCTGGGTGAAGCTCGTCCGATAGTTCAGCCGCCCGACCAGATCCACGATCTCGGGATGAGCGCGTGGGATCTGAAGTGCCGCGAACGCTTTTCGACCAAGCTCCAGCAGTTCTTTGTCGAGCTGCGTCTTTTGGTTCTGCGCCAGGCGCGTGACATCGTCGGCGTTGCGCGCAGGACGCTTGATCAAGCGGTTCAGGCTGCGCCGAGCCACCTCGCGCCCCACCCCGTCGAGTCCCTCGAGACGAACCGCGTCTTGCTCGTCCGTGAGGGTCAGGTGTACGCCTGCCACCTGGGCGATCGCCTCCAGGGCCTCGGTGGGTACGTTCGCACGGCCCCTGCGGGGATCGATCAGGGAGATGACGGAAAGGTGCCGTTCGGTCAGGTAGTGGCCGTGAAAGCGCCCGATGCTGAGCCCCATGAGGCGCTTCGCCATCCTGCCGTGTTCGGCGCCGGGCGTAAGCTGCTCGGCGGCCCGCACCACATTCGCAGCTTCGGCCGTAGCCTGCTCCACCGCTTGGGCCACCAGCGCCTTTTTCACCTCCTCACGCGTGAGTCCCGCTCGGCTTTCCAGCTCACGGCGCGCGGACTCATGGAGCGCCTCGAACTCTTTCCGCGCCACCGCCACGTCCTGCTCGCGTGTCTTGACGGTCTTTGCACGTCGTTCCATCTGGGACCGAACCCGATCGAGCTCCGTGCGCTTGATGGCGAGCGCCGCGTCCCGCTTCGCTACCGCCAGGGAAAGGGCCTCGTGCTTGCGCCGCTGAGCCCCGAGGGGCGCCTCGGCACCCCGGCGACGCTCCAGCGCTTCTTCGCGTGCACGCACCCCCGCCTCCAGAACCAAACGCCGCGCCTCCTCGCGCGCCACGCGGCAAAGCGATTCCGCTTCGTCGTTGGCTTCGAAGCGCGCCTGAGCTTCGTAGTCCCGCCGCCGCCGCCACCGGCCGAGCCATAGCGCCGGGCCCGCAGCGACGGCGGCCGCCACGAGGGCGGCCAGGGTCACTGACGAAGACATCGGTCAGCTTCCAATGCTGAACCCGATCTGCTGCCGCAACGTGAAGTACTCCTCCGAGACGGACCACTCGATGAGGTCCCGGATCTTTTCACGCGGGTCGGCCATACCGATCGTCATGGGCTCCGCCTGCACGAGCCGCACGGCCACCTCGAGGTCGTTGCAGGTCAGAAAGCCTGCCCGCGTGGTCGTGAAGTCCACAGCCTTGACCCACTTCGTGGTGTTCAGGTCGGCCTTGGCTTGCAGGAGCTGCGACACCACCATTGCCAGGTGTTCGAGGCGAGCGGGGGAGATTCCGTTCAGAATCTCCATGTAGCTCGGAAGAACTGCTGCAAGTTCAGGAGGCACCGGCACGTTCGGTTGGATTCGCTTGATGGCCGCGATGACGAACGCCTTGAGCTGTGAGACCTGCTCGACCACCGTGGGCCACCGGACCATGTGATCGGAGCGCAGAAGCGCCGCCTTCCGTCCCAGCAAGTACCCGAGTTCTTTCGCCGTCGGTCCCTGGAGCAGCGCCGAACCCACGACGACGGCCAGCATCGGCCCCTGCTTGTCGTAGAGGGGGTAGAGCTGCATATCGCCCGGGTTTTCCTCGCGAAGGAATACGGCGGGCGGCTGAATGTTCAAGGCCGCCGTCACGGTGTTGAACACCTTGCTGAACTGCAAAGAGTCCACCGTCATGTCTCGCGCGTCTTTGCGCTTGAGATTGTAGACCTTCATGTCGGTCATCTTGGCGCTCAGCACGGCTTCGCTGATGAGCCCCATGATTTGGGACAGGTACCAGTCCTCGTCCCGGTGGAAGATGAAGCGGCGCCACATCTCCTCCGTCACACGCACGCGCGGCTTTTGAAGCCCCTTGCCTCGATACTGCTCGAAGAAGCGGACCTGGTTCTCGTCGGCCTGACGCAAGAACGTAAGCGCCTGAGCCACGCACCACGCCTTGTCGTAGGCCTGCGCGTCCGAGTACGTGCGCCACAGCAGCTGCAGCTGGGGTCCCGTCTGTGTGATGTCCGGGGCCTTGCTGATGATGTACCGGTACTCCCGAACGGCCTTTTCGCCGTGTTCCACGCCGGAGACCGCGTACAGCTCGGCCAGGATCTCGCGCCGCCTGAGGTTGTCGGGCTCGAGCCCCACGCAGACCTCGAACGCTTGCATGGCGGCCGGCAGGTCCTTGAGGCGCGAGCGGTAGATCTCGCCAAGCGAGTTCCATAGCGCCACCTGAACAGGCCGCTTCTCGACCGGCACCTCCGTACCCAGCCGCTTGATCATGCGACGGTAGGCGCGCTCCTGGTTCTTCCAATCCTTCTTCTTGGTGAGGATGCGGTCGATGCGCTCGAAGACCTTGAGGTCGTCGGGATTCTCATCGAGCGACTGATTGTAAAACTCAATGGCTTCGTCAGGCGAGTTCAGCTCGTAGTTGGTGATGTTGCCCGCCGCCTCGAGGTACTTCGCCCGGAAGGTCCTGTCCTTCTCGAGCTCGGCCATCTTGAGCGTGGTCTCCACCGCCTTCTTCCACTGCTTGGTCTCGGAGAAGAGCGCCAGCACCTTGTGCAGCAAGCTCATCGAGTTCGGCTCGATCTCGAGGGCCTCGAGGTAAGCCGCGATCGCTTTTTGCTTGTTGTCGACCTTGGTGAGGTAGATGTCGATGATCTCCTGCAAGAACTGCAGGCGCTCGGCGTCGCTCGTTGCGTTCACCAGCAAGCCGCGCTTTTGTTTGATGACGGCCTCCCAGTCCCCCGTCGCCGTATAGATCTCGACCAGCGCCTCCAGCGTGGGCTTGTGCCCCGGCTGAACCTCGAGCGCCTTCTCGAACATGTTGATAGCCTTCGCTCGGTCACTCAGCTTGAGTTTGATGCGACCGATCCGGTGGAAGACCTCGACCAGCTGGTAGTCACCCTGGGCGTCCCGGTGATGGGCCAGGATCGACTGGTAGAGCTTGAAAGCATCGTCCCACTGCTCGCGTCGGTAGAGCAGATCCGCCCGCCCGAGCAGGGTGGGAAGATGGGTGGCATCGAGATCGTAGGCCTGCTTGAAGTGCTTGAGCGCCTTTTCGTCGAGGCCCAGTTCCGCGCAGGCCTTCGCCAGGCGGAAGTAGGTCGGATGAAGCTCACGCGCGGAGCGGCGATCCCGCTTCCGCGCCAGCATCTCGAGAAGAGGAACCAGAGGGGCCCACTGCTTCCGCTCGAAATAGAACTCCGAGAGGGGCTCTGCCGCTTCGGCATGCTCGGGATCCAGCTCGATGACCTGAGCGTAGAGTTCTGCAGCGCGATCCTCGTTGCCAAGCTCATTGCGGTAAAGTTGCCCGGCCTCGAAGAGCAACCGTGCCTTCTCGAGCACGTTGCGGGTCTGCTGCTCGGCCCGCACCATGAGCTGCGCCGCCTTCAGGTGGTCTCCGCGCCCCTTGTAGAGGTGGAGCAGGGCCAACATGCTCGGCAGGTGGGCCGGCTCCAGCGCGAGGGCCTCGGAGAGCCATTGCTCGGCGGCCTCGGGCATCCGCATCTGCTCGTCGTAGATCTTGCCCAGACGGAAGTTCAGCTCGACCCGCTGGTCACCCTGAACCGAACCCGCGATCCGCGTCATCACGTCGACTGCGCGATCCCAGTTCTCGGTCAACTCGTAGAGCCTGGAGAGAGACCACAGGGCGTCCACGTGCTCGGGGTTGAACGAGACCACGTCGTCGTAGGCCTCGATCGCCCGATCGTAGTCCTTGAGCTCCGTCTCGTACGCCGAGCCCATCTTGAAGTAGAGATCCGCGCGCTCGGCCGGATCAGCTGTAACCAAGATGTGACGGCGGTAGTTCTCGACCAGATCCTCCCATCTCTTCTCTGCCCGGAAGAGCCGTTCGAGATCGCGGTAGGCCTGGACATGGGTCTCATCGACCAACAGACACTTTTGTAGGCAGTCGATCGCGCGGTCGCGCTTGCGGAAGTCGGTCTCCCACATCTGCGCCAGCTGTTGCAGGAGCGTGAGCCGATCGGAGGTGTCGTCGGCCACCTCGAGCTTCTGCTCGACGATGTCCATCTGCGATTCGATTTGGCCTGTCTTGTGGTACAGGCGCTCGAGCGCGTTCAACGCCTCCATGTTGCGAGCGTCGGCGATGAGCACCTCTTTGTAGGCGCCGATTGCACGCCGATCGTCGCCGAGCCGCGTCTCCCAGATCTGGCCGGCCTGCAGAGACAGCCGCATCGCTTCGTCTGCGTCGTCGACCACGTGAGACTTCTTCGTCAGCACGTCCACCAGGCGATCCCACGCGTTCGTGCGGCGGTGCAAGCGTTCGAGGGCCTCGATGGCCGGCAAACAACGCTCGTCCCCGGCCAAAGCCCGCTCGTATGCCAACGTGGCCTGTGGCACGTCTCCCATCTGGACCTCGTAGGTCTCGGCCAGAGCCGTCAACGTGAGGACCCGTTTTTCGGGATCTTCCTCCACTTCGGCGTGTCGCTGCAGCACACCCACGAGCTCGGGCCAAAGGGACGTCTTTCGATAGAAGTCCTCGAGCGCACTCATCGCGCCCGAGTTGCTCGGGTCGAGTTGCAGCGCATACCCTGCGGTCTGAATGGCGTAGTCGGTATTCTGGAGAGCCGAGTCGCCCCACCGGGCAATCTTCACCCAGAGTTCAGCGGCCGTCTTGGGATCCTCCTCCGCCTGCGCCACTTGGGTCCACTGGCCGACGAGCTCGTTCCACTTACCTGCCTGAGTGGCCAACCGCTCGAGCTCCGCCGCGACCCGATCGTTCGAGTAGTCGATCTCGAACGCTATGCCCAACACCTGGAAGGCGTTGTCGGGATCGCCAAGATGGGTCTCGTAGACCTCGGCCACGGTGCACAGCACGTTTTGCCGCTCCCGGGGCTGCTCCGCCAAGTACTCGGCGCGGTCGATGAGAAGCGCCACCAGCGGCTCCCAGTTTTGGCGCTGGCGGTAGAGCTGCTCGAGCTCCACAGACGCTGAATGGTTCGAGGGGTCGATCTGCAGAATGCGTTCGAACACATCGGCCGCGGCGCCGCCATCGCCGATTTTATCGGCCCACACGTTCGCCGCCTGCATCAGCACGTCGACCTTGTCGGCGGGCTCCGCCAAGGCAGCTGCCCGGCGTTCGAGGATCTCGACGGACTCCTCCCAACGCGCTTCCTGCGTGAACAGTGCCTCCAGGGCCGCCATCGCCTGGAAGTCTTCCGGATCGATGGCCAGCACCTGCCGCCAGGCGTCGATGGCTGCGTCCGTTCGCATGAGGGTCTGCCCCTCGAGCTCGCCGAGCTGAGCGTAGAGGGACTTGAGTTCATCCTCGCCCAGCACCTGCGGGCCCAGGTTGATGAGCCGGCGAAGCGCATCGGAAAGCTCTTCCCACGCGCCCGTGGCGCGATAGTTCGCCGCCAAAGCCCGCAAGGCCTCGACGTCACCTGGATCGAGTTCGAGGACCGCCAGCCAACACTCGAGGGCATTGCGCTCCCGAGACAAATGTTCGCCCCAGATCCGCCCGAGCCGTTTGTAGAGCGGGATCTTGACGTCAGGATCATCCGACACCCGGATTTGGCTGTCGAGGATATCGGTCAGCTCGCGCCACTCTCCCGCCAGTTCGTAAAGATCCGCGAGATTCGTGAGCGCCACCAGGTCGGGCCCGCGCAGGTCGAGGACGCGCTGCCACAGCTCCACCGCGCGTTCACGGTTCTCGAACACCTTCGCGGTGATCGTGGCCATTCGGGCATAACAATCGGAGAGCGCCTGGTCGCCCGGCGCAATGTCGATCATCTTCTCGTAAACCTTGTAGAGGTCGTTCCAGCGCTCTGCACGCAGGTAGAGCCCCTCCAGCGCTTCGAGCGCGTCGGGCGAGCGCGACTCGGCTTCCAGCACCTGGTCGTAGGCCGCAATGGCGGCCCCGGTATCGCCGAGCACCTCTCCCAAAACCCGGCCCAGCCGGAGATTGAGCGCGACGAGTTCACGGCTATCGTCGGTCACCGCCAGCCGCCGGCGCAGGACGTCTGCCAGTTGCTCGTAGGCGCCCTGGTTCTCGTAGATCCGATCGAGTGCTTCGAGAGCCTGCGGATCTTGCGGGTTGCCGTGCAGAACGACCTGCAGCACCTCTTCCGCCGACTGCAGGTTCTGCAGCTCGGTCTCGTAAGTGCTGGCCAGCTGCAAGAGCACCTGGCGCTGCACGTCCGGCTCCGCCGCCTGCTGAGCGGCCTCGGTCAAGGTTCCTACGTACATCTCCCACTGGTGCGTGATACGCGCCAAACGCAGCAGTTCCTCGAAGGCTTGCTCGTTGGCAGGATCCTCCAGCATTAAACGGCACCACCAGTCGAAAGCGCCGACCTGGTCATAGAGCTTGTTTTCGGCGATATCGGCCAAGCGCCGGAGCAAGTTGGCGCGCTCGTCCTTGGCCGACGAAAGAACTTCTCCCGCACCCTGCAGCCGCTGAAGCTCGGCCTGGTAAAGCTCGACCAGCTTTTCCCACTCTTCTCCGAGCCGGTAGAGCGGCTCGAGGATCTGGGCGATCTCGCCCTGCATGGTACCCGCGCGTAGCAAATTCTCGAGCGCGGCCCGGGTTTCCGGGTGAGCGGGATCGGCATTGAGAATGTCCTGATAGCACTCGACGGCACCAGGGATGTCGATGAGCGCCAGCTCGAGCACCTGCGCCAAGCGGAACGTGAAGGAAATGATCTCCTCTTCCGTGTTGGCCAGGCGGATCTCTTTGCGAAGAACCTCGGCCAGGTCTTCCCACCGCTGAGCTTTGCTGTAGAGACGGTCGAGAGCGTCGAGTCCATCTCGGCGCTCGGGCTCGATGTGCGCCACCCGCTTGTAGGCTTCGATGGCCTTGTCGTCTTCGCGGGTCTCCTCTTCGTAGATGCGCGCTACACGCAGGAGGGTCTCCACTTGCAAACGCGTTTCCTGAATGTTGTCGAGTTGCCCTTCGAGCAGCGCGGCCATGTCAGACCAACGCGCGGTGACCTGCGCCAAGCGGTCGAGGTGCGCTACCGTGTCGGCGTTCGCGGGCTCCACGGCCAACGCGCGCGCGTAGGCCCCAAACGCAGCGTCGAAATCATTCAGCTGCCGTTCCTGGATGCGGGCGATTTGCCACAAGAGCTCGAGCTTCGCGGGGGCGTCCTGCGTATGCGCCACCATGACCTCGTAGACGTGGACCACGCGGTCCCAATCGCTCGTTCCCTCGTAGATGGGCTCGAGCACCCGGGCGGCCAAGATGGGCTCTTGCCCCTCGGCCATCATGTCTTCGAGCGCGGCGAGCGTTTGCTCGTGCATGGGGTCGACCGCCAGCACTTGCCCGTAGGCCTCCACGGCCCGGGTCAGATCTCCCAGCTGATCGCGCCAGAGATTTCCGATGCGGTAGCGAAGCGAGACGATCTCGGCGCTGGAGGGCGAAAGCTCGGTCTGGCGCTCCAAAACCGACAGCAAGTCATACCAACGCTCCGTCTTTGCGTACAGGCGATCCAAGGCCTGCACGGCGTCGAAGTCGTTCGCGTCGATGTCGAGCACCGAGCTATAGGTCTCGATGGCACGCTCTGCATCGCCGAGCTCGCGATCGTACACCTGTCCAAGCACGTACAGGTTTCGTTTCCGATCGCCGGCGTCTTGCGACAGCTCCGCCTTGCGGCTGTAGACGTCCTTGAGATCGGTCCAGCGCTCGAGACGGAGATACAGGCGTTCGAGGTTGTCGAGCGCGCCCACGTCGGTATCGTCGACGGCAAGAATCTGCTTGAACGCACCGATCGCATCTTCGGGTGTCTCGAGGATCTCTTCATAGATCTGAGCGGCCTTGTACCCGAGCTCTTTGCGCTCTAGTGGGTTCGGCACCATGTCCATCTTCTTGCGGTACAGCTCGACAAGCTGACGGTAGTCACCGAGCCGCGTGTAGATCGCTTCGAGCGCGTTGGCCGCTTCCAGGTCCGAAGGGGCTACCTCGATCGCTTCGAGGTAGGCCTGGGCGGCCAGGTCATCACGTCCCACCTCCTGGGAGGCGAGTTGGGCTACTTTGTGGAGGAGTTCCCGTTTGAGCTCCGGTTCGGAGACCGCCCCCACCAGCTTGCGGTAACGCCCAATCAGATCCTCGAAGCGTCCAAGCACCCGAGCCAAGCGCTCGATACGTCGCTGGCTCTCGGCATCCAACGGGTCTTCGCCGAGCGCACGCGACAAAGCCTCGTAGGCTTTCATCGGGTCATCGAGTCCGTCCTCGTAGCAGGTAGCCACCTCCTGTAGGCGCGCCAAGCGTTGTGCCCCATCGGTGAGGTGCTTGATCTGGATCTCGATCACACGCACGAGCGAAGCGAAGTCGCCACGCGCCCGATACACGGGCTCGAGCAGTTCCGCCAGTGTTTGCTCGAACGAAGGGTTGGGCAGAATGCGCTCGAGCGCGGTGATGGTCTCCGCGTGCACAGGCTCGATGTCGAGCAGGCGGCGGTAGGTCTCGACCGCGGCGGCGAGGTCGCCCAAGCGACGCTCTCGCAGATGACCGAGCCGCGACAGAAGGGTGACCACCTCATCGGGCTCGCCGCTGAGGTCGAGCTGGCGTTGCAGGTTGTCAGCGAGCTCCGTGTCGAGCCCCTCGGAGACGTAGAGCCGGTCGAGGGCGCGTAGCGCGCGAACGCTGGCGTCGTTCTCCGCCAGCACTTCCTTCCAAGCCGCGATCGCCTCGCCGTGGTTGCCGATCATCTCCTCCGCGATGGTCGCGATGCGCTCGTGAACGTCCTCGCGGGCGCCGGCATCCGTCACCAGTTCGGCCTTGCGCTTGAGAGTCTCGACCAACTCCGGCCAGCGTTCCGTGCGGGTGTAGAGGTTGATGAGAGAGTCGAGCGCCGATGCGTCCTCGGGGGCAATCTCCTGAGCGCGCTGCAGGCACTCGACGGCCTTGTCCGATCGGTCCAGACGCGTATCGTAGGTCTCAGCCAGCGTCGTGAGCAGCTCACGTTCGAGCGAGGGCTCGATCCCCCCGGACGCCAACGCGTCCTCGTACAAACCGGCGAAGGTCGGCCAGCGATCGAGGACCCCCGCCAAATCTTGCAGGGCTGCTCGGGCCTTGCCGGAGGCCGGGTTTTCCTTGAACGCGTCCGAGTAGGCCGAGAAGGCCTCTGCGGAGCGGTCGAGTGCCGACTCCAAGGCGCCGATCCGCAACAGCAGGTTCACACGTCCCAGCTTGTCCGACTCGTGCGCAAGCTTGATCTTTTGGACCTCAGCCATGCGTTCGAGGTCCTGCGATTTTTCGTAGATGGGCTCGAGCGCGGCCACCGCCACCAGTTGGAAGGTAGGATCCTCGAGGTAGGCCTCCATGGCGGCGCGCGCGCCCTCGTGGCTCGGCGCAAGCGCCAAAGCGCGCGTGAAGGCCTCCGTCGCGCCCGACGGGTCGGCCAAATGCTGCTGCTTGACCTTCCCCAGCTTGTAGATGAGGTCGGCAGATCCGGCTTCGTCGTGCGAAAGTGACAGCTCTTTTCCGAGCGTCGTCGCCAACTCTTTCCAGTTGGCGGTGGCCGTATACAGACGATCGAGTGCCTGGAGGGCGTGGCGATCCTCAGGGACCTCTCTCAGGATCTCTTTGTATGCGGCGATGGCCTTGCCTGCGTCTTTGACCTCGTCCTCGTAGAGGCTCGCCAGCTTGAAACGCACCTCGCGCCGCTCTTCGTCCGAGTGGGCCAGTGCCAGCTTCTTGTCGTAAATGGCCAGAAGATCCTCGTAGCGCTCCGTCGCGATGAAGAGCCTCTGAAGGGCATCCACGGCCTCTTCGTCATCGGGTGCACGATCGAGCACCCTCTTGAAACGCACGATGGCGGCCTCGGCGTCCACGAGCTCACGTTCGTACACCCGCGCCAGCGTTCGGAGAATGGCCAGCGCGGTCTCGCCTTCCGCGTGCGCAAGGCCCTCCTCGTAGGTAGCCGCCAGGGCTTCCCAGTTGCCCACCTCGCCTGCAAGGCGCTCGCACCATTCCCGCGTCCAGCCTGCGTCAGGGCCTTCCACGAAGGCTTGCAAGGCCATCTCCGCTGCGCCTGACTTGTTGCGGCCTGCACCATCCAGAAGCTCAACGATCCGGAGCATGCGCGACTGGCGCTCGGCGCGATCTGTGGTGTGAGACAGTCTGACTTTGAGGACGTTGGCAAGCCTTGCCGCGTCTCCTGCCTGTTCGTAGAGGGGCTCGAGCGCCTGTGCCGCAGCCAAGCTGTTGACGTCCACCTCGAGCGCTTTTTCGAAAGCCCGCACGGCCCGATCGGTCCGCTCGAGCCGGTCTCGATAAAGGGCACCAATCTTGAGCGCAAGGGTTACACGCGCAGGAGCCTCTTCGGTCTCGGCCTGTCTTTCGAGCACGCGGACGAATTCGTCCCAGCGGTTCTGAGCCGCGTAGAACTGCTCGAGTGCATCCCAGTCTTTGAGCGTGAGGTAAAGCTTTTTGACCGCGTCTTGCGCCCTGCGGTTCTCAGGATCGATCGAGAGCAGTTTCTGCCACGTCGCGATCGCCTTTTCGTTGTTTTCGAGCCGGTCGTTGTAGAGCGTGGCGAGCTTCACCAGCACCTGGGCTGGATCAGCGTCGGTGAGTCTCAGGCCCACCCGCTGTTCGAGGATGGCGGCCAGGCGTTCGTAGTTCTTCTCGCGCTCGTAAAGCTTCTCGAGCTCGGCCAAGGCCTCGGCGTTATCGGGTGCCTCGGCAAGCACCTTCTCCCAAAGCTCGATGGACACAGGCGCCCGTTTGAGGCGTTCGGAGGCGAGCTTTGCAACGTCGAGCAACCGGCGCACCCGCTCCGAAGCGTCGGAGAGCTGTTCGATCTCGGACAGCTGCAACTTGAGAAGCTTGTCCCAATCGCGCCGCTTCTCGTACATCTGCTTGAGGTAGTCGAGCGCTTGGCGGTTTCCGGGATCGAGGTCCAGGACGGCCTCGAAGGCCTTGATGGCTTCTGCCTGGTTCGAGAACTTCTCGAGGTAGAGGTTCGCCACCCGCAAATGCAGCGCGATCTTCTCCTCCGTAGACTCGACCACCTCGACCTTCTTTCGCATGAGCGAAATCACGTCGGGCCATCGGTTCATGGCCTCGTACTGTTCGGCGAGGGCGTCCACCGCGGCGACGTTCTCGGGCTGGATCGTGAGGATCTGGGTGAAGCTCGAGATCACCTTTTGGTTGAGCTTCAGACGGTCGCGGTAGACCTCCACCATCTCCCAGAGCAAAGACACCTTTTGCTCTTCGGACGGCCAGGCAGCCTTGTCCACGCTCTCGCTGAGCACGTCGGCGTAGTTCTTCCAGCGCTCGGCCTGCTTGTAGACCCGCGCCAGCTCGCGCCGGGGCGCCCACGCAGCGGGTGCGGACTGCACGACCTTCTTCCAGGCATCGATGGCCTTGTCGATCGACTCGCCCTCCGCGGCAAGCGCTGCAGCCACTTGCTCGTTGATTTCGGCGGGAAAATCCTCCGGAAGTCCGTTCGTCTGCTGGCTCATCTGAGCGTTATCGTCCTGTTTTGGCGCCTTGGACTTCCCCACGTTGGTCCTCCGGAAATTCGAGCGTCGGGGTCAATGAGAACGACCCTTATACCACGCCGCAAATCCCGGCCACAATCAGCAGAGCCGGGCATTCTGCTGAGAATACGAGGGTTTGCCAGGAGCGCGGTATACTACCCTTGCCCACGTGCAACGACAGCGAAAATTCTCGAGGCAGCCTGACCGCCGGATGCCTTGGGCGTACCCAATGGCTCCGGTGTCCGGGGACCCCAGGTTTGGCAGGGTGCCCGTTCTCGTAAGACGCCCTGGCGGAGCCAGTGCAATCGCTACAGGGTCCTTGGCTCAGGTGCCCGAAAGAGCGTAGAGCTTGTCGTTCGCGGCCTTCACGTAGCCCACACCGCCGTCGTGGGCGCCGCCGCCCGAGACGAACTTTTGCAGGTACTCCCTGGCCATCGCCTTTTGGTCTTCGGCGTGAGACTGGTCGTACCAATCTGCGTACGTCATCCCGATGTTGTAGACGGCCTCGAAGAGCGAAGGCTCGAGCTCGATGGCCTTTTTGAAGGCCTCGGCGGCGGAGGCATATTCCTGCAGATCCTTCTGGGCGAGCCCTCTTCCGTTGAAGCATTCGGCAGAGAACTGGTTGATCCGAGCGCACTCCGAGAACACCACGGCCGCCTGCTTGGGGAAGTCGTACTCCATGTAGAGATAGCCCAGGTCTCGGAAGGCCTTGTCGAAGCGGGGGTTGCCGTTGATGGCGTTCCTGAAGGCCTCGTCGGCGAGTTTTGGCTCTTCGAGCAACTTGTACACGACGCCCAGACGCCAGTGGACCCGGTAGTCCTTGTCGTTCAGCTCCGTCGACGCTTTGAGCGCATCACGAGCCTTGTCGAGGCGCTTCATCTCCAGGTACGCCTCGCCGAGATCGTACTGGTAATTGGCGTTGTTCGGTTCCCCCTCCGTAGCAGCCTCGAACGACTCGACGGCTTTGTCCCACTTGCGTTGCTTCTGATAGACCTTGCCCAAGTTGTAGTGGGCAAGGCTGTAAGAAGGGTCGGTCTGGATCGCCAGCTTGAGCTCACGCTCGGCACGGTCGTACAGGTTGTTCTTGAATGCCATGACGCCCTGGTTCGAGAGCTCCATCGCCTTCTTCCGCTGCTGGCTGCAAACGAAGGCGTCGCAGGCCGGAATGATGAGGCCTAGCACCAGCACGACTTTGAGGTGGCGTTGCATCTAGCGATACTCCTGTGTTCCTGAGCTCTTGGGCCGAATACCTGGGCGAAGGCGCCTATTCTTCCCCGCCGCCGGCTGGGTTGAACACGAACGGATAGGTCACGATGACGATACCGCCGCCCCGTGGCTTGGGGAACTCCCAGCGACGAACCGCCTGAACCACACAGTTCTCCACGCGGGGGTTGCCCACAGAAGAGCTCTGCATGACGGAGGTCACGACCTGCCCCGTGGCGGCGATCGTGAACTGCACCGCGATGCGTCCCGAAAGGTCAGGCTTTTTCGTGAGTTCCTGCTCGTAGCAGTACTTCACCTCGTTGATGTGGCGCCGGATGATGCGGCGAATGATCTCCTTGTCGAGCGATCCGCGCACGGCAGCTACACCGGGGATGACGTCGGGAGCCCTGGCACGACGACCGCGCAGACCGCCTGCACCGCGCCCGTAGCCCGATCCGTCTCCGCCACCGCCGCCCTTGCCAATGGTGCCCAGGTTTCCAAGGCCAATCGTCCCTTCACCCGTGCCGCCGCCGCCCGAGCCTGTGCCCACGAGCCCCAAGCCGCCGACGCCGTAGGCTTCGCCGATTTGATTGCCCAAGAGGCCACCGAGTACGTTCTCTGCGTCGGTCCCCAGGGCCGTGTCACGACCGAAGAGAGATGCGAGGTGAGAGCCCTCATCGGCCTTGATCATCCCGAGGATGCCCGCATTCTTGGCCTCTTCTTCGGCCAGCTTCTTGGCGAGGTGCGGGTCGGGGTTGTCCGGTGGGCCCTTCAGGCCGTAAAGGCCCTGTTTGTTCTTGGACGACTCCTTACCCATCTTCCCTTCGTCGCCCTTGTGACGCTTACCCTTGCCGCCTTGGTCGTCGTTCTTGTTGCTGTTGAGAAACTCGGGGATCTCCTCTTCCTTCTCCTCGGGAGGCTTGATGAGGAAGTTCACGAAGCGGTTGTCCGTGTTGAGCAGATCGAGCGAGAGTGACTTCGGATCCGGCGGCACGGCGAAGATGATCACGAGGAAGAGCAGAAGAACTGCGGCAGCGCCCGCGGTGAACTTTTGCTCGGCCCAGCTCCACAGCAGAAAGGGCACCGGAAGCGTGCGCGGCTTTGCCACTGACGACACCAGGAACCCCGCTTCGCCCAGTTGAAGACGCACGCGCGCCCCTTCGGGAAGAGGAAACACCGGGCCGCGCTGCTGCACGAACTGTGCGAGGGGAATGGCCTGGCCGGAAAGGTAGACCTCACCCTGCATCTGCGGCGTGGTCTGCACCGAGAAATCGGCCCCCGTCGCCTGCACCAACCTGAAGCTGTCGCTGCCCACGTACTCCGGGGGCACGGGGGCATCGACCCCGGGCACGCTGCCGATGACGTAGTCCTTTTCAGTGTGGCCCCATCGCTTGAGACCCATGTAGGACAGCGCCACGCCCGCGATCAGACCTCCGAAGAAGAGAACGTCGAGGGCCGGGTTTCCGCTGCCACGCGGGAACTTCGCGGGATCCTTACCCGCGGCCAGGTGAGCCTCGAAGCGCTCCTTCTCATGACCCTCCTGGATCGAGGCGCCCACCAGGGTCACCAAACCGACGAGCCCGAGCACGCAGCCCACCAGGGTCATCACCTTGCCGGTGGAGCCGTGAGACTTCCCGCTCGGGTCGGTCAGGTGGCGGGTGTCGATGACGACGTTGCGGAAAGAGGCCTGCACCTCGATCGCTTGGCTTCCGATCTCTTCGATCTCGGTGGACGTGGGAAGTGCCGCCATTGCGGCAAAGCCCGGACCCATACCACCTTGCGCGCCCGGGAATTGCGGCGCCTGAAGCCCCGGGGCCCCCTGGAACGGTGGACGAGGGGGCGCGCCCCCTCCCGCGGCCGGCAGAGGAGCCGTGGCGGCCATGCGAGGAGGCAACGCTGCGGCTGCCGGCGGTGCATAGGCCGGGGGGGGCGCGTAAGCCGGAGGGGCGGCGTAGGCAGGAGCGAATGGGGGCGCCTGCACCGGGGCGGGAGACGGCGTGGCTGATTGCACGGCCATGTTCTCCACGAGCTGAGGCGCGGCCACCTTGGTCGCGTCCTCGTCTGCGCGGGACAGAACCACCCGGATCATGCCAAAGGCAATCTCGTCGCCAGGTTTGACCCTGGTGCGGGCGATCTTTTCACCGTTGACCAGGGTCCCGTGTGTCGAGCCGAGGTCGATCACCTGAATGTCGTCGGGGCCGTTGACCTCAATGACCGCATGCATGCGCGACACCGACTCATCGTCGAGGCGCAAGTGCGACGAGGGAAGCTTGCCGACCTTGATGACAGGCTCGCTGATCAGATCTTCTCGCAGCAGCTCGTCGCCGTGAAAGACCTGGAAGCGAAGCGGAACCTTCGGCGTGGACATGAACGGGAACTCCTTGGAACGGATGGCTACTCTAGAGGCCGGGTCTTCGAGCGCAGTGCGGGCAGACCCGGAGGCCAGGGCGGGGCTAAACTCAGGAAGACGGAACAGCTGCAGCCCCGGCGGGCGGGGCGCCTGGGTTCAGATGTCCTCGAGCGACTTCAACATCTCGGGAATGAAGTCTTTGCGAATCTCGATCAGGCTGTCTTGCTTCACGTTTTGGATGGCGCTTACGAGTTCGCCATCGGGACGCTGCAGGTCACCTTCGACCGTGTCGTCATCGAAATCGTAGACGGTCTTGGCCTTGTAAGAAGCGCCGTCCTCCGATTCGGTGGTAGCTGGATTCGCTTCCTCCTGGGCGAAAGCCATTCCGCCCAATGCCGATGACAGGACTGCCGACATGCTCAGGACCCACAGCGTCTTCATGAGTTTCTCCTCGCCTTGCTTCCGTTCAGACAACAGGAACCCTGGAAGGTTCCGAAAAAGTTGCAAGTTGTTGAAATGACACGCAACTTGGTTCACGGCGTGGTTGCGGCCGTGGCACCATCCGTGGCCGCGCCGGGCGCGGCAGCTGCCCCGCCCTCGCCGCCTCCCTGGCGCTGCATCTCCTCTTGCATGCGGCGCTGCTGCTCCTCGGCCTCCTTGAGCATCTTCTCATACTCGGCCTGGAGCTTCTCGGCTTCCTCGAGCGCCGCGAACATGTCGTCGATATCCTTGATGCGCTTCTGCGCGTCGCGTCGAAGACTCCCTCCGCCGCTGGCTTTGCCGAGATAGTCGCGGAAGTACTGCTGGGCCTTCTGCAGCTCTGGCTTCTGGCCTCCCTTGTAGTCTTGGTAGAGCAGGCCCAGGTTGTAGTAGCTCTTGGGGTTGTTGGGTTCGAGCTTCTGGGCGGCGAGGTACATCTGCTCGGCCTCATCGGCCTTCCTGTTGCCCCGAAGCGCCACGCCGAGACCGATGACCGCCTCGTAGTTCGCAGGCTGCGCCTTCATGACGGCCTTGAAATTGTCTTCCGCCGTGTTGTAGTCGCGGAAGTTGAGCGCAATGGCAGCCAAGTTCATGCGGGCCTCCATGAGGTTGGGATCCCGGCCGATGGCGCTCTTGAGGTTGCTGATCGCTCCGGTCACGTTCTGTTTCTCGAGTTCGATGAGGGCGAGCGTGTTGTAAACGAGCGCGATCTGCTCGTTCATCTCCTTGGTGTAACCGGTGCCCTTCGCTGTCTTGACCTTGCGGGGCGCCTCCTCGAATTCCTTGTCGTCCCGGTCGCGTTTTTTGGACTTCGCCTTTGCGGGCGCGCTCGAGCCGCCTTCTTCCTCTACCTCGCCCGTCGCGATCTCCTGGGCGCGCCGAATGGCCTGGTCAGCCACCAGCTTCGCCATCTCCGGATATCCAAGCAGCTGGTAGACGTGACAAAGTGTGGCGTACGCCTGGATGTTGCTACCGTCCATGGCCAGCACCGCCCGCAGGTGAGTGATCGCCCGAGCAGCAATGCGCTTGCGCTCTTCGCCGGATTGGGCCTGCATCTGATCCCGCAAAAGCTGTGCAAGGTTGTTCCGGGCCGTGACCGAGTTGATGTTTTGGTCGAGGTCGATCGCTCGCGTGAAGAGCTGCTCGGCCTGGGCGCGGTCGTCGCGCCTGAAAGCCGCCACGCCAAGCTCGGTGACCGCCGGGGCAAACGCGTTGGTCCCGGAGGCCATGCCCTGGAACACCTGCATGGCTTCGTTGTCGCGCCCGCACTCGAGCAACACCGCGCCCTGGTTGAAGCGGGCTTCGCGCAAGTTCGGGTTGTTGTCGGCGGCCTTCTCGAAAGCGGCTGCGGCGCTTTCGCACTCGCTTGCTGAGAGGGTCCCATCCGCCTTGAGGTCGCGGTACCTGGCCATCGCCTTGACGAAGTCTTCGCGCTCCTCCTCGGAAACCCGACGCGCCGGCTTGTCACTGCTCCCCATGATGATGTCATCGCCCCCCTGATCCGCCCGCGCGGCAGCACGAGGCCCGCCGCTCGTCTTCTGGGGTCCTCCGCAGCCCGCGCCCGCGACCAGGACGCCCAGGGCGGCCGCAAGGCCTCCCTGGAACAAGGCGCCGCCCATGCAGAACTTTGAAATCGTTTTCATTGTGGTTTTGCCGTTTCGAGTTGCGTGCATGTGGAGCGCCCTCATTCCGAACCGCTGCTGAGCGCCACGCTCTTTTTCGCCTCGGGAAGCTCCGTCACGACAGGAGCCGCCGTAATCACGGTGGGCGTATAGCCCGCCTCAGGCTTGGCCTCCGAGGCCAGAGGGTATTCAGAAGGCTGCATCTGGTTGAGCTCGACCTCACAGAGCCGCGACCAATCGTTGAACCAGCTCTCCCGGGTGGCGCCGGTCAAGCACACCTGGAACCCGGTCACGGCCTTCGCCTCGACGGGCTCGGCTTGATCGACGAGGGCGTCGCAGTAGATCTCGCGCGGACGGTTGCCGTATTCGTCAACCTCCTTGAGGTTCTTCGGAATTTCCGCGGTGTACAGCTGGTCAGCGAAGTTTTGCCACACCTGACCCACCCGAGCCGCAGCGGCGATCGTCCAGTGTGCCACCTTGAACTCGAACACGCGTTCGTAGAGGCCTTCGCTCCGGTTGGGCTCTCCCACGAGCTTCAGCGTCAGCTTACCCTTCTCGTCGAGGTACTTCTTGAAGCGCTTTTGAGAATCCTCGAGCGTCTTCTTGAGTCGGTCGTTCCGCGACTTGTTGTAGTAGGACTGCGGCCCCTGGAAGTCCAAGTTCTCGGGGAACTTGACCTGCAGGAACTCTTCGTAGAGTGCCTCGGCCTGATAGAACGCCGCACCGGCCGCGGCCGATGTGGCAAGTCCTGCGCGGGCCTGCTTTTCGGCTCCTTCTCCCGGAACGCGGTCGAGGGCCTTACCCCGGTTGAAGAGCTTGAGCACGGTGTCGAAGTGCTTCTGTGCATCCTTGGCGAAGTTTGCCTTGCGCTCGTGCACGATGACCTTCGAGCGGGTGGCAGGACCACATTGGGTCTGCTTAGGGATGCGAAGGCGCTTTTTGCCCTTTTGTTGGCGCTTGATCTTGTCGAAGGCAAGCTCTCTACCGCTGGCCTCGACACGCTTGACCTCGATGCAGGCGCCGTTGTCATCCTTGACCGGGCAGGCACGCTTCCAAAGCAGCTCGCCCAGCTTGAAGTGCGCCAGGATCTCCTTGTCGATCCCGCCCTTGCGGCCCCACGTCTTCAGATACGCCTCGAGATGCCGGATGAGCCCTTCGTCGTCGCCCTGCTTTTCATAGATCTCACCCATCTGGAAGAACACGTCTGCCGCGTCTTGCGGCTTGCGCCCACCGTAGAACTTGATGAACGCGCTCATGTTGTCCTTGGCCCTTTCGTTCTCGCCCAGGCCAATCCGGAACATGGTGGCGTTGCCGAGCGCCACGGGCGAACGATCCTCTCCGGGGAACTTTGTCGCAAACTGCTCGTAGTACTCGGAGGCCTTCGTGTAGGAGGCGATCTGGTGGTAGCCGGCCGCCACCTGGAACAGCGCCTTTTGGGCCAAGGGGCTATCGGGATGCTTCTCGATCAGCTCCCGGCGGTAGCGGATGGCCTGGCCGATGAGACGCGCGTTCTGGAAACAAAGGCCTGCGTTGTAGAGACGCTCGTCGTGCTTCGGATGGTCCGGCATCGACTCGGCCGCGGCGACCATCGAGATGCCGCACTCCTTGAACTTGTTGGCGGTCTCGAAGTCCTTCGCCTCTTTGACGAGCGCGTCGGTCTTCAAGGAGACCATCTGCTTGCGGAACTCCTCGTCTTCCATGAGCTTCGGGTTTTGAACGAAGCGGTCGACCCACTTCACCAGCTCCTCGGTTCGGCCCAGAATGTTGAGCGAATCGAGCAGAAGGTTGGCCGAGTAAACGGCCAGCTCGTCTTCCGCGTGGCTGTCCACGACCTCGCCAAAGTAGCGGGCGGCTTCCTCGAAGTGGTTGTATTCGTAGTAGACGCGAGCCTTGCGGTACTTGATCTTCACGAGGTCAGGCGAGTCGGGCACGTACTTGATGTACGTGTCGTAGGCCTCAATCATCTTCTTCTGAGCGGCCGGCAGTTCGATTTTCTCGAACTTGCGATCGCCCTCTTTTTGCTGGGGGCGCGTGTCCGTGATGTTGAGCGCGTTTTGCCATGCCAGGACCGCGGCATAGGCGGCATCCTTGGCGTCTTTGTGCTTCGGATTGCGCTCGACGAACTTGGTGTACTGCTCGGCTGCTTCCTTCCACCGCTCGGTCATCCACAGGACCTCGCCGTAGTAGAACATCATGTCACCGGCCGTGGGCTCGTTCTCGAAGTACTTGAGGTACTCGTTGTAAACGAAGCGGACCAGCTCGTACGTGTCCGTGTTCTTGGTCTTCTGGGCTTCCTTGTGCCAGACGAGGGCCAGCTCCTTCGTGGTGTCATGGAAGGCGTTTTTGCACTCCTCCATCACACCCTTCTTCACGTTCTTCTTCTTCGAGACCAGCTCGTAGGCTTCGCCCAACCGCTGCAGCTCTTGGACCTGGTCGCTCTTCTTCCCCTCGGAGAGGGTGTTTCGGAGAATCTTGTTCTGCCACTCGCAGATACGCTCAGACGACAAGTTCAGGCTGATGATGCGGCGGTACACCTTGGTGGAATCGCCGAACATGCCCTGCTCCCAGTAGAGCTCGCCAAGGCCTTCCATCATCTTGGGCGCGAAGTCGGCGCCGACGCGCTGGAAGAATTCCCAGGCTTTGTCAGGTCCGCCCACGCGGGCATAGGCCTTGACCACGTCCTTACGAGCCTCGCGTTGCAGAGCCTCGCGCTGCCCCTTGTTGCCACCCTTGCCCTGCTCGGTCAGGCGAATGACGCCCACGAAAATCTCGAGCGCCTTCTTGAAGTCGCCCAAGTTGACGTAGCACCAACCCTTCTTGTACACGGCGTAGCCGTAAACACTCGAGTCGGGGAACTGCTCCACCCGCTCGTAGAATTTACGAGCCGCATCCATTTCGCCTGCCTGGAAGTAGAACTCCGCAAACGACAGGTACGCGTCAGGAATGTACTTCGAGTTCGGGTAGTCCTTGATGAGCTCGTGAAACACCTCGCGCGCGAGGTCTTCGCGCTTAACCGTTTGCAGGAGGTACGCGAGCTTGAACAGCACCTCGTCCATGCGGGCGTACTTCTTGAAGTTGCGGGCGCCCATGTAGGACTTCACCGCTTCTTTGAGATACGCCTCTGCCCGCTTTTCCGCCTCTTTCTGCTTGCTCTGGAGGTCTCTCTTGTCGCCCCCCTTGGCGTCGAAAATCTTTTGGTCGAGGCCACGCGCGTAGAACGTGTAGTAACGGTGCTTTTCGGCGTAGAGCTCGGCGAGCCGGAAGTAGAAATCGGCTTTTTGCGGGTCGCTATCGTCGGTCACGTTGATCAAGCGCTGCATCTGCTCGATCTGCTTGTCGACGATCTTCATGATCTCCGAGCGCTTCTGCTCGACGAACTCGTCGATCGTGAGGACCGGTCCCGTATCCTTCTTGTTCCCCTCGGGCGCCTTGGGCTTGGTGAGGTCGGTCTGCTGGATGCCCTTCACCTCACGCTCGGATTTCTTGTAGTTGGCTGCCTCGGCCGCGTTGGCGAACAGCACGCAAAACGCCAAGCCCATGGCAGGACCGCGCAAGGCGCGGCCCGCAAGCATCTTCGATTTCAACGTCATCTCAGTCGCTCCTTGGCGTGTCATTCCGTGGGGCCGATCGGGGCGCCCTCGGGGGCGTTCCGTTCGCACTTGTTCAGCAGGCGGACACGGTAGTACCCGAGCTCGTCGCGCCAGTACTCGCCCTTGAAAGGCCACAGCACGTGCTCGTCGTCCACGCGGACGTTTCCGATCTCCTTCGTCTTGAGCTTCTTGGTGATCTGCTGCTCCTCGACGATTTCCTGTTGCAGCGTGCCCTTTTGGCCCTGGAGAATTTCGTACTCGATCTTGATGACCCGCTTGATGAGCTGCGCGAGCTCACCCACCAGACGCGTGATGCGCTGCCGGGCCAGATCGCCCGCCTCGTTCTCGGTGAGCGACTTCTGTAGGCTCAAGTCCGTGTAGACCGCGTTCGCGATCGCCGTGCTCTTCCAGGCCGGCTCGGCCTCCTCGAAGCGCTTGAGCTCGGAGTCGAGCTGCTCCACGTAACGGAAGCGACGCTCGAGACTGAAGTCGGTGAGCACGGCGCGGGCCGCACGTTCGACGTTCTTGTTCAGGCCGGACTTGCCCTTCTGGATCTTGCGCGCCAGCTCGAAGAACTCGGTGTTGTCACTCGTGCCCTCGACGACCTTCGACAGGTCCTGGGCGAGCGGCGGAACACGCTTGTTGAAGTCGACGATCGCGTCAGCAGCGCGGTCGTAGAGGCAATTGTAGAAGTAAATCGTGGCCTTGACCGTGAGCGCCTCAGCCACCGACTCGGGCTTGACGAAGTTCTCGAAGTAGGGCGCTTGCAACGTATGGATGTTGCCAAGCGCCTTTGGGTAGCCGGCGGTCTTCAGCATGAAATTCGCCCATGAAGCCTCGAAGAGGCTGTTGGCCCAGTCATAGGATTCGGGCGAGACCTTGTCGTAGTACTTGGCAGCCAACTGATACTGACCGGTCGAGTAGAAGGTCCGCGCCAGAGACAAGTTCGCGAGCTCGACGTAAGGCTTGAGCTCCTCGTCGTCACTCTCCTCGGCCGCGCGAAGAACCTCTTTGAACGCTTCTGAGGCCTCCTTGCCCTTGTATTCCTGGACGAAGGTGGCGCCCTCGAAAAGCTTCGCCTTGACGTAGTACTTGCTGTTCCTTGGCACGGCCCGAAAAAGCGAGAGTGCCTGGTCGAAGTCACGCTTTCGGTACGCCGATCGCCCGAGCAGGAAGAGCAGCTGGTCCCGCACGCTCGACAGGGCCTCCTGTTCGAGCTCGCCGCGATCGTACTTCCCGATGCGGTCGATGACGGCGCTCGAATCCGAAAGTTCCTGGGCGAGCGAGGCGAGCCATTTGAGCGTCTCGTTGTAGTACGGGTGCGCGTTGCCGGCCTCGACGATGCGGTCGAACAGCGTGAGCGACGCCGAGAGGAACTTCATGTTGTAGAGGGTCTTGCCCATGAAGAACTCGGCCTTTTGCTTATTGGCCTGTCCGTCGGGCGTCTCACCCTCCACGACCTTGAACAGCTCGATCGAAGCGCCTTGGTACTCCTTGGCGTCGTAGAGCTTCAGGGCGCGGTCGAGCACGGGCGAGGGTTGTTCAACCACGGGCGCGGCGGGGGGAGGAGGCGCCTTCTTCTTGGCCGCCCACGCGTTTCCGCCGAGCGCACAGAGAAGGGAAAGGCTGACGGCGGCCACAGTCCGACGAGTCATGTCTTGAGTCCTCACGGGTGTCCTTGTGTTCGAGAAGAAGGCGGCGAAGCTAGTACGGACCTAAGGGGAAGCGGTAAGCCAAAGCTCAGGCTGAGCAAGACGCGTGTACAAGGTACGGGAGGGTATCAGAATGCCCCCGGACCGGGACACGGAGACGAGAGCTTGGAGCGGATACCGAAGTGGCCGGTGGGCCCAACGCCACCGCCCGGACTCCCAGACCAACTCCCAAGCGAAGCGAAGACGAAGCCAGGCAGAATGTGCGGAAACCGGCTCATGCTAAGGCAGGCCGTTTGAAGCTGTCAAGCCGAGCGCACCCGGGACGGTCTTTATCAACCGTGCGTTTCCGAAGGAAAAACTCTGACGAATGCGGTCGATTTCCCCCACGGCCTCCGGCTCGCGACGTGGCGGCAACCGTGTGCGCCCTTTCCGCGACACCTAAGCGTGTGTAGGCAAAGGTAATCAAGGACAGGGGGCCCCGGCGTGACCGAAGGTGGCCGCTGAACCCGTTGCCGTTGTTTTCTGAGCGAGAAAGCTGTCGGGTTGACACTCATACGGTGAAGACCTAAGAATGGAGACCCCCGACGAGGACCGAATCTGCAATCCTTTTTGGTGTCGTCGGTCTTTTCCGCCCCTAACACTTCGTCGCTTCTGCTCGCTTCTTAGCGCCCTTTGTTTTTTGCGGGATTTTCAAGGAGCTTCCATGCGCCCCCAGTCCGGTTCGCGCACCAAGTTGCGCAGCTTCGCTCGCCGTCAGGCTCGTCTGGTATCCACGTGGCTCAGCGTCGCGCTGCCATCCCTTTCGCTGGGGGCCTTTCTGCTCTTGGGCGTCTCGGGCTGTGAAGACCAGGCGATTGGCCGCCCCTGTCAAACTCTGGTCGAGGCGAGTAACTCCCAGGCGGTCTTCAACGACCAGGCCCTCGAGTGTCCCACGCGCCTCTGCATCAAGCCTGCCTACCAGTCTGGCGCTGCCCCCGAGGCGATGACGTCGGCTTTCTGCTCCACTGAGTGCAGCAAGGACTCGGATTGCGACGACGGAGAGCGGCGGGACAAAGGTAACCCGAACGACAAGCGGTGTAACGGCGGGTTCTCGTGCAGCGTCCCATTCGAGGTGGGGCCTTTGGCGTGCCAGAAGATGTGCGTCTGCCGCGACTTCCTGCCCAAGGATTCGAAGGCCGCGACGGCGATCCCCGCCTCTTGCAGCGGCAAGTGAGGGGCTCGTCACGCTCGAGGGCCGACTCGAGGGCCGACGCGTGAGCCGCCGGCCGCCAGGCCCACGCTCGACGGGGGATCCGGGGCCGCCGGAGCGACAGGTGCTTGGCCGAAGGGCGGAAGAGCTTGCCCTCGCGTCCTTGTCACGCGAGGGGCTTCAGCTTGTTTGCCGCAACTGGCGGCGACCTGAGGGAGAGCTGGACTTGGTCATGCGAGAGGGCGACACCTGCGTGTTCGTGGAGGTGCGCTCGCGCACCGGAACCGACCGTGGCCACCCCCTCGAAACCGTTACACGCGCGAAGCGCGCGCAGGTCGTACGGGCGGCACGCCACTTTCTGGCCGAAGAGACCGTCTCGGCGACGGACTTTCGCTTCGACGTCGTGGCGGTGACCTTCGACGACGAAGGAGCCATGGTCGAGCTCGTCCATGTCCCCGACGCCTTCACCACGAACGAATAGACCGCACAACGTCGAAAAGGCCAGCCCCAAGCACCCTCGCGAGGGCTGGGAGACTGACCTTTTGCCGATGTGAGACGACGCAGCGCAACCCTGGCGGGCGCCAGGGAGAATGCCGTTAGGCGCTCGCCGAAGCGACCACGTCGCTCTTGATGCGGGCGGCCTTACCTTCACGCTCGCGGAGGAAGTTGAGACGCGAGCGACGAACGTGACCTCGGCTCACCACCTCGATCTTCTCGATACGGGACGAGTGAAGGGGGAAAACGCGCTCGACGCCCATGCCGTACGAGACCTTGCGGACCGTGAAGGACGAGCGCAGCCCCCCTCGCTTGCGTCCGATGACGATTCCCTCGAACACCTGAACGCGCTCTTTGTCGCCTTCGCGGATTTTCGAGTGCACGCGGACGCCATCGCCGGGGCGAAACTCGGGCAGCGTGTCGCGAAGAAAGGAAGCTTCGATGCTCTGAATGATGGGATTTTGGCTCATGACGAGATCCGCGAAGGGCTGTCATCCTACGCGGAGATCGCGTGGAAGTCAAGCCGGTGGCAGCCGACACGGAGGCCGGTTCCTTTACGGGCACGAGCCTCGCGCCGGTAAGGTGACCGCGTCCTCGGTCAGAAGCGGAGGAGGTGCGGCTTCCGTGGCAAAACGAAGCTCCTCCGCCGTGGGCGGAACCTGCTGCAGCAAGTCCGGTCGGCGAACCCGGGTCCTGAAGAAGGACTGCTTGCGCCGCCACGCTCCGATCTTGGCGTGGTCACCCGATAGCAGAACATCCGGGACCGCGAGACCTCGAAACTCCGGGGGGCGGGTGTACTGGGGGTATTCCAGCCGACCGCTTGCGTGGGATTCATCGTCTACAGATGCGGCGCAGCCCAGGACTCCCGGCAACAAGCGGGAGATCGCCTCGATAATCACCGCGGCGCCGAGTTCGCCCCCCGAGAGCACGAAGTCGCCGATGCTGAGCACTTCGTCCGCGCACAAATCCGCAACCCGTTCGTCGACCCCCTCGTAGCGGCCACAGATGAAGAGCAGCCGTCCCGCGGTGGCCAAACGCTCGGCAGCCCGCTGGTCGAAGCGAAACCCTTGGGGGCTGAGCAAAATCTTGTGGGCGGGACCCCGGCTGGCCACCACGTGCTCGACCGCCGCCACCACCGGTGGCGCTGCGAGCACCATGCCCGGGCCTCCGCCATAGGGCGTGTCGTCGACGCTGCGGTGTTTTCCAGGCGCGAAGTCACGCGGGTTCGTGAAGTGAAACGCGATCGTCCCCGCAGCGGTCGCCTTGCCCAGCAGACTCGTGGACAAGAAGCTCGTGAAGAACTCAGGAAAGAGAGTGACCAGCTCGCAGGTGAGCGCGGATGGTGGCGCCGGGATATCGGTCGCGTTCATGGCCCCGGCTCGGCGCCTTGCAGGTGCGCATCGTCGAGATCCTCGATGTCGAGGCTCTTGACCTGAACGTGGCGCCCTTCAACGTCCACCACGAGCAAAAGCGGCGCCACCAGCGGGATCAGCGTCTCGTGCCCCTGAGCGTCAACGACGCTCCCCACACCGTGGGCACCGTTGTCGAAGATGGCCTGGACGCGCCCCAACAAACGGCCCACCTGGTCCGTGACCTCGCAGCCGACGAGGTCCTGCCAGTAAAATTCTCCGGCTGCGAGCGGGGGCAACGTGTCCCGGGCGACCCTCAGAACCCGCCCCACGAGCGCGGTGGCCTGGTCCCGGTCTGTCACACCCGCGATGCCCAGAAGATAGTGATCATGCGCGAAGCGCGCCTGTTCGATCACACAGACCTGGCTTCCCTCCGGGCCCTCCAGGCACACCGACAACGGCATGCGAAGGCTCGACAGCACACGGCTTCCGTCGTTGAACAGCCGAAAATGCAACTGCCCTCGGGTCCCGTGGGGTTTTCCCACCGTCCCAAGGGGAAGGGTCTTCGGATCGTATGCGAGAGGCGCACCCACGGGTGCTGGCCTACTCGATGATGTCGAGGATTACGCGTCGCTTCATCTTGGCCGAAGCGGCCGAGAGCACCGTACGCAGGGCTTTTGCCGTACGACCCTGTCGCCCGATGACCCGACCAAGGTCGGCCTCTGCCACGCGGAGTTCGAACACCAGGGCATCAGGCTCCTCGAGCTCGGTGATCTCCACCTCGTCTGGGTGTTCGACCAAAGAGCGAGCCAAATAGCTCAGGAGGTCGCGCAACGACGGCACCGCGCCGGTGCCGTCGGCCATGTCCTGGGTGCCCTCGTTCACGGGCGCCCCTTTACTTGGCTTCCGCGCCCGCTTGCGCCGCCTTGCGGGCGGTGCGGAGCAGACCGTCGACGGTGTCGGAGGCCTGCGCGCCGTGGCGCAGCCAGTAATCGGCACGGTCGACGTCGAGTCGCAGCTCAGGCGGCGTGCGAAGCGGGTCGAACACACCGATTTGCTCAATGAACCGGCCGTCGCGGGGGCTGCGGCTGTCGGCAGCAACGATCCGGTAGTACGGGGCCTTCTTGGCCCCAACGCGCGTCAATCGAAGGGAAACGGACATAGATGATCCTCTGGCGAGCGGCACAAAGTACTTTTTAGAGCTCCGCCTGTCAAGGGAAGGTCACCAGGCAGACCGAAGACGTGCGGCCAGACCTCGAGCCGCGGAGGCTCTTTCATGGCATAAGCTGGACACGCCCGCCATGAAACCCGACGCATCTGGTGCTCATCGCTGCCCCTCGCCGAGCCGCCCGCGACGGATTTGGCCTGGCTTCACGCTGGCCCTCGTGTGCGTCGCGGCCCTCGGCGGAGGATGTCCTTCCCGGCAGGCGTCCCGGCCCGAACCCGCCCCGCAGGCCGCGAAGGATGACGTACAGGCGCGCCTGACGATCTTTTATACGAGCGCCATCGGAGGCACGCTCGAGCCCTGCGGCTGCAACAGTGACCCCCTGGGAGGCGTGGACCGCTATGCGTCTTTGGTGCGAGCCGCCTCCGCGCAAGGGCCCGTTCTGCTGGTGGACGGCGGCAACATGCTGTTTTCGCCGAACGGCGTTCCTGCGCTCAAGCGGGACGCAGCGAAGCTACGCGCAGCATTCGTCGCGGAGCGGCTCACGGCGCTGGGACTGGCCGGGTCCGCCCTGGGTCCGGCAGACCTCGTGGCGGGGGCGGAGTTCGTGAAGCCGCCGCGCCTGGCCATGAATGCGAGCCCGCCCACGACCGCAGACCATCTCGTGACCCCTTCGCGGCTCGAGACCCGGGGATCCCTGAAGGTGGGCGTGATGGGTGTGGTGGCCGCCGATGTTGCCGAGGCGGCCGGTGTGCCCGCCACGGATCCGGTGGGCGGGGCGCGCGACGAGGCCGCAAGGCTGCGGGCCGCAGGCGCCGACTTGGTGGTGGCCGTGGCCGCCATCGACCGGCCCCTGGCCCGTAAGGTCGCACGCGCGGCCGAAATCGACATTTTGGTGCTGGGCACGCCGAGCGAAGAAGGCATGTCGCAGGCAGACTTCGTCGAAGGAACGTTCATCGTGGCCGCGGCGGCCGAGCTGCAAAAGGCCGGACGCATCGACGTGGTCTTGAGAAAGCGCGCTGGGACCTGGGCGCCCTTGGTCGACGCCGGCAGCCCCGAGGCGTTGGCGGCCCGGCGCGACGACGTCAATGAACAGGTGGCCGCTCTCGCGGCCCAGTTGGCTCGCTGGAAACGAGACACGGAGGCCGACCCGGACTTCGTGGCGGCGCGAGAGAAGGACCTGCTGGCACTTCGCGCTGAGGCGCAGGCCTTGGCCGGTCAGACCTTTGCGCCCCCGGCCGAAGGGTCGTATCTCGTCAATCAGCTGGTGCCGATTCGGCGGGCATTGCCCCAAGACGCCCAAGTGACCGCGGCCATGCGCACGCTCGACCAGGCGATTGGTAAGCTGAACTTGGCAGCCGCGACGGCGCCGCCCCCCGCGGTGCGGGGGCGCGCCCACTACGTGGGCGATGCGTCCTGCGCCCGCTGCCACCAGGAGGAGCTGGCCTTCTGGAAAACCACGGTTCACGCCCAGGGATGGAAGACGTTGGTCGATGGCGGCAAGGAGGCAGATCTCGAGTGCGTGGGCTGCCACGTGACGGGCTACGGCCAGGTGGGCGGCTCGGCGCTCGGCTTCACGAAGGGGCTCGAGGCCATCCAGTGCGAAGTGTGCCACGGGCCCGGATCTCTGCACGTGGCCGAAGAAGGACTGGACGAGCCCCCCACGGTTCACAGCGAAACCCCCGAGAGCACGTGCGTGCAATGCCACAACGAGAAGCACTCGGACACCTTCGTGTACGAGGCCTACCTGCGCGACATCGTTGGCCCGGGGCACGGGGAGGCAACTCGCAAGGCGCTGGGTGAAGGCCCCACGGGAGGTGAGCTTCGGCGCGCAGCCATGGCCAAGGCCCAGGCCGCGGGGAAAGCCCAGGTCGGCACGCATTGAGGGCCAGGCGCTGCCGCGAGGGCGCAATTCGCGCTATGCCATAGCCACAAAGATGGCGCCCATGTCCCTCGTCACCCTCGACAAACTGGTTCGGTCTGGAAACGTTGAACCCGACGCGGCGGCCCGCGTTCAGTTCCTGTGGGACGAGATCGCGCGGCTCAAACGCGAAAAGCGGGCGTTCATTCCGGCCCATAACTACCAGGTCCCCGAGGTTCAGGCGGTGGCCGACTACGTGGGGGATTCTTTCGAGCTGGCGGTCCGCGCGCGTGATCTCGACGCCCGCCTCGTGGTGTTCTGCGGGGTCAAGTTCATGGCCGAGGGCTGCTACACGCTGGCACCCGAGCGGCCCGTGTACTTGCCGAACCTGCAGGCCCTGTGCTCGCTCGCGGAGGTGGACACGGCGGACGTGCAAGAGCGCCAGGAGTTCTTGAAGTCCATGGGGCGGTCTTTCGCGACGATGACGTACGTAAACACCTACGCCGACGTCAAGGCGATTTCGGATACCTGCTGCACGAGCTCGAACGCCGCCAAGATCGCCGAGCGGCTGGGCACACCCGACATCCTCTTCGTGCCAGACCAAAATCTGGCCTACCAGGTCGCGCTCAAGACCAACCGGATGTACCTTCCGCCTCCGGAGCCGCATACCTTCAAGCCGCACGAATACTGGGAGAGGGTCAAGCCTCTCATCGAGGAGGGCGAGCGCCAGGGCCTCTCGGGCAACGTGTTTGCCTGGGAGGGGGCCTGCCACGTGCACCATCAGATGACCTGTGACGACATCGAGCGCATTCGTCAGCAGGATCCCGGCACCACTGTCATCGTGCACGGGGAGGTGCGCCCTGAGCTGCAGAAGGCCGCCGACCACGTGCTTTCCACGTCGCAGATGGCGAAGTTCGTCGAGAGCAACCCTGACGTGAACAAGTACGCGATCCTTACCGAGTGTGGGCTCGTGGTGCGCATGGAGCTCGAGCACCCCGAAAAGCAGTTCTACAAGCCTTGCCGGCTTTGCCAGTACATGAAGGCTACGGACCTGGAAGCGGTGTACGAGACCCTTCGCGACGAGCCCGAGAGCAAGCGGATCACCGTGCCCGAGGACGTGCGTGGGGGCGCCGCCCAGGCCATGTTGCGCATGATTGAGCTCGCAAGCTGACTCATACCAACGCCGCCCCCCGCGAAAGGGAAGGGACGCGACACCGGCGGGCGTTCCCGCGTTTCGTCAGGCGGGGCCGATCACCTTGGCGGCCAGATCGTATTCGGCGCTGCCCGTGACCTCGGCCCGCACGAGCTCGCCCACGCGGGGCTCGTAGTCTTCAAGCGTCAGGAACACCTGACCGTCGATCTCGGGCGCCTGCCCTTCGTGACGGCCCTTGAGCAGGTACTCGGATTCATCGGAAGGCCCTTCCACGAGGACCTCGATGATGCGGCCTTTGAAGGCGGCCATCTTGCGCTTGGAGATCTCCCGCTGCAGACGCATCAGCTTGCGGCGCCGGCCATCGGCGTCCTTCTTCAGCACGCGCAGCGGCAGAAGCGCCGCGACGGTGCCCTCCTCTTTCGAGTACGGGAACACCCCCACCCGATCGAGGTTGGCGTCTTTGACGAAGGCATGCAGCTTGTCGAAGGCCTCGTCGGTCTCCCCGGGGTGGCCCACGATGAAGGTGGTGCGCAACGTGATGTCAGGGACCTTGCGGCGTACGCGCTCGACCAGGTCATAAACTTGCTTCGAGGTGTGTCCTCGCCGCATCGACTTGAGCACGGCGTCGTCGACGTGCTGAAGGGGCACGTCGAGGTACTTGGCCACGCGAGGCTCGGACGCGATGACGTCGAGCAGCTCGTCGGTGACGGCCGTGGGGTAGGCGTAATGAAGGCGGATCCACCGCAGGCCTTCGATCTGGGCGAGCTGGCGCAGCAACGAGGCCAAACGCGGCCCGTCGTCCAACTTGCCGTCGGGTAGATCGCGACCGTAGGTGGTGAGATCCTGCGCTACCAGACAGATCTCCTTCGTTCCCGCCGCCGCGAGCGCCTCGACCTCCCGCACCACCGATTCCGGTGTGCGGCTGCGTTGAGGCCCGCGCAGTTTGGGGATGATGCAGAAGGCGCAGGGACGATCACAGCCCTCGGCGATCTTCACATAGGCGGTATGCGTGGCCATCGAAGGCTTGCGCGGTGCCAGGTCGTCGTAGAGAAAACGGGGGGTCTCCACCACCTGGACGCGGCGTTCGTGGGCCGAGAGCGCGTGCGTGATCTGGTCCACTTCATCGGTGCCGAGGAAGTGATCCACCTCGGGCATCTCGTCGGCCAGCTCCTTGGGGTAGCGCTGGGACAGACAGCCCGTCACGACGAGTCGCTGACAGCGTCCCGCTTCTTTGTACTTCGCCATCTCCAAGATGGCATCGACGGACTCTTGCTTGGCTTCCCCGATGAAGCCGCAGGTGTTCACGACGATCACGTCTGCGGCGTCGGGCTCCGCCACCAGCTCGTAGCCAGCGTTGGTGGTGTGCCCCAGCATCACTTCCGTATCGACCCGGTTCTTTGGGCAACCCAGGGACACGAAGTGCACGGTACGACGTCCCGCTTCGGCCGGGACAGGAGCCGTTTCGGATGCGTCGAGAGGGGCGGCGGTCATTGGAAGTCACCAAAGGTAGCAGGGTGCCCTGGGTTCACAAGGCGCATCCATGAGCACGCTGCGTCACGGAAAACAGAGGACCGCCTCGGCGCCGAACTGCTCGATGAGCCCATCGATGTGGCGCTGCACGTGGCGACGCCGGGCCACCACGGCCCCGAGCTCGGCGTCGGTGAGCACGGTGGAGGCCGAGACGCCCGGCTCCGCTTCGAAGGCACCACGCAAGCTGGCCTCGAAGACCCGCGGCAAGGCTTTGTAGAGGCGACGAGAGAAACGTTGCGTTACCGCGAGCATCTTCCGGTTCGTCTCCTTGGCGTCGGAACTCACGAAGAAGGCCAACGTGTTGTCCATGAAGTAGAGCTTTTCGCCGTCGGGCGACATCAACATGTTGCCGCCGGAGTAACGATCCGGGTTCGAGGTAAGAAAGTCGAAGACTACGAGATCGGAGATCTGCGCCGCCAGTCTCGCCTTTTCAGGAGGAATGGGCTCGCCTTGCGTGAGCCAACGCAAACTCTCGCGCACGGCCTCGGGACCGTCCAGCATCGAGTCCTTGATGGCCGGAACCCAGTACGAGACCGCCCCCAGGGTGACGCCGGTCGATTGGAAGATCGTTTCGGCTTGAATGCGCGGGACTTGGCCGAGGCTCTCTTCGTTGAGGTGCGCCAGCAGGTCTTCGCGGCTCACCGCCCGTGGGGCGGCGGGAGGCACGGCGTTGAGACCCAGGAGGCGGTTGAGCCGGTAGGCCGCTACTTCCTTGCGCGGAATGGTCTGCAAGTTGGTTTGGGCAGGTTTGAAGGCCGCACGGGATCCGTCGGCGAAATCGAGGCGAAACGAAAGCGACGAGCCGCCCTTGTTCACCTTCGCGCGCACGATGGGTTGGCTGCGGATGCGCGCGAGCAGAAGCTCGTCCGACATGCCGAGGAAGGTGCCGGCCGCCTCTTCGGCCAGCTCGGTCTGTGGCAAAGAAAAGCTCGCCCGCGGGGACAACGCGGCCAGCGCCGGGCGCCCGGCGCCCGAACGGGCCGCAAGCGCCGAGGCGAAGCGCCCCATGCTCAACCACACGCCGCCGATCGACACGGCCAGGACGCAGAGTTCCAGGACGAAATAGCGAGCGATTCTCACGACCGTCGATGGGGGTCTCAAGCTGCGAAACACCAGGCCGAGCCCCCCCGCCAACAGCACGAGCATGAGGAGCGTGTTGAACAGCGAGGGTGGGGCGAAAGTAGATGTCCATATTCATCAGGATGCCCGACAAGATGATCACGGCGCCCCCCACGGTGAGCAGCCATCCCAGCTTCGACTTGCCGTTCCAGAACAGCAGGCCTACACCCAGAAGCAGTGGTACCAGAGAAAGCCCAAAGCTATTCGCGAGGCCCCCGAAGCGCCAATACGACGTGTGCACCACCACTTGATTGGTGAGCAAATACCCCCCGGCCACCGCCATCGCCACGCCCAGGAAGAACTCGCCGAGCCCTCCCGACGTGCCGCCCACGTCGCGCAGGTCCCGGCGCCCCCCGAAACTGGATCCCGATTCGGACATGAGTGTCTCCTGCGCCTCAGGTCACGCGGTACCAGGCCGCAAAAGCGCCGCTGGCCACGATGACCCAAATGACGGCGCTGTTCCGCCGATGCTTCGAGTGGCTCTCATGAACCCGCTCATCGAGGGTTTTATACTGCGCGATGACGGACTCGGTACCCACCTTTTGCGAAAGCACCGCCTGCTGGGCCCTCAGGTTGAGCACGTCGGAGCGGCCGAACGCCATGGCGTGCCAAGCCGCTGGCAAAAATCCAACGACGAGGGCCAGTGTGAGGCCCCACCCTGCCCGTTTGGCGGGATTGTCCCGCAGCGCGAGCAGGCGGAAGCCCAAGGCGGTGCGCTCGATCCTGCGCGCCATCTGCTTGGCAGGTTCAAGGCATTTGCGGCACCCCGAGGCGCTCCGCTGGTCGTAGTAGAGCCCGTGCTTTGGGCAGCGGAGCATGTGCGTTTTGGCGGTCTCGCCGACAGCCTCGAGGCCTGAAGCGGTGCTGTCGGCGGCCAGGCGCATGTGGTCGAGCCCCGAGCTGCCAGGCAGCGAGGTGCGCACGCGGGGGATCACGTCGCTCGTGTCCGCGGTCGTGCGGTTCGCCGTGGGCCGAGCGAGCTCCAGCCGGGGGGCCGTCTCGTCGGGTGCGGCGAAAGGACTGCGGGCGCCGGTGCTGGACATGCGTGACGCCACGGAGGTGGCGGCGCCCAGGGTGTGGGGGCCGCTTTGGGTGTGAGGCGCGTGGCCGTGGGGTGCTGCCAGCGTGGGAACCGCAGGAATCGCGGTGCTGCTGGAAAAGGGGTCCCGCCCCACGAGGTCCGTCCCCGGAACGGAAGCCAAAGTGGACAGGGTGGGTATGCTGGGCTCGCTGGTGGATGTGCCGCGGTTGACCTGTGTCTGCGTGGGGACGCGGGTTCGCGGGCCCGGCACGGTGGGCCGCAATTCGGTGATGGCGCCCATGCTGGCGAGCTGCTGGGACAGCACCCGGGCCTGCGCCTCGTCGAGCGCTTTGCCGGCCCGGAGGTTTCGTGACGAGATCGCCTGCGCGACGCCGGCCACGGGCGCCTGGAAGTGCTTGGCCAGGTCGGCCGCCAGATGCATCTGCGCCACGGGCGAAGGGTCTTTCGACCCCACCACGAAAACGTCGTAAAGCATGCCCGACACGCCTTGCGAGTATAAGGCCGAAACGGGCGCCGAGGCCAATTCGGGCGGTACGGGAAGGCCGGCGCGACATTTCGTGATCGAAAATTTGACCGCAGATACGGGCGCTTCACGATGCCTTGCATGAAGCAAGCGCTGGCCAGCGACGGCAAAGGCACCCGCCAGGCCCGGGAGACCGGGACCGTGCGGGTGTTGGCAGCCTCGCAGGATGCCCGCAGTGCGGCCGCAGCGCTCCACGCCCGCCCCATGGTGCGCGTGGTCGCGCTCGAGCCCGAGGGCATCGGTCGCCGAGGCCGCCTGCGGCCGGCCCGCACGCCCCTTCCCTCCGTGAGCCGCCTCGTCTACCGGGCCGGCGCCGTGGTGGTCCGCTGAAGGGCCCGCCTCAGACCCGGATCTGCAGCCCCGCCTGTTCGTGCGCGAGCTGCTCGACCAGCCGATAGAGCTCGACGCCCTGGCCGCGATCGTCCACCCAGCTTCCCGTGTCGGCTTGGTGGTCGAGGTGCCATGCACGGTCCCGAAAGGCCACCCAGATCTGCCGGACCGGCGTCTGCGGCGAGATGATGAGGCGCAGGCGGTTGTTGAACGTAACGGTGAGCGTGCCCTGAGACAAAGCACTCTCCGCCAGATCAGGGTCGGCGTCCTCGAAGGCGGCGTCGATCCGCGCGAACGCCTGGTCGACGAGCTGTCGGTATACCTTCTCTTCCATGGCTTTCGGTCTATAGCACCTGTCGCTCAGGGCGGTGGGGGCGCCGGGGCGTGGGGGGCCAGGGCGACCCAGAAACTGCCTTGCTCCCGGCGCACCAGCACGGCGTGGGGAGCGTGCGCGGGCGCGAGGGCTTCGGCCAACGCCCCGAGGCTGGCCACCGGCTTGGCGCCGACCTGCACGATGACGTCTCCGGGCAGCAGGCCCGCATCGCGCGCCACCCCGGCAGGCACGGTGCGCACCAGCAGTCCGGGCGTTTTGCCCCGGGCGACCTGAACGTCGAGGCCCAAGGGCGGCTGCTGCACGGGTCCGCCCTCTTGGCAGGACGCCGGGTGCGGCGCGAGCGGAGGACTGGCCGCCGCCACGGTGGCCAGCGTCACCGTGTGGGCCCGGCCGCTCCGGCGCACGTTCACCACGACCCGCTGCCCGGGAGGGGTGAGCTGAGCGTAGATCTTGAAGTCCTCCACACCCGTCAGAGGGTGCCCCCCCCAGCTCACCACGACGTCGCCGGCGCGCAGGCCCGCAAGGGCGGCCGGGCTTTGGGCCTGGACGGAAGCGAGCAAGGCACCCTGGGTGCTGGTAAGCCCGAAGGCTTCGGCAAGCGGAGGATCCAGGGCCTGCACGTCGACACCCAGCCACGAGCGCACGGCGCGTCCTACCGCCGCCAGCTGCGGCAAGAGCCGCTTCACCACGTCGATGGGGATGGCGAAGCCGATGCCTTGGGCAGGCTGCGTGCCCCCCCAAAACGCCGAAGCCACACCGATCACCACACCTCCGCGGGAGAGCAGCGGCCCGCCGGAGTTGCCCATGTTGATGGCCGCATCGGTTTGCAGGTAGAACGCGTAGGAGGCGCCGGCCGCGGGCTCGGGCGGCGCAAAGCGGTCCACGATCCGATCCTTGGCCGACAAGATCCCGGCGGTCACACTGTGGTCGAAGCCGAAAGGATTGCCGATCACGAAGACGTCGTCGCCGGCCTTCACCTGGGTGGAGTCACCCAGGGGCAACACAGGCAGGGGCCGCGGGGGGGACACCTTCAGTAAAGCGATGTCGGTGGGACCGTCCACCCCCACCACACACGCAGACAACTCACGCCCGTCGTGAAGACGCACCCGGAGATCGTCGGCCTCTCGCACCACGTGCTCATTCGTCACCACATGGCCCGCGGAGGAGATCACGAACCCCGTACCCACGGACATTTGAGCCCCGGAGCCACGCCCCGCCCGGCCCGTCAGCTGGCCGCGAATCTGCACCACGGCGGCGCGGCAACGCTCGACCAGCGCCGCCAGAGGCGGCCGGCCGGCGCCACGTCCTTCCTGCCAGAGCGGCTCCCCCGGAGGGCGTGCCCAGGACGTGGCAGGCAGCGTGCCCAGGACGCCCAGGAGAGACAGGAGAGCCGGGCACGCACGCCCGCGGCTCACGGCCGGGACTCGATGAGCTTCCGCAGGGCTTTGCGATCGGCCTCGGGCACGTCGTCCGAGGGCCTGTCTTCGCCTGCTGCCAACGCACGGGCGCCTCGTTTGTCGCCCGACTTGTCCGGCTTGCTCGAACCTTTGGGGTCGTCGCTCGTCGACGTGGACGTCTTGTCGCCGATCAGCTTTCCCACCTCCGAGACACCTTCGGTGAACTTACCTTTCGTGCCTTCGACCAGGTTCCTCGAGGGCTCGCTGTTGACGATCGCCATGAGGTGCTCGTAGAGGGTGAGGTCGCCGAGCTTCACCTGGGTCCCGAACCAAACCATGGCCGCGAGCGTTCCCAGAACAAACACGATGCGGAACATGCGAAACACCTTCTCGGAGTACCCCCTCGCTCGAGGCGGAGCAAATTTTCCTTCACACGCTGCGCCAACAGCGCGCCGGCGTGGGCGCTCAGTCGGACCGGGCGCCGGGCCGGTAAGCCGAGGCACGCAGGAGCAGGTTCGCCAAGCGGTCCCGGTGGTCCTGATCGAGGGGTTCGAGCGTCACGCCAAACCCCGGGGGGCGCTTTCCGGGCCAGCCGGGATCCACCCGGATGACCCGACCCCGACACTGGATGTTGAAGTCTTCCTCATCGCCCGCGCCGTCTTCGGTGCCGAAGATCACCAGTTCGAATTCGCGGCCCGGTATGAACTCGGGGTACGCGTCGGGCGTGCCCACCAGATAGACGCCTCCGCTCGAGAGATTGCGCACGTCCATGATTTGCACCTCCGCACCGCGGAACGTGGCCTGGGCGTACACCTCGACACGGTTGAGGGCGCGGCGGTCGCTATCGGAGGACGGGCTCATGGAAGCCTTCATTATATCGAGGCGGCGGGGGGAACACGAAAAGCGATATGGAAGAGCGATGACGACGCACGCGCGGGCCAGGCACGGCTCGAAAACCGCAGAAGCTTTGCCATAAACAGGGTGGGTGACCTTGCAGCTGCCTGATTTTCTCCACGGCTTTTGGACCGAACGCGACATCCTTCGCAATCTGGTCTCCTCGGCGGTCCTGCTCTTGGCGGTCGTGGCAGGCCGCGCGCTGACCATACGCTCGCTGGTGCACTTCAAAGAGCGCCCGTTGGCGGATCCCCTGCGCCTCAAGGCGCGTACCCGGTGGGTGGCGCTGGGCATCGCAGTCCTTGGGCTCACGGTGATCTGGGCCGACGAGCTCAGAACCCTGGCGCTTTCTCTGGTGGCGATCGCAGCGGCCGTGGTGATCGCCACGAAGGAATTGATCATGTGCATGTCGGGCGCGCTGGTGCGCGCCAGCGGGGCCACCTTCGACGTGGGCGACCGCATCGAAGTGGATGGCCTCCGGGGCGACGTGATCGATCACCAGCTGCTGACGACCACGATCCTGGAGATCGGCCCGGGGCATCAACCCACGGGGCGCACGGTGGTGCTGCCGAACAGCGTGTTTCTTGCAGCCCGGGTCTACAACGAAACGCTGACGGACAACTTCGTGGTGCACGTGGTGGCCGTGCCCTTGAAGTCGGCGGGCGAGCTGCCGAAACATCGCGATCGTCTTCTGTCGATCGCCAACGAGGTGTGTGAACCCTTCGCCGACGACGCCGCCCGCGCGCTCGACGCTACAGCCGCCAAGCATGGACTTCCGCTCAACTTCCCCCACCCGGACGTGCTGGTACAAGCCGTGGCGCCCGAGCACGTGAACTTGCTCTTGCGCGTACCCGTGCCGGCCCGCAAGCGGGGCGAAGTCGAACAGACCATCTTGCGCCGGTTCTACGCGGTTTAGACCTGGCCGCAGCGGCGCAGCCGCTTCAGTCGATCAGTCGGTGAGGAAAAGCGTCATTTCGGAGGTCTTCGTGAAGTCGCTGGTCTTGTAGAGCAGGGAGCCCAGCGGGTCTGTGATGACGAAGAAAGGCAGGCCCACCTTCAGCTCGGGGAACCGAGGATCGGCCGCGAACGAGGAAAAGAGCGACGTGCCATCCTGAACCTTGAGAAGCACCACGTTTGCCAGGGCGGCGTTGAGTTCGGCATCCGCCAGCGTCTTTTCGGCGAAGGCCTTGCAGTTGGTGCACCAGTCCCCGTGAAAGTCGATGAACACCGGCTTCCCTCGCGAAGCCGCGTCAGCGTAGGCGGCGTCCTTGTCCAAGTGCCAGGTGAGGTTGCCGTGGGTCTCCACCGCGGGCGCGGAGGCCACGGCTCCGGCGGCGGGCCCGGGCCACGCGGCAGGAGGCAACGCCGAAGCCAAAACCGTGTGGCCCATCAGCAAAAACCCGCTGACACCGGCGACCGTAAGTAGGGATCGTTTGGTGCGTTCGGCGACGGTGCGCTCCGGCTCTTGCCCCAGCCACACCGCGCCGGCCACGAGCAGGGCGCCTGCGAGCAGGGATCCGCCGGCCACATCCGAGAAGCCGAGGCCCGTCAGGCCCTTGCGAAGGTACCCCCCGCCGAACCAAACGATGAGCAGCCCGAAGAGTTGCTGGACCCGGGACATCCAGGCGCCTCCCTTCGGCAAGACCAGCCCGAAGCCCCCGATGAGAAGCAAGGGAAGTCCCACGCCCATTCCAAAGAGCATCATTTTACCGGCGGCCAGAAGGGTCGCTCCCACGGAGACCTGGCTCGTGTGGGCCGCGAGGGAGATGAGGATGCTGACCACCACGGGCCCCACGCACGCGCTCGACACCAGTCCTGCTCCCGCCCCCATGCCGAAGGTACCCAGCCGCCCCCCGCCTCTGCCGGAGCGAAGGCGGTGACCCACCTCGGGAAAGGGAAGCCAACCGATCGTGGCCAGGGCCAGCACGATGAAAAGCGCTCCGATCCCGAGGTTTACGAGAGGCCAACGCAAGACCTCGTTGAAGCTGCCGCCCGTCAGCGACGCGATGACCCCGAACGAGAGGTACGTCGTCGCCAGGCCTGCGTAGTAGATCGCCGGATGCTCCCAGCGGCCGAGACGACCGACCCGCCGGCCCAAAATGGCCGCGGTGACCGGGTAGAGCGGATACACGCAGGGAAGCAAGCTCGCCAGGACGCCGCCCACCAGCAGCAACAGAAAGCTGGTCAGGCCTTGGGAGCCCGCAAGCTCGTGGCCGAGCCATTCGTTTGCGTGGGCAAGCCAGGATGAAGCCACATTGACCTCCTTCAGCTCCGGAGCCGGGAAAACAAGTAGAAAGCCTCCGTGGCGATCTGACGTGCCCGCCCGTCGTAGACGGCCGCCTCTTCGGGCGTGCCATCCGAAACCTTCGGATCTTCGTAGTGAAGAGGCGCACGGAGGCTGGCGCCAGCCACCATCGGACAGGTTTTGTCGGCATGAGAGCAGGTCATGATTGCCGCAAAATCACGCTTGGGATTCGCGGGATCGTCGTAGACCTTCGAGAAGGCCACCACCGCGGGACGGCCGGCGGAAAACGCGACACGGTAACGAGGGTTGTCGGACCCGGACGGGGTGATCACGAAGCCGGCTCGTGAGAGCGCCGCCACGGCGCGCGGATTGAAGGCGGTGACCTCGGTGCCACCCGAGAAGGTCTCGACCCCTTCGATGCCGTAGTACGCGGCTGCCAGGCTGGCGAAGAGCTGCCCCATGTGGCTTCGGCGCGAGTTGTGGGTGCAAATGTAGACAAGACGCGCGGGCTCGCCGGCGCTGCGCCTTGACTTGATGTAGAGCGCGAGCTTGTCGAGCTGCTTTTTCCGGTCGGCTGGCAGAGCATCGAAGCCAGCGGGAAGCGAGTCGGCGTAGCGGGCCAGCGCCGGGAAGAGGGCCGTGGGAGCGGCTTTGGCTGCGGCGGGCGCGGCATTGGGTGCAGCGAGCGCGCCGGGCGGCACGGCGCACACGAAGGTCAGCGCGCCCGCGAGGGCGAGAGGTGTGAAAATGTCATCGAGGCGAAGCATGGTTCCTTTTTCCGGCACCGCTTGACCCGGGCCGTCGGTATTTCGTACTTAGACGAAATACCCATGAACGACCAGACCGGGGCCTGTTGCCCCTCCGAATGTTGCGAAGCTGACACAAACGCCCGTGTACCGGCCTTGCGTCCCCCGGACGAGCAACGGCTTTCGGAGCTATGCCGGGCCCTGGCACACCCCGCACGGGTACACATTCTGGGCGTGCTCCTGGCCAAGAACGTATGCGTGGCGGGCGAGCTCGCAGGGCAGCTGCCGCTTGCCGCTTCGACGGTTTCGGAACACCTGCGCGTTCTCAAGGCCTGCGGGCTCATCAAGGGAGAGATCGACGGGCCCCGACGCTGCTACTGCGCCAACCGCGCTTTGCTCGATGAGTTCAAGCAGCTGGTGGGGGCGCTGTAGAGCGGATGCGCCCGGCGGCCTGGCAGAGGGTCTTGCCAGGCCGCCCCGCTGTCTCGTTCACGCCGCTTCCCCCACGCCCGGCGCCAGCTCCGCGCGCATCTCGAGCGCCACCGCCGCTGCCGCAAGCGTGGCGGCGATGCGAACGGCGTCGTGTACGTGTTCTTCGGTGAGCCCCCCTCCGACCACGACGCGCTCGTGGGCATGCATGCAGGTGCCGCAGCCGTTGAGCGCGCTCACCGCGCACGAAAACAGCTCGAAATCCACCTTGTCACCGAGCGGCTTGACCATGCGGTTCATGCGGAGCCGCGCGGGCTTGGTGCCGTAGCTGGGGTTTTCCACCAGGTGACGGAAGCGGTAGTACACGTTGTTCATCGCCATCAAGGCCGCGGCCGCCAGGGCGTCGTCGATCACCGCCTCGGTCACGTGCTTGCGCGCCTCGCTGACGATGGCCGCCCGCAGCGCGGGGTTGCGCGTGGCCACGGCGGCCGCCACGGCCACGCCCCATGTCTGCGCGGGGCTCAGCACCGATTGCGCCAGCACGGACTGAAGGTTCAGCTTGATGTCCCGTGCGGGTTCAGGGATTTGGTTGCGCAGCTCTTCGAGGTTCATGATCACCCGACCTCCAGCGTCTTTTCGCCTTTTTTCCAGTTGCAGGGGCACAGCTCGTCCGTTTGCAAGGCGTCGAGCACCCGCAGCACCTCGTCGACGTTCCGGCCGACGTTCAGGTCCGTGACCGACACGAAACGAATCACGCCCTCCGGGTCGACGATGTAGGTCGCACGCATCGCGACGCCCTCGCCTTTGTGCAGGATTCCCAGCGCGGTGGACAGCTCGCGTTTGATGTCCGCCAGCATGGGGAAGGGCAAATCCTTGAGGTCCCGATGGCTTTTGCGCCAGGCCAGATGCACGAACTCGCTGTCGACGCTTGCCCCGAGCACCTGGGCCTCACGGTCGAGGAAGTCCTGGTTATGGCGACCGAAGGCGGCGATTTCGGTGGGACACACAAAGGTGAAATCCTTGGGCCAGAAGAACACCACTTTCCACAGTCCGGGGTCGTCGGTGGAGCGGACGGTCTTCCACTCCTGCCCGGCTTCCAGGCTCACCACGGCTTTCAGTTCGAACTCGGGAAACTTGTCTCCAACGGTCAACATGTGCGCTTCCTCCTGTGACGGCGGCCCTCGTGGCCACCTGATGTGTCTCAAGATGCGCCCGCTTTTCTGAGTTCACCAACACAAGCTTTGTATGAGTTAGATAGCTTTTGGCTATCACATGTCATCGAAAGCGGTCTGCACGGTGCCCGCACGACGACGCCCCGAAGTGGCGCCCCGCTCGATGTAGACTACGCCCGCCCATGAAACGACGTGCCCGCCCCTCCCTGCCTTTTCCTCGCCGCGACCCCAAATTCGTGCGTGTGTCGTGGCGCGACCTCTTCATCGTGGGGCTGCCCGTGGCTGTGGTCGCCGCCCTCGCCATCTGGGTGGCGGTGGAGTTCGTGCGGCCCGCGCCACCGAACCGGATCCGCCTGCTGAGCGGTCCGGAAGGCAGCAATTACAGGAAGCACGCCGAGCGCTACAAGGCGCTCATCGAGAGACACGGCATCACCGTCGAGATCTTGCCCTCCCGGGGGGCCGACGAAAACCTGGACAAGCTCGCTGATCGTCGCGTCGACGTGGACGTGGGCTTCGTGCAAAGCGGGCTCCTGCAGGACGAGGAGGACACCAAGGGCCTCGTGTCGCTGGGCAGCCTGTTCCCACAGCCGCTGATGGTGTACCACCGCTTACCGAACCCCAGCGAGATCCAGCGGCTCACGCAGCTAGCCGGCAAACGCATCGCCATCGGGCTCGAGGGCAGCGGGACACGCGCCCTCGCGTTGAAGTTGCTGGCTGCCAACGGGATGGACACGGCGACTCCTCAGCTGGTGCCTCTTGCAGGGGCAGAGGCTGCCGCTGCGCTTCTGGCAGGTGACCTCGATGCCGCCTTCCTGACGAGCGACACGGCCACGCGCGAGATCTTTCGAAAGCTCCGGGCGGCACCGGAGATCGAGCTGATGAATTTTCGTCAGTCCAAAGGCTACGTCCGCCGCCTCCGCTATTTGACGCACCTCCAGCTGCCCGAGGGTGCGCTGGATCTCGCCGGCAACGATCCGCCTCAGGACTACGAACTCATCGGCCCCACGGTCGAGCTCATCGCCCGACCCGAGTTGCACCCGGCGCTTTCGGACATGCTCATCAGCGCCGCCCGCGAGATCCACGGACCCGCCAGCGTGTTCCGCAACGCGGGCGAGTACCCCTCCCCCGTTGCGCATGACTTTCCTCTCAGTGAAGACGCCGAGCGCTACTACAAAACCGGGGGCAAGCTGCTCTACAAGAGCCTGCCATTTTGGCTGGCGAGCCTCATCGATCGTTTGCTCGTGCTGCTGGTTCCCTTGCTCGTGGTGATCGTGCCCGCCACCCGCGCCTTGCCCGCGCTCTACCGCTGGAGGGTGCGCTCGCGCATTTACCGCTGGTACGGAGCCCTCATGGCGATCGAGCAGGAGCTGTTGGCAAAGCCTGGCGTCGAGGAAAGGCGCAAGCTGCTGGTTCGCATCGACGAGATCGAGGACGCCGTCAACGAGGTCAAAACGCCGCTGTCCTTCGCCGATCAGCTTTATGTTCTGCGCGAGCACGTGTCCCTGGTCCGCCACCGCCTGGAAACGGGTCCGCATACATCGCGCGCGGGCGGTGAGCAGGCGGCGGGCTGACGGGCGACTCGCTGCCCGCTTTCGTCTGTTCAGGCCACGCGAAAGACAGCCGCACGCGCCGCGGCCACCATCTCGTCGAAAAGGGGTTCGTGGTCGGAAAAACACAGCACCGCGGCCGCCGCGACCTGCTCCGTGTGCGCGCGTTCGAGGCGTAGTGACGCGAGCGTGGCAAGCCAGGTGGCCCGCAAAGCCGCCTGCCCGTCGCCGAAATCAAAGAACGCAAGCGATGCGGCGGGGACGTCGAGGGCCGAGGCGAAGCGTGCCCGAAGAACACGCCCGCCGCTCAAGTCGCCCAGGTACCGAACGTAAGCCGGCGCGGCCAGGCAATGCGGCGCCTCACGCGCCCAGGCCTCGATGCGGGCCGAGAGCCGTGAGGTCCACGCGGCCGAGGGGGGTACGCCAAGAGTGGCCAGATCAGCCTCGATCGCCCGGCTGCGGTAGAGCGCGGGAACGCGCAGGGCCGTGAGCGGCGACGCGTCGGCGAGCGCCTCGAGCCCCGCCTCGAGGGCACGGTACACGGGCAACAACCCCGCGAGATAAGCGGCATAGTCGCCCCGGCCCGGCTGGCCTCGCGCGAAGGCCTCCATGAGCGGATGGGCCTCGACCCGCCCGTGCCAGGCGGACGTGGCTTGACGCAGGAGTGTGAGCAGGGGGGAGCCCGCGGTGTCGCCACTCATGAGCCGCACCGGAGGAGACAAGGCGAAGGCGCGTTCGGATTCATGCGGGTTGTCGTGAGAGGCGCCCTGGGTACGGCTGAAGCTACCAGGTTCCTTCCTCCCCTCATTTTCGGCCAGTTCTCACGCGCCGTCCACTCGCACAACCACTCCGCACGACCGCGGACGGCCGCCGACGGCGCTGAGCGGGCGCATGCCGGAGCGTGGCGCAGAGGCGGGCTCCCCCCCGGCTAACCGTCCCGCAACGGGAAACGCCACCAGCCGAGCAGCGCAAAGCCCACCGAGAAGGCCAGGAGCACGAGCAGCGGCCGCGCCACGTCCGCAAGGCCGCTGCCGGGAACGAGCACGAGCATTTGTAGGGCATCGAGGGCCCATCCGTGAGGCGTAAACAGCCCGAGCGCACGCACGCTTTCGGGCATGAGCGCGCGCGGAATCATTGCGCCGCCGAGCATGCCGAGCACGAGCAACACCACCGAGGTCAAGGCCCCCACCGTGCGGGCCGAACGCCCGACCGAAGCGACGAAGAGACCCAAACACACCGCGCACAGCACCACAGCCAAGCAAACCAGCGCCATCGCGAACGCGCTTCCCGCCAGGCGCATGCCCAGCACGCCCCGGCCCACGGCGAAGAGGAAGACCATCTGCAAAATGCCGATGAGCAGATAGGTGAGCATCTTGCCTAGCAGGTGAGCCCCCGGGTGGACGGGGGCCGCGAGCAGGCGGCGCCAGGTGCCGCTCTTGCGCTCCTCGATGAAGGAGATCCCCAGCGTGACGGCGATGAAGAAACCAAAGAGGACGACGTTTCCAGGTACCGACACCTGAAACCCGTCGGCGTTGCGCAGGGGGGCTCCGGCACCCCGCACGTCTTCCACCCGAAGGGGCAGGTTTTCGGGCGGCGTGCGGCACGCAGGCTCTGCGGCCATACGCGCCACGACCGCGCTCACGATCGCCTGGACGGACGCACGCACGGCGAGAGGTGTGCCCCCGTCCATCAGCAGGCGATAAGGGCTCTGCGCGTCTTCCGCTTCTTCGGCGGGCACGAGAAGAGCCGCGTCGGCTTGGCCCGTCTTGACGAGCGCGCGCGCACGCGCCTCGGGGGCCTTGGCGAGGGCAAAGGCGCCCGTGGTTTCGAGGGCCCCCACAAAAGCCTCCGTCGTCGCAGCCCCGTCATCCACCACGACCAGCTTGCGGGGCGCGCTGGCGTCGGTACCGCGGAAGATGAAGCCCATAAAGGTCATGAACGCCAGAGGCAGCAGAAAGAGGCTTGCCAGGGCGCCTCGGTCCCGCCAGAGCAGCAAAGCCTCTTTCTTCACCGTCGCCGTCAGCATCGTTCAATCTCGAAGTTCGTGGCCCGTGAGCGACAGAAACACGCTTTCCAGGTCGCGTGCCCCGGCGTGGAGGGTACGCACCCGGCCGCCTGCCCGCTCGACGGCGGCGACCACGGCCGCGACCGCCCCTGTCTCGATGCGGTACGTACGGTCTCGCCGCCTCACCGCGCCGAAGGGCGACAAAGCGCCTTCGAGCGCGCGCAGCTCTCCTTCGACGGTCAGGTCCACGAAGGCATCCCCGGCGTGCTCCCGCACGAGCCCCTCGGGGGTTCCCTTCGCCACGAGGCGTCCGCCGTCGAGGATCGCGACCTGATCGCACAGGGCCTGCACTTCCTCCATGTAGTGACTCGTGTAAAGCACAGCCAACTGCCGCTCGTCGCGCAAGCGGCGCACCTGGTCGAAGATGTGAGCCCGGCTTTGCGGGTCGACGCCCACCGTCGGTTCGTCGAGAATGACGGCCTTGGGGGCATGAAGCAAAGCAGCCGCGATGTTCAACCTTCGTTTCATCCCGCCTGAAAAGGTGAAGACGCGATCGTGTGCGCGCTCGGCCAGCCCACAGAGCGCCAGGGCTTCCTGAACGCGCGCCGCCCGCAGGCTGCGCGGAACCCCTTGAACGCTGGCGAAAAAAGCCAGGTTCTCCACCGCGCTGAGCTCGTCGTAGAGCGCGAGTTCTTGGGGTACGTACCCCAGCTGCGAGCGGGCGAGCCGCCCGTCCTTGACGACGTCGTGACCGGCGATGATGACCTGGCCATGGGTTGGAGGAAACACGCCCGCAATGACCGAGATGGTTGTGGTTTTACCGGCCCCATTGGGCCCGAGGAGTCCGAGGATCTGCCCCGGCAGGACCTCGAGGTCCACGCCCTTCACCGCGGCGCGCGCGCCGTAGTGTTTGGTCAGGCCTCGCACCTCGATCATGCGGGAACTATAGGCGGAGGCACGGCCGGGCGGTCAAGGTTTATGGCACCCGGGCCGCCCCCCGGTTACTGGACCTGGGCGTGGGGCGCCCCAGCTTCGTCATCCCCCGGGGAAAGCCGCAGCAGCCGACGCCCGCGCCGCCGCAGGTCCTCTGCGATCGAATACATGGTGGGAACCATGACCAGCGTCAGCACGGTGGCGAAGGCCAGGCCAAAAATGACCGCCACCGCCATGGCGGCCCAGAACTGCGTGGACTGAGACCCCGACGTGATCGCGAGCTTGGAAAAGTCGATCGAGATGCCAAGGGCCATGGGCACCAGGCCAAGGACAGTGGTGAGCGCCGTCAGGACCACGGGCCGAAAGCGCGCGGTGCCCGCCTCCATCAGCGCGTCCTTCATCGGCACGCCACGGGCGCGGAGCTGTTCGACGTAGTCGAGGAGCACGATGGCATTGTTCACCACCACGCCCGCCAGCGAGATCACACCGATGCCGGTCATGATGATGCCGAAAGGCGTGCCCGTGATGATGAGTCCCCAAAGAACGCCCGCCAGGGAAAGGACCACCGACATCAAGATGATCATCGGCAGATCGAAGCGGTTGAACTGCGTGACCAGCACGAGCGCGATCAAGAAGACACCGATGACGAAGGCCTTGAGGAGAAACTCCGTGGCGTTCTTCTGCTCATCGTTGGCTCCCCCGAGGCGCACCTCGAACTGGGGTGGCACCTTGGCCTGCGCGATCCAGGCGCCCACGAGGCCCTGCACTTCGTTCTGGTTTGCGCCTTCGACCACGTCGCCCGAGATCGTCACCACGCGCTTCTGATCGATGCGCATGATGGGACCGCTGCCGCCTGCCAGTTCGTGGCGAGCGATCGCCGACAGCGGGACGGCGAAGGTCTCGGGGCTGGTGTCGATACGGCCCGGAATGCGCATCGCGAGCAGCGCCTGAAGGTCGTTCTTGAAGCGAGGGGCGACCTCGACCAGGATGTCGACGTCGTCATCGAGGCCCCGCAGATCGCTTGCCTCCGCGCCAGCGATGGCCGTTCGCAGGCTGCCCGCGACGGCCCGCGTACTGGCCCCCACCCGCCGCGCGGCTTCGCGATCGATGCGCAAGCGCAGCTCGGGGCGGCCGACCCGATAGTTGTCCGTCAACTTGGCCACCCCAGGGATCTCGGAGAGCTGCTTGCGCACAGTCGCGGCGTAGGCACCCACCGCGTGGAAATCGTCGCCGCTCACCTCCACCGAGATGGGCGTGCCCACGGGCGGCCCCATGCGCTCCTTCTCGATCTTGATCTCGGCGCCAGGAATGGCCGCGAGAGCTTGGCGGATGCGCTCGATGGTGGCGGTGGTGCTCTCGATACGCAGCTTGTCCTCACCACGCGCACTGGCCTCGCCGGGCAGAAAGTCCACCGTGATGCGAGCTGCGTTGGGGGTGGACGACGAGCCTGACATGGGATCGTTCGCGTCCCCCGAGACGCCCACCTCTGCGACGTAAACGTCGACGTTTTGCTGCTCCGCGAGAATGGCCTCTACCTGGCGGACGATGGCATCGGTCGCTTCCACATCGGTCCCGTCGGGGGCCGTGACCGAGACCACGGCACGGTTGGGCTCGGCTTCCGGGAAGAACTCGGTGCCGTGGTTGAGGGCACCGTAGGCCATGAACGAGACGACCAGCAGAACGAGGCCCGAAGTCAGCGCCCAATATCTGTGGTTGATCGAGGCTGCCAAGATGTCCCTGTAAAGACTCATCATGCGGCCCGAGCGCGAGCCCGCAGCCTCTGGCCTTGCCGCCTGTTTGACTTTCATCAACTTCGCGGTGAGCACGGGGAGCACGGTCAGGGAGACCACCAACGACGCCACCAGAACGGTAACGACGGTCTTGGGCATGTAACCCATAAACTGGCCCATGAGACCCGTCCAAAAGATGAGCGGCAAGAAGACCGCGACCGTCGTGGCGGTCGAGGCGGCCACGGCGATCGCCACTTCTCGTGTGCCCTCGATGGCGGCCTGCCGCAGGGGTTTTCCCTCCTCGGCGTGGCGATACACGTTCTCCACGATCACGATGGCGTTGTCGACCAGCATGCCCAACACCAGGATGAGAGAGAACAGCACCACCATGTTGAGCGTGATGCCCACCAGGTAAAGCACCAGGATGCCGAGCAGGAACGACAGAGGAATCGAGACCGCCACGAACAGGCTATTGCGCACGCCCATGAAGAACATCAAAACGCCCACGACCAGGATGAGCGCCGTGATGATGCCATTCTCGAGATCGGCAACCATGTCAGCCACCATCTTGCTCTGGTCGCCGAGCACGTGATACGTGACCCCCTGCGGCCATGATTTCGCAGCGTCTGCCGTGAGAGCCTTCACGGCGTTGGCAATCTCTTCGATGTTCGCGCCCGTTCGTTTCGCGACCGCCAAAGACACCGCCGGCTCGCCGTTGAGGCGGGCGTAGGTCTCGCGGTCCTCGAAGTCATCGACGACCTGAGCCACGTCGCGCACGATCACACTTCGCTCTCCCCTGCGCTTGATCGCGATGGCCTCGATCTCGTCGGGGCTCTGGAATTCACCCGGCACGCGCAGCAGGAATCGGGAATCACCCACCGCGATGTTGCCGCCTGGGATGTTCACATTCTCATCCCGGACGGCCATGATGACGTCGTCGAGCGAAAGTCCGTAGTGCTCGAGTCGAACGGGGTCGACCTGGATGCGGATCTGGCGCTTCCTCCCACCCGTGAGATCTGCAGACAGTACGCCCGGCACACGCTCGACGCGATCGGACAGGTCCTCGCCCAGTTCTTTGAGCTGCACCTCGTCCCCGCCCGCCAGCGTGACGATCAGAATCGGAAGGTCGGCGAAGGAGATCTCGTTCACCTCCGTCTCCGAGGCGTCGTCGGGTAGATCCGGGCGGGCCCTGTTCACACGATCGCGGACCCGTTGCAGGGCGTCTTCAATGACGATGCCCGTCTCGAACTCGACGTAAATGAGGCTAAGCCCTTCGGCCGACACAGAGCTCAGCTTCTTGAGCTTTTTGAGGCCTGCGAGCTCGGTTTCGAGCGGCTTCGTGATGAGGGTCTCGATGTCCGAAGGACTGACGCCCACGTAAGGCGTGGTCACCATGACGAACGGAACTTCGACGTCCGGGGCCGCTTCGCGAGGCAAATCGTAGTAGGTGAAGGTGCCGCCGAGGAGCACGCAGAACGCGACCAGCAGCACCGACGCCGAGCGACGGACAAGCCCGGCGATCATCGCACCCCCCCCTGACTGCCCGCAGGTTCGCGGGCCACGGCCTTCGTGACGATCGCATGGCGCACGCGACCGTCCGCGCAACACACCCCTTCGCGAGCCACGATGACAGGATCTCCATCGGCAAGGGACCGGTGCCCCGTGCTGACGACGCGAGCGCCGCGTTCGATGCCCCCCGTGATCTCGACTTGGTCGCCGCGCACGGCCCCGAGCGTGAGCGGGCGCCAGCGGGCGACGTTGTCCTCGCCGACGACAAACACCCCGTTGTCATCCAGCCGCGTGACCAGCATGTCCTGCGGCAGCAGGAGCTTTCCCGCGTCGCCGCCGCGCACGAACTCGACCTGGGCAATCATACCCGGAAGCAGTTGCTGATTGGGATTCGGGAGTTCCGCTTCGACCTTGAACGTGCGGGTGTTGCGTTCGGCCACCGGCTCGATGAGGACGACTTTGCCTTCGATGGGCTCGGCCGAGCCCGTCGTGGAGACCAGGGCCCGCGTGCCTTTGGACAAGGTGCCGATGTCTTGATCGCTCACCGATACGGAGACGCGCACGGGATCCAGCATCACCAGCGTGCCTATCGGCTGCCCAGGGGCCGTCACCTCACCTTTTTCGATCTCGAGGTTGACGAGCACCCCCGCGAAAGGCGCCCGGATCGTGGTGCGAGAGACCTGCGTCAGCGCCATGCGGTGCTGCGCCCGCGCCCGGGCCACACGCGCCGTGGCCCCGTCGATGCGCGCCTGGGCCACGGCTTGGCCCATCTGCTGAATGCGCGCCAGCTCTCGCTCGGATTCGTCGAGTTCGACCTTGGCCAGGTCGAGCTGGGCCGCGTGGGTGGTGGCGTCCACCCGTGCGATGATCTGGTTTTGCTGCACCTTTTGCCCCGATGACACCATGACCTGCTCGACGTAGCCGCCGAGCGCGGCCGCAAGCCGGGCGTCGCGGGCCCCGATGACCTCACCGGGACGAACCAGCCGGTGCGTGGTGGTGCTGCCCTCCAACACCGCCACCTCCACACGCGCAGCCGATGCGGCGGGGGCTTTTTTCGGCGTGGCCCCCGCCGGTGCACCCGAGGGGGGAGGCGGGCCCTTGCTGCAGGCCCCCAACATCAGGCTGCCCGCCAAAGCCCAGGAGGAAAGGATGCGCGGACGCGCGATGAGGGAGACGGATGGCTTGTTCGTCGGTGTGTTCATGTGGCAATCCCGTCGAGGACCAGGTCGATGGTGCGGTGGATACGCGCCCGGTCCCACTGGCCGGAGGCGATCGATTGTTCGAGTTGAAAGTGAATCGCGCCCGCGATGAGCATGGCGCCGTCGAGCGCGTGTAAGCTGGCGCGCAGCTCGCCGCTGCCGATGCCTCGCGCCACGAGCCCGGCCAGCATGTGCAAATGAGCCTCGCGCGCGGCGCACGCCTCGAGCACGGGCGCCGTGTCTTCAGACGAAAGCTCCATCCGTTGCATGAGCCGCATCACGAGAGGCGCACGCATGCAGTAATCAATCATGCCCTCGACGCCGGCGTGAAGGCACGCCCGCACGCTGCCCTCCCCTTTGACGGTGCTCTCCATGAGGGAGGTGATCCGGCCTGCGTGCGTCTCCACCACGTCTCGAAAAAGGGCTTCTTTACTCGAGAAGTGATAGTAGAGCCCCGGTTTGGTGCATTGGCAGGCCTCGGCCACGTCGCTCATGTGCGTGCCGGCGAAGCCACGGATCGCGAACAGGCGCGTTGCCTCTTCGCGAATCCGTTCACGCAGCTCGTTCGGGATCATCGCCATGCGGGCCGATCACTCCTGACGCGCGTCGAGCGCGGCGGCACGTCGGAGGCGCGCCAGAGCAATGCGCTTGTCGATGGCGGCATTGACCAGCCGCAAGGCGGCGTTCTGTCTTTGCACCTCGGCCTCGGTGACGTCGGTGCTCGTGGCCTCGCCACCGCGAAACAGAGCCGTTCGCTGCTCGTACATGGCCAGGGTTGCCGCGATCTCGCTGGCGGCAAGCTCCGTGGAGGCCTCGGCGCGTTGCCATTCTTCCCAGGCAGACCGCACTTCCATCTCGATGGCCCGTGCCATGGCTTCATGCTGCGCCAGCAGCGTCTTCGTGGTGGCGTCGAGCTCGCGCCGCTGGGCGCGGGCGTTGAGGAACAGGTCGAGCTGCCAGCTCACGTTGACGCCCACGTACCAGCTGGTGTTCCATACGGGACTTGGCGGAAAGAAGGCCTGGTTCGGGTTGGCGTGGGTCACGTTGGCCACGCCGTCCACCCGCGGAAACAAGCCTGAGAGCGCGCCGGTCTCGGCGTGGTGGGCCGCGGCGGCCGACGTGCGGAGCGCCCGCATCTCGAGGCGCTCCTCCTGGGCTTTTTTGATGAGATCCTCGAGACGCCCCAGCGTGTGGACGGCAGGCGTGGGCAAGGAGAGATCTTCCCCCGGCACAAGCGCACCCTTCCACTGGGTGGTGACGAGCAGGTTTTGACCCGCCAGACGCAAGAAGCTTTCGGCCTGGGCCAGCGCCACCCGTGACGTGGTGACCAAATTCTCGATGCCAAGCGCATCCGCCTTCGTGATCGTGCCCGCCGCAAGACCAAGCCGTGCGTCGGCCTGCCGGGCTTGGGCGCTGGCCACGGAACGTTGCGCGAGCGCCACCTGGGCCCGGGCCCGCGCCCAGTCGTAGTAGGCGATGCGGGCATTGACGGCCACGTTGTCGGCCTCGGCCGCGCGGCGCAGACGGGCAGCCGTTTCGTCGGCCCTCGCGGCGCGTACGGCGGGGTTCAAGGCGAGCACGTAGTCGGAGAACGGTACGCTCAGATCCAGCTGCAAGCTGTAGTTGTCGACCGGGATGGCGAGCGGCGGCGGCACGAGCGCGTTCACGGGAACGCCGCTCGAGTCGACCACGCAGCTGCCCGGGGTGCCCGGAGGGCAGGCGCCCACGCCGAGGGTACCTTGATTGGCCGCCCCCACGGAGGCCGCGCCGCCCGAAAAATCGAAAGTCAGAGGGTTCTTGCGCAGATAGGACGCCCGGGCGCCGAGCCGTGGCACGTAGCGAGACAGGGTCTGCCGGTTGCGCGCCACCGTGGCTTCCACGTCGGCGTCGGCGGCACCCAGCGACGGGGCCGCTTGCTGCGCGCTGGCCACGGCCTGCTCCACACTGAAGCCACCCGCCTCGGGGGCGACGGCCTGCCAGACGTACCGGGCCGCCGCAGCGGGCTCCACCGGTTCAGGGGTGGATTGCGCCCACGAGGGGGCCTCTCCGGCAACGAGAAAGCAGAGCGTCATGAGAAAGGTCGGGCGGCTCATCCGATTTTACCTACCGTTCGGTAAGTAATCACGCCGGCAGCACGGCGTCAACAGAGAAGGGCACGCGGGCCGGGGGTCAGGGTTCGGACGACATCCCGGCTTCATGCGGCAGCCGGGTCAGCCGATGGCCCTAAACGTGAAGCCCTTACCGAGCATCATCCTGATCGACCCGGTCGAAGAGAGTCGGGACGTGCTGGCCGAGCGGCTGAAGATGCAAGGCTTTGCCGTGACCGCCTTCCCCAACCCGGCCGAAGGCGCTCACGCTGCGCTCTCGAGCCCCCCGGCCGCCGTGATCGCCGATCTGTGGATGCCCAGCATTTCCGGGGTCCAGCTGTGCCGGCTGCTCAAGGCGGAGCCTGCCACCGAGCACGTCCCCGTGGTGCTCCGCGGGCCCGAGGCGCATCGCAACCGCTTCTGGGCCGAGCGCGCGGGCGCCAGCGCCTACGTGGTCAAGGGGCGCATGGGGGACTTGGTGCGCGCTCTGGCGCGCTCGATCACGTCCTCGGCGGCGGAAGATGGTTTCTTTTGTCAGCTGGCGACCGAGACCATGGACATCCGAGACCGGATCGCGTCGCACCTCGACACAGCCCTCTTCGAATCGGTTATCGCTTCCGATATCCGCGCCCTGTCCCTCTGCGGTGCGTTCGACCGCCTCTTCGATCTGTTTACACAGTTCATGTGCCAGATCGTCAACTACAGGTGGCTCGTGCTGTCGACCGAGAAGCCTTTTCGCTTCGGTCTCCATACCCACCCGGCCGGCCGAGAGAGCGCCGAGCCCGAGGCCCGTGCGGCACTCGGCATCCCCGCGGAGGCCCCGTGCATTCTGATCGAGGACGAGGACGCGCTCAACGATCCCGTGGGCGTGGCCCCAGAGGTCGTCCCGGTGCGCTTCGTGGATACTGTGCTGGGACGCCTGGCGCTGGCGCCACTGGTCCCGCTCGATGCCAAGGACACGCAGCTCATCAGCGTCATCGCCCGGGAGATCGCCGGTCCCGTGCGCATGGCGACGCTGGTCGAGGAGGCTCAGCGCCTGGCCACGGTGGATCCGCTCACCGGCCTGATGAACCGTCGTGCGTTTTTGTCGTCGCTGGATCTGGAGTTCGAGCGCTCGATGCGGCTCGGCTATCCGGTGAGCCTCATCATGCTCGACGTCGACCACTTCAAGCACATCAACGACCAGCGGGGGCATGCGAGCGGCGACAACGTGCTGGCAGCCATGGGCAAACTGCTCGCTCACAACGCCCGGCGCGTGGATCTCGTGGCGCGGTGGGGAGGAGAAGAGTTCATCGTGCTGCTCGCCGCGACGGAGGGCGAGAACGCACGCGCGGCAGCCGAGCGACTGCGCGGCGAGGTTGCCGCCATGGTGGTGGGCGACGCCGAAGGAGAGCCGGTGGCCGTGACCGCGTCGTTGGGACTGGCCGTCCGCGGCGCCAGCGAGAGCGCGCAGGATCTCATCGACCGCGCGGATCGCGCCATGTACGCGGCGAAGTCTCAAGGGCGCAACAGGGTGGTGGTTGCGATGGCCCTGCAGGCGGAACGTCTCCCCGCCCGGCCCGTGCAGGCCACGGGCACCTGAGACCCCGTCCGCAGCCGCACAAAAAAAACGGGGACCCGGATTCCCGGATCCCCGCTTCATCGGTCGTGGGCTACGCCAAGACGCGAGACTTCGTTTAGAAGTCTTCGCCGCCCATGCCGCCCATGCCACCCATGCCGCCGCCGCCACCGCCGCCGGCGGGGGGAGCCTTGTCCTTCTTGGGCTTCTCGGCGATGAGGGCCTCGGTGGTGAGCATCAGGCCCGACACCGACGAGGCGTTCTGGAGTGCACAGCGCACGACCTTGGCCGGATCGATGACGCCCGCCTTGACGAGGTCTTCGTACTCCTCGGTGGCAGCGTTGAAGCCGAACGAACCCTTTTGGTTCCGCACCTTATCGACCACGATCGAGCCGTCTTGGCCAGCGTTCTGAGCGATCTGACGCAACGGCTCTTCGAGCGCGCGACGAATGATCTTCACGCCGTACTGACGGTCGTCCGTGAAGGTGAGATCGTCGAGCGCCGACGAAGCCCGAACCAGGGCCACGCCACCGCCAGGAACGATGCCTTCTTCCACCGCAGCGCGGGTGGCGTGAAGGGCGTCTTCCACGCGCGCCTTCTTCTCCTTCATCTCGGCCTCGGTGGCAGCGCCCACCTTGATCACGGCCACGCCGCCCACGAGCTTCGCAAGACGCTCTTGGAGCTTCTCGCGGTCGTAGTCGCTGGTGGTCTCTTCGATCTGGGTGCGGATCTGCTTGACGCGGCCTTCGATGTCGGCCTTCTTGCCGGCGCCTTCCACGACCGTGGTGTTGTCCTTGTCGATCGTGACGCGCTTGGCGCGGCCGAGATCCTTCAGGCTCACGTTCTCGAGCTTGAGGCCGAGATCCTCGGTGATGGCCTGGGCGCCCGTGAGGACCGCGATGTCCTTGAGCATCTCCTTGCGGCGATCGCCAAAGCCCGGGGCCTTGACGGCCGACACCTGCAGAGTGCCGCGCAGCTTGTTGACCACCAGCGTGGCCAGCGCCTCACCATCGACCTCTTCGGCGATGATGAGCAGCGGGCGCCCGCTCTTGGCGGTTTGCTCGAGTACGGGGAGGAGATCCTTCATGTTCGAGATCTTCTTCTCGTGCACGAGGATGTAGACGTCGTCGAGCACGCACTCCATGCGCTCGGCATCCGTCACGAAGTAAGGCGAGAGGTAGCCGCGATCGAACTGCATACCCTCGACCACGTCGAGCGTGGTCTCCATCGACTTGGCCTCTTCGACCGTGATCACGCCTTCCTTGCCCACCTTCTCCATGGCCTCCGCCAGGAGGTCACCGATGAGGGTCTCGCCGTTGGCGCTGATGGTGCCGACCTGAGCTATCTCGGTCTTGCCCTTGGTGGGCTTCGACTGCTTCTTCAGGTTTTCGACCACGGCGCCCACGGCGGCGTCGATGCCGCGCTTGAGGTCCATGGGGTTGTGGCCTGCGGCCACGAGGCGTGCGCCTTCGTTGTAGATGGCCTGAGCCAGCACGGTGGCGGTGGTGGTGCCGTCGCCAGCGATGTCGGAGGTCTTGGAGGCAACCTCCTTCACCATCTGGGCGCCCATGTTCGCCAGCTTGTCCTCGAGCTCGATCTCCTTGGCGACGGTCACGCCGTCCTTGGTGACCGTGGGGCTGCCCCACGACTTCTCGATGACGACGTTACGGCCACGCGGCCCGAGGGTCACCTTGACGGTGTTGGCAAGGAGATTGAGCCCGTGCGCGATCTGATTGCGCGCGACTTGCGAAAAAACGATGTCTTTAGCTGCCATGTTCTGTCTCCGGTTGATTACTTTTCGAGAACGGCCAGCACATCGTCCTCTTTGAGGATCAGGTGCTCTTCGCCATCAATCTTGATCTCGTTGCCCGAGTACTTCGAGAACAACACCTTGTCGCCTGCCTTCACTTCCAGCTTGCGAAGGGAGCCGTCCTCTTGGATCTTGCCGTTGCCCACGGCCACCACGAGAGCCTCCTGCGGCTTCTCCTTTGCGGTGTCGGGGATGTAGAGACCGCCGGCGGTCTTGGTTTCTTCTTCGATGCGCTTGACCAGGATCCGGTCGTAGAGGGGACGTACCTTCATTTGTGTTCTCCTTGTTGACGTTTTGCTTCGAATCACGAAAGCCGCTCGGCCCTTATTTGGCGGCGGCCTTCTTGGACTTGGACTCCGCCTTGGCGGCGGGCTTGGAGTCAGCCTTGGCGTCGGACTTCGTTTCCGACTTCGCTTCGGTTTTTCCCTCGGACGACGACGAGGCACTGTCGGCCTTTTTGTCGCCCTTCGATGAACTGTAGAGGTCCGAGTACCACCCACCTCCTTTGAGGTGGAACGCACTCAAGCTGATGAGCCTCTCGACCTTCTTTTTGTTGCACTTCGGACAGGTCTTGATCGGCTCGTCCGCCATCTTCTGCCACTCTTCGAATTCGTGACCACACGCGTTACAGCGATACTCGTAGACGGGCATGCAACTCTCCCAGGTTCAGGTGCGGCTTAGGTATAAGCACGCCTGATTCGCTGTCAAGCGGACACCGAGAGTGCTAATCGATCTATTAAAAGATAAATTATTTCATGATGTTATGTAGACTCTCTCGCCTGTCACCCGCGCATCGCCCCTGCCAACGGCCAGCGCGGGCCCCCCCGCAGGGCCCCTCAGCGCAGGTCACGCTCCCGCGCAGCACGGCGGCGCCCTGGGATCCCCCCCCTCATTCGAAGACCTGGACGGGGATGCTGCACCCCGGGGGCACCTGAGGGGCCAGGACGCCAAAGGCCTGCAAGCTGGGGTCACTGACGAGGCGACTCAAGGGACGCAGGGCAAAGAGGCTCAGCATGCGCGCATGCACGCGCTTCTGGTCGTCGCAGGACATTTTTTGAGCCCCGTAAAGCGTGTACGCGAAAGAACGGGCTCCGTCTTCGGATTGAAACTCGGCGATGCCGCCGGTCTTGAGGGCTGGGCTGTCGTAGACCTCGACGTACTCGTCCACGAAGTAATCGGTCAGATACGTTCGGGCAAACATCAGGTGGAGCGGCTCTCCGAAGGGGCCAATGCCGTTGCCTGAAGGCGCACCCTTCAGTAGGGAGGGCGAATTCAAGAGCGCGTTGGGGATAGGAGCGCCCCCATCCCAGGGAATGAAATACTTCGTGGATCGAACCATACCGTAGCCCGATTCCTCGATGCTGATCCGCTCCCAGGTCGCCCGGTCCGCGACCGTCTCCACACAGACCTCGTCGATCGCAGGGTGGGCAAACGGCCCCATCTGCCAGAGAGGCAAAAGGGCCTCACAGTTCGGACCCACCGGTGCGCCTCCCCCGCCTGACTGCCCTCCCGCTTGTGCCGGCGCCCCTGCCGCTCCGCCCGCCGCCTGGGCCGGCGCCCCTGCCGCTCCGCCCCCTGGCGCGCCGCCGCTCGCTTCAGGCGCACCCGAGGATCCACAGGCGGAAAGGAGCAACACGATCAGGCGAAGCGGGCAGGAGCGCAGCGTCGGCGCGTCCGGCGCGGTTTCGCGCGCTCGGGCGGCCTCGCAGCGGGATTTCGACGCGCTAAAACACAGGATCATTGTAGGTGGGTGGTCGACGCCCCCCGGTCCTTACAACAAAGGGGGCGCGCGCACCGGCCTGGGCCGCGGTGTCGAGCTGCGCGGGGCTCCCCCTGTCGACGCGGCGCCCGAGATCCGATAAACCAGGCGCATGTCCGTGGTCATTCAGCCCAAGGGCTGGCCTCGCCCGAAGGGTTACGCGCATGGTGTCCTTGCTTCGGGACGCCTCTTGGCCGTTGCCGGTCAGATCGGGGGCAAGCCACCGAAAATGGAGGTCCCCCGGGGGTTCGCGGCCCAGTTCGAACAAGCGCTCACCAACTTTCTCGCCGTGGTGCACGCGGCGGGCGGCCGACCCGAGGACGTCATCTCCCTGACTCTTTACGTGACGGATCAACGGCAGTACCACGCCGCCCGGGATGCGGTGGGCGCGGCGTGGCAAGCGCGCTTTGGCACCCACTACCCCGCCATGGCTTTGCTCGAGGTCAAGGGTCTCATCGATGCGGAAGCGGTGGTAGAGATCCAAGGGCTCGCCGTCATTCCTGACGCGTCCTGACCGGCCCGGGGGGCGCCAGATACCTGGCACGAGAGCTGCAACTGCTTCGGCGTCATGGGAATCAAGCTCGCAACCAGGGACGCAGGCACGATGGTGGTCTCGCTCGAGGGCGTCTTCGACGCCACGAACGTGGGCGAAGCGATACCTTTTTTGGACCGCACCTTTCTGCTCGAGGGCTGGGCTGTCGTCTTCGACCTGCACGACTTGCGGCACGTCGACAGCCAGGGTCTCAAGGCGCTGCTTCGGCTGAACGAGCGCTTCAAGGACGCCGTCTCGTGTGCGGTGGTGATGCCAGGGGGCCAGCCGCGGATGTTGCTCGACCGCTTGGGGCTGACAGAGCGTTTGCAGGGGCCAGGCGCTATACCCAGGACATGCGAATCGCCGTATTCAGCAGCAAGCCCTACGATCGCCACGCGCTCGAAGAGGCCAACCGGCGACACGGCCACGGGCTGACGTTCTTCGAGTCGCGTCTCACGCTGGCCACCGCATCTCTCGCGCAGGGCTTCGAGGCCGTGTGCCCCTTCGTGAACGATGATCTCTCGGCGCCGGTGCTGAGCCAGCTCGCCGCAGGCGGCGTGCGACTTCTTTCCTTGCGCTCGGCGGGGTTCAACCACGTGGATCTCAAGGCGGCGGCCTCTTTGGGGCTGGTGGTGGCGCGTGTGCCCGCGTATTCGCCTTATGCCGTCGCCGAGCACGCGATGGGCCTCGTGCTCACGCTCAACCGGAAGTTCCACCGGGCCTACGCGCGGGTACGCGAGGGCAACTTCGCCCTCGAGGGTTTGTTGGGCTCGGACCTTCACGGCAAAACCGTGGGCGTCATCGGCACGGGCAAGATTGGGCTCGTGTTCTGCCGCATCGTGGCCGGTTTCGGATGCAAAATCCTGGCTTCGGACCCGCAGCCCTGCGCCGAGCTACCTGCCCTCGGTGGCCGCTACGTCCCGCTCGAAGAGTTGTTGGCCACGGCGGACATCGTGGCGCTTCATCTGCCGCTCACACCCAGCACCCACCACCTGATCGATGCGGCGGCCATCGCGCGCATGAAACCCGGTGTGACGTTGGTGAACACCAGCCGCGGCGCGCTGGTCGACACCCGTGCGGTGATCGAAGGCCTCAAGAGCGGGCGCATCGGCGCGCTGGGCCTCGACGTCTACGAGGAAGAGGCCGATCTCTTCTTCGAGAACCTTTCCGATACGGTCATCCAGGACGATGTGTTCGCACGGTTGCTGACGTTCCCCAACGTGGTGATCACGGGACATCAAGCCTTTTTCACGCAAGAGGCCTTGTCGGCGATCGCCGAGACGACGCTGGACAACGCCACCGCGTTCGCGACGGGCCACGGCACGCTTCATGAGGTGGTGTTCGAGGAGTTACAGGCGGTGGCGCCGCCCAGGTGAATTACGCAAGGCTGACCGACGCCCCGTGACTCGGGAGGCCGAAGACTCTATGCTCCCGAGATGAATCGGGTCTGGCTGTGGCCGCTCGTCGTGGTTTGGGTGGGCTGTGCGCACGAGCCCCGCTGGCCGAAGGCACCGCGGGCCGCTGCCCCCGAAGCCCCGCCACCGACCGAAGCCACCCACCGCCCATACCAGCTCATCGATGCGCCCACGGGTGAGGCGCTGGACGATGAAGCGTTCGCGCAGCGGCTGCGCGACGCGCGCCTGATTTTCGTGGGTGAGCAACACGACGACCCGGCTCACCATGGGTTTCAACACGACGTGCTGGCACGAGTACACCGGGAAGATCCCTCCGTGGGGGTGGCCTTCGAGATGCTGCCCTATACGCTGCAAGAGCCGCTCACCGCCTTTGCCGCGGGAAGGCTGGACGAAGCCGCCTTCACCCAGGCCGTGGACTGGGAAAAGACGTGGGGGTTCCCGTTCGGCTTTTACCGCCCGCTGTTGGCGTTCGCCCGGACCCACGGGCTACCGGCCTACGCGCTCAACGCCCCCCGCACGCTCAGCCGGAAGATTTACCGGGGTGGCCTCGCAAGCCTCTCGCCCGAAGAGGCAAAGGACCTGCCCGACATGGAGCCCGGCCCGGGCGCACACCGCGAGTTCGCGCGCGAAGCCTACGGCGGGCACGGGCACCGGCGTTTCAGTGATCCCGCCTTCGAGCGCTTCTACGAAGCCCAACTTACCTGGGACGAAACCATGGCAGCCAAGCTCGCGGCACACTTGCAAGGCGAGGGCGCACCGACCCGCATCGTGGTGGTCGCGGGCGAGGGTCACACACGGCCCTTCGCCATTCCCGATCGCGCGCTTCGACGCGGCGGCGGCCCCGTGCTCCTGCTGCTCGCGATCGAGCGCGCCGACCTCGACGACGCCCGCGCGGCGCAGGTGGCCGACGTGCTCGCCGTCTTCGAGGACACCCCACCCCCGACGCCATGAGCGCTCATCCAGAGCTCGGGAGGCGCCCGCGCCGGACGCTGCGTTTTTGGGCCGGAGCCAACGCCCTCTATGGCCTGACGTTGGCTGGAGTGGTCCTTCGCTTCGTGCCCTGGAAGTGGCCTGCCGCCAGCCTGGTGCTGCTCACGTTCTTTGCGCTGCATGTCGCCACGGCCCCCGGACTTTGGCGCGCCCAGCGCTGGGCCTACCGGTTGGCCGTGGGGGCGGCGTTCGTGGGCTTGGGTCTGGCGGTCGTGGCCGTGACCGGCCTCGTGTCGTCATGGGCCTTCTTGAAGGGCGTCTACGGCAGCTTCGGAGAGGGCGCGTCGCTCGTGAGCCTGCTCTTGGCCGCCACCGTGGCCCAGGTCCTGGGGCTTTACCCTGCCCTGCTGTTGCGGGCGCTCTTGCAAGCCGACCTGCGCACTCACTTCGGCGGTGCGCGGGCCGCCGGCGTGCTGCTCGGGATGCTTCTGGCGTTACCACCCGTGCTGGCATTCGATACGTGGGGGCGTTACCGCATGCCGGAAGCGCCGGGTTGGTCAATGCAAACGGCGGAGGCCGCGCTCGCGTTCGTCAGGGCTCACCTCGAGGGCCGGGCCCCCGGGGGCGGTTCCGGCGTGACTGCGGAGCAGACCGACGAGCTCTTCGTGAGTCTCTTCGTGGCAGGCCGGGTCGTTGCGCGGGCGCACGGCCGAGGCACGACCGAAGAAGCGCTCGCGCAGATCGTGCAATCGTTGGGCGCCGACCCGCGCGCCCTCGCAGGCGCGCGGCTCAAGCTCGACCGCGTGCGCGGGCACGCCCCCCTGCTCACATGGCCCGCTTTTGCCCAGGCCTTGGCCTTCGACCCAGGGCGCGACGGCGTGCGGGCGCGCCAGGGGCACACCCTGCTCCCTGATGACGTGATCGCCGCCGACGTGGCCGGGGCCGCCCCGCTCTTGCCGTTTTTGCGTGAGGTGCGCCTGGGCGTCTCCCCCGCGTGGCTGCGGGCCAGGCTCGCCGTCGCAGAGGACGCACCGCTCGAGCGGGTGGCCGTGGAGAGCTTCATCGAGTGTCCGGGGGCGCCCGGCATCGCGACGTGCCGGGTGGAGCGCGGCGTGGTGCAGCTGCCTGCGCAAACCTCCGCACAGGCGGCGCTGCGGGCGGGGCACTATTTGCTCACGCACCAGAAGCCTGACGGTGCCTTCGTCTACATTTACGAGCCCTGGTCCGATCGTGAGCGCCCGGCGGGCTACAACTTGGCCCGTCACGCCGGCACCGCGTACACACTGGCCATTCTGCACGGCGCGTTCCCAGACCAGGGCTTCGACAGAGCCAGTGCGCGCGCGCTCGGCTGGCTGGCGGCGCGGCTGCGCCCCGTCTGCGGCGGCCGCACCTGCTTGCCCGAAGGTGGCCTCGCCAAGACGGGGAACAACGCGCTGGCCTTGCTCGCGTTCGTGACCCACCAAGCTCACACGCAGGACACCCAGTGGCAGCACGTCGCGCAGCAGCTCGCGCAGATGCTCGGCAGCTTGATGCGTGAAAACGGCGATTTGGCCCCGGGCTTCGACCTCGCCACGAACGCCCCGAACGTCACGCTGCCCCCGCAGATGTTCGCCACGGAAGAAGCGGCGTTCGCCCTGGTGGAAGCGGCCCGCGTGCTCAGCGCCCCCGCGCACCTGGCGGAAGCCGAACGGATCCTCGGCTTCTTGACGGGCCCGAAATACGCGCACTTCCTCGGCCGCTTCACCTATGGCGTCGACAGCTGGACGTGCATGGCCGTGGCGGCGTTGCCTCCGCCCCGCGCGCACGACGCGTGGGTCGACTTCTGCCTGGGTTACGCCGATTTCCTGGGGCGTCTGCAGCTGCAGCCCGATGAAGACAAACCCGCGTTCACAGGGCATTACGGGTTCTCGCATGTGCTCGTTCCGCAGGCACCCGCCGCCGCGGGCTTTGCCGAAGCGCTCACCGCCACGCTGGCGGTGGCGCGCCAACGGAATCGAGCGCCTGTTGCCCTCGAGACGCAGGTAAAACGAGCCCTGGCCGCGTTGGCGCGCGATCAGCTGCGACCCGGCAACGACTACCTTGCGGCGGTGCCCGCAGCCAGCTGGGGTGCCGTACGAAGATCCGTGGTGGAATCGGAGGTGCGTGTGGATTTCGTTCAACACGCGGCTGCGGCGCTCGTGCGCGGTGCCGCGCTGGGTCTGTGAACGCGCGCAGCCTTGGCCCTGGCGCTGTACGCACGGTATCTTCCCGCGAATGGCTGTTTCGCCCGAGCCCCCTTCGCCCTCCTGGCCGCAGGTGGCCCAAGACTTCGACCTTCCTCAGCAGTGCACGTGGCTCAACAGCTGCGGCATCGCCCCCATGCCGAGGCCGGTCCTGGCTGCCGTCAAGGCTCACCTGGACGCGTATGCCCACCGGGGGATCTTTGCCATGCGCAGCGAGCCCGAGCTCGAGCGCGCGATCGCGAGCCGCATCGAAGAGCTCCTCCACGCCGAAGCCGGCAGCGTGGCACCCATCCACCACACCACCGAAGGCATGACCTTCGTGAGCTTGGGTCTTCGGCTCGAGGCGGGCGCGCGCATCGCGCTCATGGCCAACGAATACCCCAGCAACGTTTACCCCTGGCAACACTGGGAGGGCAAAGGCGTCGAATTGGCTACGGTGGCCGATGGCCCCACGCCCGACGCCGTCCTGGACTCGGCACGCCAGACGCTCACGCCCAACACCCGGGTGCTGAGCGTTTCGGCCGTTCACTGGTGCACGGGCATGCCCCTGCCCCTCGAGGACCTGGGCGCGCTTTGTGCCGAACGCGATGTTTTGTTCGTGGTGGACGGCGCGCAAGGCGTGGGACACGTTCCCATCGACGTGGCCGCGCAGGGGATCGGCGTGCTTGCGTTTTCGGCCTGGAAATGGCTCATGGGGCCGCTCGGCCTTGGGGGCCTCTACATCAGGCCCGATCTCGTGGACCGCTTGGCCTTTCCCTTCAAAGGCACCGGGTCCGTGGTCGACGATCAGGTGTATCTGCCCTACCGCGACGCGATCAAGGCGGGCACGAGCCGTTACGTGCTGTCCACGCCCAGCTTCACGGATTGGGCTCACTTCGATGCCAGCTTGACGTATCTTCGCCAGCTGGGCCTCGAGGCGGTACGCGCACGCGTCCAGCAGCTCGCGGATCACTTGGCCGCAGGGCTCAAGGCCCTGGGCTTCACCCTCGCGCGGGACGCGTTCGCGCCGGCGCGCTCTGCCATCGTGGCCGCCCGCCACTCGAGGATCGAGGCCAAACGTTGGGTCGAGCTTTTGGCGACCCGGAACATCGTGACGGCCGAGCGTCTAGGATGGCTGCGCATGGCGCCCCACGTGCACCTGACGGAAGACGACCTCGACCGTGTGCTGCAGACCCTCGCCGCGATGACGGAGTAGGCTTAGCGGCCGTACGCAGCGGGCCTCAGTGAGGCCCGTCCGTGCGCGCCGTCGGGTTGTAGAGGTGGTTCGGATGGGGGCGCTCCTTCGTGCCCGCGCTGGTCGCGCGCGGCATTGCCAGATCGCCTTCGAAGGTGGGGCGAGACAGCGGCGTGGCCGGGGCCGCGGGCACGGGTGCGGACGCAGGCGCATGCGCAGGCAGAAGTTTGACGGAGCGCCTTCGCAGCTCGACCGTCTTTGGGGTAGACCCTTCCCGCGCCGGCGCGGGGGCTGCGGGCTCGAGCGAGGACCACGCCCAAGCCGCCCCCTGCCCCGGACGAGCCCGCGACGATGCATCTCCTGAGGCGGGCGAGACCCTGAGAGGAGAAAGAGCGGGAGCGCGGGCGGTAGGCGGTTGAGTCACGGGGCCAGGGCTCACGAGCCACGCCACGCACACCGCAAGCCCAAGCCCCGTGCTCACGAGCCAAGGGCGCAGCGCACGCAGCCGCGGCACTCCGCGGCCCGCCACGGCCGCGCTCACCTTGGTCAGCGCAGACCATGCCGGGCGCGCCGTGGCGTAGCGATCGGCCCGCGCGGGGGACTGGCAAGTCGCGGTCACGCGGGCGGCCCACCGCACAGCCGTACTGTTTCCGAACCGCTTGACGAACCCGTCTTCGATCTCGTCCGGTTCGAGCGTACGCACATGTCCCAACGCCATCTCTTGCAGAACCTTGCCCATCGAAAAGACGTCGTCGCGCGGATCTCGCTCGCCGGCGCCTGCCAGTTGCTGCGGGGACATGTAGCCCCGCGTGCCCATGACCCGGGGCCTCGACACCCGCTCGGTCATCAGGCCCGCAAGCCCGAGATCCATGACGACCGCGATCTCGGGCTCACCCGTTTGTGGCCGCGTCAGAAATACGTTGTCACTCTTGATGTCCCGGTGAACCACCCCGGCTTCGTGGATGGCGGCGAGGCCCAAGGCGATCTCGAGGCCGTACTTGACGAACTCCTCCAGGGTCAGGCCCCCCCGCGCGCGCACGCGATGCCCCAACGTCTCGCCTTGCAGGTATGACATGGTCAGGAACGGGACGGCCGTTTCCTGCCCCGGTGCGGCGGTCTTCGAGGACATCCGGTGAACACCGAAATCGAGAATGCGGCACACGTGACGGTCTGTGATCCGCCGGGCCATCTGCACCTCGGCCTTGACGAGCCGCACGGCGTCCGTGTCGTCCAGCCCCGAGCAGGGCAAAGTCTTGAGAGCCACCTCTTCTTCCAGGAGGCGGTCGAACACCAGGTAGACCTCGCCCATACCGCCCCGGGCGAGAAAACGCCGGGTCACGAAGCGCTCGGCAACCAGATCGCCGGGACGAAAGGTGGTGAGGCCCCCGGCGTCTCGCATCCCGGCCCCGTCGAACGACCTGGTCTGGTCCTCCCCCCAAGGCGAAGCGCGCAGAGACTCCGCCACCAAGATCCGACAACGATCGCAGCGTTCGATATGTGCCAGCCCAGAGGCCGCAGGGCCGGGCGCTTCGCTGAGAAGCGTCAGCACGTCGTCGGCCGAAAGGCAAGCGTCAGTGGTGTTAGACAGAAGGGGCCGTCCCTCGCTGGTCGGTCGTGCTAAACCGTAGCCGAACTCCTGGCCTGCGCGTGTCGACATGGACGATTCACCTCTCGAAACCGAAGCAGCCTACCAAAGCGGACAGCACGCATGGCCTGACTTTGTGCTGCCGATGTCCGACTTCGTCGCGCACGTGCGGCGCAACGGCATTTCGGCGGACCGGCTGGCGACCTTTGCGGCGGACGTCTTCTGGGCGGCGGCGCTCGCTGGCGGCGACCGCGCAGCCCTGGCGGCATTCGACGCGCAGATCACCGCGCGCGTACCCAGCTTTCTCAGGCGGTTCGCTCCGACCCGCGAGACAGTCACCGAACAAACGCAGCTGCTCCGCATCAAGCTCTTGACGGGCGCGGACGCCAGGATCGGCAGCTACGCGGGGAAGGGGCCCTTGCTGGCCTGGGCCCGGGTCACGTGCGTCAATCAATTCCTGGATGCAGCCGGCCCCCTCGTTCGAGGCGAGGTGACTCTGGAGGACGTCTCGGAGCTATCGGACGGGCGCGACGACCCGGAGCTGCGCATGCTCAAGCACCAGCACGGCGTGACCGTACAGCGCGCGTTCGAGGAGAGCCTGCAAAGCTTGTCGGCTCGCGACAAAACCATCCTGCGTCTTCATGTCTCGGACCGGCTGGGCATCGACGAAATCGGGCGACTTTACGGCGTTCACCGGGCCACGGCCGCGCGGTGGATCTTGGCCATACGGCAAACGATCCTGGACAGCGTGCAGCGCTTCGTGGGCGTGCAGCTAGGAGGCACCAACACCAGCGTGCGAAGCCTCGTGAAGCTGTTTCGCGACGAGATCCACCTGAGCGTCGATCGGCTGCTCGACTTGCCCAAGGGCTCGTCTGCGGTGAGGCCCGAGGCCCGCTGATCTCAGAAGTTCACGGCCAAGCCGGCGTGGCGAGGGCCCGCCTGCACAGACCAGGAGCGCCAGGGCGCCCACATGAAGAGGCTTGCGCTCAGCAGCGCACCCGACGTGGCGCTCAACAGAAGCGCCGACCAGTCCGCACGGTTCTCCAGGGTGAGCGCGCGTCGTTGGCGCTGCTCGAGCTCCGCGTCGCTCGGGGCGGGCGCGCCATCGACGCTGACCAAAGCCGTACCCTCGCGGCGGATAGCGATCGCATCGGCTTCGCGTCCATAGCGGGCGGCCCGCTCGCGCACGAGCACACTGCCCACCGCGGCGAAGAGGCCCAGCGTCAACGTGGACGCCACGGCCACGCGGTGCCAATGCCCCGACGCACCGACATCGGCCGTGGTGGACTCCGAGGGCCCCTGACGCGGGGCGGGCACTGCGGGCGCCGGCGGCGGCGCGAAGACGGACGGGGCTTGCGGGGCAAGGCTGAGGAGGGGGGCTTCCGCGACCGGTGCCTCGACGGGGACCGCCCCGGTGGCAGCCACGGGCGCTTCGGGATTGGCAGCAGCTGTGCCCCCCGGGCACTGCGCCTCGAGCGCCGACACGTTGGAGGCCGCCGCCACTGCATTGGGGTGGCCGGGAGCCAGGCGCAGGAAATGGCTATACACCTGGAGCGCCTGACGACACTTGCCAAACAAACGGTACGCTTGCGCTACGTTGAAAAGAAACCCGGGATCTTGTGTCTCTTCGTAGGCACGACGGAAGAGCACGATGGCTTCTTCGTATTCACCAAGCTCGTAGTGAAGCTTGCCCTGGGCGAACAGCCGTTCGGGATCCGAAGGAGCGCCTGCCGCCGTGGGCTGCGTCTCGACGGCAGCTTCCGCCGCCCCTACGGGCGCAGGGTGCAGGCCGGCGGAACTGAAGCACAGCCCGACGACGAGGCCTGTTCGTAATTTGGCGCGCATCTATGGAAGGGCGCGAATCTAGCATGGAGCCGCCTCCTGGCGGGGGGGGACCCGAGCACTGCGTGGATGCACCCGGGGGGCGTCCGGCGAACGAGGGGGTTCGCCGGGACGCCACCGCCCCTCGGGGGTCAGCGGGGGCTTGCGGCAGGGCCGTCGCCGCTGGGCACGAAGGCCGGGTCGGACGACAGGAGCAGGCGGTCCACCTTGTAGTTGGGCTCCCGGCGGACGAGGCGCACGCTTTGGTTGCCCGCGCTCGCCACTGTCACCGTGCCCAGCGACTTCCAAACCCACGCCGCCGCCGAGCCGACGTTGTCGAACAACGTGGAGGTCGTGCCGTTGAGAGATGCGAACACGGAGTTCGACGAGCCGTTCGCGGCGAAGCGGCGCACCCAAACGGTGAACACGCCCGTGCTGGGAACGAACACGTCGTAGCTCAGCGCTGCGCCGTTGCTCTCCGAGGCCAAGGAAAAGGAGGCGCTCACCGTATCGACGTAGCTGCCCACCGCGCCGCCCAGGGCGCCGCCGGGGGTCCAGGAAACCCCACCGGGATCCAAGGTGGCCACCTGCGATGAGAACGTCTCGGCTTCCATGACCGCCAGGCCGCCAAGAGCGATGGCCCGAGGACGGCTGCGGGGAGCCTCGGCCAGCGTCTCGTTGAGCCGGCTCGCAAAGCCCGCGTCCGTGGTGAGAACGATCTTGTCGACTTTGTAGCCATCTTCACGGCGGCGCAGCGAAAGCGTGTGCGTACCTGCGCTGAGCACGGTGTTCGTTGCGTTTTGCACCCATCGCCAGCCCGACGATGGGCCCGCGTTGTCGATGCGGGTGCCGAGCGCCAGTCCATCGACGCCCACGATGGCCGAATCGTCGCTCCAGGTCGAGGCGGCCACGCGCATCCACACGCGGTAAGTCCCGGGCAGCGCGACCGACACGTCGTAGGTCAGCTCGGCCGCGGTCTCCCAGGTGCCGAGTGCAGCGTGGGTCTCGACGGTTTCCACGTAGGCACCGCCCGACGCCCCCGCCACGCTCGTGGCGGTGCTCCACTTGTGAACGTCGCCGCGGCTGCGGCTCTCTTTGTAGGTCTCGGCCTCGATGACGATGTCGCCGGTCGTGGGCGCAAAGAGCTGATCGTTGGCCACCTTGAACTCGTCCATGAACACGGACCATGAACAGCGAGAGTCTTCCCGGCTTTGGCCCCCGAGCCAACGCACCGTGAAAATGCCCGGGCCGAGGTCTTCCTCGAAGTACTCCCACGAGGTCGTCAGGAGCCCCGTCACACTGGCGATCTGCGTGCCGGCCTCGTTGAAGACGCCCATCATGTGAATGGCGCCATCTTCCGGCAGATCCGTTTTGGCCCAGAAGGAGAGCTTGCCGGGCCCCACGACCTTCGTTTCCGTCTCGACCGAGGGACCACCGCCAAAACACCAGCCGTTCGCGTGCGTGATCTTCATGGAGCCGAACCCATCATGCGATTCGGTCGACTTGCTGACGCCACCGTTGCCAGGAAAAACCACCCAGCGTCCCGGCATGTCTGCCCCGGCTTCTACCGTTGCCACGGGAACGATCGGCAACACCTGGAACTCGTCGACGAACACGGACCAGTCACAGCGGGAATCCTCGGCGCTCCGCGCGTCGGTCCACATCAGCTTCTGCGTGCCTGGGCCGATCTCGACCTCGTACGTGGCGAACGTGTTCGAAGCAATGAGGGTCTCACTGACCTTCGTATCGTTGGCATCGAACACCACGAACTTGTGGGCCAGAGCGGCCGCAGGCGCATCGGACTTCGCGACGAAACGGACGACACCGGGCCCCTGCACCTGTGTCAGCAAGGCGTTCGAGGCGATGCCGCTATAGCACCAGGCGTTGCTATGCCGGAGCTTGGCGGCGGTGCGACCGCTCTCCGCCACGGCCGTGATGCCCGTGTAAAGGCCACCCATGTACCACTCGAGCGGTTCGCTATCCGCAGCCGTCAGCGCGCTGATGACATCGGAATCGGCGTTGTAGAATTCACCGTTCGGTGAGATGAGAGCCAACGACTGCAGGGTCGTTTCCTCCGCAGACGGGGCCCCACAGCCCCCACCGAGTGCACCCATGGCCAAGCAGGGCGCCAGAAGCATCGCGATTCGTTTCGACATGATTTGTCCTCCGCTTGGTGGACGACGCCGCGGAGGAATGTCGCACGAAAAAACGCTCAGGACGCGAACGACGCCTGAAAGCGCCTCTGAAAATGCGCGTCGAGGAAGGCAAGCGTGGTGGGCTCGACGTGGTAGCGCAAGCGCCAGGGCCACCCAGAAAGAAAGCCTGCATGTCCTCCGCGCGCGTAAAGACGCAGCTCGAGGTGCGGGTTGGCCTCGATCGCGTCCATGGGTATGACGGTGTGGGGAATGAAGGGATCGTCCTTCGCGCTGACGAGACACGTGGGCACGGGCACACGCGACAAGTAGGCGGCTGAGCTATTGCGGGCCCAATAGTCGGCGGCCGAAGCGAAGCCGAACAGAGGCGCAGTGACGAGCTCATCAAACTCACGAAAGGTGCGGCAGGCCCGCACGGCCTCCGCGGTAAATGGCGTGGGGAACCGTGTGGCCACATGAACCGCCTTGAGTTTGAGCGACCTCAGAAAATGCTTGCGATAAAGACGCGAAAAAAACGTCTCACCGTCGAGGCGCGCGGCACAGGCTGCCAAGTCGAAGGGCACGGAGACCGCCACCGCGGCGATCAAGGGACAGGACTCGGCGCGCTCGGCCATCCACTTGAGAAGGGCGTTGCCCCCCAGCGAAAAACCACAGGCCGCGAGAGGCACGTTGGGCCATCGGTCTTGCAGGTGCTTCACGGCCGCATCGATCTCGTCGGTTTTTCCCGAGTGGTAGAGCACCGCGCTTTGCAACATACTAGGGCCGCACGAACGGAACTCGAGCACGGCGCCGTTCCACCCCGCGGCCTCCACGGCCGCCAGCAAGCCTCGCACGTAAGGCGAGCGCGCCGAGCCTTCAAGCCCGTGGAGCAGCAGCACGCCGGGCGCGCCAGGCCGCAGGGGCAAGCTCACGAGATCCACGACGCCCTCACCATCGGGGCGGGGCAAGGCCAGCCGCTCGAGCTGCAGACGAGGGGGACGGCGCAGAAGCGAGGGCCAGATCGTCTGCACGTGGGCGTTACGCAGACCGAACGCCGGCATGAACCCCGAAGAGCGCTCCCGAACCCGAGCTTTCATGACGCCCCGGCGCGGTGGCGAAGAAGCCACGACGCCGCCTCTGCAAAGCCGGCCCCCCGCGGCGCGTCCGTGACGAACGCGGGCGGTACGGGCAAACGCGGCAGGTGCGCGCGGACATTCGCCACACCCACGGAGAGCGGGAAATACGCAAACGCCGCAGCGTCGTTGCCACTATCACCCACGAACATCCAGCGCGCCCGATCCGCGGCCACATCGTCCCCCAGGGCCTCGGCAGCGGCGCGCACCAACCCGCGGGCCTTGTCCCACGTGCCGAACACCGCGTGGGCATGCACGCTCGAGACCGAGCAGCGCGCTCCGGCGGCTTCGATCGCGGCCTGTAGGCGGGCGAGGGTGGCCGGCGCGATCGCGGCGGTCTCACCCACGTCGAAGGCCACATCGCAACGGCGCGCCCGCTGATCCGAAGCCAGCAACACATCGGGAAGCGTACGGGCCACTTCCGTACAGAGCGCGGCCAAACGACGTTGCTGGTCTGCCCGGACCTCGGGAGGATCGAAGTATCCTTCGATGAACTGCGCCGACGCGGGCCCCGCCCGGTACACCCAGCCTGCGCCGTTTTCGCCCACCGCCACATCCACCGGCCACTGGCGCGCGACCACGTCGGCCCACCCGAGGGGCCGCCCCGTCAGCGCAATCAGGCGCAGCCCCGCCCGGGCGAGGCGCCACAGGGCGTCGTAGGCCTCGAGCTCCAGCCGGCCGTCGGCGGTCACGGTGTCGTCGACATCGAAAGCCACCCCGCGCAGGGCCCGGCACGCCGCCGGTGCCATCGCCGTCAGCGGCTGCAGGCGTGGCCCCCAGGCCTCGGGCTGGCCCTCGGACGCGCTCATCGGCGCGACCGCGGGGTGTCTAGCCACACGGTCAGACCCGCGGCCGCGAGCAGCCCCAGGTTGCGCAGGAGAGTCAGGCCCGTGATGGGAGCTTCGGCACCACCAAAGCAGCCACAATCGATGTTGATGCCTCTGAAATAGGCAGAGCCCACCGCCACCGTGAACATGGCCAGCATGATACCAATCAAGGTGGCGGCAGCGTGGCGCCAGGGTCGAGGCAACACGACCAAGGCCAGGCCCGCCACGATCTCGATCGCAGGCAGCATGGCGGCCACCGCCGACACGCCCTCACGCATCAGCTGGTAGTTCGAAATCTCGAGCGCGAAGCGCGAAGGGTCTCGGGCCTTCAGAAAACCGGCGAGCATGAACAGCCCGCCCAAACCCAGACGCAAGAGGAACGCGAGAACCGCGCGCCCCGTTGGCCCCCCGTCCCTTCGCAAGGAAACGACCGCCTGCGTGCCTTGACTCACGGTACCGCCTCCCCGGGGGCATGTTCGTGGCGCCCTTCGGAGCACTCGGGACACGGCCCGGAGGAACACGCGAAGCCCGCTTGATCCCAGGCCGAAAACCCACCCTCGATGACGGCCACGCGCAAGCTCGTGTTGCTGTTCCGGCGGCGCAAACCATCGGCTACCGCCAACGCGTCTTCGGTGTCGTCGCCATAGACCACCACGGTTTTCCGATTTTGCAGGATCCGAGGCACCTCGGAGGCCAGACCACCCGGGGCCGCGCACGGCAGATGGACCGCGCCCGCGACGTGCCCAGCGGCAAACGCCGTGGACGACCGCGCGTCGGCGACCAGCACCGTGGGATCGGCGCACAGGCTGTTGGCCTGCTCCGGGGAGAGGCGTTCGACGGGACGAACCGCATCGGGGGCCTTGCAGACAGCGGCAGGGGGCGCGGCCCGCAAGGCCACCCCGTCAGGCCGCAGGCCGTTCAGGATGAGCCCCGCCAGCGCCCCGAGGATCGTCAAAAAGGCCGTACGTCCGAGCAGCTTCGCCATTTTGAGCTGCACGGCTAAGGGGCCCTCCGCCGGTCGTTCGGGCGGCGCGTGCGCGGCACGGCCTTGCCCACGCCGCAGCGCCGGCGCACGGCCGCCAAGGTCACAAGGGGCCGCCTCGCGCTGTCGCGGCCGAGGGCGGCATCGTGTCGGGCGGAGGGAAGAAGGAACATGGCAAAGCGACGAGCCGGCGCGGCCGGGTGAATGCGCTCAGCCTAGCAGGCGCGGCTGTGCGAGTGGAACCCGTCGGCCGTCTCCCTCATTCCCGGCCCGCCCCCGGCGCGTACCTGCCTCCCGCGGCTCCCCCTGCTAACCTGTGCGCCCATGGCCGAGCCCCACCTCGAGCGACACGTTTTCATTTGCACGAACCGCCGCGACCCGGCGAACCCCAAGGGCTGCTGCGCCTCGAAAGGTGCAGAAAAGGTCCGCGAAGCCTTCAAAAAGGCAGTGTTCGAGGAAGGGCTCCGCGCCACCATGCGCGCCAACGCCGCGGGGTGTTTGGACCAGTGCGAACATGGGGTCACGGTGGTGGTCTACCCCGAGCAAGTTTGGTACGGCAGCGTGACCCCGGACGACGTCTCCGAGATCGTGGAGAGCCATCTCAAAGGCGGCGTCCCGGTCGAGCGGCTGCGCATCCGGTGAGGCCTCCCTGCGGACACGCGGCTCCTGCGTGCGCCCCCAAGCGGCGGGAACGTTTCTCGGGCGCCGGCCTTGAGCCCAGCGCCTGCGGTCGTGCATGATGCCGCCGGTGTCTTCCTCGCCCCCCTCTCAGCGCCGCCCAGACTGGACCATTCTCGAGGTGCTCGGGTGGACCACGCAGCGGTTCACCGAGCGGGGCCTTTCCACCCCGAGGCTCGACGCCGAGCTGCTCATCGCGCATGCGCTCGACGCCCGACGCATCGACCTTTACGTTCGCTCGAACGAGCTGCTCACCGGCGAACGCCTCGCGGCGATTCGGGACGTGGTCCGGCGGCGGCAAGAAGGCGAATCGGTGGCGTATATCACGGGAGAGAAGGAGTTCTGGGGCTTGCCTTACAAAGTGACGCCCGACGTGCTCGTGCCCCGCCCCGACACCGAGACCCTGGTCGAAGCGCTGCTCGAACGGCTGCCCAAAGACCGGCCCGCCACGGTGGTGGACATCGGCACGGGCTCCGGCGCGATCGCCGTCGCGGTGGCGAAGGCCCGCCCGCAGGCGAAGGTGTGGGCCACGGATCAATCGGCCGCCGCCTTGGACGTGGCCCGGGGCAACGCCGCTCGCAATGGCGTGGAGATCTCCTTTCACCAGGGCCATTTGCTGGCGCCGGTTGCGTCCCACCGCCCCTTCGATTTCGTCGTGGCCAACCTGCCCTACATCCCCACGGCCGACATCGCGACGCTCAGCCTGGAGGTCAACCGTGAACCTCGGGCGGCCCTCGACGGCGGGCCGGATGGGCTCGACCTGATTCGCGAGCTCGTGGCGGCGGCACCCGCGCACCTTCAGCCCGGCGGGCTCCTGCTGCTCGAGCTCGGTCAGGGGCAAGCCCATGCCGTGGTGCAAGCCTGCCTTGCCGCGGGCCTCGAAGCGCCCTTCGTGTGTAAGGATCTGGGTGGCATCGAGCGGGTGGTGGGCGCCCGCGCCTCGACCTGACCACCGGCAAGGAGAGTTGCTCTTGGAAAAGCTGAATCGCCGCGCATTCGTCACCTGGGGCGCAACGCTTGGGCTCGCGGGGCCGCTTTGGGCCTGCCTGTCACCAGGGCAACAACGCCAAGACGCGCTTCTGCGGATCTCGCGGGAAATGAACAATGACCTGCGCTGGGGCCGCTACGAGACCGCCGTGAGTCACTTCGAGCCCGCTGCGGGCCTGGCGTTTTTGAAGCGGGTCGATCTCGTGGAAGACGATCTGGTCATCGCGGATCACGAAATGACGTCAATCAAGTTCGATGAGCCGCCCGTCAAGGCCAAGACGATCGTGCACTTCGAGTGGTACACCAAACGTGACCCCGTCGTGCACAAAACGTCCGTGGAGCAAACCTGGGAGCACCGCGAGGGCGCGTGGGCGCTCACGAAGCAGCGCAGACTCCGTGGGGAACGATTTCCGCTGGTGACCGAGCCCGCCGAGAAAACCAAGGCCACCGCAGACGCAGAGCCCTTGCCCGAACCGCCCGCGCCGTGAGGGAGCGGACGGTTCGCGACGGTGCTACTCGAGGGCCGGAGGGCTCTCGGCCGAGGGGGCCACCAGCTCTTTGATCACCGACGGCAGGCGTTGTACCGCTTGACCGAACGCCCCTTGCCACAGAGACGTAAAGCCCACGTAGGCATAGCCCGCGAAGAAGAGAAACACGAAGGGCACGGACAGGAAGTGCCCGTTGTTGATGGCCACGGCCAGGGTGAGCGCGAAGTAGAGCGCCATGCCCACCTCGATAAAGGGCGTCACCGACTTGGCGGCGCGGTACTTCTTGGTGCTCCAGCTCTCGAGCCGCCCCTTCACCCCGTGCTTCGGAGTGCGGACGAACTCGGTCTCTCGGCCCAAGACCGCCTCGATCACGGCCCGGGTCTGGTTGATCGACAGACCGATGCCGATCGAGAGCACGAGGGGCAGCCGCCGGAAGGCGCGCCACATACGGCCAGCCGCCGTCGTCCCCTCCATGCGCGCGATCTCTCGCTGAGAGCACACGTAGAAAGAGGCGATGCTCATGGTCGTGCCGAAGAAAAGCGGCAGATCGATGAGGAGCACCTCGCGAATGCCGTGCGAGGTCCGGTAGGCCAAGTTCGGCAGAAGCAGCAACGACAACAGCACCAGGAGCGGGTAGGCGAAGTTGTTGGTGAGGTGGAAGAAGGCTTCGGTCTTCTGTGCAAAGGTGGCGTTCGAGCGCAGGATGGTCGGTAGCAGCTTGCGGGCCACCTGGATCGAGCCCTTCGCCCACCGGAACTGCTGCGACTTGAAGGCAGACATCTCCACCGGCAACTCCGCAGGGGTCGCCACCTCGGGCATGTAGATGAACTTCCAACCGCGCAGCTGGGCCCGGTAGGAAAGATCCATGTCTTCGGTGAGCGTGTCGTGCTGCCACCCGCCCGCCTGCGCGATGGCGGCGCGGCGCCACATGCCCGCCGTGCCGTTGAAGTTGAAAAAGCGCCCCGACCACGCGCGGCCCGCGTGCTCCATCACGAAGTGCCCATCCAGCATCACGGCCTGGGCTTCGGTGAGGGGAGAGAAGTCACGGTTGATGTGCTCCCAGCGACACTGCACCACGGCCACCTGGGGATCCGAGAACTGGTGCACCGTACGCTCGAGCACGTCGGGCTGGGGTACGAAGTCGGCGTCGAAGATCATGACCAGCTCGCCCTTGGCCGTGCGCAGGCCGTTGTCCAGCGCGCCCGCCTTGAAGCCGGTACGATCGACGCGGTGAACGTATTCTATGTCGAGGTCGGGCTCCTCCGCCCTGAGCGCCTCGACCTTCCGGCGGCAGATGTCGCGGGTCTCGTCCGTCGAATCGTCCAGCACCTGGATCTGGAAACGGTCCCGGGGGTAACGAATGGCTGCCACCGCGTCGAGCAAACGCTCAGCCACGTACATCTCATTGAAAAGCGGCAGCTGCACCGTGACCGCGGGCAACTCTTTGTAGCGGGTGTCAGCCTCGGGGCGCCGGCTCTTGTGTTTGTAGAACAAGTAGACCAGGTGCGAGCGGTGGAATCCGAAGACCGCCAAACACAGCAAGATTCCCAGATAAAGGGCAATCAGAGCACCAGAAACGTCCATGTCTTTCAAGGTACCGGGGCAATTGTCATCCGATTGTAATCAGGTGTGATTTGTTGTCGGATAACGCGCCGCAAACTCTGGTTTTCGTAGCGGCGCCCCGGAGCTGCGTCGTCGAGATGCAAAACTTGCGCCTCGGCGCCGAGGTCTGGGCTCAATGTCGGCGACCGAGATGCCGATGGTCCCCCCTCGTGAGAATCACGAGCGGCTCCTTGACGCAAGCCGTGGCCTTGGAGCCCACCGGCCCGCCCCGCCCTCCGTCACGTGCCCGCGCCCTGCTGTGTCTGGCTTCGATCGCGACCTACGCCGCGGTGGCGTGGCCCCTCGCGCGCTGGGTGGGGGAGAGCGCGTTTTTGCTCTCCTTCGTGGCCATCATCACCGCGGCCGGAGCCGGCGGGCTCGTGTGGGGTTCGGTCGCTGCGCTCTGCGCCGCTGCGGTCAACGTGCTGGTCGCCTCACGCCTCGAGCACCTGCCAACGGTCGAGATAGTGGCCCGCGGCATCGTGGGCATCCTGTCGGGTGTGGTGGTGGGTGCGGGGGTGGGTCACCTCAAGGACCTCAGCCGCCGTCTCGCGCACGAGCTGCGGGAGAAGGAGCGCATGCAGGAGGCGGCGCACTTTTTGGCGTTTCACGATCCCGTGACAGGGCTTCCGAACCGCGTGTTGCTCACCGACCGTCTCCGGCTCGAGCTGGCCCACGCCCAGCGCGACAGCTCCCGTGTGGCGGTCATGTTCGTCGACGTCGACAACTTCAAGAAGGTGAACGACACCCTCGGGCACGTGACGGGGGACGAGCTGCTCGAAAAGGTGGCCACGTCATTGCGCGGCTGCCTGCGCAAGTCCGACACGGTGGCCCGCTTTGGCGGTGACGAGTTCGTGCTCGTGCTGCCGGGGCTTCAGACCGAAGACAACGTCTCGTCCATCGCGGCCAAGGTGCTGAGGCTTCAGGACCAGCCCATCCTGCTGGGAGGCACACACAAGATCTTCGTCACGTTCAGCATCGGCGTGGCCGTGTATCCGGGCGACGGCGACGACTGCGACACCCTGCTCAAGAACGCTGACACCGCCATGAACCGCGCCAAGGCCGATGGCCGCAGGCGGCTTTACACCTTCAACCCCACGATGAACGCCAACGCGACCCAGCGCCTCGAGCTGGAGGCCGACCTGCGCCACGCCGTGGGCCGGGAGGAGCTGGTGGTGTTTTACCAACCCCAGATCGACCCTGAATCGAGCCGGGTGATCGGGCTCGAGGCGCTCGTTCGGTGGAACCACGGCGAACGGGGGCTCATCAGTCCCGCGCTCTTCATTCCCCTGGCCGAGGAAACGGGGGTCATTCAGGAGATCGGCACGTGGGTTCTGGAAGAAAGCTGCCGCCAGATCAAAGCCTTTGAGCAGGCAGGCTACGAGGGGCTGCGCATCGCCGTGAACCTCTCCCCCGTGCAGCTGCGCGATCCTCACGTCGTCACCCGCGTCGACGAAATCCTGCAGCGCACGGGGCTCGACCCCACCAACCTCGAGCTCGAGATCACCGAGGCCGTGCTGATGCAAGGTGACTCCAGCTGCCGTGAGCACCTGGCGCGGTTGCGCGCGCTCGGCATCCAGCTGGCCATCGACGACTTTGGCACGGGTTACTCCTCCCTTGCCTACCTGAAGCGCTTCCGGGTGGACGCCCTCAAGATCGATCGCTCGTTCGTGATGGACATGGGCACCGACCACAACTCGGAGACCCTGGTCAAAGCCATGATCGCCATCGCGCAGGCGCTCGGGTTGCGCACGGTGGCCGAAGGGGTGGAGACCGACGAGCAACGCCAGCGGCTGGTGGCCCTGGGCGTGGACGAAATGCAGGGCTTTTTCTTCAGCAAGCCGCTGCCGGCGGCCGAAATCGTGGCCAAGCTCACGAAGGGCAAGGTGAAGCGCAGCACGCCCCACCCCGCCCGTGCGGCCGTGTGATCAGCTGGCCGGGGCCTCGGGCAGGGTGGCCATGAACTTCAGGCATTCACGCAAGCGGTGACGCACCAGATCGCGGCCGAGCACGTCCAGGGTCTCGAAGAGAGGGGGGGTGGCTTTGCGAGCCGTGGCGCCCGTGCGCAGAAGCATGAACACCTCCTTGGGCGCCCAACCCACCTTCTCGGCAAAGGCGCGCACGCCCGGTTCGAGCACCGCGGGCGCAAAGTCACGCTGGGTGTCGAGCCACTCGACGAGCTGCTTGAGCAGGTCGACGGTCTCCTTGCGGCTGCGTTTTTTCGGGAAGAGCTCCGAGACCATGGCGGCGTGGTCCACGTCTCCCTGAAAGAAAAAGTCCGTCTTCCCCACGAAGTCCGAAAGCACGGCGATCCGCTCGCGCACCAGGGGCACCAAGCCGCGCAGGTAAGCGTCCGAGAAGCGCCAGGCCCGCAGCCGATCGACGATCTGCTGATCGTCGAGACTGCGCAGGTATTGCGCGTTCATCGCGGAGAGCTTCACCAGATCGAACACGGGACCGCCCAGGCTGACGCGATCGAAGGTGAATGCCTGGATCATTTCGTCGAGGGTGAAGCGATCGCGATCGCCCGCAATCGACCACCCCATGGTCCCGAGGTAGTTCAGCAAGGCTTCGGGCAAAAAACCCGCATCCCGGTAATAGTCGAGCGAAACGGGATTTTTGCGCTTCGAGATCTTCGATTTGTCGTTGTTGCGGAGCAAGGGCATGTGCACCCAGACCGGCGGCTGCCAGCCGAAGGCGCGGTAGAGCGCTTCGTGCTTCGGGGTCGACACGAGCCACTCCTCGGCCCGGATCACATGCGTGATCTTCATGTCGTGGTCGTCCACCACGTTGGCCAGGTGGTAGGTGGGAAAGCCGTCCGACTTGAGCAGCACCTGGTCATCGATCTGGGTGTTCTCGAAGCTGACGTCCCCGCGCAGCAGGTCCTTGACGAGGGTTTGCCCCTCGGTGGGCATCTTCAGGCGAATCACGAACGATTCGCCCGAGGCCGCGCGGGCCTCTGCCTGGGCAGGGTCGATCTCGCGGCAGTGTCGATCATAGCCCTGGAAGCCGCCGGCAGCCTGCTGGGCTTTGCGCACCTGTTCCATGCGTTCAGACGAACAGAAGCACCGGTAGGCGGTTCCGCTTTCCACCAAGCGCGCGGCAGCCTGTCTATAGAGGTCCGCTCGCTCCGACTGACGATAAGGGCCGTGAGGGCCTCCCACGTCGGGCCCCTCGTCCCACGAAAGCCCCACCCAGGACAAGGCGCGCAGAATGGCTTTTTCAGACTCGGGATGAGACCGGGTTTGATCCGTATCCTCGATGCGCAACACGAACTGGCCGCCGTGCTTCTTGGCAAAAACGTAGTTGAAGAGCGCGATGTACGCCGTGCCCACGTGAGGGTCCCCCGTGGGGGACGGTGCGATGCGGACGCGGACCGGCAACGAGGGGCCCGAGGCAGAGGGGGTGCTCATGGGCGCGCTTCTTACCACAGCCCCGCGCGCTTGGGCCGGCGCGGTGGTGCCGCCGGGGCGTTCTCCCAGGCCCGCGGGCCGGCGTGGGCAGGACCGGGCGGCGCGAACGATGGACGTTGCACGGAGCGGGCGGCGGCCCTAGCTTGAAACTGAGAGTTTGTCCTTGCCTCGCCTTCGATTTCGGGCCGTCGCGCTGCCGTCATGAGTCCTCTACGCGCCCTTACGCTCGACCCTGCGGCGCGCGCGCGCGCGATGTCACTTTCGCTGCTGGAAGCTGTCTTCTATGCCGTGATGGTGGGCGCGGGCGAGGGCTATTTCCTGGCCGATGCCGTGCGGCTCGGCGCAAACGCCCTCCAGCTGGGGTTGGTGGTGGGCCTGCCGCTCTTCGTCGGAGGGCTGGGACCCGTCATCGCCCTGCGCTTCGCCGACCGGGGCGGCGCCCGGAAACCGCTGGTGGTGGTGAGCGCGGGTTTGCAGGCCTTGTGCCTCGCGGCGCTCGCCCTGGCCGACGCCTACGCGTGGCTCACGCCCGCCTCCCTCATCGCCCTGGTGTGCCTGCACCAGGTGTTCGGCCAGGCCTGTGGCACGGCCTGGTCGGCTTGGTTCGGCGGGGTCGTGCCTGCGCCCTCGCGCGGCCAATACTTCGCCCGGCGAAGCCGCCGTGTGCAAATCGCCACGATGCTGGCCCTGCTCGCCGCAGGTGCGGTGCTCGAGGGCCTCGAGCCGGGGTCCGCGGGCAAGGTGGCGCGAGGGGTCGGTGGCAACGGCTTCGTCCTCGCGTTCGGCGTGGCGGCCCTGGCCCGGGCCGTGTCTTGCCTTCTGCTGGCCCTCTCGCCCGAGCCCGTCACCGAACCCCAAGTCGAGCGCATGAACTTCACCACGCTGCTGCGGGCGCCCGGGCTGACGAACGCGCGCCGTGTGCTCGCGGTGGGAGCCACCCTGCAGCTTGCCGTATACCTGGCTTCACCCTACTTCGGGCCCTTCATGCTCGGAGAACTCCACCTCTCGTACAGCGCGTACACGGTGGCCAACCTCGCCGTGGTCGGCGCAAAAATTCTGAGCTTGTCGTCCTGGGGAAGGGTGGTCGACGGGCACAACCCGCGCAGCGTGTACCTGCTCGCGGCTTTCCTCGTGGCCATCATCCCCTTGCCGTGGCTGTGGGCGCAGGGGCTCGGCTGGGTGATCGTGGCGCAATGCTTGTCGGGCTTCGCCTGGGGGGGGCACGAGATCGCGCAGATGGCGCTTTACCTCGACATCACCCACGCACACGCGCGTCAGCACGTCTTCGCCGCGCAGAGCTTTCTTCAGGGAACCACCCAGCTTTTGGGGACGCTCTTGGGCAGTCATTTGCTCGTTCGCTTCGAGGGGCAGTTTTGGCTGTTGTTCCTCACGAGCGCCCTGGCGCGCGCCGCGGTTGCCCTCGGCGCCCCGCGGGCCTTGGCTCACGTCGAGGTGCCCACCGAGCGCAGGCACGTCTTGCTCCTCCGCGTGATGGGACTACGCCCCGCGGGTGGGCTCGTGCACCGTCCCGTAACGCCTCCCGAGACCCCGCCCCCCGAACCGACGGAGGGGAAGACGCCCTGAATGGCCAGGTGACCTGGGGCTGGTAGAACGCCGCAAAGGAGGCCAGATGATCCTGAAGATCGTACAAACCGGGGATCCTGTTTTGCGGCAGGGCACGACCGAGGTCGAGCCAGGTCGCATTGGCTCGCCAGAGCTACAAAGACTCATCGAACTCATGCGCGCGACGATGCTGGACGCGCCCGGCGTGGGCTTGGCGGCGCCTCAGGTGGGTGTGCCGCTGCGTCTGGCGGTGCTCGAAGACCGGGCCGAGGTGATCGCCGCGCTCGATCCCGCAGACGTGCGCGCCAAAGACCGCAGGCCCGTGCCCTTCCAGGTTTTGATCAACCCCCGGCTCCGCGTGTTGGACGCCACACCGGCCACCTTCGTCGAGGGCTGCCTCAGTGTGGCCGGCTTCGCGGCCGAGGTGCCCCGGGCACAATCCGTCGAGGTCAAGGCGCTCGACCATCAGGGCCAACCGCTTTCCATCGTCGCGAGCGGCTGGCATGCCCGGATCCTCCAGCATGAGATCGATCATCTCGACGGCACGCTTTACCTCGATCGCATGAACAGCCGCACGTTCACCAACGTGCTCGCTCACCCGGGGCGTCGGTCCTGAGGGGATCTCAGGGCACCAGCTTGTAGCCGGTGCCGTAGATCGTCACGATGTGACGGGGGTTCGCGGGATCCGCCTCGATCTTCCGGCGCAGCTTCACCACGCAGTTGTCCACGGAGCGGCTCGAACCGTAGCCGGACACACCCCAGATCTTTTCCAGGATCTCCTCGCGCGAGACAGGTTCACCCACTCTTTCGTGGAGCAAGCGCACGATCTCCACTTCGTAGAACGTGAGGACGTGCGTTTTTTTGTTCTGCACCAGCTCGTGTTTGCGCGGGTACACCACCGCCGTGCCGATCGGGATCGCCTCCTCTACCGCGGCAGCCCGGTGCAACCGGCGAAAGATCGCGTTGATACGCGCCACCAGCTCGCCCACGGAGAAAGGCTTTGTGACGTAGTCGTCGGCCCCCACTTCGAGACCGCGGATCTTGTCGCTCTCCTGGGAACGCGCCGTCAGCATGATCACGGGGATCACCGAGTTGTGCTCGCGGATCTGCTCGCAGACGGAGAAGCCGTTGATGTCGGGCAACATCAAGTCCAAGATCACCAGGTCGGGGCCGCGCTCGCGCACCAGGCGCAAGCCTTCACGCCCAAGCGTCGCGGCAAACACCTCGAAGCCCTCGAACTCGAGCGCGTCGGTCAGCCCGCGCGCGATGTCGGGCTCGTCTTCGATGATGAGAATGCGTGTTTTGGGGCTCATGGGGAGGATCCCGAAGACGGTGCCGTCACGCTGGGCATCGACGCGAGGCTGGCACGTTCGGCCACGGAGGCGGGCAGGTGTACGCTAAAGACGGTGCCCACGCCAGGCTGTACGGCCCCCGTGGGCGCCTCGACCGTCACGCGGCCACCGTGGGCCTCGGCGATGTGCTTGACCAGCGATAGACCGATGCCGCTGCCCCGCACGTTGCGGTCCCGGGCGTTACGGGCCCGGTAAAAGCGATCGAAGATGCGTTCACGTTCGTCGACCGGGATGCCCGGGCCGAAGTCGCGGACCCACAAAATCACCCCGCCGGGGCGGCGGGTGATGCCCACGTGCACCGCACCGCCCTCCGCGGCGTATTTGATGGCGTTGTCCACCAGGTTCAAGATGACGAGGGTCATGGCGTTTTCGTCCATGCGCACGGGCGGCAGTTCGGGCTCGATGAACCCGTCGAGCCGCAAACGCTCCTTCTCGAGCCGGTAGCGACACAGATCGAGCGAGCGATCCAGCAACTCGGCCAGATCTCCCTCTGCGAAGTGATAGCTGGCTTTGCCCCGTTCGAGGCGCGCAAAGTCGAGCACGTTGTCGATGAGGTGGGAGAGACGCTCGGACTCTCGCGTGATGATCCCCCCATACTCCTTCACCGCCTCGGGTCCCTTGTTACGGCCCGTGGCCACCATCTCACCGAACATGCGAATGAGTGACAGCGGCGTTTTGAGTTCGTGGGAGACGTTCGCGATGAAATCGCTCTTGAGACGAGACGCACGCCGCTCTGCCAGCACGCCCAGCCACACGATGACGAGCCCCACCCCGATGATCACCGTGGACAGAATCACCAGCAGCGGCCCCAGCACCCGCTGGCGCTCGGCCTGCGCCTGAAGCGTCTCAACGTCACGGGGCGCCAGCTGCAGATCCCAGGCGTACAAGATCTTCCCGAAGGCGCGCTCGACCAAAAAGCGCTCTTCTTTCCGGGGCACCGGACCCGAGAGCAGGGTCCCCGCCACGCTTCGGCGTCGTTGATCGAGAACCGTCACGCGACGACGCTCCGCGAGGGTCGCGATCTCGGTTTCGACGGACTGGCGCACCCAGCTTTCTGCCAGCCGCAGCACCACGTAATAGCCCTTGCCGTTGTGCGTTTGTTTGCGCATGAAGGCCACCAGCGCGTCCTGCCGGTCGATGCGCTGGTGTACGAAGCGAAAACGGCCAGGCTGAATCGAAGCAAAGTCGAGAGAGCGCAAGAAGGTGTCGCGCCAGTCTTCCCGGGTGACGGGTCCGTTGTGGCAGATGATCTCGAGCCGCGCGCGGGCGTTGAAGCGCACCATGACGAAGGCGTCCGCCGCGGGCCGTGTGTTTGCCTCGCACCCCTCGGCATCACGACCTTCTTCGGGTAGGGCCAGCTTGTCGAAGAGCTCCTTCGTGACCCCGTCGACACGGGCCTCCACGGACTCGATGAGTCGACCGGCCTCCGCCCAGGCGGTCTGGCGGTCGGCGGCCTCCATCCGGCGCGACACGTCCTCGGCGTAGAGATACCCGAAGTAAGCAAGCGCCAACGCAGAGCCCACCATCGCCGGAAACACGATGGCCAGGATGACGGAGATCGGCGCACCCGCGCTGCGGTTCCACTTCACGCGCGCCCACTATACGTAAGCCGCACGCGAAGGCGAAGCGTTCTACGGGCAGAGGTCCCGTCGCTCACGGCGCGTCAGGAGCGTGCGGGCTCCCGCCCGAGCCGGACGGCTCCAGGTCGAGCGTCATGAGCACCGCGTCTTCACCGTTGTCGGGGTAATAGCCCGCACGCAGCCCCACCGACCGAAAGCCATAGGCTTGGTAAAGCGCGAGGGCGGCCGTGTTCGAGCGCCTCACCTCGAGAAGCACCGCACGGCAGCCGCTGCCGCGCGCAACGCGCAGCATGTGGTTCATGAGCCGGCGTGCGTGGCCTTTGCGCCGCTCATCGGGCAACGTGGCCACGTTGAGAAGGTGAATTTCGTCGAGGACGATCCAGTAATCGATGAACGCGAGCAGAGGGCCCCCCGGCGTGGCCCGCAGCCCGTCGATGCGGGCCTGCGCGCGCGAGAGCTCATCGGTGAAGGTTTTGGCCGACCAGGGTACCGGAAAACAGGCATTCGCGACCCCCATCAACGCGTCGATGTCCTCCGCACGAAGCGGCTCGATCGTGTACGCGTCCATCGTCGCGGGCTATCCCAGCGTTCCGAAGCTGCGCGCGTCCAGCACCACCTTCCAGACACGATCCATGCCCTGGCCATTCAGGCCCGAGACGGGAAAGGCGCCCGGCAGGTCGCGCTTGAGCAGGCCGCGTTCCCCGGCGGTGAGCTTATCGATCTTCGTGGCCACCAGGCGGTGCACGATGCCCATGCTGTCGAGCCACGCGATGAGCTGGCCTTCTTCTTGTTCGGGGCCGCGGCGGGCGTCCACCAGAACCAGGCACAAACGCAACGCCGCGGTGCCGGTGACGTAGCTTTCCACCAGCGTGCGCCAACTGTCTCGTTCGCCCTTGCCGACCTTCGCGTACCCGTAACCGGGCAAGTCCACCACCCGCAGGCCCACGGCTTCCCCCTCGGGGGTCCGCAGCTGCAAGTCGTAGAAAATCAGCCCTCGCGTGCGCCCCGGGGTTTTTGAGGTGCGCGCCAAGCTACGCCGCGCGGCCAGGTTGTTGAGCAAGGTCGACTTGCCCACGTTCGAGCGTCCCGCGATGGCGATCTGATAGCCCGGCAACGGAGGCAACGACCTCAAATCGGCCGGCGTGCGCGCCTCGGCCACGAAGGTGGCTGAGAGGATCTGAGGATGCGGCAGGGGAGCCATGGCACGGGGCGAGGGTTTATCTGACGGGGCCGGAACAATGACATAGGATTCGCGGTCATGGTGGGAAACCTGGCCTTCGTGGGCCTCACGGGCGGCATCGGCTCGGGCAAGTCGACCGTGGCGAAGCTGTTCGCGGAGGCGGGTGTTCCCGTTTTGGATGCGGACGAGTTGGCGCGCGACATCGTGCGTCCGGGTGAGCCCGCGTGGGCCGAGATCACGGCGCTTTGGCCCGATGTCTGCGCGCCCGATGGCACACTCGACCGGCGCAAGCTGGGCGCCAAGGTGTTCGCCGATCCCGAGGCCCGGGCGCGTCTGCAGGCCCTCACACATCCCCGCATTCAGGCGCTGGCGCTGGCCCGGGCGCGCGCGCTCGCAGCGCAGGGGCACCACCTGGCGGTTTACGACGCCGCCCTGCTGGTCGAGACGGGACGGCACGGAGACTTCGACGCCCTCATCGTGGTGACGGTGCCCCTCGAGGTGCAGGTGGCGCGCGCGGTGGCCCGGGGCCCGCTTTCGGAGGCGGAGGTCCGGGCCCGCATCGCCGCTCAGTACCCTCTCTCGGAGAAGGTGCGGGTGGCCAGCCACGTGATCGACAACGGCGGCACGCGCGAGGCCACCGGCGCGCAGGTCCAGGCGGTGCTCGCGGACCTGCGCTCGCGCTTCGGGCTCACAACAGGGTGACGATCAACGAGGCGTCGGCGATGAAGTCGACCTCGTTGGCAAAGGCGCGGTAGGGAGTCGGATTGGCCATGTCTCGGTCAATGAAGGTCGCGTTCAGCGGCGCCGGGTTCTGATCGTAGCGCATGGCCAGGCCGAAACCGAAGCTAAGGTTCTTCCAGAGCTTGGTGGTGAGACCCGCCTTGGCGTTCACGCGGGTGTCCTTGAAGGGCCCCACACCCTCCTTGTAAGTGTTCACGGAGGCGTCCAACGCCGAACCTTCTTCGTTGAGGTTGAACAACGCCTCGGCATTGGCATAGAGGCCGGTGTCGTCGGAAACCTTGAGGCTCTCGCCGAGGAAGATGCGCGCAGAGTGAATGGAGACGCCCTGCGAATCGCCGTAATAAGACTCGTACGTGAAGTCGTAACCGAATTCGCCGAGCAGCTCGTGCGTGTCGTTCTTGAGCAGCTGACGGCTATAGCCAGCCTGGGAACCACCAAAGAGCTTTTTGCCAGCGATCTTGTCCCGACCGATGTTGGCCTGCAGGTAAGCTGCGTTGTTTTGGGTCAGGAATCGGTCGTAGCGACCCTTGCCCAAGATCAGGTTGGTCGAGTCCACCTCGTTACGAACGATGTCAGCGTCGCCATCAACCAGCGTGGCGACCCCAGTGTTTCCGGGCACAAACTGTCGCACGTTCGCCGTGCCGTAGGCCGCCATGCCCTCGATGCCCAGCTTGTTGTCGCCGGCGCGGCGGGAGGTCGTGACCGACAGTGCGCCGTTCGTGGCCTGCGAGTTGCCGCCCGTCAGCACCAGGGCGCCCTTGACTTGCGCGTTCCACTCCACCACGGGCTTCATCTCCGCGGGAGGCTTTTCGTAGGCGAACGCGGGGTTGCCCTGCGCAAAAGCCGGAGCCCCGAGGAAAACGAGCGCAAGCGCCGTCAGCAGACTTGTGCAGAACTTGCAACGCTTGGCCGCAGCCGGCACGGTCTCGAGGCATTCGCCGCAGCTTTTGGTGGGCGGAGGTGCCGGCGCGGGCGGTGCCTCTTCCTTCTTCATGACCGCGCCCAGGAACTTGACGAGCACGAAAAAGATGACCGTCGCGACAATGAAAAAGTCGAGCAAGGTTCCGAGCAGGTGCCCCACCTTGAAGTTGAGCGGCGTCACCGTGAACTCCCGCCAAGACCCACCCGGTATCAGTGCCGACACGGCAGGCATGACCAGGTCGTCGACGAAGGCCGACACGATCTTGCCGAACGCACCGCCGATCACGACGGCCACGGCCAAATCGACCACGTTGCCTCTCAACAAGAACTTCTTGAAATCCTGACCTAACGACATGCTTTCTCCTCGGGTTGGGTGCGGGAAACGGGGCCGGTGAGATGCCTCTGCCGCCCCCAGCGCGCCACATATCGCATTTTTTCCTGAGCGCGCAACGCGCAAAGTTTTCAAACCTTCCGCAGGACAACGCGTTATCTTGACCCAAGAAGACTACAAGGAGACCACCCTGCTGGCCCTGCCTTGGACTTCCCCTCCCCCGCTGGTAGCCTGCCCACGTGTTTTACGTCTGGGTCAAAGCCATTCACGTCATCTCGATCATCACCTGGATGGCCGGCATGCTCTATTTGCTGCGGCTGTTCGTGTATCACGCCATGGAAACCGAGGCGGTGGTCCGCGAGCGCTTTCAAGTCATGGAACGGCGGCTGCTCAAGGCGATCGCCACGCCTTCCATGATCGCCACCTTCATCACAGGCATCACCATGCTGGTGCTGGTGCCCGACTGGCTCAAGCAGCCCTGGATGCACGTCAAGCTCACCTGCGTGCTGGCGCTGGCCGGGGTGCACGGCATGTCGTCTGCGTGGCGCAAGCGCCTCATCACCGAGCCCACCTTCAAGACCCACAAGTTCTTTCGCGTGTGGAACGAGGTCCCCACCCTCTTGATGGTGATCATCGTGATCATGGTCATCCGTCGCCCCTTCGGCCCCTGAGGGGGCCTGGCGCCGGCGTAACGGCGACGGGCTAAAGCACGCGTTGCGCGCCCGACCCGGGGCGAACGCTGCAGGCAAGCTGCGCTGGGACTCGAACCTCGCAAGCGCCTCCCCAGCCAGCAGCGCCTGTCCGGCGACGAAAAGCCACGTGTCTGCCGGGGCGTCGTGGGCCTCGGGCAGCTTGTCCAAAAGAGTGGGCCGAGTGCCTCTACCTTCGGGGCGTCGTCGAGCTTGATGGCCAGCCGCAACGCCGCCGCCAACGTGGCCACGCCGGCTCTTCTCGACGTTGTTGGGTGAGGAGCACCTGCGGCAGGGGGGCTCAAAACCCCACGCCGGCCGCGGTCTCCAGACGACGCCAATCAGCCACCATCTCGGGCAGCGGGGGTGAGGCCACGTCGTAACCTGCCGCACGGAGGGCTTCCGCCGGGGGCACGTTGCCGGACCGCCCCCGGAACAGCGCCCGCACCAAGCCGAGGCCCGCCAGCTCGCCTCCCAGCAAAAAGCGCTGCTCGATGTAGAACCACTTGTCGTCCCAACCCAGCACGCGCGAGTGCAAATCGTAGCGCACGAACGGCTGCAGCGAGCGCTTGTAGCGGAACACCACGGCCCCCACCAAAGGCATCCAACGCTGCCGGCGCACCTGGGTCCAAAGACCCGAACGCAAGAGGAAATCGAAACGACCGAGATCCATGATCGTGAGATAGCGGCCGTTGTTCATGTGAAGGTTGACGTCGAGGTCGTTCAACCACACCCGGAAAGGCAGCACCGACTCGTCGAAGGGCCCCAACTTGCGACCACGCCACGAGGCCCAAAGCGCTCGCATCGTAACAAAGAAGGTACGCAGGATGAGGTTCATGGTTCCCAGGAATCCAGCCCGGGGCCAGAAGTATAGGCGAAGCCCGAGGTTCGGGAGAACGAACACACGAAGGCCGGCTCTTGTCCTAAACTCGCCCGATGCTCATCCTGCCCAGCACGCCCATTCACCCCCTGCCCTCTGGCCAGGTCACCTTGTTGGGTGCCATGGCAAGCGTCACGGGCGCGATGACCCTGATCGAGACCGGCGGCGCACGAGTCCTGGTGGATTGCGGGGTGGCACAAGGCCGGGAGGCCGAGCGCTGGAGGTTTCCCGCTGAGGCGCTCGACAAGCTCGACGCCGTCGTGCTGACCCACGGCCACAACGACCACGTGGGCTCGTTGCCTCAGCTCCTCGACCGCGGCTACGATGGACCGATCCTCGGCACCCGCGCCACCTTGGATGTGGCCAAGTTGGTCCTGGAAGATGGTCTCCGCCTGGCGCGCCAGTCCGATCCCGAGATCCGCCGCTTCGTTCGGCGTTTCGAGGCGCTCGCCCGCGTTGCGCCCTACGAAACATCGTTTTCCGTACCAGGCCTCGATGGTTCGTGCACCCTACACGAAGCGGGGCACATCCTGGGCTCGAGCAGCGTCGAGCTGACGGCCCCCGGAGGGCGGGTCATCTGTTCAGGAGATCTCGGCCGGCCCAACAGCCCCCTGCTGCGCGACTACAACATGACGTGGGGCCGCGAGCGCCCCGTGGATCTCGTCGTGATGGAGAGCACCTACGGTGACAGCGAGCACCGTCAGAGCCACGAAGACATCGAGGCCCGCCTCGAGAGCATCGTGAACCGCGCCGTCCGCGACGGAGGGCACATTCTGGTGCCCGCCTTTGCGATCGGCCGCACACAAACGCTCATCTATCACCTGAACACCTTGGTGGAGGCCCGGCGCATCCCGGACATCACCGTCGCCATCGACACGCCCATGGGCCTCAAGGTCACGGAGCTCTACCAAAAGGCGCGCCACCTCTTTGACCAGGAGGCACGCGACAAGCTCGCGTCCGGCGACGATCCCCTCAGCTTCGAGAGCCTCTACGCCGTTCATTCCGCGCGCGACTCCGTGAGGCTGCGGGACGTCAAGGAACCCCTGCTCGTCATCGCGGGCAGCGGCATGTGCACGGGCGGGCGGATCGTCGGCCACTTGGCCGAGCTCCTGCCGCTGCCCGAGACCTGCGTGGTGTTCGTGGGCTATCAGGCCCCCGGCACACCGGGGGCGCGGATCCAGGCCGCGGCACGGACGGGGGGCACGGTCTGGCTTAACCACGAAGAGATCCCGGTGCGGGCCGCGATCGAGACCCTGAGTGGCCTGTCCGCCCACGCCGATCGCGACGAGCTCTGGCGCTGGGTGGGTGCCATCCCGAACGTGCGGCGTTTGGCTCTGCACCACGGAGAAGTGGAAGCGCAAGAGGCGTTCGCGACCTGGGCCGCGCGGCGGGTGTAAGCCGGGCGGGAAACGCACGTCGCCCCGTACCCGTCACCCGGAGGGCGCGGACACGGGGCGACCCAGGAGCCAAGCTCCCGTCTTCGCTACGGGATGCTCACCGACTGAACGTTGTCATTCAAGCCTCCGCAGCCCGAGAACGAGGCGCCGCAGAAGTTGAGATCGCTCGTAACCGTGTAGGAACACGCGGTGCAGTTGGGCCCCGACCACACCGTGACGCTGGTCAGGCCCCCGTGCAGCAAGGCATAGGAGGCGCCACCCGGCGCCACGGGTCCGAAGCACCCACTGCCCGAGAAGGTGTTGAGGACATCGGTACCCGTCGCACAATGCAACAGGATCTGGACGTGCGGCACCACGTCCGCACAGGTCGGGCCTCCATATCCACCCGTGCAGGTGCACGTGTACCCATTGACCCCGTCCGTGCAGCTGCCGCCGTTTTGGCACGGGCTGCCCGCGCACTCGTCGATGTTCGTCTCGCACGTGGTGCCGCTAAAGCCCGCCGCGCAGGTGCACGAATACCCATTGACCCCGTCCGTGCAGCTGCCGCCGTTTTGGCATGGGTTGCCCGCGCACTCGTCGATGTTCGTCTCGCACGTGGTGCCGCTATAGCCCGCCGCGCAGGTGCACGTGAAGGCGTTCACGCCATCCGTGCAGCTGCCGCCGTTTTGGCACGGGTTGCCCGCGCACTCGTTGATGTTCGCACATCCCGTGGCTCCCGTGCCCATGTACCCTGCCGGACACGCCCCGCACGTCCGGGAACCGGGGGTATTCGTGCACGTGGTCAGCGCATCGCAGCCCCCGTTGTTCGTCGCGCATTCGTCGACGTCCATGCACCCACTGACGCCACCGCCGCTGTAGCCGCTCGGGCACGCGCCACAGGTAAAACTACCCGCGCTGTTCGTGCAGGTCACCAAAGGATCACAAGGAGGGGTTGTGGCAGCGCACTCATCCACATCGGTGCAGCCTGCCTCCCCGGTGCCCGCATACCCCGCGGGGCACATGCCACAGGTCCGGGAGCCGGCGGTGTTCATGCAGGTCACGAGCGGGTCACAGCCGCCGTTGTTGGCCGCGCACTCGTCGACGTCGGTGCACCCCACCACGCCATCTCCCGCGTACCCCGCGGGGCACGCGCCACACACGGCGCCACCGGCACCGGCCGTACACATCACGAGGGGATCGCAGCCGCCGTTGTTGACCGCGCAGGGATCCCCGGCGTCGGGAGCGCCGGAATCAGGCACGGTGCCTGCATCGGCGTTTCCGGCCGCGTCAGGCATACCTGTCGGCCCACCGGCATCTGCCGTGCCTCCACTGCCCCCTGCGACGGGAGCATCTACGCCTCCCCCGCCAGCGCCGCCGGCATCCGCCGTGCCGGTCCCCGTGTTGGCGTCCGGCGCCACGCTGGCGTCGGCGGGAACGTTGGTCCCGCCACCTGAACCGCAGGCAACGAGCAGACTAAAAGAGCAACGGATACGAAGAGTTGGACGCGCAAGACGGGCCTCCGAGAAAGGGTCGCGGCCGTGCCGGGCTGGGGTAAATGAAAGGGATCGAGCGGCACGGTCATGCCTCGGTGCGAAGCACGCGCCGGGTATCGTCTGCCTGCGGCACGGACTTGAGCCGCGCCACGGGCAGACGCTCGACCTGACCCGATGGGCGTGTGTCTTGCGGGCCCTCGCGGGGCGATCAGAGACTCAACGCTGTCGCTCGTAGCCCAAGTTCGGGGCCAGCCACCGCTCCATCTCGCCCACAGACATACCCTTGCGGGCGGCGTAGGCCTCTACCTGGTCACGCCCGATGCGGCCCACGTTGAAGTAGCGCGCCTCGGGGTGGGCCAGATAGATCCCGCTCACGGCCGCTGCAGGCAGCATGGCGAAGCTCTCGGTCAGCGTGATGCCCACAGCGGGGGCGTCGAGCAACGCAAACAGCTTGGTCTTTTCTGAGTGATCGGGGCAGGCCGGGTAGCCGAACGCGGGACGAATGCCACGGTACTTTTCGCCGATGAGGTCGTCGTTGGTGAGCGCCTCGTCTTGCCCGTAGCCCCAATCGTGACGGGCCTTCTCGTGCAGCATCTCGGCGAACGCCTCGGCCAGACGATCCGCCAGCGCCTTCACCATGATGGCGTGATAGTCGTCATGCTCGGCTTGGTAACGGGCGACCAAGTCATCGGCGCCCAGCCCGGCCGTCACGGCGAAAGCACCAAGAGAGTCCCCTCGGCCGCTGCCCCGCGGCGCCACGAAATCGGCCAGGCAGCGCATGGGCGCATTCGGCGCGTCTTCGCCCGGCTTTTCCTGCTGCTGCCTCAACATGCAAAACCGCAGCTTCTCCTGCGTCTCGTCGTGTTCGTCGAAGACGATGATGTCGTTGCCTTCCGAAGCAGCTGGCCACAGTCCGTAGACCCCTTTGGCCGTCAAGCTGCGCTCACGCAGGATGCGGTCGAGCAGCCTCCGGCCGTCGTCGAAGAGCTCCCGCGCCTGCACCCCGTACTTGGGGCTCTCGAGGATCCCGGGGAACCGCCCCCGCAGCTCCCACGCGGTAAAGAAGAACGTCCAGTCGATGTAGGGGACGATCTCCTCGAGCGGCACCTCGAGCGTGCGGCGCCCGAGAAACGCAGGCTTCGCGATGGCCTCGGGAGGAAACTCGACGATGGGCTTGCGCCGGTTTGCGTCCGTGTAGGCCAGCAGCGGCCGCTGGTGCTTGTTCTCGTGGATGCGACGCAGCTTGTCCTGCTCGGCGCGGTTGTTGTCGCCGTAGTCCTGCACCTGTTTGGGATCGAGCAAGCTGGCCACCACGTTGACCGCACGAGACGCGTCGTTCACGTGCACCACGTTGCCTTCGTACTTGGGTGCGATGCGCACCGCCGTGTGTTCGCGGCTGGTGGTGGCGCCACCGATGAGCAGCGGCAGCTTGAAGCCGCGGCGCTGCATCTCTTCGGCCACATAGACCATCTCGTCGAGCGAGGGGGTGATGAGCCCCGAAAGACCAATCACGTCCACCTTCTCGGCGATGGCCGTATCGAGGATCTTGTCGGTGGGCACCATCACACCCAGATCGACGACCTCGTAGTTGTTGCAGCCCAGCACCACGCCCACGATGTTCTTGCCGATGTCGTGCACGTCGCCCTTCACCGTGGCCATCAAGATGCGGGCGCGGGGGCCGCTGTCGGAGGCAGACTTCTCTTCCTCGATGAAGGGAGTGAGGTAAGCCACCGCCTTTTTCATGGCGCGCGCGCTCTTGACCACCTGGGGCAGAAACATTTTGCCTGCGCCAAAGAGGTCACCCACCTCGGCCATGCCGTCCATGAGCGGCCCCTCGATGACCAGAAGGGGGCGACCCAACTTCACGCGCGCCTCTTCCGCGTCCACCTCGATGAAATCGTCCACGCCGCGCACGAGGGCGTGGGCCAAACGACGCTCGACGGGCTCCTGGCGCCAACCAAGGTCTTCTTCGCGCTTTTTGCCTCCCCCTTTGTAGCGCTCGGCCAGCTCGACCAGGCGCTCGGTCGCGTCCGGGCGACGGTTCCACAGCACGTCTTCCACGTGTTCGCGCAGCTCGGCCGGGATCTCCTCGTAGACACCGAGCTGACCGGCGTTCACGATGCCCATGTCCATGCCCGCTTTGACCGCCTCGTAGAGGAAGGCCGTGTGCATGGCCTCGCGGACCACCTCGTTGCCGCGGAACGAGAACGATAGGTTGCTCACCCCGCCCGAGATCTTCACCCCGGGGCAGGCTTCCTTGATGAGACGCACGGACTCCACGAAGCTCAAGGCGTACGCGTTGTGCGCTTCGATGCCGGTGGCCACGGCCAGAATGTTGGGGTCGAAGATGATGTCGCGGGGGTCGAAGCCCGCCTTTTCCGTGAGCAGCCGGTAGGCGCGCGTGCAGATCTCGACGCGCCGGGGGGTGTTGTCGGCTTGCCCCTCTTCGTCGAAGGCCATCACCACCACGGCCGCCCCGTAGCGGCGCACCTTCCGGGCTTTGTCCAGGAAGTCCGCCTCGCCTTCCTTGAGGCTGATCGAGTTCACCACGCCCTTGCCTTGAACGCACTTGAGACCGGCCTCGATCACCGACCACTTCGAGCTGTCTATCATGATCGGCACACGGCAGATCTCCGGCTCGCTGGCCACCAGGTTCAAGAAGGTGACCATGGCGCGCTCCGAGTCGAGCATGCCCTCGTCCATATTGATGTCGATGATGTTGGCGCCCCCGCGCACCTGGTCCATGGCCACCTCCAGAGCCGCGGGGTAGTCGTTGCCCACGATGAGCCGGGCGAACTTCTTCGAGCCCGTCACGTTCGTGCGCTCACCGATCATCATGAAGTTCGTTTCGGGGCGAAGCTCGAGCACCTCGAGGCCGCTTAGACGCGAAAACGGCGCGTCCGTGTGGGGAGGCTTGCGCGGCGGCATGGTCTTCACGCGTTCGGCGATGGCACGAATGTGCTCGGGGGTGGTCCCGCAGCAGCCCCCCACGATGTTGACGAAGCCCGCGTGGGCGAACTCTTCCAGGAAGTCGCCCGTTTCGTCAGGGGTCTCGTCGTAGGCGCCGAAGGCGTTCGGCAGGCCCGCGTTGGGATAACAGCTGACGTAGCTGTGTCGGGCCAGCTGCGACAGCTCGGCGATGTAGGGACGCATGTCCTTGGCGCCGAGGGCACAGTTGATCCCCACGGACAGCGGACGGGCATGCTCGATGGACGTGAAGAAGGCGCCGATCGTCTGGCCCGAAAGGGTGCGCCCGCTCTTGTCGGTGATCGTCGCGGAGATCATGATCGGAAGGCGCTTACCCTTTTCCTCGAACGCCTCGTCCATGGCCACCAGACAGGCCTTGAGGTTGAGAGTGTCGATGACGGTCTCGGCCAAGAGCAGGTCCACGCCACCATCGATGAGCGCCAGGATCTGCTCCTTGAAGGCCTCGCGCAGCTCATCGAAGGTGATCGCGCGAAAGCCAGGATCCTGTACGTTCGGCGACAGCGATAGCGTCTTGTTCGTAGGGCCGATCGATCCGGCCACGAAGCGGGGCTTGTGCGGGGTCAGGGCGGTGAACTTGTCGGCCGCTTGACGCGCCACCTGCGCAGCCGCCACGTTGAGTTCGTGGATGTGCGACTCGAGTTGATAATCAGCTTGAGCCACCCGGGTCAAGCTGAAGGAGTTCGTCTCGACGATGTCGGCCCCCGCCTCGAGGTAAGCCTCGTGGATGGCGCCGATGACGTCGGGGCGGGTCAGAACCAGAAGGTCGTTGTTACCCTTGAGATCGCAGCCGTGATTGGCAAATCGTTGGCCCCGAAAGTCGGCCTCGGTCAGCTTGTAGCGCTGAATCATGGTGCCCATGGCGCCATCCAGAACCAGGATGCGTCGTTCGAGGAGGGCGGCCAGGGGGTGCGAGGCGATGTTCGTCATGATGTCTTCGTTTCGTCATTCGAAAAGCGAGGCCGGCGGAAAACCTCTCCACCAACGGCTCCGTGGCGAGGTCTGCCAAGACACAGCTTGCTCTTCACTTGTCAGGGGACGAGGACAAACAAAGCCCAGGCAGGGCCCGTATCCTCGATGACGAGCCCTACACCGGTGTCCAGCGTGGGTCAAGTCGGTGGCTTGTCCCCTCCCCCGAGGACGGACCGCTGCGAGGCAGCCTGCGCGCCTCAAGGGCTGGGCAACAAGTGCCGAATGGGACGCTCGCCGTGTCTCCAATCCCGACGAAAACAACGCATCTCGGCGAGCGCTACGAACTCAAGTCCCAGGCGGGCACCGGGGGGATGGGGACCGTGTTCCAGGCCTACGATCGGCAAACGCGCCAGACGGTGGCCATCAAGGTGCTCCACGGCAAGGGCGAAAGCGACGCCGCCCGCTTCGAACGGGAGGCAGCCTTGCTCGCCGAGCTGAAGCACAGCGCCATCGTTCGCTTCATCGACCACGGTACCACGTCGCACGGCGAGCCCTTTTACGTGATGGAGTGGCTCGAAGGCGAGACCCTCGACGAGCGGCTGGCCCGAGGGCGCCTGTCCCCCAGCCTGGCCGCGCGCATGGCGTCGCGGGTCCTCGAAGCCCTGGCGACGGCCCACAACTTGGGCGTCATTCACCGAGACATCAAGCCCAGCAACATTTTTCTCTCCGGCTTCCGCGTCTCCGACGCGAAGCTGATCGACTTCGGCGTGGCACGCCGGACCGACGACGCCTTCCGCCTCACGAAGCGCGGCAACACCGTGGGCACCCCCATGTACAACGCTCCCGAGCAGGCACGCGGCATGGGCGATCTGGACGGGCGCGTCGACATCTTTGCGCTCGGTTGCGTGATGTACGAAGCGTTGACAGGCGAGCCGGCGTTTGCGGGCGACACCGCTGCACAGGTCATGACGAGGATCGCCTCGGGGCAGGGACCCAACATCGATCTCAAGCTGCAGCAGGTGGATCCCGAGCTGCGCCGCTTGCTGAGTTCGATGTTGGCCAATCGCCGAGAGGATCGCCCCGCCGACGCCCTGACCCTCGCCCGGCGCATGGCGGTGATCGCAGAACGTTTGGCTCCGCTCGAGGGCCCCTCGCCCCTGGCCCTGCCCCAGATACCCCAGCTTCGGCGCCTACCTCGCGACGTGCTCTCCCACAACGAGGAGCGGGTGATGTCCGTGCTGCTGGTCGCACGCACGCAGCGGCCAAGCGGCCAAACCCGGGACCTCCCGGGCCACGGCGTCTCCGAAGACTTTCTGGCAAAGCTCGCCGCCACGCTCGAGCCCTTCGGGGGACGCATCGATCGGCTTCTCGAGCGCTCCCTCATCGTGACCGCGCCCACCTTGCTCTCCCTCACCGAGCAGGTGGAGCAGATCGCGCGCATGGGCCTGCACCTGGCCGCCCATCACCCCGATCTCAGGCGATCCATGGCGACAGGGCGGGGCGTGTTGCTCGCGCGCCTTCCCGCCGGCGAGGTGGTGGAGCAAGCGGCGATCTTGCTCGACAAGGCTGCGCCCGGTGGGGTCGTCACGGACGATACGTCGGCGCGCTTGCTCAGCCAACGCTTCGCGATCCTGCACGAACGCGCCCAGCACCTGTTGCTGCGCGAGCGCGACGGGCTGCCCGCTCCCCGCCGCATCTTGGGGGAGATCACCCGGTTTTGCGGACGCGATCGCGAACTGGCCGCGCTCGACACCGCCCTCGCCACGAGCGTGAGCGAAGACGCGTCCGGCGCAGCCATCCTCGTGGGGTCCGCGGGCCTCGGAAAAACACGGCTCCTGGCGGAGTGGCTCCGCAAACTGCAGGGGCGCCCGGAGGACTTCCTCATCCTGCAAGGCCGCGCCTTGCCCATCAGCAGCGTTGCACCCTACAGGGCCCTTTCGGGCATCTTCGACCAGGCACGACTTTCCTTCGACGGTGATGTCACCGCGGCCGCAGGCGCCTTCGTGTCGTGGCTGGAACACGCATGCGGCACACGGCCCACGGTCCTCGTGCTCGAAGACGCGCACCTCGCCGACACCAGCTCCCTGCAGCTTCTCGACCGGCTGCTGACCCAACTCGCCCAGAGCCCCCTTTTCGTCGTCATCTCGGCCCGGCCCGAGCTGGACGATCGCATCCCCGACCTGCTCGAGGGCCACGGGCCACTGCGGCTTCGCCTCCCTCCCCTCGCCCAGCGCCATCTCGAGTTCGCCCTTCGAGGCCTGCTGCCCGCGGGACAATCCACGCTGGACGCCTGGATCCTGGAGCGATCGCGTGGCAACCCGTATTGCCTCGAAGAGCTCGCCCGGCACGCGCTCGTGCCCAGCCGCACCGTCGTGCCCGATTCCGTGGCGGGCCTCGTCCAAAGCGAACTCGACCTACTCGGGGCCGACGCCAAGCGTTTACTTCGCGCCGCCAGCGTCTTCGGAACGACCTTCTCGACGGCAGGCCTCACGGCGCTGCTCGGCGAAACGACCGAGACGCCTCTTGGGGAAATGCTGGCAGCCCTGGCCGCCGGGGGATTGCTGCACACAGGGCGCGAGAACACCGACGACAACTGGCAGTTCTGCGAGACGGTGGTCAGGGAGGTGTGCTTCGGCTCCCTCACGGCCAGCGACCGCAACCTGGGACGACGCCTCGCGCGGGCGTTCCTGGATGCGGCCGGCTGCCCCTTGCCCGCTTGCTTGGCACTCGGACAGTCGCGTGTGGATCTCACACCCAGCGAGCTCACTGCGGTTTCGGCCCTGATGCACCCCTAGCCGCCCTCCTTACGGGTGGCACCCGGGTTGCACCCTGTGCCCCAGGAGGATGGGCATGGAACGAATCTGGAAAGATCGGTTGTTGGTGGGTCAACGGGACCTCGCGCCCCAGACCGTGGCAGTGGCGTGGCCGGGGATGCTGGCGTTCGGCCGCGTTCTCCTCTCGCTCATTTTCGTGCTCGGCGGTGTCAGCAAGGTCGTCGGGTTCGCCGCCACGACCGAGCTCTTGCGTGTTGAGGGAGTTCCCACGCCCGCACTTTTCCTGGCCCTGGCCATCGTGGCCGAGCTTGCCGGCGGGCTGTCCCTGATGACCGGTTCCTTTGCCCGGCTGGGCGCTTTGGTCCTCGTGCTCTATCTGATTCCCGTCACCTTGATCATGCACGACTTCTGGAACCTGGGAGGGCTCGAGCGCCAGATGCAGCTCGTGAACTTTCTCAAGAACCTGAGCGTGATGGGGGGCCTCCTGATGGTCGTCGGCGCCGGCGCCGGGGCGCCCTCGGTGGATAACCGGGTCCAAGGCCGCATCGACGGGAGCCCCCCGATTCCCTGAACGTGACCCTCGAACGTGCGGCCCGCAGGTCGCGTAGACTCGCGCGGCGTGCTCCCTCCCTACGTCCCCACGCTCCGTGTGCTGACGCCCTTTGGCATGTGTGTGGGGGTACACCTTCCCGAAGGGGGTCGCCCAGACGACGTGGCGGGCGTCACCGAGCGCTTGTGGCCCGAAGAGCGGGCGTTGCTGGCGGACTTGCCGGCGGCTCGGGCGCGCACCTTCGCAGGGGGGCGCCTGGCGCTGAGAGCCGCCCTGGCCGAAGCGGGGCTGTCCTGTAACGCCCCCATCCTGCGCGGGGCGGCCGGGGAACCCCTGTTGCCCCCCCACCTCTGGGGGTCGGTCAGCCACAAGGACCAGGTGGCGGTGGCCCTGGTGGCGCCTGCGGTCACGGGCTGCCTCGGGGGCCTGGGCGTCGACGTCGAGGTCCTGACGCCGGGTCACGTGGACATCTCGCGGCGCATCTTGCGTCCCGAAGAACGCGCCGCCCTCGCGGGGTGCGAGGCCGAGGAGAGGCAACGCCAGGCGCGGCTCGCTTTTTCGGTCAAGGAGGCGCTTTACAAGGCCGGCTTTCCGCTCGTGCGGCGCTTTTTCGGGTTTCACGAGGCCGCCCTGGACCTCCCCATCACCTTCGCCCCGGAGCGCTTCGTTTCGGTCGGGGCGCGGCTCTTCCCGGGAGGCCAGGACCTCGAAGCGCAGGTGGAGGCAGCGGCGGTTCCCTGGTCAACTTGGGTCGTGTCCGTGGCCCGCGTCTTCGGCAACGCTGGTAAATCAAGTAGTTACAAAGATTTATAGGGCCGTTAACCATGGAAACATAAGCGTCCCGAAGTGCATCCCGGTGCGTGAAAACTCTAGACAAGGCACAGAACCACGTGTAGGTTCCTGGCGACTTTTCACGAGACTTTTGCTGATTTGTCGGAAGGAGACATAGAGAAAATGCGCCTTAGCAACGTTCTGAAAGTATTCGGCCTCGCTGCCGCCCTCACCATGCCGCTCGCCCTCGTGGGCTGCGACGATGACACCGAAGAGACCCCGGGGGACGCGTCCGTGGGAGACGCCAACGTGACTGACACGGGCGCGAAAGACGGCGCCGTCGGTGGCAGCGGTGGAACCCCCGACGCTAAGCCGGGTGACGCCGCCACGGGCGACGCCGCGACCGGTGACGCCGCCACGGGCGACGCCGCGACCGCCGACAGCGGCGCAGACGCTAGCTAAAGCGTCCCGTTCCCGGCCAGCCATTCAAAGCCGGTCAGCAAAAGGGAATGCAAAGCCCGTCTCGGAGAGCCGAGGCGGGCTTTTCGTTTATTCCCGTGGCCGCGGGGCTGCGGCGCCGGGCCCCCTCCGGCGAGCGGCGGGTGTTACAGTAGTCACTCGGAGGCAACGTCCCCAGCATGTCGGCCCACCTGTCTCCCGGGGACGTCATCCCCGGCACGCGCTACCGGGTGCTGTCTCGCGTAGGCGAGGGCGCGATGGGTGCGATCTACGCCGCCCTTCACATCGACCTCGAAAAGCGCGTCGCCCTCAAGACGCTGCTGCCCGAGATCGCACAGGTGCCGGAGGCGGTGGAGCGGTTCCGGCAAGAAGCACGCGCGGCCTCGAAAATCGGTAGCCCCTACATCTGCGACGTCACGGACTTTGGCGCGCTGCCCGACGGGCAGGTGTACTTCGTGATGGAGTATCTCGAGGGGCAATCCCTTGCCCAGCTGCTCGACATCGAGCGCCGCCTGCCCGCCCCACGCGCCGTGGGCATCTTGCGCCAGATCTGCAAGGCCCTGGGCGCCGCGCACGAAAAGGGCATCATTCACCTCGACGTCAAGCCCGACAACGTCATGCTGCAGGCCGACGCGAAACGGCAAGACGCCGTGAAGGTCGTCGACTTCGGCATCGCGGGCTTGCTCGACCACGGAGGCAAGGAAGACCGCATCGCCGGGACTCCCGAGTACATCGCGCCCGAGCGCGCACGCGGCGCGGGCTACGACCACCGCAGCGACGTGTACAGCCTGGGCGTGCTCGCCTATGAAACCCTCACGGGCCAGGTACCCTTCGGGGGTGAGGACCCGGGGGCGGTGCTCGAGCGCCACGTGAACGCCACACCCCGTGCGCTTCGCGAGCTCAGGCCCGAGCTGCCCGCGCGTCTCGAGCAGGTGGTGCTGCAGATGCTGGCCAAGGCGCCCGAAGATCGCCCGCAACGCATGGAGGTGGTCGAAGCCCTGCTCTGCGAAGCGCAGATCGAGGCCGGCTTCGAGACCGCCTGGGACGACGCCTTGGCCCTGCCCGCGGTGGATGAAGAGTGGCGGCGCAAGCTGGCCCAACGCATGCCGGGCCGCGGCGGGCCCCGCAAGCAGGTGCTGGTGGCGGCCGTCGGGGCGGCCCTCGTCGCGGCGGCGGCCGCGGTCTATCTCGGCGTGCTGCGTGCGCCCGAGCAAGTGGTGAAGGTGGTTCGGGTACCCGTGACGGACACCGAAGAGGCGGAATCCGTGGCGGAGCTGCTCGAGAGCGCCGACCGCGCCGGACGTGCGCAGCGTTTCGTGCGCCCTCAGACTGACTCGGCCTTGCACTTCATCGAACGGGCCGAGCGAGAGGCCGAGGCGCTGGGACGGACCTCGCCCGGCGCGCAGAGCCTCCGACGTGCCTACGCTTCGGCCCTGGCCGCCACGGGTGACGAGCTCCTTGGCGCGGGGCTCCGCGACCTCGCCCTCCTGCGCTTCAAAGACGCCCTGGCGTTCCGGCCCGACGACCCCGCGCTGGCCCGCAAGGCCGAGCTGACGCAGGTCGAACGTCAGGCGCTCGGGCGGCGCCCGCCCCGCGCCGCTCGGGAAGGCTCGGCCGCCTCCCCGCCCCCGGCAACGCCGCGGGACGAGCTTCGCGAAGCCGCCGCGGCGGGATTCCTGGCCGCCCAGAACGAAAGGCTTTCGGAAGCCCGGCTGGCCCTGAAAAAGACCGTGGAGCTCGATGGGGAGGGCCAGGTCAAGGCCAAGCTGGCGGACGCCTTGCGGACGCGCGCCGGCGAAGCCTGGGACCGCGGCGACCCCAACAAGGGCCGCGCGCTCTATCAGCTGGTGTTGCTCCTCGATCCCGAAGACCTGGAAGCGCGAAGCCGCGCCCAGCCTCCGTCCGCCGCGCCCTTGGCAGTGGCGGAAGCGCCCGCCCCGGCGGAAGCGCCCGCCCCGCCCGAGCCGCCCGCGCCTCGCGAGGCCAAGGCACCCACGACGCGGGGAACCAAACCGGGAGAGCCCGCCGAAGATACGCGCCATGTGCCGCGCAACCCGAAGGCCGCGGCCGCGGCCGTCCGTAGGGGTCGCGCCGCCATGGCGCGGGGGGATCTGGCTGACGCCGAAACCGCCTTCAGTCAGGCGGTCAGGGCCGATCCTCTCGACGGGGCCGCCGTGGGCGGCATGGCGCAGGTGGCGTTCGAGCGGGCCCGCTACGTCGAGGCCCTCGACTTCGCCCGCCGCGCGACGCGGCTTGCGCCGAAAGCCGCCGGTGGGCACCTGGTGTTGGGCGACGCCTACTTCAGGCTGTTGCGCTTTTCGGAAGCGCTGAACGCCTACCAAACGGCCGAAAAGCTCCTGGGACCGAAGACTCCCCAGGTGGCCGCCCGCATCGAACGCGTCAAGGCCCGGCTTGGCCCCTGAAGAGCCTCAGAACCGACCCGAAACCCGGAGACCCACCAGGCTGACCGAAGGGCTGTCCCCGTCGGTCCGGCTCTGCTGCGTGGCCACCCACACAGCCACGCCCCCAAGGGCCATCGAGGCCGCCCCCACACCCACCAGCGTCGCCGCGAGCGCGTCGGTGTCGCGCAGACGTGGGCAGCGCCCTCGTACGTCCTTGACTTCCTCCGCACAGGCGAGCTCGCTGCCGTCGATCGCGGCGGCGTAGGCCCCGCCGCCCACCAAGGCGGCTCCGCCCGCCAGGGCCAGCCACCCGACCAAGCGGTAGGGAAACGTGCTCGGCGGGCGTAGCATTTCGAGCTCGAGCGCCTCGTCCACCCCGCTGACCACCGTGAACGTGCGGGCGACGTCATGGTAACCGCGCAGCCGTAGCGCCAGGTGGTGCTGCCCTCCCGTCAGCTCGAGGTCGATGGGAGTTCGCCCTACCGGTTGACCATCGATGGAAGCCTCCGCGCCCCCGGGACGGCTGCGCACCACCACGCGCGCCGGCGTCCGCGCCAAAGCTTCGAGCCGGCTGCGGAGTGCCGAAGCGGCAAGCCCCACCTTCTCGGCCGCCTCGGTCATGCCGCAGGTCTCGCAACGCTCGCGCCGCCGGCCGATCGTGGCGCCCGTGCGGCCGTTGATGATTTCGAGCGTGATGTCGTAGGTCTTGTTGGACTCCGCGACGTGCCCCACCACCAAATAGCCGACGTCCAAAGTGGAGGCGAGCTTGGGGTAACAGTCGCTGTCGTTGCAGGTGAGGTGCTTGGCCTCGAGGCGCCGCGCGACGGTAGGACCGGAGATAACCTGGAATTCGGCTACGGCGAGCCCCTCCACCAGGTGGTCGGCGAAGGCCTGCTGGGCGCCGGGAGGGATGGCGCCCTCGTGTGTCACGCGGACGACGGCCACCCGCTGCACCGTGGACGAGGCCGCCGCCGCATGCCCGGACGCGGAAGCCCCCAGGCACGAGACCCAAGCCAGGCAGCCGAGGGCGGCGTGCGTAACGGTCCTGGCGCGCCCCAGGGAACGCCACGAGCCGGTCGCCGGCAGCACCTTCCTGCGGGCCGGGTCCGCCTCCTTCAGCATGAAAAGATGGTACACCGAAAGGGGGGCCGAATCGAAGCGCTGGTCCCGCGTGGGGCGCCGGTGATAAACTGTGGGATCTCCGGCTTTGATGGGGGCCCTCATGGCAGGTTGCAAGGTTGTCATCGCAATCCAGACGGGTCGGGCGGCCTCGTGCGGCCTTGCCCTGGCCGTCCTGTTCGCTCTGGGGGCCTGCGACGAGCCCAACCCTTTCTACCTGGGCGTGCCTGAGGCCGAAGGGCAGGATGCGGCGGACGCGAAAGACGCCCCCCTCGAAAATCCCACGCCCCCAGATGACGCCGGCGACACGAAGGGTCCCGACAGCGGAGGCGGGAACCCGCCGACGTGCCCGCCCGGCGACAGGATCCGCCTCACGTGCGGCCTGGGCGTCTGTGCCAACACGGTCACCAGCTGCGTCACGACCCTGGACCGGGCTGACGCCCCGATCTGCGAGCCCAAACCCGCGCCCCGCAAGGACGACGGCTGCGGCGGCGGTGACGAAGACTGCGACGGCACGATCGACGAAGACTGTTCGACGTGCGTGCACGTGAGCCAGCTCGGTAACGACGCGAAGGCGGACGGTTCGCGGGCGCTTCCCTTCCGTACACTCCAGGTGGCGATCGACTGGGCCGCCGCCGACCCCGCGCGCCCGCGCCAGGTCTGCGTGGCAGCCAGCCTCACCTGTGTGCCCCCCAAAGACGAGCCCACGGACTTCGTTGCCGGTGAGGGCAAGTCCCTCCTGCTGAGAGACGGCATTTCGGTGGTGGGCGGCTTCGAATCGACCACCTGGACACTGTGCCCGCCCAGCGCCGATGCGCCCGTACCGATCAACGCGCCCACGCTGGTGCTGAGGAGCGTCGAGGGCATCAGCTTCCCCCCGTCCGTGAAGTCCACCACCGTGTTTTCAGGCTTTCGCCTGGCGCAAGCCGCGCCGGGACGACGCGGCGTCGCCATCACGGTCGACGGAGCCAAGGGGGCGGTCGTCTCCCACGTGGCGATCGCCGGCGGGAACAAACTCGACGAGGCGGTGGGCATCGAGGTCAAAAACGGCGCCGAGGCACTCATCACGCGCAGCCAGGTGGTAGGCGGCGAGGCGCAGCAGCTGGCCGTGGGCGTCAGGGTAGCGAACGCGACGGTGCAGCTCGTCGACAACTGCGCCTCCTTCGACGACAAGGGGCGCTGCCGGGCGGCCTGCACGGCCGGAGCCGGGATCTGGGGTGCCTCCCGCGCCAGCGCCGGGGCTCGCGCCTTCGCCGTGGAGCTCATCGGGGCCGCGGCCGCGCGCGTGACCAACAATGCCCTCTGCGCTGGGCCGGCGGATCAAGCCGCCGGGCTGCGGCTGGTCGGCCCCTCACCCGATGCGGTGCTTGCGGGCAATTTCGTGAAATCCGAAGACGGGCGCACCCTGAGCGCGGGCCTGCTCTTCGAGTCCTGCAACGAGGAGACCCCGTGGGTGGTTTCCAACCCGCATGTCAGCGCCGCCCCCGGGGCCGAGCAGGCCACCGTGGTCGGCATCCTGGCGCGGGGGGCCTGCCATCCCCGCTTTGCCGCGAATGGCTTCGTGGGCGTGACGGGAGGCAAAGCGCACAGCGGCTTCGGCGTGCTTTGTGGCGCCGATGGTGAGGCGCGCAGCCTCTGCCAGGTGCTCGACAACGCCGAAATTCGGGGCAGCCAGGTATCCGAGACGCTCGGCTCGGCCGGCGTGGTGTGCGAAGACGGAGCCTGCGCCCTGGTGGCGGGCAACGCCCTCATCGAGGGAGGCAGGGGCGCGCAAAGCTACGGGGTGGTCCTCGCAGGGGGGCCCACACGGCTCGAGCGCAATCGGATTCACGGCGGCTGCGGCAAACGGGCGGTGGGGCTGGCCGCCGACGACAGCCAGGCGCGCGTCGAAAACAACGTGATCTTCGGGAGCCACTGCCCGAAGGACGACGAGCACACCGAAACTGCCAACGCCGTGGTGGTCACGGTGGGCGCGCGCCAGCACGCACCGGACCTGCACTCCAACACCCTCGACGTCTCTCTGGGCGCGGACGAGTGCCAGGGCGTCACGGCCGTGTGGCAAACGGCGGAGGGACGAAGTGGCGCCACGGCGGGCACCGTGCGAAACAACATCTTCAGCCACCACGCCTGCGAAGGCCCCTTCTTCGCCGAGGGTGACGACAAGAGCCGGCCCCGGGTCTTCGAGTTCAACCTGTTTCACGAAGACACCGGCACGGTTTTGTACCGGGCCCCTGGCCAGGCCCTGACGCTGTCGCAACTCAACCAGTCGACCGGGGGCGCCGTGCGACGCAACAACGACGTGGGAGATCCCAAGTTCCTGAGCTGGCCGGACAACCTCGGACTCGACAGCGGCTCGGCCGCCATCGACAAGGGCACGCCCGAAGGCGCTCCCCGCACCGATGGGGCAAATCGCCCGCGCGACACGAAGCCCGACATCGGGGCCTTCGAGCGGGAGTGAGCCCGGTCGGCCGCCGGGCGGGTTGCGGTCAGGACGGGGCGAGGGAGGCAGCCGGAAGCTCGAGCCAGTGGCACAGGGCCTCGAACTCGGCCGGGGTCACGTCCACCCCGGGGTTTGCCACGTCGGGCACCACCGAGACGCCGTGATAGTCCGAACCCGCCGTGGCCACCAAGCCCACCTCCCGGGCAAGCCCCGCCCACGTGGCTCGTTGGCGCTCGCCGTAGAAGCCGTAGAGCGCTTCGAGCCCGCTCAGCCCCAGAGGTTTCCAGGACACGCAGCACGCCTTCACGAACTCGGGTGGGCCCAGAAGGTGGGGGTGCGCCAGGGCCACCCGGGCGCCTGCCGCGGTGGCCAAGCCCAGCCCCTCTTCGACGCTCAAGCGAGGTGAGGGCGTATGGGCAGGCCCACGGTCGTTGAGAAAACGCTCGAAGGCCTCGCGTACCGAGGTGCAAAAGCCCGCCGCCACGAGCGCCCGCGCCACGTGGGGGCGCCCGGGCGTGCCGTGGCCCGCTTCGTCCAGGATGGCCTGCGCGTCGAGGCGGATCCCGAGGTGGGTGAGCCGCTCGCAGATGGCGAAGATGCGGGCGCGCCGCAAGCCCCGCAGCTCGGCGAGGCGGGCTTCGAGGCTCTCCCTGGCGGGGCCTGGCTTCACGCCGTACACCAGCAGGTGCACCGTGCGCCGGTGCGCTTCGGTCGACAGTTCGAGCCCCGGCAGCACGGTGACCTCGGGCAAGTGGGTAGCCACCTCGTCGGCGCCGCCCAGCGTGTCGTGATCCGTGAGGCAGAACAGGCCCACCTGCCGCGCTCTAATCCGGCGCGCGAGAGCCTCTACGGTCTCGGACCCGTCGGAGTGACGTGAGTGGCAGTGTAGATCGATGCGCAAGGGGACTTTAGACCCTAGCAAACGCGGGTGCGGGTTCGAGGCGATTCGGGCGGACTCACGAAGCCCGTTCGCGCTGCAGGCGCTTCCGCTCGGCTTCGGGCAGATATTTGCTGGCCTCGCGCAGCGTGAGACCTGACACGCGAGGCAGATGGTCGGACAGGAAGGCCGCCACGAGCTCCGGGCGCTTCTTCGCGGTTTCGCGCAACACCCACCCTATCGCCTTGCGAATGAAGAACTCGTCGTCTGCGAGCAAGGCCGCCGCCCACGTCGCGAACAGGGCAAAGTCGCCCCGGCCTTGCCGCAGGGGCAGGAGGTGCGCCAGCAGCGCTGCGCGGCGGAGCCAGAAGTCGGGGTCGCGGCGCCACGTCGCAAGCCGGCGCATCGCCTCGGGGCTACCATGCGCGAGCGGCCCCACCACGTGCACGGCCAGCTCGTCCACCAGAGCCCAGGTGCGGGCCGCACGCAGCCACGACTCGAGCACGCCGAGGTCCGAAGCCTCGAGTCGCTCCACCCGCAGCGCCAGCACGAAGACGGCCAGGGCCCGCAGCTCGTGGACCTCCTCGTTCCAAAGCGACTTCACGAAGGCCCAAAGGCGCGGTCGGCTTTCCAGGGCCTCGAAGCGGGCCAAACGCTTGGCCTCGGCCCTGAGCGCGGGCACGGGGACGCCCAGGAACGTGAGATCGCTCTTGAGATACGCCTGGCTTTGCCGGGCCCGAGACGCGGAGCCCTGACGGGCCAAACTCTGGATCAGCTCCTCGGGCGTGGGCAGCCGGGCCGCGCCGGACGCTGCGGAGGTCGCCGCCGTGGCTCGGGCGATGGCGGCGCGCGAGGGTAGCGGGCGGGGCATCCGCGTGGCCTGGGCCCGCGTCACCGGGCGCTCGTCAACCGGTATGGCGCGCACCCGAGGCGAGGGACCGCCGCGGTCGGGGGGTGCTGATGTGCCGTGCGGGCCCACCACGGCCCGCTTGATCTGCCTCACCTTGTCCGTCACCACCTGCTTCAGCTTGCCCACGCGCCCCCCCCGCCCGTCTCGCCTGCGCGAAGGGTTACGATAGCAGCCGCGAGAGAATGGCGTTGACGGCCTTCGGGTTTGCCTTGCCCCCGGTCACTTTCATGACCTGCCCGACGAAGAAGCCCATGAGCTTTTTGTCTCCTCCCCGGAAACGCTCGGCTTCTTTGGGATGCGCCTGCACGACCTCGGCGCACGCCGCCTCGAGCACGCCCTCGTCGGACACCTGCGACACGGCTTCCTTCGCGACGATGTCGGAGGCGCGGCGCCGCTCCGTCCACATCCGGCCGAACACATCCTTGGCCAGTTTGCCCGAGAGCGTGCCCGCCTCGACCAGCGCGAGCAGCTCGGCCAGCGCCTGGGGCGGTATGGGCAGATCGGGGCTGGCCAGAAGGCGCACGTCATCAACACGGCCGAGCACCTCGTTCAACACCCAATTGGCCGCCTTCTTTCCCTGCCCGCTCTGGCTGCCCTGCGCCTCGCCCGCCGCACGTACGACCGCATCGAAGTAGTCGCTGATCTCACGCTCGGAGGTCAGCACACCGGCATCCTGAGCCGTCAGACCCAGGACCGATACATAGCGCTCGAAACGCGCCTCGGGCAGCTCGGGCAGCGCGGCCTTCGCCGCCGCCTGCCACGCCTCGTCCACGTGCAAAGGCGGCAGATCGGGCTCGGGAAAATAGCGGTAGTCGTGCGCTTCTTCTTTCGAGCGCATCGACTGCGAGCGCCCGCGCGCGGCGTCCCAAAGGCGCGTCTCCTGCACCACCGCTTGACCGGCATCGAGCAGCGCCGCCTGGCGCTTGATCTCGTGTTCGATCGCGTCTTTGACGTTCTTGAAGCTGTTGATGTTCTTGAGCTCGGCCTTGGTACCGAGCTTGGTGGCGCCCCGGGGCCGCAGCGAGACGTTGGCGTCGCAGCGCAAGGAGCCCTCCTCCATGTTGCCATCGCTGATACCCAGGTACCGCACCAGCGTGCGCAAGGCGCGCAGGTACTCGGCGGCTTCGTCGGCAGAGCGCAGCGCGGGATCGCTCACCACCTCGCAGAGGGGCACGCCGGCCCTGTTGTAGTCCACCCAGCTCACGCCCCCTTCGGCGTGGATGTTTTTGCCCGCGTCCTCTTCCATGTGGATGCGCGTGAGCGGCACCTCGTGAGGCACACCCTCGAGCCGAAAGCGGACGGCGCCGCCCTCACACAGAGGCTCGTCGTATTGCGAGATTTGATACCCCTTCGGCAGATCGGGGTAGAAGTAGTGTTTGCGGGAAAACCGGCACACCGGGCGGATGCGCGATCCCACCGCCAGGCCAAGCCGCACCGCCATGTGCACGGCCGTGCTGTTGAGCACGGGCAAGCTGCCCGGCAAGCCGAGCACGATGGGATCCGTCGCGCCGTTCGGCTCGATGCCAAAGGCTGCCGCAGAGCCCGAGAAGATCTTGCTCTGCGTGGCGAGCTGAACGTGGACCTCGAGGCCAATGACGGGCTCGTATCTTTCAAGCAAGCTCATGTGTGTCGTCCAGGCAAGCGCATCGGTGAATCAGCCGGCGAGCGGGGCCCGCCGCTCGTGCCAGTCGGTGAGTTTTTGATAAGCGCCCGCGGCGCGGAACAATGTGGCCTCTCCCAGCGTGGGACCGATGAGCTGCATGCCAATCGGCAAGCCTTGCGACGAAAGGCCACAGGGCAGAGCCAGGGCGGGCACACCCGCCAACGCAGGGGCCACGGTGTAGATGTCGGCGAGGTACATCTGGAGAGGGTCACTCGTTTTTTCGCCCAGTTTGAACGCCGTCATCGGGGTGGTGGGGGTCACGAGCAGATCGCAGGAAGCAAACGCCGCCGCGAAGTCGTTCGCAATGAGGCGGCGCACACGCTGGGCCTGGCCGTAGTAGGCGTCGTAGTAGCCCGAGCGCAGAACGTACGTGCCAAGCACGATCCGGCGCTTGGGCTCGTCGCCAAACCCCTCGTCGCGCGAGCGTCCGTAGAGTTCTTCGAGCGAGCCGGCGGTTTCGGTCCTGTGCCCGTACTTCACCCCGTCGTAGCGGGCAAGGTTCGAGGAGGCCTCGGCCGTGCATACAAGATAATACGTGGCGATCGCGTAGGACGTGTGGGGCAGCGACACGGGCACGATCCGGGCGCCCGCGGCGCCGAAGCGATCGATGGCGGCGCGCACGGCGCTCTCGACCTCGGGGTCCATACCTGCCTGGAAATACTCGGCGGGCATTCCGATGCGCAGGCCCGTCACGTCACCCGCCTCGCAGGCGTCGACGTAGGCGCCCACCGGCGCGGCCAGGGACGTGGCGTCGCGGGGATCCGCGCCTGCCATCACCTCGAGCAACGCCGCCACGTCCACGGCCGCCCGCCCGAAGGGTCCCGGATGATCGAGGGACGACGCAAACGCGATGACACCGTAGCGCGACACACGCCCGTACGTGGGCTTGATGCCGCTCACCCCGCAAAACGCCGCCGGCTGGCGGATGGAGCCTCCCGTATCGGTGCCGAGGGATGCCGCACACAGATTCGCCGCCACGGCCGCCGCCGAGCCCCCGGACGAGCCGCCGGGCACCCGCGCGGGATCCCAGGGGTTGCGCACGGGCTTGAAGGCGCTGTTTTCGTTCGACGAGCCCATCGCGAACTCGTCCATGTTCAGCTTGCCCAGGTTGATGGCGCCCGCGTCCTGCAAGCGGCTCGTGGCCGTGCCTTCGTAGGGGGGCACGAAGCCCGCGAGAATTTTGGACGCGCAGGTGGTTTCGATGCCCTTGGTGACGAAGATGTCCTTGATGCCAAGAGGCACGCCCGCGAGCGGTCCCGGCGTCTGGCCCTGCGCGACCTGGCTGTCGACCGCTTCGGCCGCGCGGCGGGCGCCTTCCCCGTTCACCCGCAGGTAGGTCCCAAGCTGGGGATCGAGCCGCTCGATGCGCGCGAGATAGGCGTCCACCAGGGAGCGCGCACGCACACGGCCCGTGCGCACCGCCTCGGCCTGAGCCCGCACCGATTGGCCCGCCACGAGGGCCTCGACGGTCTGCGTCTCGGAAGCCATCAGCCGCCCTGCCCTTCACCCGACGTGGGAACGATGCGCGGCACCTCGAAAAAGCGATCGTGGCGGCGGGGGGCGTTGGCGAGAGCCTCGTCGTTAGACAGAGATGGCTGCACCTCGTCGCTACGCAGCGGGCAGCCGAAGCCCACGGCATGGGTCAAGGGCTCGACCCCGGTGGTGTCCACGCTTTGGACGGTGGCGATGTAGTCGAGGATCCCGTCGAGCTCCTGCGCCAGCCGGGACACTTCCGCCTCGCTCAAGGCCAGCCGCGCCAAGGCCGCGATCTGCTTCACTTCTTCCGGATCGATGCGTGACATGGGTTCCAGCCTGGTTCTATCCTGGGTCGGCCCCCTCTCCGCAAGCCCCCGCACGGGCTTTTTGCGGAGGCCGCACGGCCCATGGACGCATCGCGTTTCGTGGCGAGGGCGCGGGCCCCCGCGACAGGGGCGTCGCGGGTAGCGGGCGCAGAGCCGCACCGGTATACTGTTTGCCTCCCTCGCCGGTTCGCCCCTATAGTTCCCACCTTCAGTTCCCGTCGTCGCGCCCGGCGCCTGTTTTCTCCCGTTTTCACCATCCGAGTTCGTCCCATGCGGTCCCAGCCCCATCGCCGATTTGCCTTCGCCCTCTGGGCCGCCGCTGCGATCGCAGCGTGCGACGGCAGCGTGCGCCCTTCGCCCGACCCGGGCGACGAGGGAAGCCGCACGGAAGGGGGGCAAACCCTATCGGAGCTGCTCGTGCGCCTCGATTCGCGGCTCGACGCCCAAAGCGCTGGCCTGCCCTCGGCCTCGCTCGTGGCTTACAAGGCACGGGTGTTGGGCATCGAGTCGGACCAAGTCGCCGGGGCGGTGGATCCGCTGATGGTGGCAGGCCCCGACGGCCGCTGTGCCCTTCGCCAAGTGGATGAAACCGTTCGACTTTTACGTGAGGCCCACGGTGGGGTCGAGCTCGAAGCCCTGTCGCGCTTCACGGTCGAGCTTTCGGCTTCGGAGGTGCTCCGCCCCTTGCCGCGTGTGTATCCCGATTTGGCCTCCGTCGTCACCGGCGTGGTGGCTGAAGCAGGCCCCGAGGACCTCGTCGAGCTCCCCGAAACCCTGACGCTCAAGTCCGAAGCCGGACCGGACGTGCTCGTGCGCTTGCCGGCTCTGCCCCAAGTGCTCGCGCCCGACGGCACGCCGGTGCGCGGGGGAACGAAGTTCAGCGCGCGGGAAGATCTCCACCTCGTGGTGGTGGGCCCCAAAGGCTCGTTCGTCGAGCTGCGGCCCTTCGGCGCCACCACGTGGGCCGCCTGCCCGATGAGCCCCGAGGGGCACGTCACCATTCCTGCCGATGTGTTGTACCGGCTGGCCGGCCCTGCCGGGCAGGTGCCCGTCTCTTTGGACGTCGTGTGGCGAAACCGTCGTCCCGTGCAGCTGGGCGGCACGTCCACGCGCCTCTCGCTGGAGACGCGGGCCTCGGCCCTGGTGGAACTGCAACCGTGAGCAGCCGGCCCACGAGCAAGACCTCCGGCGGGCGGAAGGATCAACGAAGGCACGAACGGCGACGGGCCGAGCTCAGCATCTCGGTCTCCACGGTTGATGGCCCCAAGGTGCGGGGACAGCTGAGCTTCGACTCCGCCGACTTGTCGGAAGGCGGCGCGTTTTTGTGCTCGGACTTGCTCCTCGAGGAAGGGGAGCTCATCAACGTCGAGATCGTCCTCGCCGGCCACGCGATACGCGCCACCGCGCGCGTGGTGCGCACGGCCCGAACGACTGGGGGCCAGGCGGGCATGGGCATAGAATTCATCAGGCTCTCCGATTCCGATCGGAAAACGTTGTCCTTCGGCCTGATGACCTTGTCCGCGGCCAGCTCCTGACGTAAACAGGGCCCCGTAAAGGATTTGATTCATGGCCGAGACCCTCGACGAGCTCACATACGATTACGAAGATCAGGGCGTGCTTGTGCGCAAGCAGCTGGCGAAAGAGGTGCTGACGAAGGGCACCTGGGCCACCGTGATGTTCCTGTTTCAGGAACTCGACAAGAACACGAACAAGTTCCGGGCCCCCAAGATCGCCATCGTGCGCTTTAAAAAGTTCAAGGGCTCTTACCGTAAGCAGTCGAACTTCAACGTCTCGAGCGTCAAGCAAGCGCAGCAGGTCGCGACCATCTTCGAGACCTGGTACCCGTTGATGAACGAGTCCGCAGACGCCACGGGCGACGCCGACGAGGCCTCGGACGACTGACCCTCACCGCTTCAAAAAGCGGTTGAGAAGCCCGCCCACGCTTTTGGGGGACGCGGGCTCGGCAGACGAGACGGACTTGGGCTTGGCCTTGCTCCGACGCATCTCGATGAGACGCAGCTCACGGCCCGCCTCGAGGAAGTCCTTGTCGACCTCGAGGCACGCCCGAAAGGCGCGTTCGGCCGCGTCCATGTCGCCTTGCTGTTTCACGATCTCGCCGATCCAGTAGTGCCCACGCGCGAAGTGGGGCCGGTGGTTCAGCGCCTCGCGAATGATGCGCAGAGTGTCCGTGGCCAGGAGGGCCCGGCGTGAAGCGTTTTCGCCGTAGCGGGCCCAAGCCAAATAGGCGCGGTACTCGGGTTCGGCGGGGTTGCGCTTGACCGCGTCGTTGAAGCGCTCGAGCGCCTTGGCCACATCGCCCCGCTTGAGCGCCACCTCACCCTGCCGAAACGCCTGCTCGGCCTCGAGGATGTTGCGTGCGCTTTCGGCTTCGGTCGGCTCGCCCCGCAGCTTGCGCACGTATTCGTTGCGGCGTTTGGGATCCGAGAGCACCGACGAGGCCTCGCCGTAACGGGCCATGATGCGTTCGGCCTCCTTCACCAGGTCTGAAAGCCCGAGTCCCACGAGGCGGTCGGGATGGAACTGCCGGACGCCTTGCATGTATGCGGCACTCACCTGCTCGGGTGTGGCCGACTCCGTAAGGCCCAAGAGCTCGAACAAAGACATGTCCTCGAGCCGGGGGAGCAGCGCCTGGATGCGGCGGCGCAGCTCGTCGCCCGCCATGGTGGGCCCCGTGGTGCCCGGGGGAATGGCGCGCGGCACGCCCTCACCCGAGCCCAGGCGGATCCGGGGCGGCGGGGGTTCGGAGGGGGGTCTCTGGACGAGGGGGGAGAATCGTTGGGGCTGTGACGGCGAGCGGGCGGTGGGCACCGGGGACAGGGCCGTCGCCACCCGCGACATTCCGGTCGAGGGTAAGGGTGATGCCTGAGGCGGGCGGCGAACCTCCTGGGGCAGGCGCTCCGTTTCGAGCAGATCCGCATACAACAGGGCCAGCACGGCCGACCGAGACTCGGAGGGCTTCGGGCCGGTGCGGGGAATGTCTTCGAGCTGCAAGGGCCGCTCTTCGAGCGCCCTCACGATGGCCTCGCCCTGCGGTATGCCCATGGCTTCGAGGAAGCCGGCCGGCAGCGCCACCAGGCGGAAGGCAAACCCGGTGAGGGGCTTGAGCTCGTCTATCAGGCGCACGTCATCATAGGCGGTGCGGATTCCGGGGTAGATCAAGCTGCGCGGATCGAGGCGGATGCGTGCAAGCTCGTCGTCGGCCCCAAAGCCGTGCTCGTGCAGATACACCTCGTAGCGGCCCGTGCGCAGGAAAAACAGCCGGATGAGCTTGCGGCGCAGCTGGGCGCGAATGGCATCGGCCAGGACGTCGGCCGTGAGTGCGCCGATTTCCACCAACACCTGGCCGAGGCGCTTGTGGCCTTGGATCGCCAACTGCTCCGCCCGCGCCAGCACGCGGTCGGACACCAACCCCGTGTCCGCGAGGACGCGGTCGAGCCGGTCGAGGTCGTTGGGACGCTCGATGTGAACCGCCGATCCCTCGCGCAGGAACACCACGCTTTCGTCCCCCGCCTCGTCGAGCACCACCAAACGGCCCGTTACGCGTTTGCGGTAAAGCTGCTGAACGAGACGCGGCAAAGGCCGGTCGGACAGGCGGCCTTCAGCAGCGGGGGGGGTGATCGTGGGGTCTGTCACGTGCCAGGCAATCCATCGTCGGGTCCGCACCACAGGGCAGGAGCACGGGGTCCTGTGGGGGCATCGGCTGAACCACCTTGCGCATTAACCACGCCTCGGGCCGTTCGAGGGCAGCGGCCGGGGCGGTCCCCCCACCAAGACCCGTCGGCGCAATCACGAAGGCTCAATACTTGCGGCGGCTGCCGCGTGCGGGTTTACATTGCGCCCGTGGGCATCGCCCTGTTCATCAACCCGCGTTCACGCGCAAACCGCCGCAACCCTGCGGGCATTCACGCCCTGGCGCGGGCCATGGGCGAGACCGGGCAGGTGCTGAGCCCGCCTTCGCTCGATGCGCTCACCGACGTGGCGGCCCAACTGGCCCAAAAGCCTCCTGCGGTGATCGCGATTCACGGCGGAGATGGGACCGTTCACAACGTCCTGACGCGGCTCATCCCTGCCTTCGGCGACACGCCCCTGCCCCCCCTGGCGCTGCTCACAGGGGGCACGATGAACGTGGTGCCCCGCTCATTGGGTCTCACGGCGGCGCCGGTGGCCTTCATGAGCCAGTTGGCGAGCCACATCCGCGCCGGCCACGCCCCCCGTGTGCTCACGCGGAGGTGCCTCCAGGTCGGCGCGCAATACGGATTCGTGTTCGGCAACGGCGTGGTGGCTGCGTTCCTCGAGGAGTACTACGCCACCAGCTCGTATGGCGCAGCGCGCGCCCTCTGGGTGGGGATGCGGGCGGTGTCGTCGAAGCTCGCGGGCGGGGCCTACGGGGCGCGTGCGCTCGCCCCCTTTTCGGGCCGCGTCCTCATCGAAGGCGAAGCCTTACCGGGCCTTCGCTTCACGGCTATTTCGGCGGCCACGGTGCGCGAGGTGGGCCTGGGCTTCAAGTTGAACCACCGGGCCGACGAAGATCCCGACCGCTTCAACGTGGTCGTGATCAAGGCCGATCCCGTGGCGCTCTTGGCGGATCTGCTCCCCGTGCAGTTCGGCCAGGGCATCGCCGCCAGCCGGGCCGATTCGCGCCTGGCCACGTGGGTGCGGCTCGAGCCTGATCGACCAGGCATGCCCTACACGATCGACGGCGACATGTACCGTAGCCAAGGGCCACTCGATCTGCGCATTGGCCCCGTGCTGCGCCTGGTGAGGCCCGGCTGATGGGAGCTTCGGGATTTGCCGAAACCCGCCCCGGGGCGGTAGCATGAGAGTTCGGACATGAAGGCCAGGAATCCATGAGCACGTCCTTCCCCCTCGACGGCATGCGCGTCCGCTTCGCAGGGGACACCAACGTGGGCCTCAAGCGAGAGCACAACGAGGACAGTTACTACCTGCCTCAATTCGAACGCTTGTGCGTCGTGGCCGATGGCATGGGGGGGCACGCCTCGGGCGAGATCGCGAGCCGCATGGCCGTCGAGACCATCTCGACCTTCTTCCGCGAGACGGAGGTCGAGCCCGATCTGACCTGGCCGTACAAAGTCGACCGAGGAAACCGCCAAAACATCAACCGCATGGTCACCGCGGTGAAGCTGGCGAACCTGCGTATCCACGAAGAATCGACCTCGAACCCGAAGTGCAGGGGCATGGGCACCACGGTGGTGTCCTGCTACTTCCTCGACGATGCGTTGGTGATCGGCCACGTGGGCGACAGCCGCGTGTACCGGCTTCGCGAAGGGCTTTTCGATCAGCTCACCGAAGACCATTCGTTGCTCAACGACTACATCAAGATGAAGCACCTGACGGCGGAGGAGATCGCCGCGTTCCCGCACAAGAACGTGATCGTGCGCGCGCTCGGCATGAAGAGCACGGTGCAGGTCGACGTGATCGTCGAACAACCCCGCCTCGGTGACGTGTACCTCCTTTGTTCGGACGGACTTTCGGGCATGGTGCCTGACCCCGATCTGGCCGAGATGGTGGCGAGCGAAACCGATCTCGACAGGCTCTGCGACGGCTTGATCCGCGCGGCGAACCAAAACGGCGGGCTGGACAACACCACCGTGGTGCTGGCCCGCATCGAGCCCGAATAGGCGCATGCCGCCCGGCCGGGTATAGTCCCGGCACCATGACCACGGCAAACACCTTTACGAGATCCTCTCAGTGTCCCGGCGGACCTGGCCTCGCGCTGGCCGCCTTGTTCATCGGGCTTTCGGCCTGTGCCACGGCCAGCGCCCCTTCGGCCGACGAGCAAAAGCTCCTCGACGCGCCCTCCCCCACCCAGCGGGCCAACGAAAAAGCGTTGGCAGCCCTGTCCGGGGCCCATCGCGCGGCGGAAAACAAAGCGCGCGACAAGTACCGCCACCCAGCCCCCACGCTGGCCTTCTTCGGCCTGCAGGACGATTTCACCGTGCTGGAGCTCTGGCCGGGCGGCGGGTGGTACACGGAGATCCTGGCGCCCGTGCTGCGTGACAACGGCAAGCTGCTCGTGACGAGCGCGGACCCCAACGGCGATCCCGAGGACTATCAGGTCAAGCGGGCCAAGGAGCTCGACGCCCTTTTCGCGGCCCACCCCCAAGTTTACGACAAAGTGGGCAAGGTCATCATCGACCCGAAGACGCTGTCGTTCGGTAGCCCCCACTCGGTCGACATGGTGCTTGCCTTCCGCAGCCTGCACAACTGGATGGGGGCCAACGTGGCCGACACGGTCCTCCGCGAAATTTACGAGGTGCTCAAGCCCGGGGGCACCTTCGGCCTCGTCGGCCACCGCGGCCCGCCCGACACCGAGCCGGCGGGCGGGTACGTCTCCGAGGCCCAGGCCATCGAGCTCGTGAAGAGCGCGGGTTTCGTATTGGCCGAAAAGTCCGAGCTCAACGCCAACCCTCTCGACACCAAGGATCACCCAAAGGGCGTGTGGACGTTGCCCCCGAACTTCGCGCTCGGTGAAGAGAACCGTGACAAATACGCCGCCATCGGCGAGAGCGACAGGTTCACGCTGCGCTTCGTGAAACCAGCGCCCTGACGTGCGGCACCGGCTCGACGCACTCGTGGCGGCGGGGCCCGATCCCCAAGGGGCGGGCCCGCGCCTGGCCCGGTACTTCGATGAGGGGGGGCCCATGCCGCTCACGCCGGAGGGGGAGCAGTTGCTCGTCGCCCTGTTTTCGAGCGGCTCGTACCTCTCCGACATCGTGCTGTCCCAGCCGCCCTGGTTCGCGGCGCTCGCACGCGATCCCTTCCTTGGCCAGGAGAAGTCCGACGCCCAGATGGCGCACGAACTCACGGTGGCCCTCGCGGGCACGAAGGACACGGCCGAGCTTCACCTGCGCCTGCGGCGCTTCGCCCGCAGGGAGATGTTGAGGCTCGGGGCCCGCGAGATCGGAGGGGGCAGCACGATGGTGGTGGCCCGTGAGCTGTCGGCCCTGGCGGATGCCTGCCTCGACGCTGCGGCACGGTTTTGGGATGATCAACTGAAAGCCGGCTATGGCGAGCCCACCTCGCCCGAAGGGCCCCCGGGATTCGTCGTGCTGGGCCTCGGCAAGCTGGGCGGCCACGAGCTCAACTTCTCGTCCGACGTCGACCTCTGTTACTTCTACTCGACGGACGAAGGCCAGGCGGGGCGCCTCAGCCTGCACGAGTACTACACGAAGCTCTCCCAGGGCATAACCCGGGCGATCTCGCAGAGCTCCGATGATGGATTTGTGTTCCGCGTGGATCTGCGCCTGCGTCCCGAGGGCCGAAGCGGTCCCCTCTGCAATTCGTATTGGGCAGCGGAGCGCTACTACGAGACCTTTGGTCGCACCTGGGAGCGCCAAGCCCTGCTGCGCGCGCGCCCCTCGGGAGGCAACCACGCGCTCGGGTGGCGCCTGGTCGAGATGCTCGAACCTTTCGTGTACCCGCGCACGCTCGGCCCCTCGGCCATCGACGACGTTCGGGCCCTGCGCCGACTGTTTCGCGAGGACGCCGACCGCGGCTCCTTCGACGTGAAGCTGGGTACGGGCGGCATTCGCGATGTGGAGCTGGTGGCCCAACTGCTGGCCCTCATCCACGGCGGGCAGCGTCCGGATCTGCGCGAGCGCAGCACCTTGCCAGCGCTGCGCAAGCTGTGGGTGGCGGGGCTGCTCAGCGATCAGGAGCAACGCACGCTGTCCGCGGCGTACCAGCGCTACCGCCGCATCGAACACAGGGTGCAGCTGGAGCATGGCGCGCAAACCCACGCGCTTCCCGCGGAAGAAGGACAAGCCCGGCTGGCCCGCAGATTGGGCTACCCGAACATCTCCAGCTTCCATCAGGCCCTCGCGCGCGATCGCCGCGCGGTGAGCGCCATCGCCGAGACCCTGGGGGAGCCCGAAGGCGCACCGCCCGCCTGGGTGCTGCGGCTCTTCGATTCCGCCCGGGATGCCCCTGCGGTGCACGCCGAGCTGCGCGCCGCGGGTTTTCGAGACACGGAGGGGGCCGCACGCGCCCTCGAACAGGCCCGCACCCGCATGCCCCCGGCCTGGCTGCAGGAAGCCTGTCAGGCCCCCGATCCCGATCGCGCGCTGGCCCGCTTCCGCGACCTGGCCACGGGAGGCTCTCCCGGCGTGTTCACCTTGCTGGCCGATCACCCGCAGCTGCTGCGCATGTTGGCAAGCTTGTTCGGCACGAGCGATCGCCTGTCCCGCTACCTCGTGACCCACCCCGCCCGCTGGGAGCCCTTGCTGCTGGGCCTGGGGGCGCCACGGCCCGCCCTGCACACCTTCGCCGCGCAGCTCGACGAACGGGTGCGGGGGCTCGATGATGAAGAAGCCTTGCGAGAGATGCGTCGCTTCAAAACGGAGCATCTTTTGCGCGTGGGCCTGCACGACGTGGCCGGAACCCTGGCGCCCGCCGAGGTCTCGGAGCAGCTGGTGGCTGTCGCCGAAGCCTGCCTCTTGCGTTGTGTGCGCCAGGTCGTGGCCGGCATGGTCCCACGGCGGGGTATGCCCGACGCCGAGCTGACCGTGCTCGGGCTTGGCAGCGTGGGGGCGCGCGAGATGCGCTACGGCTCCGATCTCGACCTCGTGTTTCTCTACGCGCGCCCGGGCACCACCGGCGCGGGCGTGGATTACGGGGAGTGGTTCGCGCGGCTCGCGCAGCGCTTGCTGAGCGCCCTCGGCGCCTGGATGGATGAGGGCAAGCTCTACGAGGTGGACACCCGCCTACGGCCTTCGGGTGCGCAGGGACTGCTGGTCACATCGTACGAGGCCTTCTCCGCCTATCACCTCGCGCAGGCAGCGCTGTGGGAGCGGGCGGCGCTGCTGCGGGCCCGCCCCTTGCTGACCCTGCACCTGCCCACCGACACCGTCAGCAACAGCTTCGCCCCCAAGCTTGCTGCCATCGTCTACGGCCATCCCGTAGAGTCCGCCTCGCTCCGCCGCGAGTTCGTCCGGATGCGCGCGCGCATCGAAAACGAGCGCGCTCCGGGGGGCGGCGTGCACCTGCGCCTGTCTCCCGGCGGCCTCACCGATGGCGAGTTCTTGGCAGCCTACGCACAGCTGCTCTTCGGAAGCGACCACGAAGCCCTCCGCACCACGAACCCGCAAGAGGCTCTTGCCGCCGCACACCGCGAAGCCCTCTTGCCCCTCGAGGCCAGCCTGCTCGACGATTACCGCTTTTTGCAGCGGGTCAGCCTGCGCGCGCGGCTGCTCCGCGACACTGATGAGGATCGCCTGCGTGCCGCGGACCTGCCGCTCCTGGCGCGCACGCTGGGGATGGCCGACGAAGACGCGCTCTCGTCGGCGCTGGCGGAGCGCATGGCACGCATGCGCCACGCGTTCGTGAAGGTGCTCGGTCAACCCTGAGCCGCTAGCCCCGCACGCCGACCCGCTTTTCGTGGGAGAAAGCCCCTTGCACGAGCGGACGCAGGGCGCAGGCGCGTTTGTCTTCTTCGGCCAAGGCCTCGGCGATGTGGCCTACCTGCTGCTCATACTGCCGTGCCAGCTCTTCGTTCGTCTCCTTGTAGGGAAACTCGTGGGTCATTTGCCCAAACGCGTCCTGAAGGCGCGTCCGCAGCTGCATTTCACACACCATCGAAGCCGATGTGAGCCGCCGGCGGCCGTCAGACCGGGCCACGGCATCGTAGGTGAAGTCGGCCAACACGTGCACCGCTCGGTAGCCAGAGGCCTTCGGTCGCGCGATGTAGTCCTCGACGGAGTGCGCACGAATCACGAACTGATGAGACTCCTTCAAGAAGCGCAAAAGGCCGTAGCAGTCTTCGATGAACCAACACACGGCGCGTGCGCCGATGAGATCTTGGATCACGTCGGTGGGGTAATAGAAGTCTGGCCACCCATGGCGCTCGAGCTTCTCGATGAAGCTCGTGAGGGGTTTGACCCGCGTCCTGACGTCGATGGACTCACGGGGCAAGCGGTTGTCCAGGCAATAGGCCAGCACGATCTGGTGAAGATGCACCTCGACCAAGAGCCGCAGGTTCTCCACCTCGGCGCCGTAGCGGGCGTAAAATCGGTTTGTCTTCGCGATCAACGCCTCGGGTGAGGGAGACGCTTTTCCATCCGAGAGCGCAGGCTCGTCACTCATGCGGCCGAGTGTAGCTCGATTCGCGGTGCGACAGCGCAGAGCGCCCGGAGCGTGTGTGTGTCGCGATGAGGACGTTCGTGCTAGATGGCGGCCCGTGAGAATTGCGCTTGGCCAGATCAACCCCACGCTGGGCGACTTCGCCGGCAACCTGAAGCTCATCGAAGCCGCTTTGGCCGGAGCGGAGGCGGACGGTGCGGAGCTGCTCGTGCTGCCGGAGCTGGCGCTCTGCGGCTATCCCCCGCGGGATCTGCTGACCCGGGAGGCCTTTTTGAGGGCCAGCGACGACGCGCTGACACAGCTGCGCCGCCGGGTGGGGAGCCAGACCGCCGTGCTCGTCGGCTTCCCGGAGCGACGCCCCGAGTCCCCATGGGGACGCCCGCTGTGGAACAGCGCCGCCTTGCTGGTCGCCGGCGAGGTGAAGGCGGTCGCGCGCAAGCGGCTCTTGCCCACCTACGACGTCTTCGACGAGGATCGCTACTTTCAACCGGGGGACGGACCCACCGTGGTCGAGCATGCCGGCTGGCGTCTGGGGATCTCGATCTGCGAAGACGCCTGGAACGATGCGACCTTCTGGCCCCGCCGCCGCTACCCACACGATCCCCTGGAAGACCTTGCGGCCGCCGGGGCCGACGTGTTGGTGAACCTGAGCGCCTCGCCCTTCGGCCTCCAGAAGCGGCAAGAGCGGGTGGACATGCTCGCCCACAGCGCCCGCCGGCTGGGAAAGCCCTTCGTGTTCGTGAATCAAGTGGGCGGACACGACGACCTGGTTTTCGACGGGGCTTCGCTCGTGCTCGACGAACGAGGAACCGTCGTCGCCCGGGCCCACGAAAACGAAGCGGACCTCGTGGTGGTGGATCTGGCCACGCGCACGGGCCCGCTGCGCCCGCCTGCGAGTGAAGACGCCGCGCTCTTTGGCGCGCTGGTCCTCGGGACCCGCGACTACGCACGCCGCTGCGGCTTTTCCCACGCGCTGCTCGGCCTCTCGGGCGGCATCGATTCGGCCGTGGTGGCGTACGTGGCGGCCGCGGCGCTCGGGCCCGACAACGTTCACGGCGTCGCCTTGCCCTCGCGCTATTCCTCGGAGGGCTCACGCACGGACGCCGAAGCCCTGGCGCGCACCTTGGGCCTGCGGTTCTCGGAGATCCCGATCGAGGCGCCCTTCGCCGCGTTCCTCGCTACGCTGGCCCCCGCGTTCGGGAGCCGGGCGCCCGACGTGACCGAGGAGAACCTGCAAGCGCGCCTGCGCGGCACCACACTCATGGCGCTTTCGAACAAGTTCGGCGGACTGCTTCTCACCACGGGCAACAAGAGTGAGCTGGCCACGGGCTACTCGACGCTCTACGGAGACATGTGCGGCGGGCTGGCCGTGTTGGCCGATGTCTTCAAGCTGCGCGTCTATGCACTCGCCCGCTACATCAACCGGGACGCCGAGGTGATCCCGTGGGCGACGATCGAAAAGCCGCCCTCGGCCGAGCTGCGGCCCGACCAAAAAGACGAGGACTCCCTGCCCCCCTACGACATTCTGGATCCTCTCTTGGAGGCCCATCTCGAGAGGGGACTGGACGCCGACGCCCTCGTCCGCGCGGGGTTCGACGCCAAGCTGGTGTCGGAGGTGCTGCGCCTGGTGCGGCTGGCGGAGTACAAGCGCTGGCAGATGCCCCCCGGGCTCAAGGTCTCCCCCCGGGCGTTCGGCACGGGATGGCGGTATCCGCTGGCGCGGGGCTTTCGCGACAGCCCCGGCTAATTGCCCTATCACGAGCTTTGGCGCGCCAAGAGCGCGTGGTTTCCGTCCCCTTGGGGCAAAGGTGCCCAGGCGAGCGGCGTCGCTTGCTCCACCCGACCGCCGCCCGCACGCTTGGCCCGATAAAGCGCCTCGTCGGCACACGTGACCAGCTGCTTGATGATGTCGTCGAAGTAGCGCCGGTCGAGCGGTCGAGGCACGGCGTCGGGCGCGAAGGCGTGCGGCAGCAGTTCCACCAAGCCCACGCTCCCGGCCAGCGCCAGGCACTTGCCCTCGGCCATCACGTGTTGGGCGCGAAGCAGCTCCACGGCACGCTCGCCCACGGCTCTTGCGCCTTCGGTATCGGTGTTGGGTAGCACGATCGCGAACTCGTCGCCGCCCAGACGCCCCACCACGTCCCCCGCGCGCACCGCTTGCCGCAAAGCTTCGCCCGTGGCGACCAGCGCCTGATCGCCCACGGGGTGACCGGCGGTATCGTTGATGACCTTGAAGCGATCCAAATCGAGCAGCAGCAAGGTCAGTGGGGCCACGCGGCGAAAGGCGTTGCGCAGCTCGCGCGCCAACCACTGCTCGAAGAACCGGCGCACGTAGACGCCGGTCATGGGGTCCATCGTGGCCATCTCGTAAAGCTGTGCGTTCTGGATCGCCACGGCCGCTTGATTGGCGAACACGATCAAGAGCTCTTCGTCACGCGCATCGGTGCCGAGCTGGTTCACGAACACCACACCCACCAGCGTCTCCCCCACCCGCAAGGGAAGCACGGTGCATGTGTGATCGCGCGACATCTGCCCCTCACGAAGCGCCCGTCTGACGAGGTCCATCTCTTCGGGGGACAGACATTCATCGAGCGTGCTCTTGGTCTCGAAGGTCCCGGTGCTGGCCTTGATGACGAGGCCCAGGTCCTCCTCGAGGAGCGCCAAGAAGCCCTGCGGGCTGCACGCTTGTCGTGCTTCGGGCAACACGGCCACAAAGGAATCGCCGGCACCCATGAACCCCGAGAGCTGCAAGAGAACGCCCTTGAGCAGCTGTTCGAGGGGCTGGATGCGGTGAAGCTCGGGCGTGACGTCGAGGATGTGCTGCAGGCCCTGGCGTCCGCGGTTCAGCGTGCGCACGGCCAGGGCGGCCTTGAGCCCCACGTCGGTCCAGAGCAGCAGCTTTTCTGGACCTTCGCTCTTGTCGAAGTAGCCCTGGATGTCGAGCCGGCGCAGCAGATCGCGTGGCGGCTGCTCATTGGCGTACCCGGTCTGCAAGATCACCTGGACCAGCGGATCCTGGACGCGCAGCGCCTCGACCACCTGGTCTCCCGTCATGTCCGGCATCACGTAGTCGAGAAGACAAAGATCCACACCGCCCTGCCGCAAGATGCCGAGAGCGCTCTTGCCGTCCTGCGCGGTGAGCACGGTGTGCCCCTCGCGCTCGAGCACCAGCGTCGTGGCCTGCAAGTAGTCGAGATCGTCGTCGACGAGCAAGATCTTTCGTCCCGTGGAAGGACGTACGCTGGACTTACGCGCCATGTGGCATGCCCCTTCGCCCCGGCAACGAGACAACGAACGTGGTTCCCTCTTTGGGCTTGCTTTGCACCGTGATCTCTCCCCCGAAGTCAGCCTTCACGATGTCTCTCACGATGGGAAGCCCCAATCCAGTGCCACGGCCAAGTGCCTTCGTGCTGAACATGGGCTCGAACATGCGTGCCTGTACTTCCTCCGACATACCGCACCCCGTATCACGCACACGCAACTCCAAGGTGCGCGTAGGCTGGTGCCCCAACTCGACGTGGATCTGCGCGTCGCGCGTCTCCCGGCAGGCGTCAGCCGCGTTGGTGACGAGGTTGGTCACCACCTGGGCCAAACGGGCGGGATCTCCCAAAAGCATCATCACGGGCTCTTCGGGGGTAAAGACCAACCGCGCACCGGCCTGGCGAACCATGTAGGCCACGAGGGACAGCGCCCCACGCACCGACTCCACGGCATCGAACTCGATGGGCGTACGTGCCCCGAGATCTCGGGTCTGCAGCTTGACCCCCGTCACGAAGCTGGCCGCCCGGGCTGCGGCGGCCTCCGCGAGGCGAACACAATGGCTCATCTCCTTTTCGATCTCGTGGTGGTCCGTGATCGTGACCTCGGCGTCCCCGATTGAACGGCCGTACTCCTCGACCAGCGCTTTGAGCTCGGCCAGGGCTGCCCGCACCGCCGCCAGGGGCGTGTTCATCTCGTGCGCGATCCCCGCGGTCAGTCTTCCCAGGCTGGCCATACGTTCGGTGACCACGAGGTGTTCGTGGTTCGCTTTCAACGCCGCGAGCGCGGTCTCCAGTTCATGCGTGCGCCGCGAAAGGGCCAGCTCCACGCGCTTGAGCGCCGTCACGTCGGAGAAGAAGCCCTGCACGCCGATGACCTCACCCCGCGCGTTGCGCAGCGGCATCTTGTGGACCTGAACGAACGTGGGCTCACCGTCCTTGGGGTTATGCTCCTCGATGTCACTTAGCGTCCCGCCGGTGCGCATCACCCGCAGGTCATCGCGGCGGTACTTGTCTGCCAGCGGCCCCGGCGACAGTTCGGCATCGAGACGCCCCTCGATGGCGGCGGCGCTCATCCCCAGCTTGCGGGCAAGGCTCTCGCTCACGTCGATGTGGCGACCTTCCCGGTCTTTTCTAAAGACATAAAGCGGCAGGGCGTTCACCAGGGCACGCTGGTTGTCGCGCTCTTCCCGCAGGGTCTCCCGGGCCATGACCAGCTGCATGCGCAGATCGTCCCGCTCGCGCCGCAGCGCTTCGAGCTCGGCCCGAACCGCCTCGAGGTCCCTGTCCATCGTCACCGTCCCCGGTTGCCGCCGCCCCGCGCGGGCGGAGCGTTCGACAAGTCTGCACCGCGCTTTGGGGTCGTTTCAAGCCAGGACTCGCGGGTTTTTCCCTTGACTCGGCCCGCGAGTGTAGAGACTGTTCTGCCGCCCCGGCCGGCCCCCGGCCCGTGCCGGGCCCCCAGGGCCAACGCCGGCGCGCCGGCCACCCCATCACGCAAGTCTCAGGAAACGCACATGAAAGCAAAAATCGCAGTCCTTCCAGGCGACGGCATCGGTCCCGAGGTCGTGGCTGAAGCCCTGAAGGTGCTTCAGGCCGTGGCGAACCGTTTCGGTCACGAGTTCAGCTTCCAGGAAGGCCTCATCGGGGGCATCGCCATCGATCAAACCGGCACGGCTTTGCCCGAAGCCACGATCGCCACCTGCAAGTCCGCCGACGCCGTGTTGCTGGGTGCCGTGGGGGGCCCGAAGTGGGACGATCCAAAGGCCAAGGTGCGCCCCGAACAGGGCTTGCTCGGTATTCGCAAGGCGCTGGGTTTGTTCGCCAACCTGCGCCCGGTGCGGATTCACCCGCAGCTGGTCGACGCCTCGCCCCTGCGGCCGGCATTGCTCGAAGGCGTGGACATGCTCGTGGTCCGCGAGCTCACGGGCGGCATTTATTTCGGCGAAAAGAAGCGGGAAGAGACGCGGGCCATCGACGTCTGTGAATACACTGTGGCGGAAGTCGAGCGCATCGTGCGCGCGGCGGCACAGTTCGCGATGGGTCGGCGCAAGAAGCTGACCTCCGTCGACAAGGCCAACGTGCTCGAGACCTCGCGGCTGTGGCGCCAGGTCACCGAGCGGGTCATCAAGGACGAGTTCCCCGAGATCAAGCTCGAGCACATCCTGGTGGACGCCTGCGCGATGTTCCTCATCCGCCGCCCCGCCGACTTCGACGTGATCGTCACCGAGAACATGTTCGGAGACATCTTGACCGACGAGGCCTCGATGCTGGCGGGCTCGATGGGGCTTTTGCCTTCGGCGTCGCTCGGCGAGGGCAAGCGGGGGCTTTACGAGCCCATCCATGGCAGCGCCCCTGACATCGCCGGCAAGGGCGTGGCCAACCCCTACGCAACCATCCTGAGCGTGGCCATGTTGCTGCGCCATTCGCTGGGGCTCGAAGCCGAGGCGGCGGCCGTGGAAGCCGCGGTGTACGAAGCCGTGAGCGCAGGTGTGCTCACCGCCGACCTCACCACGAAGGACAAGGCCAGCGACACCCGCACCGCAGGCCAGGCCGTGGTCGATCGCTTGCGCTAGTGCCGAAAACGCGGGCGCCCCCGTTTTCTCGGGAGGCGCCCGTGAACCGCACTGCGCGGAGCCGCGGAGGGCGTTACACTAGGCCGGTCGTTCATCCGCTCATGGCGCTCCGGTTTCGTATGAAAGTCTCGATATCGCTGGCGCTGTCTTTGGCGGCGTGCCTCGTCGCCCGGTCATCGCCGGCCGCCGAGCTTCCCACCGAAAGAAGCCCGTCAGAGCCCCGGCCAGCTCCCGCCCTCACCGACCCGCTCACTGGGCGCCTTGTGGGGTCCTGGGCGCGTGTGCAGGCCGAGCTCGCACGCGGGAACGTGGGGGAGGCGCAGCGGCTGGCCATGTTGCTGCCGGCGCGCCTGTGGCAGCAGGCCTTCACGTCCAGTGAGAGTGCTGCCTCGCAAGCCGCCGACGCCACCTTGACCGCCCTCACGGTGTTGCCCGCGATGATCGGTGCCGTGGCGTGGCTGCCCGACGTCGCCCGCTTGATCGTGTCTTCGCATCCGGCCGCGCAAGCCAGGGCCGGCCGTGCCATCGACACCTTGGGCGTGCTGCTCGATCAGCACGAGCCCGACAGCCTCGAGAGCTGGGAGGTGCCCCCGCGCAGCCTGGCGTCCGTGTGCAGCGCCCTCGCCTTCGTGGCGGGAGCCCCCGAACGCCCCCTGGAGGTCAGGTTGGCGGCCCTTCAGGCCTTGGCCCGCAGCGCGCCCGTGTGCCCTGCCCCCGCCGAGGACCTGCTGGTGGACCGCCTGCCCGAGATCCGACGCGCGGCCGTGTTGGTCCTGCCCGCCACCCCCTCATCGCGTGCCGGCTGGGTGGCGCGGCTGGACGATGAGGCGCCCGAGGTGCAATCGGCCGCAGCCGCGCGCCTCTGCGGGGACGGCGAATCCGCCGCCCCCGAGGGGGCCTTGCTTCAGGCGGCCCGGCACTTTGCCCTGGAACCGGCGGCTGTCGAGGACAGCGTGGAGCTATTGGGGTGTTTGGCCCGCAGCGCCGAGGGCACCGATCGGAAACTGCTCGAAACGGTCTCCCGCAGGGGTGGGGTGGCCGTTCAAGAACGCGCCCGCGACCTTCTGGCCCGGTGAGGGGCCGGCGCCGAAACGCGCGACTCACTCGTCGGTGTCGAGGTCGTCATCGTCAAGCAGTTTGGCGTAATCGGGACAGCGCTGTTCGAGGGTTTTGCACGAGGCGGGCTCGCCGGGGTCGGCGGGCTCCATCACCGAGTCGCTGGCGAGCTCTGCGCACGACGGGAACTCGTCGAGGTAACCGTCCAAGGCCTTGATGGAATCCTCGAGGCACTTCTGCACCTCTGCCACGGTGGCGTCGCAGTTGGTGGGCGGCGTGCACATGCCGCCGTCGTCAGGCTCACTGGGCGCGTTGATGCAGTCCTTGACGGATTTCTCACATTCCGCCTTCGACTCCGCGAACACCCCCACCAGTTTGCAGAACTTGGGTTCGAGGCCTTTTGCGGCCTTTTCGCCCCAGGATGTGAGGTCCTTGCACAGCTGCGCCGATTCTGACGACGTGAGCTGGTCGATGGATTTTCCGGTGTCGATGCTGGTCTGAAAGCCACTGTCGTCGTCACCGCCACAGGCAGCCACGAAAGCGGCCAGGGGGAAAAGGGTCAACGCCCGTACAAGCTTTTGTGCAGTTCATTCTCGAATGTCTCCTTTAGAGTCGTTTTGCCGCCGAAGGCAGGCACGAGACCCCAGTGTCGGGCCCGCGGCATTCGGGTCAGACTTCGCATCGGGAGCTGCGCGGAATGCCTGAACGGAGTCATCGGGAACCAGGGAAATCAGCGCCCCCGTGGATCGGAAGGGGCGTTTCGCCTCCACTCGACAGCACGAGAGCCGCGGCGACGCCGCCAATGATCACGGCACCCACGCCAGCCCAAAGCCAGGGGCTCGCCAGGAGTGAGTCCTTCTGGGGCGGCGCGTCTGCAGCGGCCACGGCGCTCGGTGCTTCGGATTCGGCTTCCAGCGCTGGTGACTTGGAGTGGATGCTCATCCAACGCGCGGAGACAAACACGGGCAAGGCCACGCTAGCCGAGGCCGACAGCGCCGGCGCAGCCCGAGCGCAGAACCCAGTGACTTAAGCGCAACTCGTCCCCCCCTTAGGGGCCTTCACAAGCGCCCCGAAGCGTCCCAAACGATGACGCAAGGGCGGCATCTTCGTGGTAGTAAAGGCCGCAAGGTCTAGTCCTCATGACGGTGAAACTCCAGATGACCTCCTCCATCCGTTTCCGGCAGCTCGCAACCTTTATCGTTGCCTTTATCGTTGCCTTCTTGGGAAGCTCAGCGCTTCGGTTCGGGCTGAGCGAGCGTACCGTGCAAAGCATCGCCGGAGCCGAAGCAGCCGCAGGAACAACAAGCCGGCCGGTGTCTGCCGCCGACGCAAAACGTTCAGAGGTGCTCGTCAAGAAGGGGGTTGAAATGCGGCTTGTTGGCAAGGATCTACAAGCCGTTCCTGTCTTCCGGGAAGCCCACGAACTGGATCCGAACGGGCGCACGGCCGGGCAGCTTGGTTTGTGCCTACAGGCGGTTGGTCGGTGGGCTGATGCTGAACGACACCTTTCGGAATCCTTGGAAAACCGTGAAAACCCCTGGGTGGAGAAGAACCGAATGGTTCTGCACGACGCGTTGGAGACGGTCAAATCTCACGTCGCCCGGGTTGAAGTGTCTGGGCAGCCCGAGGGGGCTTCGATTTCTGTGAATGGCGTGGTTTACGGTGAACTTCCCCTGGCGGAAGCCATCGCCGTGAACGAAGGCGTTGCGGATATCCTGGCAAGCAAAGAGGGTTTCGCGCCCTTGGTGCGCAGCTTTACCTTGAAGGGTGGCCAGTATCAGCGCGTTGGCGTTGCTCTGCAGCCGTTGGTGGACCTCTCCACCAACGCGACGGCGGCCTCGGTTCAGAAGGCTGAGACTTCGACGGGGCTGCAAGCAACCGCGGCCCCCCAGGATGAAAAAGGCTCCGTGTTTGCCAGTCCCTGGCTGTGGGCAGGCGTAGGTGCCGTGGTGGTGGGCGGGGTTGTCGCCGGATTGTTGTTGTCGGGTGGGACCGAAAGCGCTCCACCTATCCATGGCGGCAAAGACTTTCCGGGCTCGATGTGAAGGGGCGCGGAGCAGGGGCTCTTGTGGCTTCACCCAACTGTACAGTGCGATTCTGACTTCCCAGCATGCCTCTGGGGAGCACGCCGTCTTCGGATTGAATGGTTACGCTGATGCTGCATATATGTTACGACACGCCCCGGCCCCTTGGAGCGTCGAAGAGCTCGGCAGTTCAGAGTCTCGGCAATCTAGACAGAAACACGGCCGTCTTGCTCTGCTTTGTTGCCAGCCCAGCGACGATGCTGCCATCCGCTGAGATGCCCTCGACACTGGTGATGCTGTACCCGTCGAGACCTACCCCGGCTGCGGTCAAAAGGGACTGCAAGGCTAGCGGCGATTGTCCGTACTTGCCAACCGAGGGAACTCCATTCTTGGCCAGTCCCACAATCACCTCACCGTTGGCATCAACTGAATATATCCGTTCCCAATCAGTTAGTATTTCGACGCCTTGATCCACCGCCCAGCGCACGGGCTGGGAACCATTCGGGCCGTCGCTCTCGCCATAGATGACGTTACCGAATTGGCTGGAGAAATCGGCGCTTCCGTTCAGCCAGAGAAACTCAGGATTCGTCGACCCGCTGACTGACAAGAGCATGCGGATGGCCGTATCGCCACTCGAACCTATTGCATAGGCCCCGTCGCCACTGATGTTGCGCGGACGGAAATTGGTCAATTCCCAGCGAGTGACTGAATCCGTCCAATAGCCGTCGGCCGATTCGTGACCGACAAGGCGAAGGCCATCATCCGAAACGGCAGTGCCGTACCTGATGCTTTCGTCGTAGTTAAAACCCACCCCGGCTCGCCAAACGAAGGAACCGGCTTGTACAACCGAACCATCGAAGTCCGTGTCTACGGGCACCCAGAGGAGCGTCTCGGTTCCCAGGTCTTGAACGCCACCCGAGTTCGTCCATCGGAAAACGGATTCTGGCTCGTCACTGGAACTCAGCCGACCGACAACAACCTCGCCATCACCGCTAATCCCAACCTCGAAGGGGTCTCTTCTGCCGAATTCGATCGCGCGGAACGACGGACACGTCTTGTAGCATCCCACAGCGCAGGCGCGATACCCCGCAGCGGATTCACACCCGACAACGCACGACCCGCCCGAGCAGGTTGCGACCGCTCCGATCTCGCTCGTTTGGCAGGCCTGTCGCTGCCAACGACCTTCCGAGTTACACACCTCCTGCGCGAGGCGGTCCGCACTGCAAACACGCTCCGAACTGTTGGGGTTGCATTGCGGGTAGCACCGTCCATTGCTGGCGTTGCAGCCATTCGCGCATGCTGTCGACGCGATCTCAAAGACGCAGCCGTTTTCCTGGCCGCATTCGACCGATGCGGCACCGTTACAGCGATACCCTGATCCGGCGGATGGGCATTGGGCCGGTCGCGCAGGACATTCGCATTTTCTCGCGCTCTCGCTGCAGACTTGACGAGACGGGCACGAATTGGCCGCAGACCATGCGGGACACATGGCATCGCTACAGACGCGGTAGTCCTTCCCTGAGCAAGACCAAGCACCCGGTTGGGGGCAAGCATCATTGGTCGCACAAAGGTAGCCGCATTTACCGCCTTCACACGTGGCCGTGCTGCCAGTCGGCCGCATGGCACTCGAGCAGTCGGCGACAGGCGCTGCGGATAGAACCAAGCAGCCCCTGCCGTCGGTAGTGCATTCGAAGACACCGAGGCCGTTACAGGTCTTGGCGCCGCTCGCCGTACAGCCAGCCGGGGTCGGCGGGCAAGTCGTGCAGCTCGCCGATACACCCTGTTCACGACAGAATTGGGAGGCCGGGCACTTCACAGGGGTACCACGTTGGCCATCGTTCTCGCACGCGACGAGCGCACCGTCTCCGTTACATGCCGCAGTGCCTGGCTTGCAATTCCCAGTGCAGCGACCTGCGTTGCAGACGTTGGGACACATGTTTCCTTCGTTTTCCTCGGGATTGGGAGCCCAGCTACCAGTCACGGTGCAAATGAGGGGCACTCCTTCGTCCGAACAGGACCGACTGCCTCCTACACACGAGCCCGTGCATCCTGAAGACTCGCCAATCCCTGGGGTACAGACATATTGGCAGGTGCTCTCGGGTTCGAATTTCCCGGCCGCAGTACAGCGGAGCAAAGAGAGACCGTTGCATGCGACCTCGTTTTCATCGCAACCATCACAAATCCCGTTGGTGCAACCCTCTTGACACTGTGAAGCGGGGGAAACATCAGGCACCCAATTGCCCTGATCTGTGCAAACTTCAACGTTACCATCAAGGCCGCACTGCTTTTTTCCAGGTTCGCAGCTTCCCACACACTCGCCGTCGACACAGGCTTTCCCGACACATGCCTCCCGCCTCATCCAGACAAACTCTTCGGTGCACATAACGGGGGCGTTATCTTCGCTGCACGTTGCTTTCGAATCCGGCTTACAGTCCCCCACACAAAGCCCCGACTCGCAGCGCCCGGCGCAGGGCTCCTTGAGAACCCAAATACCATCGATGCACTCGACAGAGGCATCGCCGGCGCAGTCCTTCTGGTTCTTGACGCTGGAGTCGCATATGCCTCCCAAGTTGACGGCGCCGGGAACGCCTGCCCCCGACTTGAGAGGGACATTCAGGGTGCTACAGCCCGGTTCAAGGTCGATATCTCCTTCGAACCGGAGGTTGCTCAATACTTGACCATCGACGGTCGGCAATACAGAGACGCGGTAGCGCTCACCGGGACCATACATCTTTCCGAGGCGGACCTCGTAGTTATTGCTGGCCCGGGCGCAATCTAGCGGGAACACATCTTCAAGAACCATGGTCGACGAAGGTACGCCGGCCTCCCATCTCGAGACCCCGACCTTCGACGTTACGACGCCTGCTTGCCCTGCGAGCTCTGTGCCGCACTCGATGCGCATCAGCAAGGTGTTGGGCGTGACACAAGAGGTGGGAGTTGCTCTCTGACAGGATGTGAGAAAGCCGGTCCCCAAAACAACGAGAGCCCCAACGCGAAGGAGCATACGGATACGCAGCGGCCCCGGCGACGCGTTAGTCATGCATGATCTCCGGGGCCCGGTCTTCTTTGCCATGGTTCTTGCGCTCGTCTTTCGCCGCCAAAGTAATCACGCCGGCGTTCGGACTCTAAGCCAACGTCGGCAGCGTCAGCGAGCATAGCCCGCAGAGGGCATCACAAACAACCGGTATTTGGGGGCAAGGGAGCGGCCGTTCCGGCGATACTTTCCAAGCCTGAAGCTGGAAGGAGCCGGGGGTACGAAAAAGCGGCGAGTGTCACGCCGAACATGCTCGGCCGACTCATCCAGACAATACGCGCGTTCGCGTGATTAGGGCGTTCTGAAGCTGAGGCAAGCGTCAAGGATGCGGGCGAAGTTGGGAAACCCTGCAGAGCGCACTATATCCCGGTTTATTGGGCTCCGACGCAGCTTTGGACACCACCGTGACGCCGGGAAGATTCATGCTTATCTCGTGGGGCCAAAGCACCTTGAGTTTGGGGTGCCCGCTGAACGCGTAAGTGATGTCATCCTTAGAGGCGTTCTTGATGTGAAGGCACTCCAGATTCACCAGTGCCTTGGCAACTGACCTCAACTGTTCGCGATTCATGGTGGTTCGGTGCAGCTCAAGCCCAATGATGCTGGGGTTCTTCACCAGAAACTTAGCGCCCTCGGGACCAGCACTGGCATGGTCGAAAACCACATACTGCAGCTTCGGATAGATGCCTAACTCGCCCACCTTGGTAGCAGTGGTCATCTTGAACATGTGTTTGAAGCTGAGGCCGATGAGCCGTGATTTGTGAGCTTCCGCGGTCAACATGAAGTCTGGGCCTATCGCCATAGAGTTGCCTATGTACTGGTACCCGAGATAGTTGAGAACGGGTAATGTCTCCACGACTTTCGTGGCGGAAAGGGAGACCTTGGGGTTCACCAGCTCAAGCCGCTGAAGCGCGTTGAAGCCGGCAAGCATCTTGAGGTGCTTGTCCTCAAATTTCGAGATCACTGTGTTGTCGGTCTCAACACGAATTAATGTGTAAAGGCCGTCCTTCTTTTCTGACGTAACCTTCGCCACCTTCTTGAACTCCTGCACCGCGGCTTCTTGCTCCGCCGCCGACTTTCCTCCGGGAGGAACGACGATCACGTCATCAGCGCCACCCGCACCGCCTGCGCCCGGCATGCCACCCGAACCGCCCGCGTTCGGCACGCCACCCGAGCCGCCCGCGTTCGGGCTGCCACCTGTGCCACCCGCGTTCGGGCTGCCACCGGTGCCACCCGAGCCGCCCTCGCCGTCTTCCCCCGCGGTTCCGCCCTCGCCCGCCCCGTCGTTCCCAGCAGTGCCACCTTGGCCTTCGTCGCTGCCGCCGCTGCCGCCAGAGTCCTCCCCGCCGGCGCCGCCTTGCGAGGCCTTGCCGCCGGTTCCTCCCGAAGAACCGCCGGATTCTCCGCCTTCAGACTGGTCGTCATCGCCCGAAGGAGAATCTTCCGCGCCCTGGCACGCGATGAACAAATGACCAGCACAAAGTAGGCCCAGAACTACAGCAACACTTCGCTTCATGGGTACCGTTCCCCCGGTAGGTATTCGAGTTGTAAACTGAAATGGTACGTGTTTCGGCGCCGCTATGGTAGTTGAACCTTGTCAACGGGGCCCCTCCCGAGTCGGCGCGCCGCTGCGCTCGCCCTAACGTCAGCCGACTCGCATCCTCAGCCTCGCTGCCGCTAGGGGGAAACGAGGCCCCCGCCCGATGTGCAAGGCGTAGCCTTTTTTGGGCTGCTGCGCCTCGGAGGCCATGACCCTTACGCACCTTGGGGCTTGACGAGCCGCACGGCAGAGGGAGAAGGTGCTGGCTCATGCCTACAAAAGAAGAGGAGAAGCAGGACTATGGCTACACCGGTCCTTACGATCCGGAGCGCTTTTGTGAGGGCTATGCGAAAGAATTCAAGAAGGTCCCGAAGTACAACGATCCGTCGGTGCCGGACCTTCTGTTCGTGCTGCGCAAGATTGGTGCCGACGCGCGCGTCACCGACGTGCGGTGGGCAGCCTACATTCTGGCTACCTGCTTCATCGAGAGCAGCCATACGATCAAGGTCACGAAGCAGACCAGGGACAAGAAGGGCGCCATCAAGGAACACGTGCTCAAGGTGTGGCGAAACTTCAGCCCTGCTGACGAATCGGGCCGCGGCAAAGGTTTAGCGTACGGCGATCCGGTGAAGATCTTCCGGCTCCCCACGGGAAGCGCCAGGATCACGGAGCGCGACGGCGACCGGTGGGAAATGAAACTGTCAGGGATCGCGGTCAAAGCGAAGGGGGCGCTAACGATGGGCGTCACTCCCGGAAGCGCTGCGCACGCCACGTACACAGCAGATGAGGGGGAAGAACACCTCTATTACGGGAGGGGGCTGGTGCAGATCACCTGGTGGTACAACTATGCGGTGGCGGGGATCACCTTGGGTCGAGGCCTCGATTTGCTCTTCAAGCCGGAACTCGTGAACGAGCCTGATACGGCTTATGAGATCATGGCGAACGGCATGTGCGACGGCACGATCTTCGCCAACAAGAAGAAGTTGTCGCAATAACTGAATGACAAGCTCACAGACTACGTCGGAGCCAGGAATATCGTGAATCCTGGTTCCTCAAAGGCTCACAAGGTAGAGGTTGCGGAGATCGCTGAGAAGTTCGAGAAGATCCTTTTCTCGTCGAAGTCCGTTTCGAGAGGCGGCGCCAAGTGAAGAGCGTCCTGATTGTCGTGTCGCTCATAGTGAATGGCGGTGGAGATTCGGACATCCACACGCCTCGCGAAGTGGCGAAGCCGCCTGCCGCTCTCGCAGGACGATGGGAGGTGGAGCAAGTGGCGGTGGATGCTGAGGATAGGCTGCATCAGCTGTATGGGCCGGATGATCCGCGACTCGTAGGGCGCACGTTCATCATTGATGGGGAACGCACGTCCCTCGAATTCGGCCACGACCTGTACTGCAAACAGCGAGCTTGGCCCGTCCGGCGAACAACGTGGGGCTTCCTGATCTCACGCGGCTTCTGGAGGCCTCCAATGGGAGGAAGGCCAGCGAGGCCTAGTACGGACGACTTCAACATGGGCGTCACGAAGGCTCAGGGTGTTGCTGCGTATAGAATTTGCCCAACGGCTACGGGCAACCGCGGGCGCAGCTTCGCACGGGGGTACTGGGCGGCTCTTTACAAGCATGACCGATTGGCCCTTCGCGCGGATCCTCAGTTCATTCTCCTGCTCAAGCGGGTTCCTGAAGATACCCCGCCACAGGCGGGCACATTCGACTGCGGCAAGCCCGGGAACGAGACCGAAACGACGATCTGCGCACACCTAGACCTTGCGGCCTGGGACCGCAGCGTCGCGCTGGCGTTGCAACAATATCTCGAGGCAAGTCCGGAGAAGGCGGAGAAGGTGAAGTCGGCGCAGGCAGACTACGTGCGGACGAGGAACGCCTGTGGTCAGGACGTTGAGTGCATAAGAGATGCGCAGGATGCGCGGGTGGACGAGCTGGTTCAGCTAAAGGCGTTGCCGTGACGCTTTAGCAGCGCCGCCATGGAAGTGATCCCGCCGCTGTGAAAGTGATCCACCCGGCGCTCCGAAAGCGATCCGCGGCGCGTCGCGTCGAAGTCAGCTTGCCAGCCACGGCGACCGCGGGCTCCGCTGCGGAGGGGATGCTGCGGATGGACCAGAGAAGCCGCTACTAATGCCCCCGCGACGAGAATTTGCGGAGGCGACGGAACCTGCGCGACGAATTCCGGCAAAGTACAAGGTATTGGTGGGCAATGACTCAGCTCACCCTAGGCGCGGTCAGGGCCGCGGCGCGGTGCAAGCGCGCGGCAATCGTCGGGCTGAACGATGCGAAGAATGCCGGTGGCGTCGCAGCGGTAGAGGTACGTGCCAAACAGCGTGCGCTCCATGGGTCGCCCTTGGGGATGGTCAAACACGATCGCGACCGCCCCAGCGAAGCCGCACGGAACCAGGCTTGGGAGGTGAGTGGAAAAGCCGCGCAGATCCCGCCCATGTCTGCCTGCCTGTTCCCCCAAAGCCGCACCATGGGCCCTATCGTTCGGCCACCATCAGTATCGTAGTTCAGAATTATTCTTCGCTGATCCTTGCCATCCCCCACGCCGCCGGGCACGTCAGATTACACCGTCCACCTCCGCCACGACGGCGGCGCCTGTTCTCGAAGAAGGTGTGGATGTAGAGCAGGCCCCCACCGGCGGGTTGAGCCGCCGGCCGGCGCCCCCTCCTTTTCGTCATCGTTCTGACGTCTCGGAGCGCCAGCCGAGGCCGTGCCCGGGCACCGAGCCGCCTCCCCACCCCGGATCGTCCGGGCAAGCGGCATCCCCCCACGCGGCCGACGGCCTTTGTCCCGGGCCGTGGTAGCCTGATTCCGTGAGTCTTGGAATGACAGCGCCTTGCGCCCTGCCCGTCGAAGCGCGGGACGGGAACCGCCGTGCCTATCGCTTGGCCCTGGCCATCGGCGCCGAGGGCGCCTCCTTCGAAACTCCCCTGCCCTTCGAGCCGGGCAGCCTGGTGGACCTGCGTTTTCGCCTGCCCGACGGCCAAGGGCCCTTCGAGGTGCGGGGCCGCGCAGAGTTGCTGGGTGACGACGCCGAAGGCGACGGTGAGCACGGCTGCATGGCCGTGTCCTTTCCCGAGGCGCCACGCGCCACCAAAGAGCTGCTTGGACAATACGTACGCATGCGGCTAGGTCTGACCCCCGCGTGAGCTTCCCTTCATGAATCCCAAGAACGAACTCGACCCCTCCTCGGCCAAAGAAGCTTCACAGCCCTCGACCTCGGATCCTCTCGCCCGGCTCGAAGACCTGGAGAGGCAAGCCGAAGCCGGAGGCGGACCCGAGCGGGTCGCGAAGCAACACGCCTCGGGCAAACTCACCGCGCGCGAACGCCTCGAGCTGCTTTGCGATCCCGGGAGCTTTCTCGAGCTGGACAAGCTGGTGACCCACAGGTCCACCGCCTTCGGCCTTGGAGCCCAGAGGATCCCTGGCGACGGCGTGGTGACCGGGTCGGCCCGCATCGACGGCCGGCTCGTCTACCTCTTCGCCCAGGACTTCACCGTCTTCGGAGGCTCACTGTCCCAAGCGTACGCCGGCAAGATCTGCAAGGTGATGGACCTCGCCATGAAGACCGGCGCCCCCGTCATCGGGCTGAACGACTCGGGGGGCGCTCGCATTCAGGAAGGGGTGGCCTCGCTGGGTGGCTATGCCGACATTTTTCTGCGCAACACCCTGGCAAGCGGCGTAGTGCCACAGCTCTCTGCGATCCTCGGCCCCTGTGCCGGAGGCGCCGTGTATTCGCCTGCGATCACGGACTTTGTGTTCATGGTCGACGGCACCAGCCACATGTTCATCACCGGCCCCGACGTGATTCGCACCGTCACGCATGAAGAGGTCACCAAGGAGGCCCTGGGGGGCGCCGAGGCCCACGCGTCACGTTCGGGTGTGGCCCACCGGCACTTTCCCAGCGAAGCCGCGTGCCTCGAAGGCCTGCGGCAGTTGCTTTCGTTTTTGCCCTCGAACAACCGCGAGGATCCTCCCCGAAGGCCCTCACAAGACCCCCGTGATCGGGAAGACGCCGACCTCGATGGCTTCATCCCTTCAGATTCCGCGAAGCCCTACGACATGCGTGTGCTCGTGGAACGCATCGTCGACAGAGCCGAAGGCGAACCCAACTTCTTCGAGATTCAGCCCGATTTTGCCCGCAACATCGTGGTGGGGTTCGCACGCCTTGGCGGTCGTCCTGTGGGGGTGGTGGCGAACCAACCCGCCCATCTGGCCGGCTGCCTCGACATCGACGCTTCGGTGAAAGCTGCACGGTTCGTGAGGTTCTGTGACGCCTTCAACGTGCCCCTCATCACCTTCGTGGACGTTCCCGGCTTCCTCCCGGGAACCGCGCAGGAGTTCGGCGGCATCATCCGGCACGGCGCCAAGTTGCTCTACGCCTATGCCGAAGCCACCGTACCCAAGGTCACCGTGATCACGCGCAAAGCCTACGGAGGCGCCTACGACGTCATGGCGTCGAAGCACATCCGGGCGGATCTGAACTTCGCGTATCCCGGCGCCGAGATCGCCGTCATGGGTTCGGAAGGCGCCGTGAACATCATCTTCCGCAACGAGATCGCCCGGGCCCCCGATCCCCAGGCCGCCCGGGCCGCCTACGTGGCCGAGTATCGTGAGCGCTTCGCGAATCCCTACGAAGCCGCCTCGCTGGGTTACATCGATGCCGTCATTCGGCCGCGGCAAACCCGCGCGCGCCTCTGCCGCGCGCTCGATGATCTGGCGAACAAGCGCGAGGTCTTGCCGGCGCGCAAGCACGGTAACATTCCTTTGTGAGGAGCCCCCCACCGTGATGTGGCTTGCTTCCGTTTGCCGCAGCCCTTTTTTGCGAGGGCTCGTGGGGCTCTGGCTAATCCTGGCACCGGCCTGCGCCGCACGGCAGCCCGTGGTCACGAAGATCGTGAACGGCAAGGTGCTCGTGACCCGTCAGGTGAGCCCCCGCGCCTACGAACACGTGGCACGCGCTCTGCTTTTCGAGGAGGAAGAACGCTACGAAGACGCCGTGGCCGAGCTCGAGCGCGCGGTGGGCGAAGATCCCCGCGCCCCCGAGGTTTGGGCGCGCTTGGCGGAAAACCTGCTCGCGCTCGATCGCGCGGACGACGCCCGCAAGGCGATCGACGCATCGCTGGCGATCGACACGACCGTGGACGGCTTGATGGCAGAGGCGCACCTCCTGCTTCACCGGGGCGACGCCCGGGCCGCCGCGGAGGCGTTGACCCGCGCCTTGCCCCTGACGGACTTCGGCCACGGCGCGGAAGAGGCCGAGCGGGTGTATCTCGAGCGCGCCGACCTGCAGCTGATGGCGCTCGATCTGCCGGGAGCCCGGGACACGCTGGGCGCTCTGCTCGAAGGCCTGCCAGCGTCTCAGCCGGGGCTGTATCGCCAGGCGGCGCTCGACTGGGCCACCGGCGCGCGCGACAGCGCCCGGAGGCTCTACCGCAGGCTCGTGGAGATTGAACCCGACCACCTCGAAGCCCGCCTGCTCCTGGCGCGGCTCGACACGGCAGACGGGCACCTGCAGGAAGCCCGCTCGGCCTACGTGGAAACGCTGGCGCGCGCAGAGGGGGATCTGGGGGTCGCCGCCGCCTACGCCTTGTTTTTGCGTACCCACGGCTTCAGTGAAGATGCGGCGGCCCTGGCCGAAAGTCTGCGCGTGAGCGTCGACGACCCATCGACCCTGTACGCGCGCATGGAGCTCGAGCGCGCCGCGGGCCGCCTCGAACAGGCCCTGGAAATGGCGGACGCGGCGTTGAGCACCCAGCCGCCGAACGACGCCCGCGGCAGGGCTCTTTTTGCGAAGGGCGTGGTTTTGGAGGCGGCGCGACAGCCTCTGGAGGCGATGCGGAGCTTCGAGGCCATTGCCGAGGATGCCCCCACCTTCGCCGAGGGCCGCCTGCGGGCCGTGGCGTTGCTGCGAGAGCAAGGCGATGTTCCTGCCGCCCAGGCGTTGCTTTCCACGGTCAGCGACGATGCACTCGACCCCGACATGCAGCGCGAGGTCGTCGTAGCCCAAGCGCTGCTGGCTGCCAGTGCGTCCCAGCTCGCGCGGGCCCGGCAGATCCTGGCCGACGTTCCGCCCGAGCTCCGCAGTGACGTGCGGCTGCAACTTGCCGCCGCCACCTTGGAGGACAAGTACGGGGACAAGGCACGCGCGCTGGCGCTGGCCGAAGAGGTGCTGGTCAAGGACCCCAGCCGCATCGAAGCGCTCAACTTCTGGGCCTTCGTGGCCGCAGAGCGAGGCGAACGGCTCGCGCTCGCCGAAAAGCGCGCGCAAGTGGCGCTGGCGTTCACGCCAGGGTCGGCGGCGATCCTGGATACGGTGGGCTGGATTCATTTCCAACAGGGGCGGTTCGCCACGGCAGCCCCGTTCCTGCGTGGCGCAGCCGCCATCGAGCCCGAAGAGCCGGAGATCGTGGCCCACGTGGCCATGCTGGAGGCCAAACAAGGGGCCATTGAGCCGGCCAGGGCCCGCGCCCGCCAGGCGTTGGCGCTTGGGCCTGAACCCAAGCTCAAGGCCCAGCTGGAAGCGCTGCTTGCGAGCCTGCCGCACGGCCGCTCGGGAGGCCCTGGGAAAGGGCCCCACGAGGCCCGTTCGGACGCGGGAGCGGGAAAACCACGATGAAGCCGGCTGAACAAGGCCCTACGCAACGACGTCCCACGAGTATGCGGCGTTTCGTGATCGTGCTTTGCTGGGGCGCGTGGGCGCTTTCGGCCTGTGGCCACGCGGCAAAGCCCCGCCCCTACGCGGCGCCCGACGCGGAGACGCTCATGACGGCGCTGCGCGAACGCCAGGACGCCGTGCGCGCCCTCAACTTGCAGACCAAGACCACGAGCTGGTTGGGCGGTGACCGCATCAAGGCCACCGTGCTCATGCTGGTCGAACGTTCGGGCCGCCTGCGTTTCGAGGCCGAGGTGAGCCTCAAAGGCACGGTGGCGGCGTTGACGACTGACGGTGCGGGTGGATTCGCGCTGCTCGACATGGAACGCAACGTGTTTCGCGAAGGGCCCGCCTGTCCGCAGAACGTGGCCTCGTTGGTCCGCATTCCCCTGCCACCGGAAGCGATCGCGGCCATTCTCCTGGGTGATGCGCCCGTGGGTCCTGGGGCCCGCGTGGTGGGTTTGGACTGGGACGCGGAGGTGGGCGCCGAGCGCCTCGAGATGACGTCGCCCAGTCCGGACGGCCGCTCACAACGGCTGCGCGTGCTCATGCGCAAGTCGAGCCTGGGCTTCGACGTGCTGGGTGTGGAGGGCGCCGCCAAGGACGCGCACGGCCGGCCCGGGTGGTGGCGCGTGCGCTACGAGGGCGTCACGCGACACGAGGGTATCGCGTTCCCCGAGACCATCCGCTTCGCGGAGCCGGGCGCCAGCTTCGACGACGGCGTGGAGATCAAGGTGCGTGACCGCCGGATCAATCCCGACATCGCAGCGGAGTCGTTCAAGCTGTCTCCTCCCCCGGGTGCGTTGCTGGAACACGTCGGCTGCGGCGCGCCGCTCATGACCACACCTTAGGGCGGGGCGGGCCCGACGCGGGGGGCGCTCGAGCCTACCACCCCACGCGTAAGGCGAGCGTGCCGGATGAACCTGTGAAGATTGTGTGGACACTTCGACATAGACCCAGGATGTCCTCTCGAACGCGTCCGCTGATCCTGGCTTGCCCCGTCCTTGCGAGCGTGCTTTTCGCCTGTGCGGCGTCCCCCGGCAAGGACGAAGAGCCGCTCGAGCCGGGCACAGAGAGCGGCGGACGGGCTTCGGCAGAGAGCTCCGATGACGAGGCCCGCAAGGGTGGCTCGGGAGGCGTCCCGACGGCCGGAGCCGGAGGCTCTCGCCCAGGGGGGGCGGGCGCAGGGGGAACCGGTGCAGGGGGCGCCGGCGGCACGGCTGCGGGCGGTGCGGATGCCGGCGCCGGCGGCGCAGCTGCGGGCGGTGCGGATGCTGGCGCGGGCGGCGCGGGCGGCGGAGAAGCTGGGGCGATGGGGGGCAACGCCGGACAAGCGGGAGCGCCGCCCGAGTGCCCCTACGTGCTATGCGAGACCTTCGAGCAGACAGCGCCAGGCCCTCCGAACGCGGAGCGCTGGAAGGTGGTGGGGAACGCCCGTGTGGGCACGGCCCAAAGGCACGCGGGCCAGCGGGCGCTCAGGCTGCAGACGGGCACTTCGTATTCAGAAAACTTCATCGAAACGAGGTCCTTCGCCCTCTCCGGACAGCCGTTCTATGGGCGCGCCTTTTTGTTCATCGAGCAGCGCCCGCCCGAAAACACGCACTGGGACCTCGCGGAGCACAACGGAACCTCGTTGAAGACCAGCGTCCGCATTGCGGGGACCGCGGGCCCGGGCTGGCATCACATGATGTTCAACGTCGAGACCCGCGGAAACGGGGAAACCGCCCTGGTCGACGGCGACAAGCACCTGCCCGAAGGGGAGTGGATCTGTGCCGAGTGGTTCGTGGACGCGGCCAATGACAGGGCACAGATCTGGTGGAACGGCATGGAGCGGCCCAAGCTCGTCTGGGAAGGCAACAAACAACCCGCCACCTACGCGTTTCCGAAACCCCTCACCCGGATGTGGTTCGGCTTTACGATTTACCAAACCGTCTCGAAGCCCTGGATCGCCTGGATCGACGACCTGGCGCTGCACACCGCGCGCATCGGTTGCAGCACGCCCTGAACGGGCGCGTTCCTCCCGGCTCGACTATAACGTTCGTGTCACAACGCCACCCCAAGGGGCGCGCGTGTGCGAAAAGTTCTCCCGAGCGTCTAGGCGAAGGTACGAATACGTATGGCGAGCCGTTTTTTGTCTTTGATGTACTGGATTTTCGTGAGCGTCACGGCTTTGGCCCTGTTCCCGGTTGCGCTCTTCGTTTGGGGCACAACGGCTCTGTGGGATCCCCGTCGCGCGATTTTGCATCGCTTCACCAGTTTTTGGGCCTCGCTTTACACCTGGTGCAGTCCCCTGTGGCGCGTGGAGGTGAAAGGCAAGGAGAACATCCAGCCCGGCACCCCCTACGTGATGGTCGCCAACCACAGTTCGGCAACGGACATCATGGTGCTCTACCGCCTGTTCACGCACTTCAAGTGGGTATCGAAGGCCGAAAACTTCAAGGTTCCCCTCATTGGCTGGAACATGCGCTTGAACGGGTACGTCCCCCTTCGGCGCGGCGACAAAGCCAGCGTGCAGACGATGCTCGAGGCGTGCCGTGCGCTGCTGGCGCAAGGCAGCTCCGTGATGATGTTTCCCGAAGGAACCCGCTCGGAGACCCCAGAGTTGCGCCCCTTCAAGACCGGCGCCTTTGCGCTCGCACGAACGGCAAACGTCCCCGTGCTTCCCATTGCCATCTTGGGAACCCGGGAGGCCCTGGCCAAGCACGGCTGGATCTGCCGCCCCGCCCGCATCCGCGTGCAGGTCTTGCCTGCAGAGCCTCCCGCGACCTTCGCCGCGTCCGACCTCGAGACCTTCGCCGCGAGCGTGCGCGAAAGAATCGGAGATGCTTTGACAAGCGACGGCAAAGGACGGCCTTCTTTGGGGGCCTAGCTCATTCCTTTGCAGCACAGCGGCCTTTCAGGCACAGGCCATCGGCACAGTCATTGTGCACACGACAGACCTGCCCCTGCGCTCGCAGGCACTGCCCTTCAGCGCTGCAGCGGAAGTTGCCCTCGCACGCGCCGGGGTCAACGTCGTTGACGATGAGTGCACAGCGGCCGCCCTCGCAGGTGCGGCACAAGCCCGAGCACGCCTGGTCACAACACCCGCCCTCCACACAGTGGCCACTGGCACACGCCTCGTTCTGGCGGCACGCCGCTCCCGCAGCAAGCGCGCACGTACCCTGGCCCGTACAGGCAAACAGCCCCTGGCAGCCCACCTCCGGGCGTGGATCCGGCCACCCCACCGGCAGGGGCGCGCAAACACCGTCTGGACCCGTACAGGCCGTGCAAGGACCACAAGCCTGGCGGCAGCATCGGCCGTCGCTGCACAAGGCCGAGACACATTGATCGTCGTGGCCGCATGTTTCACCCTCTCGCTTCGGGGTCACACAGGTGCCGTCCACGCAGGCCTGACCGGTTGGGCAGTCAGAGTGAAGGGTGCACGCAGGCCCGCACCCTCCGACCCCGTCACAGCGTAGCTCGGGCCCGCACGCTTCATCCTCTTTCCCCGCGGGCAACGGCACACACTTTCCCTCTTGGCCCGCTTGCGTGCACGACAGACACGCCCCTGCGCACGCGGTCTCACAGCAAACGCCATGCACGCAGTGCCCCGAAGCACAATCGGCCGCGGCCAGGCAGCGCTGCCCCGAGGACGCACGACAGCTGCCGAGGCCATCACAAGAGCGTTCGCCTTCGGGCGCACAGGCCAAACCATCGCCCTCGCCGGCTGGCACGGCTGAACAGGCGCCTACCTTTCCGGGGAGGTTGCAGGCCTCACAGGGGGAACACGAATCGGTAGCGCAACAAACGGCATCGACACAAGCTCCCGAGAGGCACTGGGAGCGGTCGATACACGACTCCCCATTCGGCGCGAGCCCCAGCAACGCCCCCCCGTCCGGCCACGCCCACGTGGGAAGGATCGTCACCGTGGCCTGGCTCTGAGCTCCGGCAATCACTTCGACATCGGCGCGGCCACGCCCCCGCCTTTCACCATCGCGAATGGCGAAGAGGTCGAGCGCAAAGGTGTTCCGCACGTCACCGACGTAAAGGACGATGTTCCCGTAGTCTCGGTCCGACACAGGATGTAGCGTCCCCGTTTCAGGAAGACGTTCGTCCTCGAAGAAGAATGTCTCTCCCGAACGCGCGAAGACCCGAAACGCGTGCGGCGGGTCCGTCATACCGGGTCCGGGCACCACGTTGACGAGCACGCTCGTGGGCGAGCCGGTGTCCTGGCAAGCGCTCTGCAGCCCCAAAGCCGCAACACCGAGCAACGATCCCGCCACGAGCGTATCAACGCGACAACGTGCCAATCGATCCCTCCTGCACGAGTTCCTCCTCCGAACGCAGAACAAAAAAGCCCAGTACCGCGGCCGCTGCGACGCTGGCTGCCACCCCAGGCCAAATCCACGTACCTTCAGCCGGCGGGTTCCGCCCCGGGGGCGCAGCGGCCGTCACCTCCGCCACCTCGGGCGAGAGCGCGCGCTGTGGCAGGGGCTCCCAAGATCGCACTGCCAGGTCTGTTGCGGGTGCCGCGCTTGCAAGAGGCGGTGCAGCCGGATCGCCTGGAGCTTCACCAGCTTCGTCTCGCGTGGGACCTGGTTTGTCGGCGCGCACGACGACAGTGCGGGATCCCCGCACCGAGGCCGCGCGCAAACCCGGGCCTTCCTTGGGCGCAGGGTAAAGCGGGCCCGCCTCCTTCGGGCGCATCGACGATCGCCCTGCCTCCGCCTCCGCCAGCGCGCGCTCGACGTGCGCCCGATGCGGATCGTCGGCGCCAGCCATGCCAAGAAAACGCAGATACGCCTTGCGCGCCTCTGCGTGATTCCCAAGGCGCAGATGGCAGTCGGCGATGTTCAGAAGAAAACCCGGCAAGGATGTGAGCTTGAAGCCCATGGCGTACTCCTTCATGGCCGCGCGGTAGCGGCCCTCGACGAAGTGGCGCTCGGCCCGCAGGAAGGCGGCGTGCGCACGTGCGACCTCAGGCCGTGCGCCTACGGTCTCCTCGGGTTTCGCGAGCACGACACCCAGGGGCAGGTGTAGCGATGTGAGGATCGCGACCGTGGCGAAAAACGAAGCACATTTGCGGCACGCTTGCATGGTTCACGGAAGGAAAGGATTGACGTGCAGGGATGAAGGCGGCGGGGAGGGCTCTGCGCTCAAACGGGGCGGTGGCTGACGAGGACCCACGAAGGGAAAGGTGCTTTCGCTGAGGTCCTTCGCGCTTGGCAAGGACCGCTCGCGAACGGGTGGGGGCACAAGGCTCACCTCTTCCGCAATCTGATTTTCGCCTGCGCGCATCAAGCTGAGAGAGATACCCTTGGTGGGCTCGAGGTGATTTGCGCCGACGTGAGAACGCTCTGGACGAGGGGCACCGATGCCCCACAACAAACCCAAGGCCAGCCCGGCACTCGCTGCCACCTTGACCATCACGTGCCTTCGGCGAGACGGCAGCTCGAGCACGTCCGTGCGCTCGTACCGCGAGGGTGTGAGCGCAATCAACGACCGTGTGGATGCGGGCGCGCTTGGCCCGGGGGTTTCGGCCGCTCCCCTCGACGTCGTCTCGATCTGCGCGAGCACGGCTTCACCCCCGGGAACGGTATGCAGGGCCAGCTCGAGCGCCTCCAAAAAGGACTCGGCGCTTTCGTAGCGAGCTTGGGGCTCACGCGCGAGAGCCTTCATCACAACGGCATCCAAGGACGATGGCACCTGCGGAGACACCATCGAGGGTTCCGGACAGGGGGACCAAAGCACTCTTTGCAGAGTGTCGGCATCGCTATCGGCCAGGAAGAGCCGACGACATGTGAGCATCTCCCACAACACGACGCCAAGCGAGAAGACGTCCGAACGACGATCCACGGGCAGCCCCTGCGACTGCTCCGGGGACGCGTACCCCAGCTTGCCACGCAAAATACGGTCGTGTGCGCCCGCGGCCGCCCCGTGGGGATCGAAGAGCGCGATCCCGAAGTCGAGCAGCTTGACGGTGCCCGTGCCGAGCAACATCACATTGTCGGGACTGACGTCTCGGTGCACGAGATTGAGCGGCTGGCCGTCATCACCTCGAATTGTGTGAGCGTAGGCGAGCCCACGGGCGAGCTGCCGGGCGATGCCCACGGCGGCCGCTGGCGACATCTTGCGTTTATCGCGTGAGAGCGCCTTGAGGACCGTGGCGAGATCCTGCCCGTCGAGATACTCCATGACCAGGTAGGGCTCACCCGACACGCTCCCGAAGTCGTACACGTCCACGAGATGGGGATGGTGAAGGCGGGCAGAGATGTACGCTTCGTCCGCGAGCAGGTCTTGAAAGCAGCGTGAGTGGGCGAACTCGGGCAAGATGCGTTTGAGCGCACACACACGCCGAAAGCCATGAGGCCCTTCGGCAACAGCCCGAAACACCTCGGCCATGCCGCCCTTTCCGAGCCGCTCGAGCAAGCGATACCTGCCAAGCCGTTCATCGTTCCCGCGGGGCGCGCAGCGGGCATCCCCGCGACCGCGGAGCTGGCCGCTTGCAGAGACGGGGCGGCTGAGGTGCAAGAGGGAACGCGAATCCTGCAACGCCGCGGCGGCAGCAACGGGCGTCAACGCCTCGCGCACTCCGTACCAGGGCGGCGCAACGACGGTGGACTTGTCAAAGATGTACTCCGTCTCGTCGAAGGGCAGTGTCGATGGCGACAAAGAGAGCTCTTCAGGCTCCGTTTCGATCGCTCGCTCGGATTCGCCTCTCGAAGCATAGGGCGAAGCACCAGGCGTGGGGAAAACAGATGGGATCGTGTCGGTCGTCATGGCAGCACGTGCCGTTCCCATCGTGAGGGCATGCCGGGAACATGAGCACGCTTCGCTCACAGAATGGATGCACCCCAACCACGGCATAAGGCTGCTTCCTGCACGCCTGACGCGACCCGGTCTGCCCTGGCCTTTGGCCGCTGGGAGCGGCACTGCCGCATCTGGGACAGGTGACACACGGCCCCCTTCCCGGCCGCCGCGGCGACGCAAGTGCGCAGATGCCCAGATCTGTGAGCGCCTCACGTGCGGTCCGCGATGCCGGCGCGCCTCTCACGAGGCACGGAAGCAGCGCCAAAAGGCCGGCCGAACTTGGTCTGACTGCGCCATGGCCGAAGCTACAATCGCGGCGCCCCGAGCGACTCCTGCTTGAACCGCGATGACCGAACGCTTACGATCGATCGTCATGCTGGAGAAGTGTCCACGGCGTCCGGCCAGCAGGCAATCTGGATGCGGCCGTGCCTTGCGGGTAGGCGTGGTGGCCGTGATAACGAGCGGGATGGGGTTCGGAGGCGGGCGGGGGCTCAACGCCGCCCCGTCGGCCCCACCCGCGGCGCCAGCGCCGATCGTCATCGTGGAAGCCGGACGTGTCGTGGGACCCACGACGCCTGAAGCGGCGCAAAGAGACGGGTTGACCCTCGTCGATCTTTCCGACGAGTGGCTTCCGCACGTCTTTTCGGAGGCGCCCGAAACGCCTCAGCCGCTGCGACCGTACCTCATCGACCTGGCAAACGGCCGGCTGCGCAGCGGCAGCGCGTACGCACGCGCCCGCGAGGACCGCACCTTCGAGGCGTTCGGCATCTCACCCAGCCTCAACGTGCTGCGCCGGCGCCTGGCCGATCGCAAACGCCACGCCTGCCACGATCGGGTGAAAGACGCCGTGCTGGAAGAGCTCTCACCGAAGAATGTGATTCCCCCTGAAGAGCCGGAAAAGGTACCCAATCCCGATCCCGCGACAGTCTCTGAAACGCCCATGATCCTCACCGGGCGAACGATATCGCCCCGATCCTTGACGGCTCTCGAGACGCGGGCTGTGGTCGCAATGCAGGCTCATCTTCGCTGCGAGGATCTGCTGCACCGAAAGGCGACACGGGGACGCATGGACCGTCGTACGGTCGAGGGACTGCACGTCTACCAGCGGCTGCACATGTTGGCCGATAGCGGGCGAATCGATCTCGACACCCGGTCCACACTGCGGGGCGACAGCCGTGAGCATGACTTTCGCGCGCTCCTGCGCGCTCTGCGCGAACGTGTCGTGGACGCCACAGGCCTGCTCGAGGATGGCTCCGCCCTGGGCGTATTGGCAGAGGTGCAAGGACGCCTGCTGGACAGCCCGGAATTTCAGCCGCTGCCCATGCGAACCACCTCCACCCCGCCGCAGGGAGCCCCGCCTGCCCAGGGCCCCTCGCCAAACGCCCCGGGGGAAACGGGCCCCAACGTCACTGCGGCACCGGATCTCGTCGCCGCGGCCACTCACACGGCCGCCGCGGCGCTCGGTTTCACCTCTCCGGATGCCGTGTCCGCAAGCACGCTCGCGGCGCCGTCCCCTCTACCGTCCTCGCGAAAGGCAGCGCGCAAGCCGCCGCGTCGGGGACCGGCGCCGCTGCCCCCCGTGGTCGCGTTGCGCTTGCCGCCGCGGCCCGCCTACCACGGTCAGCACATGGATCTGCGCGCGGAAATCGATCGGGGTGATGTGGTGCTGGCACGTCCGAAACTCGACAAGGATGGCAAGAAGAAGTGGCGCCCCCCCGTGAGCGATCGGCCCACTCTCACCCTCTACGTGCGCGTGGGAAAAGGGCAAGTGGCTCTTGCCCGATGGCCCACCACAATCGGAGGATGGAAGACCATTCAGAAGTCCGACGGTACGATGGCGCTAAAGTACAAGGAGTCAGTGACCGGAGAGGCCCTTTGGCCCGAGGTTCTCGCCACCCCAACCTGGCACCCCTCACCGGGCATGCCCACGCGCAAACTGCTGGTCAAAAGGGGAGACAGCTGGGAGCCGAAGACGGAGATCATTGGCCCCGGTTATCGCGCCGCCTATGGACTCGTGGCCATCGTGCACCACCAGATCGAAGGCGAAAACGAAAGCGGTGAACCGCAGCTGATGGATCACCGCATTCGAACCCACGGCACGCCGGCGTACCGCTCCGTCAAACGCGGAGAGAGCAGCGGCTGTCACCGCCTGCACAACCACCTGGCCCTGCGCCTGGCGGGCTTCCTCGTGCGGCACAGGACGCACGTGCGCCATGGCCTTGCGCCGGAGGACTACGTTCGGCGGCTCGAGTACCAGGGCCAACAAGTGGCCCTCGAAAGTGACTACAAGGGCTATCGCTTCCAGCTGACACCGCCCGTGCCCGTGACCGTGCTCGACGGTGAGGTCAGCGGCAACGCAAAGGCTGTCAAACGCTTGGTGCCGATGACGGTGATGCCATAAGGACGAAGCTCAGGTCAAACCGGGCAAGGGCCCGCGCAGGTCCAAGCCGCGCGCCATGACCTTCTCACCGATCTGGTTGATGTTCATGCCCATCTTCTGCGCGATGGACACGAAGAGCCGGCTGATGGGCGGTGAGTAGTTGTTGTACTTGAAGCCCACGTTGTCGCCGTTGACGTTGAGCAGGTCGGGCTGGCTACCCCAGTGGAAGTAGCGGCCCATTTGAAAGCCCCCCCCCGCCCACCACAACGGCCAGGTGACCCGTTTGGTGAATCCACGCGCCGCACTCCTGGACCCAGAGCACGATGGTGTTGTCGAGAAGGGTGGTGCCGTCAGCCTCCGGCACGGCGTCGAGGTGACCCATGAGGGTCGCGAAGTGCTCCGCGTGCTTGCGGTAAAACTTCGCCATGTTGGCAAGGCGGCCGGGGTTCGTCTCGTGATGGGCGACGTCTTGATGAACGTCGGATATACCCGTGGCGCCGAACTCGCTCGGCGCAAGTTGGGACATCTGGATGCTCGCCACGCGGGTCACGTCACACGCAAAGGCCGCAGCCACGAGCCGTCCGTAAGCGTCCACCCTGTCGTTGGCGTTCCCGCCCCCGTTGACGTTCGGCAGATCGTTGCACGAGATGGTCTCGCGCTTGACCGCAAGCTGCAGCTCGAGATCCCGGATGAGGTCCCGATGCGCCTGCACCTTGGCCGCATCAGCGCGATCGAACGTCTTGAACATCGACTCGTAGCGCGGCGAAACGAAATCGAGCACCGAGGCCCGGCCGGCTTGCAGCTTGGCCGCCCGGCTCGTGTCTGCGCCGCCTCCAGATCCCATGCCGCCCCCGGAGCCCGTGGGGAAAAGCCGCGAGAAGGCCTTGGCAGGATCCGTCTCCGTCGGAAGCTTCGCGTTTTTGCCCTGCCAAACGGCGATCGGGTTGTTTCCAAGCTCGATGGACTTGAGCTGGCCGACCTTTGACACCGCCTTCGCAATGATCTGGTCGATGGAAGGGCCGCCCGCTTGGCGGCCATCCGCAGAGCCGTAATCGGCTGACGTGAGAATCGTCGACGGGCCGCCGAAATGCCCCTTCGGCTCCGCTTGTGCCACGTTCACTGCATTCGAGAGGCAGTCGAAGATCAGCAGCTTTTTGCGATGGGCCCACAGCGGCGCATACACGTCACTGAATTCGTTTTGTGCAAGCCCGCCGAGATCGGCCACCCAATCCGCCTTGTCGGGTTTGGCACCCGGACGCATTTTCCATTGCGTGTAGGGGTTCCCGTGGCTCGTGAAAAAGACCAGCAGCCGCTTGGGAACCGCCGCTTCCGCCCTTCGCGACAGGGAGGGTAGGTAAGGCACCGCGCCCCCGAGGGCAAGCCCCGAGACGAGCGCGCGACGCGACAACTTCGGCTTGATGATCGAGCTCATGGGGCGGTCCTTCCCGGCGACGTAAACTCAGGGCTCGATACGATGACATCGAGCAAATCGAGCACGGACATCCCTTCTGCGGAAGCCTTGCCGAGGCCGTCTTTTCGGCACTCATCGGCGTCGGTCAGAGGACGTCCCGACAGAAACTGGTACCAGTGGCCGGCGTAGCAGCGCTGGGCTTGCGCGCTGCCCGCAAGCTTCTCCACGAAGGCAACGGGCCCATCGTACGGCCCCTCGACATCCGTACCCTTGATCGTGCCAGAGACATCGATGACCTGGCCTTTCTCCTCACGGCGGTACTGACCCGCCGTATCGTAGGCCTCGAAGGCGAAGCCGAAGGGATCGATCGTGCTGTGGCAGTTTTGGCAGAGTTGCGGCGCGGTGCGCTCCTCGAAGAGCTGCCGGTTCGTCTTGTTGGAACTGTTGTTCTCGGCGGGGTTGCTCGTGTCAACGTTGTCGAGAGCCTTCGGCACGGGCTCACAGACCACCCGCTCCATGACCGAGATGCCCCTCAGGATCGGTGACCCATTCAGCGAATGGCCCCGACCGGCCTGGAAGGCCACACGGGTGAGGATGCCCGCGCGCTCGCTGGCCGGCAGCTCGACCTCTTGCCAATCGGCGCCCCCGGACGGCAGCCCATAGAGGGCCGCAAGCTCCCCTTTGACGAAGGCCGTACGGCTCGTCATGAGATCGCGAAACGAGCCGCCCTTGTCGAAGAGCACGTGGGCCGCGAAACGTTCGGATTCTTCGCGGGCGGCTTCGGCCAGAGCGGGCGTCCACGAGGGAAAGAGCGCGGAGTCTTTCGTCTTCGTGTCGACGCGGTCGAGCGAGAGCCACTGGCGGTGAAAGGCCGACAGGCCCGCACGCGTTTTGCCGTCCTCGAGCATGCGCAGCGCTTGCTGCCGGAGGACCGCCGGATCCTCGAGAGACCCATCGTCGGCCTTCGCGAAGAGCTCGTCATCCGGCATCGACTGCCAGAGGCTGTACGAAAGCCGCGACGCCAGCTGGTAGCCGTCGAGCTTGTCTCCGGCTTCGTTGCGGTAGACGAACTCAGGAGATTGGAGAAACGCCGAGAGCGTGAGCGAAAGGGCCGCCTCCGCATCGATTTCGTTTTTCGTTTTGGTAAAGAAACCAGTGAACGCGTTCACCTCCGCCGTGGACAGAGGACGCCGAAACGCGCGCTTGCCGAACGACTCCACGAAGCCCCGCACGCAGGCCGCGTCTTCCTTACCGACAGGGCAATTCAGATACCGGCTTCTCTGGGTCACGGCTTTTTCGGCGAGGCCCGAGATTGAGAGCTCGAAGGAACTCACGAACGCGGCGGACGCGCGCAGCAATTCAGCGTCGTTGGCGAAGCCCTCGCGCTGGTCGTCGGCCGGCAGCTCGAGAGCCGGCCGATCCGGCAGCGCCAGCAGGTCGCGCAGGGTGTTCGCCAGCTCGTCTGTACTGAGCCGCCGCAGCGCGGGCCAGGCGTTCGGAGCCTGCGTGCAGGACGGCAGCACGATCGATCCCCCTGTACCGCCGGCCGGGGACCGGCCCCCACCGCCGCCGGATCCGGGCTGACCCGTGCCTCCCGAGGAACCCGCGCGGCCCCCGGCTTCATCGGGAGCCGAGGGCTCATCGGAATCCCCGATGGAGCCCGAACAGGCGGCCACCCACAACACGCAGGACAAGCCCACGCGCAAGCTGACGTTACCCCTGGAACTTCTTCGGTACATCGTGCTCCTCGCCGCCAACGGGACCAGACAGTCAAGTCGGCCTGTAGCGCAAGGATCGAATCTAGCGACGAAGCAAGCGGATGGCTAACTGACGAACGTCTAAGTCACGGAGAGCCCTGTGCGTTCACCACGACACGAGCGCACGGGCCAACGCTCAGCGTTTCGTCGAATCGACCTTGGTCTCGAGCGTGAGCTCCGCAGGAGCCAGGCCTTCAGCGCTCGCGCGGATGCGGACGGTGCCCGGCTTGGAGGTCGTGCGGACCACAGCCAGGGCCCGCCCCTCGAAAGTGCTACGCACCGGTTGCTGGAAGCTCTCCGCGCTCTTCGGGTTGCCAGAGCCAAATCCAATCAAGGTGCCAGGCCCCAGCACCTCGAGCCGCACGGGCACGGCTGCGCTCGGATGGCGCATCGAAGCTTCATCCACCACCTCCACGGTCACGAAGGCGAGATCCTGGCCGTCCGCGGCAAGTTTCGTGCGATCGGCCACCAAACGCAGTGTCTTTGCCGGCCCGGCGGTCCTCAGCGTCCACTGCGAAGCCTCGATGGGCCCCTTGTACGCCGTGACCGTCAAAACGCCGGGCTCGTACGACACGCCTTCCCAGACGGCCATGAATTTGGTGTCGCGGCCTACCGACTTCACCCCATAGTCGCGATCGTTGACGCGCAGGCGAACCGTATCGGCCCGGGTGAAGGCGGTGACCGTCACGGGTTTTCCCTCATGCCCCGGCCACGTCCAGTTCATCTCCGCGTCGGGATACCCCCACTTTCCAGCCTCCGGCTCACCGAACTTGGCGAGCGGGTCGGGAGACCGGACCACCGCGTACACGCCTTCATCGCCCCATACCACGTTGCGGTAGTAGGCCCCCCGCGCGCTTGAACCCGCAAATATCGAGATCACCCGAGTAGGCGAGCGTCCAGGGATATTTGTTGCGTTCCTTGTACCCGAGCCAACCGATCGACGGCTCTCCCAGGTAGTCGATGCCCGTCCACACGAAATCGCCCACCACGGCAGGATGATCCTCGACGGCCATCCAGTAGTCGAAGATCTCCCGCCCCCGCGATTCCGCGGACATCAAGATTCGGAACGGGTCCCGCTTGTGGCTCTCCGCGTAGAACTCCAGCATGTAGTTGTAGCCGGAGACGTCGAGAGCAGAGATGAAGGGTTCGCGCGAAGGCCAATCCACGTTCGAGCCGATGATGCGGCACAAAGACGCGGTCACGGGCCTCGAGGGGTCCAGCGCCCGGGTTGTCTCGGACAGCCGGTGAGCCCACTTTGCGCCGTGGTCCAGGTGCTGTTCGAGGATCTCGTTGCCGACACTCCACAAGATGATGGAAGGGTGGTTCCGATCCCGGCGGATCATGCTCGTGACGTCGGCCTCCCACGTCGCGGCGAAGGCATCGTGGTGGCTCTTTGCGCTCTTGGGGCGATCCCAGTAGTCGAAAAACTCTGCGATCACCAAGAGCCCCAGCTCATCGCACGCGTCGAGAAGCGCCTGGGAGGGAGGGTTGTGGGAGAGGCGCACGGCATTGAATCCGGAAGCCTTCAATAGCTCGATCTTGCGGCGTTCGGCACGGTCGTAGGCGGCGGCTCCCAGGGCGCCGTTATCGTGGTGGACGTTGGCGCCCTTGAGGAGGAGGGGCGTCCCGTTGAGCAAAAAGCCCTTGGCTTCATCGAACTCGATGGACCGGATCCCGAAGCGTGTCTTTTGCCGATCGACGACGCGACCGCCCTGGCGAAGGGTCGTGACCGCGGTGTAAAGCGCGGGGTCACCGGGCGACCACAGCCGCGGCAAGGACAGGCGATGGCGATGCCGCGAGGGATAACTGAGCTCGGTTCCAACGCGGTGGAGGGTCGACGCCCGGCTCACGGACGTGCCCGTTGGATCGAAAAGCTCGGTCTCCACGGCCACGTCGGTCCGCTGTCCCGTATGGTTTTCGAGCTCGGTCATGACGGCCACCTCGGCCCAATCGCGGGAGACCGTGGGGGTCGTGAGGGAGGTTCCCCACGGGGCGATCGCAACGGGGTCGAAGGCCAAGAGCCATACGTGTCTGTAGAGGCCGGCACCGGCGTACCACCGGCTGTTCGGTTGAAGGCTCTGGGCGCGCACCACCAAAACGTTGCTCTTGCCCGCGGCTTCCAGGTGGGGCGTGAGATCGTGATGGAAGCTGGTGTAGCCATAAGGATGGCGCCCCAGATGATGACCATTGACCCACACGTCGGCGTTCATGTAGACGCCGTCGAATTGCACGAGCACGCGCTTGTTTTTCCAATTCGCGGGGACCTTGAACGACTTGCGATAAAGGCCCGTTCCGCCCCGCGTGTAGGCCTCCGATCGGCCGCCCGGCGACCACGAGTCGAAAGGACCTGAAATGACGCGGGGCTCTTTGGGAGGAGGCGTGAGGGTCTCGAGCTTCAGGGTCTTGGCCACGTCGAGGTCTTCGATGGCCCAATCGTGAGGAACGGTGACGGTTCTCCAGCCCCGATCGTCGAACTCTGCACGGGTCGCGCCTTCGACCTCCCCCAGGTGGAAACGCCAACCGTCACCCAGACGCACCCGCTCTTCGGCGAAGGCCGGGCTGGGGGCAAACGCGAGCCACAGCAGGCACACGAGGAGCAAAGGCTTGGAATCAGGGACGCACATGTTCATGGGGCCGCTTATCGTACGAGCCTCTTGCCACCCGCGCGCCTGCCGAATGGCGGTTTTGGGAGAGGGACATTGTGCGCAACAGCACACACTTTCGGGGACTCACGGGGGGGCGGAGCCTGGTGCGAGCCGATCCAGCGCTTCCACGAGCATGTCGGAGACCACCCGCACACGGGGAATGTGAAGAGCGCTCTTGGCTGCCACCACACCAGATACCCCGTTTCGGTGGGCAGCGGAAGCGAGGTGGGGATTTCGACCAGCTCGCAAAGCGGCGGCGCCTTCACGAAGGCGCGAGGCAGGATCATCGCGCCCAGCCCCGCGAGCACAGCCTGTTGTTGCACGAGGTAGTTGTCGCTCGAAAACGTGGGGCGAAAGTCCGGAATCAAAGCTTCGAGTGCGGGCCGGGGCGGTAGGCTTTCGTAGATGCCACCTGGGCAGATCCACCGTAGGTCTTGCGCGTGCGGCTGTGGGGGCAGCTCGTGCCAATAGCTGCGCGCAACGAAGACGCCCAAGTGGATCGTGAGGGTATGGAGCACCGTCAGGTCTTTGCTCCGGGGCGGGCGGCTCCGCAGGGCCATGTCGGCCTCGCCGCGCGACAGATCGAGATGCTCCACCGAGGCCAGCGCTTCGATACGCAAGCTCGGCCAGCGCCGCCGGACGTCCCCTGCAAAGGGGACGACGAAGTCGCACGCGACACCGGGCGGCGCGGCGATGCGAACGAGGCCCGTTGGGCCCTCTTCAGTCCCCGCAGCCATTCTCTGCCACTCCGCGGCCCATCGGTGCATTTGCGCCGCTACCGGGACCAGCCGCTCTCCCAGCGCCGTTGCCGTGGCACCCTCAGCCGTTCGATTGAACAGCTGCCCTCCCAGTTGCTCTTCCAGCAAAGCGATGCGCCGGCTGATCGTAGGCTGCCCTAACTTGGTCCTGCGCGCCGCCGCGCTGAAGCTGCCTGTCTCGGCAACCGCGAGAAAAAGGCGGGCGTCATCCCACGAGATATCCATTTTTCGATAGCCGTAGCCGATCTTAGTGGATTTTCATCCGAATGCGCATGGATGAGTCTGTCTTTGGAGGAAAAAGACATGCCAAAGATGACACATCAGGACACGGCGACGCTGCGCCCCCTTCCCGCCTTCCTGGGGACTGTGGCCCTGGCGCTCCTCGACGCTTGCGCCGTCACGAGTCACCCCGCGGAGACACCGGGACACGGGCAAGCCACCAGCTTGGCCGCCGTTGAATCCACCCTGGCCACACCTGGCCCCGTGCGCGTCGAAACCCTCACGTCCGCCGATTGGCAAGTGGACAGGAGCGGCCTCATCAATCTGGACCACGAACGAGCCCGCCATCTGCACGAAGGTCCCGAAGCCATTCAGATCTATTTTCACGTGTTGCACCACCCGCAGCGTGGATTGTTCATGATCGATACCGGCGTGGCGCGGGCAATTCTGAAGCCGGACGACTCCCCGCTGTCGTGGCCCGTGACCGCCGCCATGAACATGGAGGCGCTGAAAGTGCACATGACCACGGCGGACTGGTTGCAGGCGCAAGAGCAGCCCTTGCGTGCCGTGTTTGTCACCCACCTGCATCTCGATCACATCATGGGATTGCCGGACATCCCCCACGACGTCCCCCTCTACACGGGGCCCCACGAAGCCGGTGATAGGGCCTTCATGCACATGTTCGTGCAGGGCACCAACGATCGGCTCTTGGCGGGGCGTGCCCCCCTGCGCACATGGAAGTTTTCACGCGAACAACAGCCCGGTGACCTGGCAGCCGTGGATGTGTTGGGCGACGCTTCGGTTTTTGCGCTCCATGTGCCGGGTCATACGCCAGGCTCGACTGCCTTTGTGGTGCGCACACCTGACGGGCCGGTGTTGCTGGTCGGTGATGCCTGCCACACCCGATTCGGTTGGGACAACGACGTGGAACCAGGCACCTTCTCGCGCGATCAGCAACAAAGTGCAGCGAGCTTGAAGGCCCTGCGCGATCTGGCAAAGCGACATCCCACGATGCGTGTGCGCCTTGGGCACCAAGAATGAAGCCGCTCAAAACTTCCACCGTGGCCTCCCAACCGACAAGCGCCCCTTCGAAGACCCGACGATCGCACTTCGGGCTCTGGGAGGCGCTGGTCGGTCGTCAACCGATGGGTGCTCCCAACCTGCCGTATCGGGTTCCGCCTCAGGGATTTGGGAGCACCGTCTTCAGTGTATTGAACCACTGCGTGGCCACCTTCTCCGAGCCCTGCGCGTTGGGATGCACGTACTGCCGCGTATCGGCCGCTCCGAGGATGTCCATGTTGACCACGATGATGCGCGATTGAGTGGTGGTTTTGCTCGCGACCAGCGCGGGCAACAGCATGTTGAACTCCTTGCCTGTCGCTCCCGGCCGCAAGAGCTGCGCTACGAGGATCGTGATGTTCGGGTTCTTTTCCCGAAGCTTTTCGAAGATCTTGCCCATGTTCGTGATCATCTGCTGGGGATTGTTCGAGCCCTGGTCGTTCGTCCCCAGATGGATGAGCGATATGTCGGGCTTGTAGGACACGAGCCACGCGTCGAGCTTTTCCAGAACCTGCGTGAGCTTCCAGCCATAGCGGCCTTCGTGGTCGTGGTCGTAATCATCGTAAAGATGGGGACCATCGAGCTGCTTGTTCAAGGTGCCCACGAAGTCGACCTTGTAACCTGCGGCCTTGAGCTTCTTCCACAACGGCCGACGGTAGGTCGCTTCCTCGGGATCACGCTTGCCTTGCGTGATCGAATCGCCGAGCGGCTGAATCTTGACGACCGCCGCTTGTCCACCGCCTCCCGTCACGCCGCCGCTGCCCCCCATTGCGCCGCCGCTGCCCCCCGTCACGCCGCCGCTGCCCCCCATCGCGCCGCCGCTGCCCCCCATCGCGCCGCCGCTGCCTCCCATCGCACCGCCGCTGCCTCCCGGCATGCCACCTGACCCTTCCCCCAAACCGCCCATCCCGCCGGCGCCCCCAGGTACGCCACCGCCGCCGGTGCTGCCGCCGAGACCTCCCCCGGCGCCCGCCTTTCCACCCCCACCTCCCGCGCTCTGCACGGAGCCTCCCGTGCCCCCCGCTCCTCCCGCCCCCCCGGCCGACGGCTCCTCGTCATCCGCGGCGCCGCCACCCTGTCCCTCCTCGGCTTCGTCATCCATCTCACCGCTGTCGACCTCGTCTTCGTCGTCAGGGGACTCAGATGGCGCGCCGCAGCCTTGCACACTGATCGCGAGGCAGGCGCCCAGGAGCAGCAGAACGCTCGCTTTGCCGTAGACACTTCGGTTCGGGAACATGACGTCTCCTTGAGTTCGTTGCGCGGTTCGTTGCGCCTCGAGGGGCGCTCACCACAGCCCCGTTCGTTCCCCGAGCCCCAGCGGCCTTTCCGCATTCGTCATGCGAAGGCACGTCACGTGCGTCTTCGAAGAAAACGCATCGCACCTGTAAGGTCCCGGTCCGTCGGGTAACCAACACTCGAGGTGCGCGAGTCCCGCCGGCATGCGTAGCTACGTCCAGAACCGAAAAGCCGAAGGGCAGGCCGATCCGAGCTTCGTGGCACTCGACGGCCTCTACGACCAGTTCGCGCTCTCGGTCGAGCGATGGCTGCGTCGCTTGGGGGTTCCCCCGAACGAGATCGAGGACACGCTGCACGACGTGTTCGTCGTAGCGTTGCGACAATATGGTTCGTTTCGAGGCGATTGCCGCGTGGACACCTGGTTGTTTGCGATCGCGACGAAGCTCGTGCGGCGACGCCGGGTGAAGGAGCGTCTTCGGCGGGCCCTGGCAGCCATCTGGCTCAGGCCCCAAGAGCCTGTTTCAGAGACCGCCTCCGAGCTTTTCGCCAACGGGGAGTCCGCCCGCCGGCTGCAGGCCGCCCTCGATCGTGTGCCGGAGATCTACCGATTGCCGATCATCCTCTTCGAACTCGAGGGATACTCGGGCGAGGACGCCGCCGCGCTTCTGGGCTGCAGCGTCTCGACCCTGTGGGTGCGTCTGCATAGAGGCAGGCAGAAGTTGAAAGAGCTCTTGATGCGTGCAGGGGATGAAAGCTAGATGGGACGGAGCAAGGACATCGTCGAGCCCGCTTCGAGGTTGGTGGAAGCCCGAGACGGGTCCGATCGCGAATTGGCGGCACTGCTGAAGAGCTCGCTCGACCTGCCGACCTTGAGCGACGGACGCCGCGCTTTGGTCAAGCGGCGCCTGATGTACGGGATGCGGCGCCGCACTTCGGCGCGACCCCTGCGCCGGGTGGCCGTGATGGTGGCAGCAACCTTGCTGCTGGTGGCGGGCGTCGCCCGCGCACGCTTGATGGCATGGGTACACGCCTGGGTCGGGGACGAGCCCCGTCTCGACGAGCCACTGCCTGCTTCGCAAGCCGCCCACGCGCCTCGTCAGGCACGTCGCGCCTCCGCGCAGGTGACGGCGCGTCCCGACCCGCCCAGGGTCGAACCGCCCGCCGCCCCCCAGGTCCAAGAGCTTTCCCGTGATCGCGCCCCCGCGGCGCGCGTACATCACGCGCAAAAGCCACTCCGTCGCCCAAACCCTGCTGGCCTGGCACCCGCGCCACACGCCGCCGCGGACGCCGTCACGCCCCCCCCGCCGGAGGCGGCAGCGCTTCTCGGCGAGGCGTGGCGACGCCTCCGCAAAGACAGGGATCCCGAAGGCGCCCTTGCCTGGCTGGAACGACAGGAGGCTACCTTGGCGCATGGGCCGCTGCGATCGGAGGCGTTCATCGCCCGCCTCGAGGCCCTCTTGGCACTGGGTGACAGGACACGGGCCACGAGAGAGCTCGAGAACAGCGACTTGACGGCCAAAGACCCGCGCCTTCTGGTCCTGCGGGCTGAACTTTATCTTGCCCGTCACGTGCCGAAGCTGGCATTGACCGACTTTGAGCGGGTCACATCGACCTGTCGAGATGTGGAGACGTGCGCACGCGCGCTTTACGGGCAAGGACAAGCGTGGGCGGCGCAGGGTGAGACGGCGCGCGCGCGGGACGCCTTCGAGCGCCTCAAGAGTAAGTATCCGCACAGCGAGCCCGCGCGCCTCGTCTCTCACCCGCCCCCTTCCGTCCCTGGTCTCGGGAGGTGAATTCAAACTCGTGCTGTGGGTTCTTGCGAGTCTGATGGTGCAAACGGCGCAGGCCCAGGTCGCCGCGGCACCGTGTCCCGAGCGCGCTGCGGTGCTTGCCGAGCTGGCCACCCTCAGTGAGGTTCAAGACGACTTCGCGGCCGCTGTCCAGCTCACCGATCGCGAGGATGGCACGTGGTTGGTTCTTGGTCCCGCGGGCGATCGGGACCTGCGCGAGCGGCGCCTGGCCACGGAGGGCGATTGTGCCCAGCGGGCCCGGGTGGCAGCCGTCGTGCTGGCGGCGTGGGGAGCCGATCTCCGCGGGCCTCTGATGCCGCCCGGCCTGCGTTTGCCTGTGGAGCCCCAAGCGCCCGTGACGCCGATCCCGTTGGCTGCGCCGCGGGCTCGTCGTGAAAAGAGCCTCGAGCTGGCCCTCATGGTTCGTCCCACCACGCCGCAAACCTTGGGCGTCTCATTGGGGGGCCGATTCACGCTCGTGCCTTCGTGGGAGCGGGTGGGTGTGCGGCTCCAGCTGGGGGCGCACGCACCCGCCCGAACGGAGCTGACGGCCGACGCAGCCGCCTCGTGGTCGCGCGCCTTCGCGGCCCTGTCCCCTTCGCTTCGCGTGCTGGCAAGTCCCCGCGCCCACGTGTATGTCGAAACGGGAGTGGCTGCGGCCCTGGTCATCGCACGCGGCGAAGACGTCATGACCACGCGACGCGATCAAGCGCCCGACTTCGCCCTTCAGGGTGGGCTGCACGCGGATCTCTTCCTGTTCGGATCACAGACGAACTGGGCGCTCGGCCTCGACGTTCGCGCCTTCCGATGGGGCGGAAATACTCTAGAAATCTCGGGAGCCCCCAGCGGCCGCCTTCCCACACTCGAAGTTTTGGCCGCCATGGGCTTGGCGGTGGTCTGGCGATGAAGCACGTTCACCCTCTGTCCCTGGCCTTCGTGTGGGCGCTACAGGGAGCGCTCACGTCCTGTACGCCGTCCCTCGACGTGGGAGACCAAGCACAAGTTCCGGACGCAGGCTCGCCCGCTACCGACGTGTCTTTGGCCATGGCAGATGCTCCTGGTTCAGCCCCGCCGCCGGCCGCGTGCCCGGGCGGGAACGGAAACCTCCCCGCACGGGTGCTTTGGCTCAAGCTGGATGGAAGTGCGCGGGACGAAGTGTCTGGACGTGAAGGCATGGTCGAAGGTTTACCCATCGCCTGGGACGAGGGTCGCTTCGATCGGAGTCTCGAGCTCACGGGGGCAGAAAACCTCAGCTTCGGCGTCAGCGACGCCTGGAGAACGCTCGAAGAGGTTCAGCAGGTCACGATGTCGGCGTGGATCTTCGTCGAGGCCCTCCAGCCGGGGTATCTGGGCATCATCACCCAATCCGCGCCGAACAGTGCCGTCGAGACAGTCGGACTTTTCCTCAAGGACGGATTCCCCACGATAACGGTGGACTTTTTGGGCGTTAGCACTCCCGCACCCGTTCCCCTCGGCAGCTGGGTTCATGTGGCCGGGGTTTACGCTGACAGGTCCCTGGAGGTTTACGTGAACGGCCAACCGGTAGCGCAACAGCCGACTCCGTTTGGGATCGGCAGCGTCGACCCTGAGCCGATTCTCGTGGGCGCGAACCGGAACAAGGGCGTGGTTGGCGAGCGCTTTTCGGGGCGCATCGACGAGATCTCCGTGTTTGCGCGCGCACTGTCAGCTGCCGAGATTCAGGCGCTGAGCTGCCGCCCGTGACCACCGGCGCTCCCCTGCGCGCGCAGAGCGAGCACCGGTGTCTCGGTTCCTGTGCAGGCGACGATGGCCCCTACGGGGCGTAGTGCTTCCCCAGTGTTCCAGCGACCACCTTGGCCGCTTCCGGCATCAGGACGCCCGATGTGCCTTTGTAGCCGTTGCACTCGTCGAACTGCACGGTCAGCCCTGCCACAACGTCTCCCCCCACGACTTGCGCGATCGCGCTTTTCAGCGCGTTGAAGTTCTTGCCGGGATAGTTGCCCGTGCACGATGGGCTGCCCACCGGTGGTTGCACTACGATCTGTTTTGCCGACGGACGGTTGGTCCGTATCGCGGTGATGGCCTCTTCGATTTTTTGGCGCCAGTACGCGGCGTCTCCCTCGTTGTGCCCCCAGGGGACGAGCACGACCCGGTCGGGGCTTCCCGACCCCTGGGCGCAAGGATGCGTGGGAGCGCTCTTCCAGACTTCGTCGTCGACGCCGCGCCAGTGGTTGATCCCCGTACTGCCTTGCAGTTCCCAATGGCCCGCACCGACATGGCCATCGAAGACACCGTCGATGAACCAGTCCGCGGTAGGAACGCCCCCGAGCAGCTGTGTGCACCGGAAGGTCGAAGCGACACCCCCGCCGCCACTGCCCCCACCTCCTCCAGCTCCTCCACTGCCCCCTGGGACGCCCCCACTGCCTCCCAAGGCTCCCCCGGCCCCTCCGGCCGCACTGCCGCCCAGGCCCCCCGTGGCAGCACCACCCGCGCCCGTAACGCCCCCGCTCCCCATCCCCGCGCCTCCCGAGCCCGTGAGGCCGCCCGTTCCGTTGCTTCCTCCGCCGCCGGCGCCTTGCTGCGAGCCTCCACCGCTCCCAGCGCCGCCCGCGCGGCCCCCACCGCCCCCGGCCGCATCGCCACCTCCACCGCCGTGGCCGCCACCGCCTTCCCCGTTCCGATCCTCGGCCTCGTCCGCCCCGGTGCCCTGGCACCCGAGGCCGAGCGAAAGGAGCCCGGACACCACGACGAACCCTGCTATCGACCGCGCGCGCGCAACACTCATCGGCCCAGCATCGGGTGGGCGTTCAGGACCAGCACCTGACGAACCAATACAAATCGCGGGGGTGGCAGAAGAGGCGTGCAGCCACCGCGCGCCCGCGGCATTCTCCCTGGGATGCGTACCCCTCCTCCCTCCGACCAGACTGAGGAAGAAGCTCGGATTCAGGCCACCTTCGACGTCGTTGCCGAAGGCTACGATCACCCTTCCGCGGCGTGGTTCGACAAAACCGCGCACGCGATCGTGCGTCTTGCGGATCTTCGGCCCGGCATGGAGGTGCTCGATCTGGCCACAGGCACGGGCAAGGTGGCCTTGGCCCTGGCCGAGGTCGAACCCGAGGCCCGCGTGCTGGGCGTCGACTTGTCGCACGGGATGCTGGCGCGCGCCCGCGACAAAGCAAGCACCCAGGGGCTCACGAACGTGTCCTTCGCGCAAGGCACGTTCGATACGCTGGCTTACGGCGAACGCTTCGACCTCGTGACGTGCAGCTTCGGCATCTTTTTCGTCTCACGCATGGAAGAGGCGTTGAGCCGCCTCTTGGCCCAGGCGCGCCCGGCAGGGCGGGTGATCGCGTCCACGTTCGCTTGGGGTGCATTCTCCCCGTTCACCGACGCGTTCATGGAGCTTTATCGTGAGTACGGGTTCCCCACCCCCCCGGCCCCGTGGCTCCGCATCGCCAGCGCCGAGACGTTCACCGGGTTGTTTCGGGATGCAGGCATGCCCGCGACCACCGTGCGAGAGTACGACTTTGGTTTCGCGCTGCCGCACCCGGAAGCCTGGTGGGAGATCGTGTACAACGCGGGATACCGCGGCCTCTTGCAGCGGCTGTCTCCGGAAGACGCCCCCACGTTCAAGGAACGACACCTGGCCCAGGTCAGCGACCTCTTGCGCGCAGGGCAGAGGCACCTCGACGTGCGCGTGCTCATTGCCGAAGGCACAAAAGGCTGAGGCCGCGCGGTACGCCGGCTTGGCCCGCCCCGCTAAAGGCCGAGCGCTGTTTCATCTTCAGGCGCAAAGCGCCGAAACAGCTTTCGTTGATCGAGGTCCAAACCACAGAGCGAAGGAGGCTGGCTCTCGCCCTCATGGGGTGGCTTGCGCCCGCCGTCCTCGCGGGCTTTTTGTTGGTGCCCACTCGATTTTCGGGTGCCGCACAGTCTGATGAGCGCGCCGCGTGGATCGGCACGGCGGCGGCGCTATGCGGACTGTCGTGCGCCGTGGCCGCATGGGCGCTCTCGAGCCCCGCACAGTCTGGCATGCGTGGAAGCGTCTTGGTCAAGGGTGCCCTGATTTTGAACGTCGTCATGGCGCTCGGTGTGGTTGGCGGTTGGTACACGCTCCACCGCTTCGACCAAAGGCAAACTTTGCTTGCCCTCGAGCGAGCCCGCGCGGACCGTGCGCGGTTTAGCCGAACGGGATGGGTCGGTCGCTGGGCTTCCGACGAGGGTGTCGTCTTGGCGTTCGAGGCGGCTCCCGACGCCGCATTTCCAGAGGCCTTTGCGGCGAATTTTCGCGAGCCCCATCGCTTGGTGATGATCGGCATCCTCGCCGCAGCTCGAGGCCCGGGGATCCGCTTGGACCTCGCCGAAGCGCGCGTTCAGCTCCAAGAGGGTGAGCGGCGCCCCGTACTCGACCGGCACAGGGTTCTCGCGTCAGCTCGCGAGGGCCTCAAGGAAGCCCTCGCCCTCCATGATCACCCCTACCTAGTGAACTCTGGGCAGCTCACCGGCGGGGCCCTTTTGTTTCTTGCTCCCGACCTCGCACCGACAGACATCGGCGCGATCGAGGTCATGGTCAACGGACAGGCAGCGCGGATCGAGGGAAAAACGATGACGCGGGCGGAGAAGCTGGCCTCGTTCGGCATGGCCGCGTGGTAGGCGCAAAGTCACACACTTCCCGCGCGCCCCAGACGGCGCTTGAGCTGCAAAAACGGCCGCTCGACCGCGTGATGCAGCACCGCAGCTGCCGCGACGCTCAGGAGCGTGAACCAGCAGGTGGCAACCAGAAAGTTTCCCAGCGTCGCAGAGCGCGGAACAGAAAAGTACAAGCGCCGCCCGAGATCAATCATGGGGAAGTGAATCAAGTACATCGCATAGGAGAGCCTACCCACGTACCTGAGCGGCCTCGCCTCGAGCGCACGCGTCCACGGTGCGAGGGGAAGTCGCCTGAGCTCCATGAGGGCAACGGTGCTTGCAACAGCCACAGCCGACAAGCCCAGCGAAGCCCCAAGCGCGTTGCCCGCAGGGCGCACGGAGAGGCTGCCGTCGGCCACGAGATAGGCCGAGACACCCGCAGCGCTCAAGCCGACGATCCGAAGCGCCCGCGGCCGCAGGCAGGCCGAATCGAACATCAAGGCCCCCAGGCTCCCGATCAAAAGAGAGTCGAGACGATAGTGGGACGCCGTGTGGATGGTGCTCTCTGCGTCCCACAGGTTCGACCAAGCAAAAAAACGCAGCGCTGGCAGGGCCAGACACACCGCCAAGGCGACGCTCACGCGCACGCGGGTGGAGCGGACCCCGAACAGCACCAGGGGCCACAGCAGATAGAAGTGCTCCTCCACACACAGAGACCAAAACACCAGGAAGGCGTCACCAGGATTGTAGACGGGCTGTGAGAACGCCCCCTGGAAGTAACCCGTGAAGTAGTTGCCCCAGAACGTCGCGTAGGGCCACAGGCCCAAGGCAGACCCCTTCTGCCAGACGTGCATCACCCGCACGCTCGCAAACCAGGAACTGCGAGCGAACACGAACGTCAAGAGAATGAAGACGGCATAAAAGACCGGCAGAATCCGCAGAGCACGACGAAGGTAAAAGCGGCTCAACGAAAAGCGCCCCCGCTCGGCCTCCTCTCGCAGCAGGAGCGTGGTGATGAGAAAACCCGAGAGCGCAAAAAACAGGTCGACGCCGGCCCACCCGCTGGTCACGAGTGCCTGCACGGGGCCAAGCGCCTCCAACGGAAACTGTGAAGCCAGTGCGCTGTGCCAGCTGATCACGGCAAGGATGGCGATCGCCCGCATGCCGTCCAGCCCCGCGATATGACCTGCCCTGAGTCCGCTGTGCTCCGTTGCCACCTTGGGTCATGGTAACATGAGGTCTTCTCCCCGGGCGTGTCCGCGCCAGTGGCATCGCCTCCGGGCCGACGGAAGGCGCGGCGGCGCCCTGCTACAGTTCCTCCTACATCATGCGCTGGGATCGCGACCACTTCAGCAACAACGTGGAGGACCGGAGGGGTCAGGGCCCCGCAAGGGCGGGCATGGGCGTGTTCGGCCTGCTGCCCTACTTCGCCCGCTTCGGCTGGAAAGGCATTGCGGTCTTCGCCGTGCTTGCCGGCGCCGTGTCGTTCGTGGGCACCCAAGACGGCAGCCAGCGCGAGGGCACCGTGGGCAGCGCAGAGGAGCAGGAAATGGCCCGCTTCGTCGGCTTCGTTTTGGACGACGTGCAGGCCACCTGGCAGCGCGTGATGCCCGGGCGGTATCGCGACGCCAAGCTGGTGCTGTTCCGGGGCGCCACCCAGTCAGCGTGTGGGCTGGGGCAAAGCCAAATGGGGCCGTTCTACTGCCCCGCCGACCAAAAGGTGTACATCGATCTCGTTTTTTACCGAGACCTCCATGAGCGCTTTGGCGCACCTGGCGACTTCGCCCAGGCTTACGTCATCGGGCACGAGATTGGCCATCACGTGCAGCATCTGCTCGGCACGACCGGCAAGGTGCACAAGGCGCCGGAGTACCTACAAAAAGGCGCTGAAGGTCTCTCGGTGAAGCTGGAGCTGCAGGCCGACTGCTACGCGGGCGTGTGGGCCCACGACGCGCAGAAGCGCAACTTGCTCGAGGCAGGAGACGTGGACGAGGCGCTGGCCGCGGCCGCCGCCATCGGCGACGACCGGCTTCAGAAGCAAAGTCAGGGGCACGTGACGCCCGAGACCTGGTCACACGGCTCGGCCGCGCAACGGGCATTCTGGTTCAAACGAGGCCTGGAGGCAGGCAAGCCTGCGGTCTGCGACACCTTTGCCGAGGCGGCACGCTGACCGATCAGAAAACGTCGACCGTCGCGCAGCCAAAGACGATCTCCACCCGTCGCGCCTGGCCCGCGAGCAGATCACAGGCCGACGGGCACATCACCACCTCCTTGGGAGCACCAGGATCGTCGTAGTACCAAGCGGGCATGTCCGTCTTGCAAGCCGCGGCGCTCTCCACCCGCCCCAGCGACGATGACTGGCCGGCGCCCTGCAGTTGCACGTTCACACGGTTCGGGTCGAGCGTTTTTCCCGGGCTACTCGGGATCGCGAAACGACACGGCAAAGACAGGGAGCGCACCTCCGCTAGCGCCACGTCGAGCTCTTTCCGCGTGGCTTCGCCCCCCCCACCACTCACGATGAAAGCATCGCGCCCCGTGCCGCCCGCCAAAGCCAGCTGGTTCAAGTTGCTGACGGTGCCAATGCCGATCACGAACGTGTTCACCGGTTTTGGCGCCTCGGAGGCTGCCTTCAAGACCTTGCCGATCTCGGAAATCGTGTTTTTGGCGCAGGCCTTCGTCGGGTTGCCATCGGTGGCCAACAACAGGACGAGCTTGTGATCCGGATGGGCTTGCCCCCATGCCGTCAGGTGCTGCAGGACGCCCTGCACCGCGGCCAGCGTAGGTGTGCCCGAGTGCTCCGGATCCTGGGAATTCGCCGACGTGAAGTGGTTGGCTGCGATGGACATCCGCATGGGATCCGCGTTGCCCGGCAACGCCCCTAGCTCGACCGCCGGGGACGTGTAGTTGTCGATCTGGCAAATCACGGGATCGTCTTTCTTGGTCCCGTTGAGAGGGAAGTACTGAAGTCCCACCTTCATACCCCCGCTCGCGGGTGATTCGACGAACGACAGGATCGCCTCCGTCACGGGCGTCCAGCGATCCCCGTTCTCCGTCATCGAGCCCGAACGATCGAGCAGCACGAACAGAGCGACGGGTGACTCCTTGGCCTCCTGCACGTTCTCCGCACAAGTGGAAGATTCATCCTGGCCCGTCAGTTCGTCGGGCAGTTCGACGGGCAAAGGCGGTGGACCCGCATCCGCAACGCTACCGACCCCGCCAGCCGCAGCGCCCGATCCCCCAGAGCCTCCGCCTGCCTCCTGGCCGATTCCGCTCGGGTCCCTGTCACCTCCCGTGGGGCCACAAGCCGAGAGCAACAACAGAATGGTCAACCCGTGACTGCCGAAAAAGCAGTGAGTTCGTTGAGTTTTCATCGAACGCTCCAGAGCAAAAGGGATCGAGGAACAGCCATGTCCCAGTGCCCCTACCCTACGAGCGATCACGCCGAAATAAAGGGAAATCTTCGCGAGTTTCGATCCTAGCAAGCGAATCTGTGCGCACGCCTCGCACGCTGACCCACGCGGGGGTGCCGACGAACCGGATGTACCGAAGACGTCACCTTCCCCGCCCGCCAGCGTCATGGAGATCTAGGGGTAGGCCACGGGCCGGCGGGCCATGAGGCGAGGCTGTCCCGTGTCACGGGGTGCGGGACAACATCTTCGTGGAACGCCTCTGGCGAACTCTGAAGCACGAGGAAGTCTACCTGAACGACTACGACGACCTCATCAAAGCGCGGATAGGAATCGGTCGCTACCTCAAGCTGTACAACGAACGCCGGCCCCACCAGGCACTCGGATGTCAGACGCGAACCGGCTTCTATGACTTTGAGATGAACGAGCGCCTTTCAATTCTGGCCGCAGCGGAATGAACATCGCAGACTGCCCACAACCGCACGGCGCTCACGGGGTGGGGAGACCCATTGCCGCCGTGCGGATGTGGACAGATGGCCATGTTCCCGCCACCGCTCCGAACGAAACATCACCGCCATCCCAACAATCAGAGACAGCAGAGATCATCCTCATCAATCAGGCCAATGGGTCCCACGTTTGGGGTCCACCTAAGTCCATGCGCCGCGCTCACCGGACGCGGACCTCTCCCATCATGCCGCCCTCGGCGTGCTCAAGGATGTGGCAGTGGTACATTCAGTCGCCGGCCGCCCCCGTCCGCGGCGCGAAGTCGACCACCAGTTCGACCTTCGATCGCCCGGCCACGTTGATGGTGTCCTTCCACTCGGGAACGCCTTGCGGTTGGAAGAAGAAGCCATGCAGGTGGAACGGGTGATCCATGTCGCTGTCGTTCCGCACAGTCCATAGCTGCCGGCTGCCCAGTGAAGCATCCAAGAGGGGCACCTTCGGAAACACCCGACCGTTGATGGTGAATTGCCAGCCGTGATGGGCCATGCGTTCGTCCAGGCGCAATGTGCGTGAGGCAACCGTCGGGGCGATGGTCTCGATGGTGCGAAGCACAGCGGGCAGTGGGGTTGCGTTGACAGGCGGGCGCTCTGTCATCACGAAGCGCACGAGGTCCAGCGCTTCAGCGCCTCCGGCGCCACGCGCCCGTTCGTACGGGCTAGCCTTTAGGGCAGCAGGTGCGGTCACCACCAAGACTACGTCAGCGCGTTCACCAGGGGCCAGGATCAAGCTCTCGAGGGGCCGTGGGGCTGGCAGGAGCCCCCCATCGCCGCCGATCTGGATCAGGGCTGCGCCATCCAGTTGCAGCTTGAAAATGCGCGCATTGGCAACGTTCACCAGGCGAAGCCGCACCCGCTCGCCCGGGGTTACGGACAGGGCGCCGTTGGACGGGCGGCCGTTGACCAGCAGCAGGTTACCCTCGCGTCCCATCATCTGGGCGCGGTGATCTTGGGTCTCAATCAGCTGTCCGGTGGTCGGGTCGACCCCAACGTCGTCGAGCACCATCAAGTGCTCCGTCGTCACGCCCAGCGCTGGCTCGGCAGGATCCTTCACCAAAAGCGCGCCGTAGAGCCCCTTTTCCACTTGCACGTCCGATCGGATGTGTGGGTGGTACCAGAACAATCCCGCATCGGGCACCTCAAACTCGTAATCGAAGGTGCCGCCCGGGAGGATGGGCTGTGCCAGGCGGCCAGCGCCGTCCATTGCATTCGGAACTCGCAGGCCGTGCCAGTGAATGGTGGTGGCCTCGGGGAGGTTGTTCGTGAAGTGCACGATCACCCGGTCGAGGCGTTTCGCCACGATCGTTGGGCCCGGGATCGAGCCATTGAACGCCCAAACGCTTGTGTTCTTGCCGTCTAGATAGGCCAGCTGAGTAGGCCCAGCACTTAGGCGAACCTCCACCGTGTTGGCGGATGGGCCTTCGTTGGTGGCCGTAGCTGGTGACGCGACCTCGCCCGCGGGCAAGGGCCGAAGCATCGGGGCCAGCGCGGGCAGACTCCCGTGATCTAAGTGGCCCCCATCATCGCCGTGATTCATGCAGGCTGACGTCAGGGCGCCTAGGAGAAGGCCAAGAGGTAAGCGCTTCATGGTCCCACTCTACCGCTTAATCCACGGAGGGTCAGCGCATGAGTGCCCGGCGATCTTCGGTTTGGGAACCCGCGGCATGGCGGGTGCATAAGGCAGTTGCATGCTGAAGCTTGTTTCTGGAGATATTCTGTTAAGCGGCGCCAAGGCCATCGCTCATGGCATCGCCCCAAATGATCACTTTGCGTCGGGCCTTGCGCTTGCGCTGCGGGAGCATTACCCAGCCCTGGCAAAAGACTTTCGTCACTGGTTTCACGAGACGCACCCAAAAACTGGCCAGTTGTGGGCGTGGGCAAGCCCGAACGGGACGCGCATCTACAATCTCCTTACGCAAGAGCCGGCCCCCAGCGAAAAAGCGTTGCCAGGAAAGGCGAAGATCGAACATGTGAACCACGCTTTGAGGTCATTGCGACATGTCATCGACGAGGAGAAGATTGCGAGCCTTGCGATCCCCCGCTTGGCCACGGGCCACGGTGGACTTGAGTGGGCGGCGGTTGAACCGTTGATTCGCCAACACCTAGGGACGTTGAGCATCCCCGTTTTCGTTTACGCCAACTATGTTAAGGGCGAAAAGGCCGCCGAGTAAGCAGGAAAAGTTTGCGCTCACGGAAGAAAACTGGTGCAAATGGCGCACGAACCGCAGACCTACCAACACAGCAGGCTCCCCACGGAATCACGCCGGCGCCTCGGGCGGTGGCGTCCACGAAGTCGACGGTATAGAGCGGCCCGTTCACGAGCCCAGCCTGCCGTGGCAGGGGTCGCCGGGGCTAATTCCCGGCGCCCCTATGCCGATTTTCAGAACGCCGGCGTCAGCACGTAGTCCTTGCCTGCGGCGTGACAGCTCGAGCAGAGCCCGACGCCCTGCCCGTCCGCGACCACGCTTCCGTCGAGAATCTCGTACCAATAGAAGCCCTGCCCACCATTGCTCGCGGCTTCGGTCTTCACCAACACGGCCCAGCCTCTGAGCGCGTCGTTGCTTCCGAAGAGCTCCTTGACGGATGCCGCCCCTACAGGGTGATTCGTGCCGCCTGCTGCCAGGGCCGCCGCCAGGGACGCGTTGACGTACGTACGCACCTTGCCATGCGGGCCCGTCGAGGCATGCGCCATGGGCTCGGCCTTGAAGGTCTTGTAGCCCCCGCTTTCCAGGAAAGTCTTCAGGGCGGCCGCCGTCGTGGGAACCGCTGGCTCGGCAGCCGCTTGGGCGCCGACGACGGGGCAGTTCACCGTGGCAACACCGGCGCCCAGCACAGGGGCGGCCTGGGCTGTCGCCAGGTTCTTGACCGTGTCGAAGGCAGCGTTGTCGAGCACGTTCACGCTCCACAGCGGAGAGTAAGCAGCGTCTTGTGGCAAGGTGGCAACCACGTTGTGGGTTTGGCTCGAGCCCATTTCGGTTTTGAAGCCCGAACCGGGGCCTCCGCCAGGTTGGTCTGGGTTGACATTGAACTGCACGTAAATCGGGGAAGGGGGAACCGTTGCACCAGCGAGGGCCCGTTCCTCGAAGGTGAAGTACTTGACGACCTGCCCCTTGAACCAGCCGGCGACCAGTGCGGCCGAACCCATCCCGACTCGCTTGCGCGCCATGGAGCCATCAGGAACCACGGGACAGTTCACGATCACGTCCATGGGGGTGATGACAAGTCCAGCGGCGGTGAGCTCGGCCACGCTCGTGTACGTGTTGGTGACGTAGGCTTCGGGCACGTCGACGCGGTGAACGCGCCAGAAGTCGTTGTAGCCGGGATCTCCTGGGATGACATCGATGATGTTGAGCTGCCCCGGAACGGGCATCTGGGCGCCGGGCTTGAAGAGCACGTAAATCGGCGCCGGTGTCGTCGACTTCACGTCGAAGTTGTAATACTCGACCTTCTGTCCCTCGGGGCCTAGCCCCATGGTGATGAACGGGGCCCCCACGTCGAAGTCAATCGCCTGGTTGGGCTGAGGCAGACCGTTCGTGGCGTCGCGTACCATCAGGGTTCCTGCAGCCGCCGAGAACCGGTCGACGCTTGCCTTGGGAGCCGTGGCGGGGTCTTTCCCGGTGGCTGGCATCGACGTGTCGGCGACGCTCCCCGTGTCGGGGTCTGCCCCAGCGTCCATGGGCCCCACGGGGCCCCCCGGAGTTGCCGCGTCGGGCATGCTCGTGTCGTCGTCGTCGCAGCCGACAACCGTCAATGAAGAGAAGGTGCAGGCCCCAAGCAGGGCCCATCGAAGCGAAACTTTGCGGTTCATGAATGGTTCTCCCTTTCGGCGATGGATACGCAGCGGGAGACACTGCGTTTCAATTATTTTTTTCATGCTAAGGAATTCATGCTGTGAATATTAAGACCATCGACCTCAACCTTCTCGTGGTCTTCTCTGCCGTGATGCGAGAAGGGACGGTCACGCGCGCGGCTCAGCGCCTGGGCGTCACGCAACCTGCGCTCAGCAACGCCCTTGGGCGGCTGCGACGGGCGCTCTCCGACCCGCTTTTCGTCCGACGTGGGCGGCAGCTGGTCCCGACGCCTCGGGCCGCCGCGCTCGAACCCATCTACGAGGCCGACTTTGGGTCGGACTCGTATGGATTCCGGCCCAAGCGAAGCACGCACGATGCACTCAAGGCGGTGGGCGAGAGCATCGCCGAGGGGATGTGCTGGGTGATCGACGCGGACATCGAGCGATACTTCGACTCGATACCGCACGATCGCCTGATGAAGGTGGTAGCGAGTCGAATGTTAGATAGTTTGATGCTTGCGCTGATCCGCATGTTTGTGGCGGCGCCGGTGATCGATGAACGGGAAGGAGGCGGGGCCACGAAGGCCACTGGGCGGCGTGCCGCAGGCTGGGGTGGTCTCGCCGCTGCTCGCGAACTTGTATCTACACCTGATGGATCGGAACTTTCGAAGGCGAGTAGAGCATGGGGAACTGAGATTCGATTCCCTGCTGCGGCCCTGAGCAATGACCAGGTTGGCGCCCGTGACGAGGAGGTTGGTGTTCACGCGCGCGGTCGCGCAATCCCCAGCGCCTTGATGCGCGAGGCGAGCGTCGTGGGCTTCATGCCCAGCAGTTCCGCCGCGCCGTCGGGCCCGAAAATCTTCCCGCGCGATTGTTCGAGCGCCCGGGTGATGCTGTCGCGCTCGGCCTGGCGGAGCTCCTCCCGGGTGAGCACCGCCGACGTCGGTGCGGGCGCTGCTGAACGAAGTTCTGGCGATGTTTGCGACCCGAGGAAATCGAACCGCAGCTGACCACCCTTGGACAGGATGACGGCGCGTTCGACCGCGTGTTGCAGCTCCCGCACGTTGCCGGGCCAATCGTGCCGGGCGAGCTGCAGCGTCATGGCCGCGCTCAGACGCGGCGCCGGGCGGTTCATGCGTCGCGCGGCTTGCAACGCGAAGTGGGCCGCCAGAGGCGCGATGTCCTCGCGACGGTCGCGCAGGGGTGGGATGTCGATCGGAAACACGCTGAGCCGATAGTAGAGATCCTCGCGAAAGCGCCCGCGCGCGCTTTCGGCTTTCAGGTCTCGGTTGGTGGCCGCGATGATGCGTACGTCAATCTTGCGTACGCGCGTGTCACCCACGCGTTCGATCTCTTGCTCTTGCAACACGCGAAGCAGCTTCGCCTGCATTCCCAGCGGCACTTCGCCGATCTCATCCAGCAAGAGTGTCCCGCCGTTGGCGAGCTCGAAACGCCCGGGTTTGTCACGAAGCGCCCCGGTGAATGCACCCTTGACGTGACCGAAGAACTCGCTCTCGAAGAGCGATTCTGGAATCGCGCCGCAGTTGACCTTCACGAACGGACGATCGCGACGGTCGCTGTTTTCGTGAATGGCCCGCGCCACCAATTCCTTCCCGGTACCGCTTTCCCCCATGACCAGGACCGTCGCGGTCGTCGGGGCGACCAGACGGATTTGTTCGGTGACCTTCTTCAGGCCCGCGCTGCCCCCGATGATGTCGCCCACGCCCAGCGCGGACGTGACCTCCTCTCGTAGGTAGCGGTTCTCTTCCTCCAGGCGTGCCTTCAATGACTCGATTTCCTCGAACGCCCGCGCATTGGCGATGCTGACGGCTGCGTGATCGGCCACGACGCGCAGCCAATCGAAGTCTTCCTTCGTCAACGCTCCCTTGTCGAAGATGGCCAGGACGCCCAGGACTTGTCCGCGAAAGACCAGCGGCTGAGCGGCGAAGGTTTGGATCCCCGCGGCTTTCATCCACGCGGGGCGAGCCACCCAGTCTTCGTCGCCGCGCACATGTTCGATGAGCAGTGGCTCGCCCGCTTTGCCAACGCGACCAATCTTGCGCACGCCGAGCGGAAACCGTCGGAAGGCGCCGTCGAGCCGCGCGGGCGCCGTGCCGCGCTCGGTCTCGATCCCCGCGCTCGCCGCCAGGTGCAGACACCGCTCTTGATTCGGGCACTCGGGCCGGAACGCGCACGAGGCGCAGTCGTCGCCCGGACCCTCCAGCCAGATGCGGGCCAAGACGACGTCGTGGCACGCGGTGATGCCGCTGACGATGGCGTCCAGGACCTCCGAGAGCGTTCGGTTCTGCGCCACCGACACCAGGACCCGCGGCAGGAGCGATTGGTTCACCCGTCGAGACTACGAGAAATCGTGAATGAGGGAACGAACTTTCGTCGTATAACGAAAAGTCGTAGACATGCGTATCGGCTAAACCACTTGAAATATTTAGCTTTCTCCGAGAGACCGCCTGGCGCGCTTCTTGTTGTCTCTCGTAGCAGGCACCGCACTTCGCGGGGCCGGAACCAGGAGACGATCCATGTCCAAGCTCGCGATCCCCGCCACCGTCGACGCCACCCCTGCCGCCTCCCAGCCGCTCCTCGCGGCGGTGAAGAATCAGCTAGGCTCGGTCCCCAACCTTTTTCGCTTGCTCGGTACCAGCCCGGCTTCGCTCGAGGGTTACTTGGGGCTCAGTGGTGCGCTCGGCAAGGGCGAGCTCGATGTGAAGACGCGCCAACGCCTGGCCATCCGCGTGGCGGAGCTCAATGGCTGCGACTACTGCCTGTCCGCGCACACGTACCTCGGGCAGAACCTGGCGAAGCTCGACGAAAACGAGCTGGCGGCGGCCAGAGAAGGTCGCTCCGCGGATCCCAAGGCCGACGCGGCCCTTCGCTTCGCGACCGAGGTGGTGCGCGCCCGTGGGCATGTCTCGGCGGCGGCGTTGTCGGCGGCGCGGGCAGGGGGATTGAGCGACGCGCAGGTGATCGAGGTCGTTCTTCACGTGGCAGTCAACACGCTCACCAACTATGTGAACACGGTCGCCGGCACGGACGTCGACTTCCCGCGCCTCTCGGCCCACGCCGCCTACGACGACTTGTGCGCGGTTGCGGTGTCGATGGGTGAGCGGGTTGCGTCCGACGGTGTGTCGTCGAGCCGCTACGCCGATCGCCTGTTTCGTTTCTCGAGCGCCGAAGCCAAGGCCATGTTCGATGCCGATCCGGGCGCGTTCGTGAGCAAGGCGGACGCGCGGTGGCCCTTGCCGTGATGAACGTCCACGCGCAGCCCCTGGAGAAGCCCATGACACGCCCGCCTGTCCCCCCGTTCGATCGTCAATCGGCCACGCGCAAGGCGCGTCTTGCCGAGGACGCCTGGAACCAGCGCGATCCCGACAAGGTCGTGCTGGCCTACACGGAAGACAGCCATTGGCGGAATCGGTCCGAGTTTCTCCAGGGGCGCGCTGCCATCCACGCTTTCCTCGTTCGCAAGTGGAGCTCCGAGATCGACTACCGGCTGATCAAAGAGGTTTGGGCGTTTTCGGACAGCCGCATCGCTGTGCGCTTTGTCTACGAGTGTCGGGACAGCGAGGGTCTCTGGAAGCGCGCGTACGGCAACGAGCAATGGGACTTCGACGAGAACGGATTGATGCGGCGACGTGAGGCCAGCATCAACGACGTCACGATCAGCGAATCCGATCGGCTGTTCCGCTGGCCGCTCGGGCGACGCCCCGACCCTCACCCGGGATTGACCGAGCTCGGACTCTGACCATGGGACCAACGAAGACCTACCCCAGCGACATTGCGTTCAGTCCTGCCGTCAAGGAGGTGCAGCGGCGGCAGGGATCGCGGGCCGCGTACGCGCGTCTCGAAAAGTCGGGAGGCTGGAATACGGCGATCGACGCGGCGCTGGGGGCATTCATCGCGGACCAGACGAGTTTCTTTCTGGCCACAGCCAACGCGGAGGGCCAGCCGTACATCCAGCACCGCGGCGGTCCACCGGGGTTTCTGCGCGTGATCGACGAGCACACGCTGGGCTTCGCAGATTTTCGCGGAAATCGCCAATACATCAGCGTCGGAAATCTCTCCGAAAATCCGAAGGTGAACCTGTTTCTCATCGACTACGAAGAAAGATCCCGCGTGAAGATCTGGGGAGAGGCCCGCGTCGTCGAGGACGATCCCGCGCTGCTGGCGTCTCTGAAAGTGGAGGGCTACAAGGCGACGATCGAGCGCGCGATCGTGATCGACGTCTGCGCGTGGGATGCGAACTGCCCGCAACACATCCCACAGCGCTTCGACGCCGAAGATGTCGCCCGGATGCTCGCCCGCAAGGATGAGACGATCGCAGAGCTGGAAGCGCAGCTGCGGGCGTTGCGGAAGCGAAGCTGACACGGCCTCCGGACCAAGAGCACAATCGACGGTGCGATCACGTTTGCTCGTGCAGCCGCGAGGCCCGTCGCACCAGCGACACTAACCCTCGCCGATGCCCACCTGGGTCCCATCCGAGGCCCCGTTCGGCCCACGCCGCCACGTCCGCGAAGGTGGCCCGACCCGTGTGCGGCGATTGGCGCAGAAGCTACCCAAAGGCTGCCACCGCCGGCGAGAACGTGAAGGCCGGGGAGGGCGGGGCACCAGCCGCGGAATCGGCGCCCACGAGCGTGGAAAGCTGACTCCGTCCGCCCGCCGGGGCTTTGTGGCGAACCTTCACGAAGGCCAGCTCGCTCCCGCGCGGCACGCCCGTGGTCTGGTACCGCAACTGCGGGAGCACGTTCGTGTCGGCGGCGGAGCGGATCTCGTAAAGCGCCACGAGGGTCGCCGGCGTTGCCGCGCTGACCCGCGGGGCACCCACGAACCCCGAACCACTTTCGTCGACGCCTAGGCGATTGACGTCGCCCAGGCGTTCGCTTCCGTGTCTGCCGCGCAGCCGCGTCGAATTGGTCAAGCGTGCGCGATGCCCGTCATTGGGCCTGTCGGCGCAGGAAGGACCGTACCTCGGGGGTGTCGAGCCGAGTCACCCTGTTGAGCAGCGAACCAGACGTGTTCGCGGCCGGCGCGTATTCCGTTCCCGAGTTGACGCCAATCAGGCTGTCGGAATCTTCGCGGAAAACCGGTCCACCCGAGTCTCCCGGGCAGAGCCCCGGGAGACTGAACCCGCTACCCGCCATCAGATGATTCCCCTTTTGGAGGGACGACGCCACTGCGCTTAGGTCACCCTGATAGAAGTTGGAAAGGACATCGGTGGTCTGGTCTTTCGTCAACACGAAGGACGTGCCGTACTCGGCTGTGAACGTGTTGCTGCTCTCGAAGACAATGCGACCCTGAGCGTCGGTTCCACTCGCATTACATCCGTACCCAACGAAGGTGACCGTCGTTAGCGGGTGTACCGTCGCCGTGTCGATTTTCGCAAAGCGAAGCTCCTTGAAGGCCTTTCTCAAGCTCTCCTTCGTCGTGAGCACCGCTAAGTCCGCCGCCCCGCCGAGGGAGAGTTCGCGCACCGTCAAGGCGCCGGCCTTCTTGATCTGGGCTTCCCAGCTGTAATGGATGACCGCGTTTTGGATCGTGAATTGCTTGAACTGCTGCGCCGCCGAGGCCGCCGACGGCGTCACGCGTTCATCGGTCGAAATGCGGAATGTTTGGCCTCGTTTGAAGGCCTCGACGGTTCCGCCTGTAAACACAGGCAGCTCGATGGTCTGTCCATTGACGTCGATCGTCTTGGTTCCCGTATTGGAAATGCAGTGGGCGGCCGTCACGACCACTGTGTCTGCCACGGCCGTCCCGGTGCAGACGATTCCGTTGCTTCCTACGAAGATCAACGAAGACGGGTACTTACCTCTGGGCAAAGGGGTGCCATTCTCAAGCGGTTGTGTTTCAACACCGAGTCCGTCGGGCTCCGTCTGGCCGCCACACGACGGTGACAGCACGGTGCACATCGCCACGAGGCCAGTGAAATGCGCAGCAAGGCGCAATCCGTCGTGAGTTTTCCGAGTATTAGGGCGAAACATTGGGGCTCCTTTTTGGCACTTGTTTGTTGCGCAGCCGTCACATCGCCTCTTCACCAAAGATCACAGACGGTTTCGGGAGCACACTCGCAGCCCATCGGTCTGCCAAGCATGCCTACGCCTGAAGTGGGGGCAGAGGTGACAGACGCATCTTCAAATATTCTGCAAGTCTGGCAGTTTTTCTCTGCGTGAAGAAAAGCCCAGAGCTAAAGCCCTCTGCGCCCCTCCTTGGAGCAATTCGTCCATGCGCAGCCGGGTGGATGAGAGCGGCGCACCCGGCAGGTGACGACACGCGGCGGTGGGCAAGCGCGCCAAAGGCATGCCGCACGGCGCTCGCAGCTCCTTGGGTCTAAAGGCGCTCTATGGCAGAAGTACCGTCGCCGTGTCCCGGGCTTGTCGTAGGCGCGCCTTTTCGCGCTTGGTGAGTTTCGAGGAATCGATCCGCCTCTGGTCACGCTCTTCCTGTTGCGCCGAAGCTGCTCAACGCTGACGTTCACCTGGCGATAGGCATCGTGAGCATTGCGGGACGAACGGGCGAAACGGCGATTGTAGGACGACATGAACTCCGGGGCGAAGTCATTGGCAGCCGCGACGGTATCGACGTTTCGCAGCCGCAGCTCCTTCACGAGACGGTCCTTTAGGGTCAGATTGACGCCCCCGGTTTCACCCTCCATCGAGCACGATGACACTGATGCTGCACCCCTGAGGCGGGGGATCGGCGTCTTGCAAACCTGTCGACACGATACGCGCCATCGGCCGAAGGGCAAAGCTGTCGAGCATTTGCTTGTGAACCTCTTTCTGCTCTTCGCACGAGAGCCGACCATTGCCGTATAGGACGTAGCCGAATGCAGTCGTTCCGGACTGGCTCCGAATCTCATTGAGGACACCGCCGTTCACGACACGGTCGTTCCCCGACGCAAAGTACATGTCGATGTAATCGTCCGTAAAGTATTGCGTCAAGAAGGTGTTCGCGAAGACGTAGTGCACGCCATCGAACTGATTGCCGGCTCCTGAGCCGCCCAGGTTCGATGAGTGAAGGAATGCGTTGGGGATCTGGGTACGGCCCTTCCACGGCAACATGAACTTCGTCGTGGCCACGATGTCACCCGAATCAAAGCGCACAGAAATCCGTTCCCACGCCGCTCTGTCTGGCACCGTCTGGAGGCAGACGGCATCTACGGGGCTACCGAAGCCACCGGCGTTGTAGTGCTCCGTCATCTGCGCGCATGTCCACGTTCCCTCTCTGGGCAGAGGCGACGAGCCACTGTACGGTCCTCCGGAGAACACCCCCTCGTCGCCGCGGTTCCCGGCGCCACCACGACCTGGCCCTCCTGCACCCTGCCCGCCCGCTGGCCCTCCGCCGTTGTCTCTCTGGTCCCCCGGTCCGGACCCTCCGGACCGTCCTGCTTGGCCACCACCCGTTTCGGAGTCGTCCACGGGACCCTCCTTCCCTCCACAGGCGACGTTTAGCGCCAGAAGCGTTGCACAAAAAAAAGCGCCAACGCGACCCAGGCCTCGTCGACCTTTCGGAGGCAGCTGCGTTTGCCGGTTGTCGTGGTGACGCGAAAGCCGCATCGGCGATGTGGGGACAGGACAGTGGTCGGGCTTCATGGAGGCACACTTCATGAATGAATTGAGGGGCTGCATGGGTGTTGAGTGCTTGCAAACGCCTAAGTCCTCGGGAGCGACTAGCGGAGGTACGGGCGGATCTGCTTGATGATGAGGCGACCGTCCTCGAGCACCTTCCACTCGGTGTCGAAGATGACGCTCCGGCCGGGCGAGGCCTGTGCGTCGCGTGGGAAAACCGCCAGCACGCTTTGCATGGCCGCGACCAGGGCGGTCAGCTCCGCGTCGCTCATCACCTCACCGTTTGGCAGGGCGCTCGAGCGACGTACCCGCTCTATTTGGGTGCCTTGAGGGGCGGAGGTCAGGCGCACGCTCTCGGGCCACGTGCCGGGCTCGGGGGCCACCACCTCCAGGGTGCCGATCTGGCTGTCCACGAAGATGCGGTTGTCAGCCGGGTTGTTGGGGTTGCCAGAAAACGCCACCGCGTTCGAGCGCTCGTTCTTGCTGCGCAGGTTGACGAGAACCCCCATGCCAACGCGTTCGTGTGGAATGCCCGAAAAGTCCCGCTCTTCGAACGCCCGAAAGTTCCACACCGAAGCCCAGACCGTGCGCAGGGCTGCACAAACCGTGTGTTCACGTTTTTTGTCGGCGTCGCAGCGGCTGGGCCCCTGTCCGTCCCCATCCACCTCGTCGGCCAGGCAGCCTGACTCGGAGGTGTAAAGGCCCGCACCGTTGAAGCCGAGGATGTCCTCCGCGTTGCTGCTGCTGCGGAAGCGCCACATGAGCTCGGCGGGACCGCGTGCCAAGATCTGGGCTCTCACCGCTTCGATGAGTGCGGGGCTGCAGGGCGTTTGCGCAATGGCCCGACGAAACGCGGTGAGCACGTCGTTGCGCCGTTTCGCCGAAGCCTTGAATTCCGCGTCGGCAAGCACTTCGGGCAGGGCCGTGGCCACCGTGCCCTTGACGGTTTTGGAGGCCAGCCGCACCGACACGGCGGCGCGGCTGACGTGCTCCAGGTAGGCCGAAATGGGGACGAGGAATCCCGGCAACGTCACCTCCTGTGCGATCCTCTGGTTGAGCGTGGCGAGGTTCGTGCCTTTGGCGCCGTAAGCGGACACCGCGGCCGCGCGCTGCTCAGGGCTGGTCGTTTCCAGGGCCAGAAGATCCACCAGGGGTAGCGGCTCGGCCCGGTAGGGTGGCAGATCCTGGGGCGGCTTTTTGAAGGAGGCCCAGAACGCGTTGGCTTCGTCCGGCGTGGCCTCACGGACCTCGAGGCCCGTGTCCGTGCACGCGAAGCGCACGAGGCGATCTTTCCAGGCCGCCAGCCGGGCCAGCGGCGACCTCACGAAGCAATTGGGCGTTCCGCGGGCAGCGCTGCGGATGTTGACGTGCGAGAGCTGCCCCTGGCGGGTGCCGGTGACCACGCCCGACACCACGGTCGTGAGATCAAACGGCGCTTCATCGAGCACCAGCACGTCTTGCCAACCAAAGGCAAACGTCGCCTCGGCCTGCGCGAACTGCTGCGCGTTGTAAAGGCGCACGCGCCCGAAAGACACGCCCGCGTTGTAAAGTTCGTACTCGGGCCGAAACAGGTCCACCTTCAGGGCGGGCAAAAAACACTCGGATGTGTCTTGGCCCGCCTTCGGGGTGAAAAAGACGTTGGTGAAGGGCAAACTGGCAGCCACGGCGTCGTGGCTCGGCTCGAAGACCGCACAGGCCACCTGGTCGGCCGCGAGCGGAGCGCCCGGCTCTGGCACCCACCGGTAAGCGTAGACGGGCCCCAGGGCGCCCGCGTCGATCAGGCGCGCCTCGCCAAACGCAACCACCGTCTCCACACCGGGATGGAGCTGGGCGTGGCTGCGAACGGCGGCGGGCCATGTGCCGGTCTGGGCAGCCTGGGGCGCCCATCGTTCGAGGGCGGCGTTCGAGAGCCAGTGCGCCTTGAGGGTCGGCGTGCCCGTGGAGGTCGTCACGACGAAGCGCCCGGGGCGCTCCTCCGCGGCGGCCTCGTCGGACAGGTGCCGCTGACGCGAGCTGCCCGCCGCGCGCCAGAAGTCGGATTCGACCTCGACCGCCACGGCACACACCTCCGCCGAGGGGGCGTCCTCGACAGGGGCGAAGAAGGGGCAAGGCTGACCCGAGACCGCCTCGTCGCCCCCACAAGCGGCAAGCGCCAACAGGAAGCAGCCGTGCGCAAAACACAGGGTCGAGGCGAACCGCTTCATTCGAACATCCCAATGGAAATGCCGCGGCCGGTAGGCACCTGCGGCGATTGAATGTACGGAGCGGTGGGGACGTGTTGCAAAGTACACCGGAGGTATGTGGAGCGAAAAGTTGTGACCTTACAGAACCGTATGAGAGCCGACCGGGCCGGAGCCACCGGTCCCGCTTCCAGCTACGCCTCCGGTCACGCCCGCGGCCCCACCCACCGCCTCGGGCGAGGACGCGTCTTCAGAGGCACAGCCCTTCGCGGACAGGGAAAAGCTGAGGGTCGCGACCAAAGTCAGCAGGGTCCGACCCTGACCCCAAGCCAAGCGCCGGGTGCGGGAGCGGAAAAGGAGGGTTAGACGGGGGCTCGTGAAGTCGGACACTGCGGACGTTAGTGGGTTCCCGACCGATACGGAGCTCGAAAAAGATGGCAGCTCGTTGCCCGGCGCCGGGGCGGACTGCCCTGAAGCTTGCCCGCCCCCCATGACCACCTCGAGTTGGCTGATCGTTGGCGCGGCAGCCTGGCAACCAGCGTGTGCGTTCAGAGCGACGCGGGCCTGCTGCCCCCCCGCGGTGCCGCGCCTACCAGACGCAGGGGCGGAAGTTGGCCGTAATCGACTCGTCGCAGGCGACAATCGGTGCTGCGAGCCGCGTCGCCTGCGCAATCAACACGCGGTCGAAGGGGTCGGCGTGCGGGAGATCGGCGGAAAACGAAGTTGTCGTACAAGGAATGCAAGGGATGTTCTCGGTATTTTCGCCCGTTTCGCCTTAGGGGCGGCACCAAGAAGTGCGCGAACGAAGCCCACCCGTTGGCGCACGCGCATACCCCAACGATCAGGCCGAGGGATTCGCGTTTTGTGCCGACGCCGTTGTAGTGGTTGCCCACAATGATTCGATCGGGGCGTTCGGCAAAGATGAAGCCTCCTGCACGGCTTTTCATGCATCAGCAACCACCCCGAACGACGGCCATACCTTTCCTGATCGAGGCGTGGGTCACCTTCGCACCAGCGGCGTTCTGCCCAGTGGGTACGTGTTGCAAGACTGGCGCGACGTGCTTCGGCTAGTTTACACGGGCTGCAAAAACACCGACGGTTCGTGTGCTGGAAGAGATGACCGCGTGGCACGTTGTGGAAGCACGGTCCGGCGAGAGCTCATATCGAATTGGGGGAACTTGTTCTCGGGGGTCGCGTGCCCGCAAAGCACGGGATGCCCCAAAGGCCTTCGTCAGGCTTACCGTCCAGGGGCCGACTCTGGTACATCGGGTGAGTTCCTCGCGTTTCTCGGCGTCGCCTACGACCCAAACAATCTCCTTACGCGCACATCGCTTGTGGCCACCACAACTCCCACGCTGACACCACTGCCATCGCGCGGCTCATTTTGCGACGGCGGCGACGCGGAGGGTTTTCTTCCCACAAGCATAGGCCCAGCTTCCGCAACCTTTCCCAGTGGCGAACCACAATTCACCGAGGGCGATCCGATCCGTATCCCTTGTACCGACGAAGACGATTTGTGTGGCGCCGACGGAAACTTGCCGTTGGTGCGGGCGATTACCCGCAACGACTACGCTCATGAAAGCGCAGATCCCACGCATCAATGTAAGCGTCTATTCGCGTATAAGGAGTACGTAGCTTCCGCACTTCCCATTTGTCCAGATCGCACGAAACCCTCCGCGGGACGTTGCAAGTTTCCCTATTACGAGAGTGGTGGTTTCAAGACTTTTACTTGCCTCGCCAGCGCACGACAGTCTAACCCCCTGGCGGCCCCAGGCACTGACGGCCGCGCGTACAACTTTGTTGTCCACAGACAAGACGGCACAGTGATTTACAAAGACGGATTCAAGAAGATGCCGGCAGTCGCTCAATGGCGGCAGAACATGGCCAAGCTCGACAACTCTCCGCTCGCGAATGGCAAGGCGTTCTTGACGAGCGATCTCGTTTGCACCCGCGAGGGCCCATCGCCCTTGAGCTCAAATACACCTCGCCTTATCGGCTGTCTGGTTGCGCACGCGAAATGCACGTTGGGCGCGGGTTCGATTGAAGCCGCCTTTGCGAGCGACGCTCCTGCCGATTCTTTGGCGCAAGAGCCCGTAACGATCAGGGGGTTCTCCGCGTTGAACGGGAATGATGGCAGCAGCGACTATCCGATGACATGGTTGATGTGGCTGAACGCCTTGCGTGGTTTCGAGAACATCATGATTGACTGCAAGGATCGGGGTGGATCAAAAGCCTATTGTGAAGACCAGCGACGCTTGGCTCGGGAGATACTTGATGTCGGCAAGGCGGGCAACGTGATGGCTGGCATCTGCGTTGAGTCTGGCTACTTTCCGCTCAACAACCCTTTCTGCAAAGGTGCTAGTGGAAGCGCCTCTTGTGGGGCACCCACTGTGCAAGACCTCGCAAGTTGCTCGCTCGACGAAAGCGAATGGGAGGATCTCGTCAATCGATAAGCGTCGTGCCAAGACCGTAGATATGACGCCTTCGCTTCGATTCGCATGCGTTGCTGAATTCCTCAGTGTGCAATGCCGAAGTGACTGCGCGCTCACGCCCACAATACACACATTGGCAGGGCGAAGATGTGCGAGCCGCAGCCAGTTCATCGAAGGTCGCTTTGAAATCTGATGCGGTCCGTGTTCCCCCCAAGCGGCTCCAACGCGTCCATTAGCCATTCGTACCGCACGCACTCCTGTTCCAGTCGAACCCGTTCGCCCAGTTCCCCTGCGCGCAGGCTCTCGAACAGCGCCCGCTCCTCTGGCGTTAGCCGGTCGACTGGCAGTCGGTGTGGGTCGGGTTCCTCCACCCAGGACGTGCGATGGGCCATCAGCGTCTTTCGATCCATGAGCATAGACCGCGCTGCGGGAAACGCGGCACGCAGCCGATCGAGCATCGCGAATCCGTGCGTGTCGATGTCGCCCCAGTAGACGATCGACCGGTCACGAAGCCAGTCGCACGCCGTCAGGCGATCGAGGCCATACCCCAACCCGAACACCACCATGCTGCGGGGGACAGGAGGAAAGGCCAGGCCGTTGATCTCGTTCTCCGTGATGAACACCGTCCGAACGGCAAGCTCGAGACGCGCAAAGTCGTCGGCCGGCACGGAAAGGTCCATGAGCCCGCCAACGGCGAGGTCGGGGTCCAGGATCCGGAACCGCACCAGCGCCGGCTTGCTCAACAGGCCGTAACGCAGCTCGAACTGTCGCGTGGGCGACCGTTGCCGGTCCACCGCCTCGGCCGGAAGAACCTGGTCCAACAACTGCGACAGCAGCAGGCGTTTTGCCTCGATGAACTTGCTATCCACGCCCGGAATGTCGACCTGGCGCAGATAGATCCCCGGGCGCGGATGTTCCGAGAACCAGGTGACCGCAGCCAGGATGCGCGCCCAGTCCTCGGCGTGCTCCAACACGCTCAGCGGGTGTTTGTCCACCCAATCCAAAAGCGCGGGGGCGCTCCCCCGGGTTTCGTCGCGTAGCTGCCCGAAGCGCGCCGCCGCACGCCGCTTGCCGATCAGAGACAGGGCGTCATCGCGCGTGGGCACCTCGAGGCCGGTGGGCAGACGGTTGGGCCCCAGCTGCCGGTGGTTCACCTCGCTCCAGACGATCTCGTAGCCCGCCCCCACGCGCGCCTTGCTGCCCTCATCCAGCGCGCGAATCCACTGACGAACTTCGTCGAACCGCGACGCCAGCTCGCTCGAGTTCGGGCGTGACAGGCGCATCGGCAGCGGAAACAGCGGCGCGCCTTCGGGTGGACACAGCAGGTCCCCCCGGTTCCAGCGCCGTTCGAGCGCGGCCCGGATGTCCGCCGGCGTCGTCCAACTCATGACGTCCCCGAAGAAAGCCTGGCCGCTCGTTCGGCCCTGTACTCCTCGATGGTCATGTTGCGAAGCACCGATCGGCGGCCGTCGTCGTTGTGCACGTAGCCCACGGCGGCCACGTGCGGCTCGATGACGTGAATCTTTTGCAGCGGCGTCACGATCAACAGCTGCAGCCGCAGCTTGCCGAACAGCTCCAGGCCGTACCGGGCCGAATCGTCCGAGCCCCGCCCGAACGCCTCGTCGATGACCACGAACCGAAACGAGCGCGAGCGATCCTTGCCGCCGAGCTCCAGGCCAAACTGGTAAGCCAGGCTGGCGGCCAGCACCGTGTAGGCCAGTTTTTCCTTCTGGCCCCCGGACTTGCCACCCGAGTCCGTGTAATGCTCGTGGGGGCTATCATCTTCCCGCCACTTTTCCGACGCCGCGAAGGCAAACCAGTTCCGCACGTCGGTCACCTTGCGCGTCCAGCGCCGATCCAAATCCTCGAGACCCGGGCGCCCCGAAAACCTCTGGATGAGGCGCCTGACTTGCTCGAACTTTTGCTCGGAATACTCGCCCTCCGCAGGACCACTGAGCGTATTCTCCGTGCACGCGCGCAGATCCTGGCGAAAGTCGCGCACCTCGCCGTCGGCCGCCGCCGTGGTCTCGAGCTCGATGTACCGGCCCGGATTGTAGTCGATCTCGCGCAGTGACCGGTTGATGATGGCGATGCGTTCCTTGATGGTCTGCTCTTCGCGATACAGCTGCGACTGAAACCCTGCCACCTCGCGGATGGCGTTTTCGTTCAGCAGCTCCTTGAACTTCGCCTCGAACCGGGGCAGGTCATCGGTGCGTAGGCGCTCGAGCATGGCCGCGAACTCGCCCGCCGCCGCCACCGACGCGTCGACCTCCTGGGTCTCGACCGGGTAGTCCTTGCGGTAGGCGGCCATCGCGTTCACGATCTTCTCGGCCAGGCGCGACAGCTTCAGACGTTCGTTGTCGATGCGCCTTTGCAACCACTCGCGCATCTCCTTTTCGCGGTTGTCGCACGACTCCACGCTCAAGGTATGGGGGCCAAGCGCCTCGTCCCGCATGTCCTGCAAGCGTGAGAAGCAGGCACGCAGCTCGTCGTCGCCAGCCGCGAAAACGTCGTGACACTCCTGCTGCAGGCCCCGGGCCTGATCCAGCTTCAGCCCTGCCCGGGCCAGTTGCTCGCCTGTGTCTTTCTGCTCGACCTCGGCGCCGGCAATGGCTTCGTCCACCATCCGCAGACGCTCCTCGAGCGCCCGCAGAACGTCCGATTCCTGCTCCAGCCTCACCCGTTCAGCGTTCAGGGTCTCGATCTCGATGACCAGAGGCCGAAAGTCGAGCTCGCGGAAGCTCCGGTAGGCCAGCAACTCCTGGGTATCGGCCGCGGTCTGGGTCAGGCTGTCGATCTGGTCCTGCGCCTTTGCGATCCGGGCGGCGCAGTCCTGCAGCTGCACCTGCAGGCTGTGGGCGCGCAACTCGAGCGCCGCAATCTTGCTCTCGTTCGACCAGCCGAGCACGTACCGGGTGCGATCGTCGATGCGATGGCGGTCGTCCTTTTCGTGGCGCTCGCCCTTGCCCTTGACCTGCCCCGCGCGGGTGAGCGCCGTCGGCTCCCGGCGAAACTGCTCCAGTGTGTCGCAGCAGACATAGTCGAACCGCTGCATGATAATGGCTTCCAGCCAGGGGTACACGTCGGAATCGGGCTTGATGGCCAACTTGCGCACCAGCGACCCCGGTTCGGCCCGGCCCGGCGCCCCACCCCCGCGGGATTGTCGCACGCGGTAATAGACGAGGCGGCCCCCGAGGTGCGTCCGTTCGACCCACGTGGCCACCCCTTCGTAAAGCGCGTCAGCGACCAGCAGCGACAAAGCAAAGTTGTGCAGAACGCGCTCGATGGCGCCTTCCCAGTCACGGCTGTCGTCCCGGACCTGCAGCAGCTCACCGGCGAACGGCAGATCGCCTTCGGCGACGCCGCCCAGCGCCTGACACAGGCTGGCGCGCAACTCCAGCATGTGGCGCGGCAGGTTGCTCTTGCGGCTGCGTAGCGACTCGAGCTCGCGGACGATCTCGTCGTGATCCAGCTTGCGGGCGCGAAACTCCACCTCGGCGTCGGTGCGGGCGTTCTGCGCTTGCGCCTGGGCCGTCAGCGCTGCCTCCCGTCTTTGTCCCGCCTCGCGCTGATTGCTGGCGAACAACGACTCATCGGATCCCGAGGGCAAACCCAAACGGGCGGCCACCTGGTCGTAGCGCTGCGAGCGCGCGCGCCGCTCGTCCCGTTCCCCCTGCTTGCGCTCTATTTCCAGACGAATGCGCTCCAGCCGGTCGCCGCCGTTCTGCGCGATCGCCGTCTTCAGCTCGTCGCGCTCGGCCCGACGCGCGCGCAGGCTGTCCTGCACCGTTTGGGACACCGCCTCGAGCCGCACCTGCTCCTGGGTGAGATTCCCGATGCGCGTCGCGAGCAGTTCCAGCTTTAGCCCCGCAAACCAGGGTCCAAGCGCCGTCCGACACAGGCCCAGCGCCTCGACCTCCCGTTCAATCGTCCGGTGCCGCTCGCAGTCGGCCACGAGCGGCGTCAGACGTTCGACCTGCGCCTTGGCGCGCAGCACGGCTTCGTGCGCCTGGTTCAGATCCTGGAAGTGCGCGCACAGCTTTTGGATGCGCTCCTCGACGGGGAATTCGTCCAGCATGTGTTGCCGGACAAAGTCCGTCAGGTTCCCGACCGACTTCATCGACACCGTCTGGTGGAACAGCTCCAGCGCCTGATCGCTATCGATGCCGAACCGGCGTCTGAACGCAGAAGAATACGGGGGAAACGAATCCCACAGGTCGATGCCCTCGGCCTGGCGCAGGCGCTTGCGCAGGTTCGCGATGTCCGCACCGAAACCCGCAAAATGCTCCTTGATGCCCAGCTTCCGATCGCCCAGCACGAACAGCCGCGCCGGCGGTCCATCTGCGTCCTTCATCCAGAAGACCTGCGCCAACGTGACGGTTTGCTCGTACCCCTCGTTGCAGAACTGCGCCAGCACCACCGAATACCCGTTCTGGTCCCGCAGCCCCACCGGGCGCGCGCCGGCCCCCGTTTCGGACCGTTCGGACTTGTAATGGCCAAGCACGTACGACTTGAGGCTTCGCTCCCGCGCCTCGGCCCCAGCCGCCTTGTTGTAGGCAAGCTTCTGGGGGGGCACCAGCAGCGTCGTCAGGGCGTCGACCAGGGTCGACTTACCCGAACCTATGTCACCCGTCAAAAGTGCATTGTCACCCCCGAGCGCCAGCGACCACACGTGCTGATGGAACGTTCCCCAGTTCAGCACCTCGAGCCGGTGTAATCGAAACCCCGCCCGCTGCACCGGGGGCGCCAGGTCGAAGAGCCGTTGCACGCCGTCACTCATGTCGATCTGCCTTCTTCGTCCAGACTTTGGGCGTGGGTGCGGTAATCGGCCAGGCGCTGTTCGAGCTCGCCCAGCCACTGGGCATCGACGTACGCCTTCACTATGCGCTGGACCTCGAACTGGTTCTCCTGCCCTGACTGCCCGGATAACCGACGCAGGAACCCAAGCTCGATGATCTTGTTGATGTGGGCGTCCACACGGTCCACGAACCGCGCCTCGTTCGCCGACGAGGGCAGGAACACCCTCAACATGTCCACCAGAGTGTCGCGCCCCACGATGAGCCGCCGCTCTCCGCTTTCCGCGTCGAGTTCCACTAGCTTTTTGCGCAGCAGCGCCAGCAGCAGGCTGACCGGGTAACTGAGCGGCCGTCGCGCCACCAGCCGAGGCAACGGCGCCTCGTCCTCGGTGGGCGTCCGCTGGCGGACGTAGGCAGACCCCTCGGCGTCGTCCAGCACCACCTCGAGCCCCAGCATACCTAGGTGCTCCCGCACGTCGGCCTGGCGCTCCAACAGCACCTGCCACAGGACGGGATCGTGATGGCGATCCAGAACCCCCTTGAGCAGCGCCACGAGCACGTGCGACAGGGTCATGGCCGCGCGGTTCATGTGACACCTCGCTGGAACACCACCAGGGGGACGGTGGCCTGCCGGCAGATGCCCGTGGCATCCGTCCACACGATGGTCTGGTGAACGTCGTCATCGATTACGTTGTCGCCGCCCTCGGACGCAAGCCCCAGGTACGCCACCAGCTCGGCCAGCCCCTCGGACAGCGGGTTGTCGGCGATGAGATCGGCAAGCGAGATCTGAGTTTGCGTCTGCAGCGCCCTGCGCACGATGGCCGCCAGCCGAGCTCGGTCGACGAACGACTGCTCGAACAGGGCATCGGCGCCCACATGCACGTCCGCCTCTCGAATGCCGTCCGACGCCAGCGTGGCCTTGAACGGCGGGGCGAACAGCGGCCGATCCATGGGCAGTTCGACCGTGGGGGCGGTGTCATCGACCTCAACAAGGACGCCTTCGGGAGGCGCAGCCCGCACGGCCAGGGCGTGTTGTTCGATCTGGCGAATGATTTGCAGGATCCGGCGGTTTTCGACGAAGCTTTGATCGTCAAGGAACCTACGGAGTTGCTCGGAAAGCCGGGCGATCGTCCGTTGCGCCACCTCGCCCGCTTCGAGCCAGTCGTAGTGAACACGCACAAGCCTCGGATCAGGCGCCAGCGTGCGGACGGCGGGTAGCGCCATCACGCGCTCGAGCAGCGCAGAAAGCTCCTCCTGCCGGGCGGGCGACATCAGGAAATCCCAGAACGCCCTGAAGCTGCGCCCTTGATCCGAATCGCTGATGGCGTCTCGGTCGCCGAACACCTCGTCGAGCAGCTTGCCCTTGCCGCCCTCCCACAGAGCAATGCGCTCGCGTACACCGCGATCGAGCGCGCGAAAGTTCTCCTCGACCTGGCGAAAGTCACCCAGCAGGCCGCGCGCGGTCTCGGTCAACTGCAAAAAGCGATCGCGCACCTGCGTGTCGTCCATGATGTCGATATCGCCGGCCTTCACCCGACGAATCTGGCTGTCCAGTTCGTCACGGCGGCGTTCGAGCTCGGCGATGCGCAGGGTCCGATCCACCTCGACACCGGCGGCGATTTGTCGTAGCAGCTCGAACACGGTCAACAGCCGCGACTCGGTGGCCACGAACGCGGGCTGCTGCAGCGACAACAGGAAATCGATGGCCCGCTCGGCCGCGGGGGTCAGATCGTAGTGCGCCTCGTCGGCCTGGGGCGGGTAGTACTTGCGCAGCCACCCACCGCCGTCACCCGCCCAGGCGTCCAGGTACTCGAGCGCGCGGCGCGGGTAGGCGTCGGGCCCTAGCGTGGCGCGCAGGTCGTAAATGTGATCGTCAAGGCACGAGACCAGCTCGGGCTGGGACACGGTGCGCACGTTGGGCGTCACGAACGTGCGGTAAAGGAAGCTGACCGCAAACGGCGCGTGTTCGGCCCGCAAAAGGCGCCACGCCGGGTGCTGCTGGCGCAGCAATTCCAGCGTGTCGTGGTCGAGGCGTGGGGCGCCAGGGGCAGGCATGAAGGGCGGGATTATACGGAAACATCGTCTTGACCACCATGGTGCCAGCATTAAGTAGATCCGAGCCCCACGAAGGTAGCTATTGACCTCGCTGACGAGCTGCGGAAGCGACCGGAACGTCTGCTTCGATGATGGTGGGGATGCCCAAAGGCGGTTCCCCACCATTCGCCTTCGGGATGCGCACCGTCGTGACGTCAGCTTGGCTCACCCACGCCTGGCCGTGACAATGACCGACTCGCGGGCGACCCAACCGCGAAAGGCAAACCCGCTCATCCGAAAACTTTCCCCCACCTCGACCCAGGAGTCGGTTTCCCGATACACCCTCAATCTGTCACCCTCCTTCTCGAACGTGTCTTCGGCCTCGAACTTCTCAGAGCCTCCGTCTTCTTCGTCGAAGTCCCAAGGGCTTGCAGGGCCGAGGGTAATCGCGCTACAGGGGACGGCAAAAGATACGATGCTCGTCCGAAACCCCGTCGCGTGCCCACGCAACGATGAGGCCATCGTCACGTCGAAGCTGCCTTCCGGGGTATGAACCTCCAGCCGATCTCCTGGCCATTCCCCGGCCACGAGGCAGCCCAACGCGGCCGATTTGAAATCAGGCTCGAGCTCAGGGCATACCTCGTCGCCAAACGGTCAAGGAACGCCGTCAGAGGCCGCCGGGTTCGCCCAGCGCTGCGCAGGCTGCTCAGAGGGCATGCAGGCGACGATGGGCACCAACCGAGGGTCATGAAGCCACCGAGTCGCGTCGCCTGGCGTCCTGAAACGTCGAGAGCAAGCTCACTCTTGGTGACCAGTCCTCGGTGTCGCCTGCTGAGCGGCCTGTCGCAGGAGATCTGGCGAGAGCCCAACCTTGGCGCAGTCGTTCAGCGAGCGTCGCGCGTTGGTCGCAGGGGCAGCGCCAAACCAGGTGCGGTCCTCGGCAGGCACGTCGGCATGGCGCAGCACGATGTCGTTGGGGACCGGGAAACGGCGCCGTCGCCATGCAACCTGCAGCGTGAGATGGATGCTTGCAGGGAGTGCATCCGACAATCCGTGAAGCGCGAGCGCGCTTTAGTGCGAGACGACACCGGCCAGCTCGGCCCACAGCCAGGCGGCGACGAGCTCCTCATGCTCGCCTGCAGGGAAATGAACCACCCGATAGATGCTTCGCCGCACCCGGATGACCTTCCCGGCGTGGATGTGTGTCCGTCCGCCGTTCCGCCCCCGGTTGATGTCTCGCGCACGCGGGGGAATCACGGGAGGCTCCCGCGATCATGCCCAAACAGAAGAGAATTTTGCAAAGTGCCGCGGACTCGGCTGTTCCCAGCCGGCGACGTTGGCGAGAAGAGGACGCTCGACGCGTGCTGAAGGCCTGGAGACGAGCCGGTCTGTATGCGAGCGCATTCGCACGCTCAATCGGCATTGATGCCCAGCGGCTGCTGTGGTGGCGCAAGCGCCTCGAGATCGGCGCTGAAGAACAGCGTGCGCTTGATGACGGGTCGCCGAGAACGTCGGCGTTGACGCTCATTCCGACGACAGTGGTCTCGACGACGCCTTCCACGTCAGTCACGGTTCGTCTTCCGCGCGGGGTTCGCATCGACATCGTAGAGACCGGGCAGGTGTCGCCGGCGTGGATCGCAGAGCTCCTGGCGGAGATCAGGAGGGTGGCGCCTTGATTCTGTTGCCGCGCGCGGTTCACATCCACTTCGCCACCGCTGCCGTGAACCTGCGCAAGTCATTCGGAGGCCTGTCGAATGAAGTGCGGGCGGCCCTGAAGCTCGATCCGCTCAGCGGCCATGTGTTCGTGTTTCTAAACCGCCGACGCAACCACGTGAAGCTTCTACTATGGACACGCGGTGGCTTCACGACGGTCCACAAGAGGCTCGACGCGGGCACCTTTTCGCTCCCTCGTCTCTTCCTTAGTGCCCAAGCTGGTTAAGTGCGTTCTATTTCGCGTCAACGAGGGGATTTTTTGTCTTCAGCGCCGGAAAGCTGCTGAAGTCGCGGTCAGCCGAAAGCAACAACCTAACCCCGTGGGCAAGGCAACAGTTGGCGATGCGGGCGTCGTGAACTTTCGCACCCTGAATGTGCGCGCGCACCAAAAGCTCGCTTAAGCCGGTCAGCGCGGTCGCCTCGTCACCCAAAATCCTCAGGCTCATCGACTCGCGCCACGCTGCGATTTGCTCCAATGCTTGATGTGGCGAGGATGGCTGTGACCAAAGGCGAGCATGCGTAGCAACGCCGTAAAACTCGATTAGATTGTGAAAGCAGATGGCCCATGGCGCGGGACTTTCTGCCAACTCCCGCACGACCACTGTCGCGCGTCTGTGAAAGGCGGCGTCGCGGCGATGTGCATGGACAAGAATGTTTGTATCGACGGCGATCATCGCGCCCGCTCGTTCAACTCATCAACCGCGCGATTGACTTCATCGTTCGACACTTCGTTGTCAGCACCACGAGCGTACCCGACGGCGGCATCCCTTAATTTGAAAGAGGGCGCTTCTGTGCCCACGAGGCGCTCGAGGGCGTCGACCACAAGAGCCTTCAGCGTCATCTGACGAGCGGCCAGAAGCGGGCGTGCTCGCTCCAGCAGGGCATCGGGAATGTCCACCGTGGTCCTCATATGTATATGCATATCATGATAGGCATACTGATGCAATGGGCGCGACGACTTGTCGGACCTTCAGGAATCTGAGGCGGATTCTCCTGCCTAGATCGCAAAACCAAGTATTTACGCGACGGAACGCATCTTGCTGCAGGCTGGAGCATGGCGTTCCGAACGCCGTCGCAGAAAGCTTCTTCGCCTCTTTGAAACGGGAGATGCATAACGCGGACTGGATCGAGACGGCATCCGTAGGCACCCTGTCGGCAAAAGAATTCATCGAGACCTACAATTATCGTCGGCTTCATTCGTCCATCACGACCGGACGCCTGTCGAGTTCGAGCTACTACATTCTTTGCAGAAGCGATCCGCTTAACCCAACTGTCCACGAAATCGGGTCAAGCCCAGGGCGGGATGTACCCCAGGTCCCGGTCACCACGGGGCGCAAACGCACGCCGGTCGTGAGGACCTTGTCTATCGTCTCTAGGGGAGCCACCGCCGCCGTGAACTCGTTGACGACGGCCGCCCTCTGCGCGGCGCGGATCACAACTCGTCCAGCAGCCCTTCACACACCGGCGCGGCGTCGCCGTCGTAGCAACGCAGGCGCAGCTGCCAGTCGAGGCGCTCCGCGATGCAGGCCACGAACCTGCGGCGCCTTTCGTCGCACGAGATCGTTGGGGCCGCTTCGTCCAAACAAACCTCCCCTGCCAGCGTGAAGTCTCCCTGTCGAAAGCTGCCGTCGGGAGTAAGGGCGCCCGACAGGGGCAAGCGCGTGGCGCGGTCGGGCGCAAGGGAAAGGCTTCGCTCATCCTGGGTGAGCACGATGCGCGTTTCACCTGCAGCGCAGGTGCCCGTCAGGCGCAGCGTTTCGGGCACCAACCCGTCATCATCCCACAGGCAGGACGCCGGAAAGAGGAACGCCAAAGAAAACAGCGCTCCCAAGGCTCGGCTTCGTGAGCCCGCAGTCATGGTTGCCCCGCCCATGGCTTCAGCGTCGACCGGCAGGTGCGGCCAGCGCCTTCGGGCGTGCAGCTGGCAACGAGAGCTCCGCCCTCGGGGCGGACACTGCATCGTTGGCGGTAGCGCGTGAGGGAAGGCAGGGACGCGCCCGCATCCATGCCAGCACTGGCATCGGACGCTGCCTCCTCAGGGCTGAGCCGCGCATCGGTGCCCGCGTCGGCGACGGGCGACGCGAGATGGCCTCGCGCCTCTCCCCACAGCTCCAGGGTGGCCTCGGCCATGCTGGGGGGGCAGTTGCTGTTGCTGAGCCAACCGCTTGGCTCTTCGTCGAAGAAGCCGAGTCTGGACGCGTTGTCTATGGTCAAGCGGTCGTTCTGGTCGACCGACAACACCACCAAGCCCGAGGGCCCACAATCGCCCGTCACGAAGAAGGTCTGGGGCCCGAGGCCGTCGCCGCAAATGGGCGGAGGACTTTCGGCCAACAGCAGCCAGAACGTTCCCAGAACGGCTCCGGCCCTCAGCCACTGCCCGAGCCGCATAGGCGGCGACACTTTTTCTGCGCCCGCGGCATGGTCTGCGTTCGTGTGTTTCATCAGCGGCCCTCCTCGGAGTTTGAAGGTTTCATGACAGCGAGTCGCGCGCGTGAGCCCGCTTCTTCGGGCGTCCTCAGGCGGTGCCAGCCAAAGGCCACCGCGAGCGGCACGAGCAAGAGGGCCAGCAAGTCGGAAGGGTCGCGGTACAACACGCAGCCGCCCCCTGCGCCCAGCGCGCGCGACAAGGGACGAACGAGGCCGCAGTAAATCGCGCCGGCCGTGTCCGTCAATTCGACCGCCGCAAACGACGCCGCGGTCGCCACCGCGCCCACGCCCAGACGCCACCCCACACGGACCACGCCGAAACCGCCCAGCAGCGCCGAGATCAACAGCGGAAGAAAAAAGAGCACGGCCACATCCGAAAGCTTTCCCGTCACCCAGTTGCTGAAGGCCGGCTTGAGGTAGCGATCGTTCAAACCCATGAGAGCAACGGCCGCCAACGGCAGAGGCGCGAAGAACTCGCGCATGCGCCAGTCCTTCACCGGACCGCCATTCAAAACGCCACCCCCAGGGTCAACCGGGGCTCGTGCGCCCGGCCTGAGCGGCGCGTTCCCGGCACGAGGCGATCGTGGGTGGTCTGCTCGAAGAGGTGAAAGCCCCACGAGAAGGCCAGCCAGAAGGGGCCGTGCCTGGTCAGCGGCTGGCGCACGGTGGGCGCCAGCACGAATCCCGAAGCGCGGGGGCCACCCCAGCGCGTGCCGAGCCACTGCGCGGTCATCCCCACCCACGGCCACCAGGCCGAGGGCGTGGTGTTCGTGGGAAGTAAAAGCGACAGGTCCAGGGACCGGGAGGCTTCATCGTCGGTGGCCGCGTAGCTGCCCCCAACGCCCACCAGGGCATCCTTGAAATCGAATTGCAGGCCAGCGCCCAGCACGCCGCCGATGGCGCTGGCCGGCGCCGGCGCGTTCCACTGGTTTGCCACCCCGACGGTCAGCACCAGGGACACCATGCCAGGCCCGGGCGCCGCCTTGGCGATGGGCGCAGGTGAGGGGGCGGCGCGAACCACTGGCGGGGGCATAGGCGACGGCGCCTTGGCGACAGGAGGAACGGGCATCGGGGCTTGTGCGGCTGGAGCTTCGGGGGCCACAGGCGTCGGCGAAGCAGAGGCCGTCGCTTCCGGAGCAGCCGCTGGGGTCGGGGGCGAAGGCGCCGCAGGCGGCGCACCCGGCGGCAGGGGAACCGGTGCGGACGCCATGGCCGGTGCGCCCTGCGCGGCAGCAGTGGCAGACGTTCCCAAGAGATTGTTGGGGGCCGCACGACCGGCAAGCTCGGCTTTTGCGTCTCGGCACTGGCCGGTGGCCGTCACGCCGAAAATCGCCGAACCGGCGAGCAGCCCCACGGCGAGCAGCCCGCTGGCAAGGCCGTCCCGAGCTTTTTCTCCTTCTGCTCCTTCTTGTTGCGCGCTGCTCAGCATGCCCACCGCCATGAGGCCCGCGAGCGTGGCGTCGATAGCGGGCGCCGTGCGGGAGGACGTGCAGTCGAAGGAGAGCATCTGCTGGTGGTGGGAGGGCGGCTTGTCCACGAAGACGAGCGAGCAGCCCGCCAGACAAAGCGTCGCGGACAAGGTCATCCCAAGGGAGCGCGAGCGGAGAGAGTTGGCGTGGGACATGAAGACGAGTGGGCAGGAGTGCAGCCATCATGCCACGAGCAACCAAAGGGAAAATACGCTGAATTGGCGCGCAAACACGCCCGGAACGTCGCGAACCACGACACGAGGATCAGCTTTTAGGCGCCTCCTTTGGCCCTGCGCAGCCCCCCTCGCTCAGGGCTCTGGTACAAAATCGCCCGGTGATCGGATGAGTAACGACCGCATCACCGATCGCATCCTGGAGTCGATTCGCAAGGCGGCGTTCGTTATCCGCCGCCCTGAGCAACGCCCGGCCCAATGTTTAGGTCGACATCGAAGAGGCTTCGACCCTGCTTCTTGGGGACGTCGTCGTACGCCGGCTCAGCCTCTGGCCGCAGCGATGGTGTCGATGGCCAGGATCATCGGCAGCGGCTCGCTGTGCAACAGTCCAGGGATCCCTGGTCCGGCACCACCCGGCCCCGGCATTCAGTCCTCGAGAAGCGCCAGCAGCGCCTCGACGTCCAGGTGCGTGGGCTTGTCCGTTCCCGCAAGTAGATCTTCGGCCAGCGCGCGTTTGCGGGCGTGAAGCGACAGGACCTTTTCTTCGATGCTGCCTTTCGTGACCAGTCGATAGATCGTGACCGGGCGGGTTTGGCCCCAGCGGTGCGCGCGATCGCTTGCCTGATCTTCCACCGCCGGATTCCACCACGGGTCGAGGTGAATGACGTAGTCGGCCGCCGTCAGATTCAAGCCAAAGCCGCCGGCTTTGAGGCTGATGAGGAACGCATCCACCTGGCCTTTCTGAAAGTTCGTCACGGCCCGAATGCGAGCTTTCTCCGGTGTGCTGCCGTCGAGGTATTCGTGCGAAACCCCTGCCGCGTCGAAGCGAGCTTTCACCAGGGCGAGAAAATCTACGAACTGGCTGAACACCAGGCATCGGTGCTGGTTGTCCCGTAGCTCGGCGACCAGATCCATCAACGTGTCGAGCTTGGCCGATTCGATGTCCGCATTCGGGGTGACGAGGCGGGGGTGGCACGCGGCCCGCCGCAGCCGGGTGATCTCGGCCAGGATGTTCATTGCCTGATCTCGCGCGGGGCCAAGTCTTGCCAGCTTCGTCAGCGCCCGCCGGCGAAGCGCCTCCGTGAAGGCACTCTCGGCGGCCGAGGGCTCGACCTCGAGGACGATCTCCGTGCGGGGGGGAAGCTCGGTCAGGACCTCGGACTTGCGCCGGCGCAGGATGAATGGGGCGATCAGCGTTTGTAGATTCCGGCGCGCCTCGCGATCGTCGTCTCGCTGGATGGGCTTGGCGAATCTGTCCTCGAAGGCCTTTGCATCGCCCAGTAGACCCGGGTTGGCGATGTTCATGAGACTGAACAGATCGCCCAGGTGGTTCTCGATGGGTGTGCCGGTCAGACAGATCCGCGTCTTCGCCAGAAGCCGGCGGGCCGCCTGCGCACGCTGGGTGCCCGGGTTCTTGACCGCCTGGGCCTCGTCGATGACCAGCGTCGCCCAATCGATGACCTCGATGCGATCGAGGGCATTGACCATACCTGCGTAGCTGCAAAGCAGAACGTCGAAGGGGCCAAGGCGCTGGCGCAGATCGGGCGCATCGTCGCCCGACAGGCGATCCAGCACGATGACCCGCAAGGTCGGGGCAAAACGGCGGGCCTCCTCGACCCAGTTGTGTTTGACGCTGACCGGGGCCACCACCAGCGCCGGGCCCAGGGCCGCCCGTTGCACCAGCAGCGCCAGGGTCATGAGTGTCTTGCCCAGCCCCATGTCGTCTGCCAGGATGGCTCCGCCCTCGAAAGCGGCCACGCGGCTGAGGAAAGCAAAGCCCTCTTGCTGATACGGACGAAGCTGCGCCTCGAAGATCTTTGGGACTTCGGGCTGTGACGTGTAAGCCACCTCAAGCCGTTCGAGGTGGCGAGCGGCGGCCGCGTTCGCCGTCACGCTGCGAGCGGCCTTCAGCTTGGACAGCCACCCCGTGGCAAACCAAAGCGCCACGGGGGGCAGGCGCAGCGTGTTTTCGGTTCCGTCCTGCTTTTGCGCGGCGGCCTCTAGCGCACCGAGGTGCTCTGCCAGTTCCGTCGTCAACGTGACGTAGCGGCCAGGTGCAAGTTCAATCACTCGCGTGCTCAGCACCTGCCGTTCGAGCAGGCGGAGCATGGGCAGCACCAGCTCGTCATCGACCTTCGCGTCTGCAGAGATGGTCAGCCACGTGCCCACCTCGTCGACCTGCAACCTCAAATTGGCAAAGTCAATCTCGCGGACCCATTCGATGCGCTGGTCCCCTGACCACACCAAGCCAATCCGATCCTCCGCCGCCAGTTGCATGAGGCGCCTGACCAACTGCACGCACGTGTAGAGATCGTCGATGCTTGGGGATGCGCCCTTGGCCGTGCCCTCGAGCTCGGGCACAGTGGCGATCAGCTCGGCGTATCGTTCGGCTTCGAGGCCAAGGTCGCGCTGACAGCGCACGCGACCTTGCGCCGTCTCGGCCGCCAGGTTGGCAAGACCGGTGCCCGGCACGACCTGCGGCCCGCTGGGCCCCAGCGGCGCCACGAACGCTTTCGCGGTGAGGCTGTGCCCCTTCTGGGTCAACGTGACCACGGGGCGTGGGTCGGCGCTGACCTCCGTGACTGCGGCATCGGCGGTCACCGCGAGATCCGAGTGAATCGTGAACAGGGGCGCAAGGCGGGCCACCGCTTTCATCAACGCCGGCTTGCCCTCGGGTGGAATGGGCGGCAGCGTGCGAATCACGTCGTAGGCGGCGCGCGCGTCGGCGCCGAAGAACATCACGCGAATCAGGCTGCGGCTTTCCACCAGGATGCCAATGTTCGTGGCGTTGGGTGCAGGAACGACCCGCAACGTGAGCCCGTCGGCGGTCTCGTGAACTTCGACAGCTGGTTTTCCGTGGGTCACCGCCACGGGCCCGTCTTGTGGCGACTCGCTCCAGAACAAAAGCGGGTGACCGGACAGGTACAGGGCCGCCGTCTGCCGGAACTCGTGCGTCGTTCCCCGTCCGGTCTGCGAGGCCTCGATGGCCTTGATGAGTTCATTATCGGCCCTGAAGATCGGTACCCCCGGGTCGCCGGAGACCAGCTTCTTGAGCGGAATCGGGCGGCCGACGTCCCACCCCTCGCCGCGGCGCTTTTGTACCTGCGGCTCGATGTGCAGGTTGACCACATCGCCCAATGTGCGTGCGTCCAGCGCGGCGCTGACGGGCCGGAGGTTTCCGTTGATCTTGGGCTTCAAACAGAAGATGAGTCGGGTGTTCGCATCGGCGTCGGACGCGTTCGGGGGCGGCAACGGCTCGGGCACGGCAACGGTCTCGAGCGCTTCCAGGGCGCGTTTCCATGCAGGCTCGGACGAGGCCAGCTGCAGCAGACTGGCGGTAGAGGTGGCCAGCGTCTGCGTGCCGGTGCGTTCCTCCAGGGCCGCGCACACGTGGGTCAGCTGATCGGCCAGGTACCTGAAGCCCGCGGCCACAAACAGGGCCCGGGCGCTCTCGGCCACCTGGATGCTGACGCCGCGTGAACGCGAATGCCGGGCAGACAGCGGCCAGAGCGCCTCTGCGAGCATGGCCGGAAACCACAGCGCAGGTTCGTCCCGGCCGTACAGGTGGTCCGCCACGATGCTGACCACCAGCCCGTCGGTGGCGCGCTCTCGTTCGAGCAGACGGGTGTAAAAGGCCCGGTAATCCTGGCGTCGCTGCGCGGCGGCCTGCACTCCCAGAAGAGCACGCGCGCTGGCATCCCCCGTGGCCAGGACCACCCCCAGCAGGGGCGCGGCGAAGCCCTCGAGACGGGCCTGACGCTTGTCCTTGGGCCCCCGCGAAGCCGCGAAGGCCTCGTGAACCCGCTGGCGTGCGTCGGCCCAGCGGCCTTCCCGCAGGGCGAACACGGCCCGCGCGCACAGCGCCGCGGACGAAGACATCGTTGCCAGCGTGGTGTCGGCCGTCTCGTCTCCCGGACCCAGCGCAAGCCAAAGGGCGGCCTTGGCCCGCAGGTCCTCGGGCTGAGCGGCATTGGCCAGCACGCCTCGCAAGAGATCGGGGTGCGGCATGTCAGGTTCGGCAAAGGCACGCTCGAGCACGCGCTTGGTCCAAAACGTCTGCATCGTCGGGGGGAGCAACGCCACGGCCCCGGGCGGCGCTTTGACGGGCACCACGTCGCAGATGAACGGCGCTTCGCCTCGCGTTGGGGGCGTGTGCTTGTCCTGAGCGGCGAACAGGTCATGAACGTCATCCAGGCGGTCCAAATACATGGCCAGTCGACATTTGAACACGGCGTCCTGCCGCGCCTCGGGGGCGTACCGTACCGAAAGGCCGTGCGAGGGCAGGTCCACCCTGGTCGTGCGGGTGGGGAAGTGGTGCGCGAGTTCCTCGAGCAAGGGCCGGGTGGCCTTCGAGGACAAATGATGATGGGCCGCCCCGGGGTCGACGTCGTACGAAACGTCATCGCTCGTGCGAACCATACCTTTCGATGCCCAACTTTCCACGAAGGGCAGCAAGGCTCCCGCGGATATCAAGGTACCCTTGCCAGCGGCGCCGGGCCTCACCGGTACGCGCAGATTCGTGGCGCGTAGCCGCTCGGATAGCTTCGAGCGTGTCCATCGCCCCATGAGGCATGCCACCGTCCAGCAGTGGGCTTCGAGCGGGGACGACACGCTGGGAGATGCGAGCATGGACGTTACCGCCGCGACTTGGCCGATGCCTGCGGAGCTTCTTTGGCGGGTGGCGGTGGGCGCTGTCATGAGGGGATGATTCCAATATTCGGACGCGCGACTCAAGCCCCAACCCTGAATGGTCACTCTGGGGGTAGCGATAATGCTACTTTTTCGGCATGGGTCGCCGGTGAAGCTCTCAGTCGAACCCGTCAGTGCTGGGCGGGCCATGGGCGAGTTGGCGTCCGCGACGGCCATGGGAGTCAGGCGAGAACGTTTGTAGCCACCTCGCGATTAGGAGGCTGCGGTTCTCAAGAGATGTCCATTTAGGTCTCGGCAATCACGCCCCAAGCAAAAGGCCGCGGGCGGAGTGACGGCTTGGCGTCCTGGCGCGTCAAATGAGTCCTGTACAGGAGGTTCTGGGATGCATCTCACCAGAGAACTCATCGCGGCAGGAGTCCGCCGAAGCTCGAGCCGCGAAAACGGTTGCGAGCTCGGCGCGCTGACACGTATTCGAATGCGCACCGCGCGAAACCGCATAGACTCTCGTTCATGTGGTTTCCCGTCGAAGAGCCGTGGCAATACCGGATCCTTGACCAGCTTCCGCCCGGCATCGATGCCGCACAACTGGCGCAAGCGCGTTCAGCGACCCCGACGGAACGGGTCGAAGCCATGCGTTGTCTGGTGGAACTCGGCGAGCAGATTCGCACAGCGATGACAAAAGAGCGCACGGGCGACCGATGATGACCAACTTCGCCGAGCTTTTTCGTCGCCTCGCGGAGGAGCATGCGGAGTTTGTAGTGGTGGGAGGTCTTGCGGTGATTTCTCATGGGCACGTGCGGGCGACGCTGGACCTCGATGTCTGTTACGCGCGCACGCCTGAGAACGTTGAACGCTTGGTTCGTGCGCTCGGGCCACTTAACCCAAAGTTGCGTGGAGCCCCACCTGAGCTTCCGTTCTACTGGGACACAAAAACGCTGCGCAACGGCCTGAACTTCACGCTGACAACGTCCGCTGGTGACATTGACCTCCTGGGCGAAGTCACCGGCCTCGGCGGGTATGGCGACATCGCGTTGCGTGCGGACCTGGTCGATCTATACGGAGCCCAGGTCCGGATCCTGTCCCTGAGCGATCTCATCCGGTCCAAGGCCGCGGCGGGACGAGCGAAAGATCTCGTTGATCTCGAGGCGCTGCGCCGGCTCGAAACGATGGCAAAGCCGTAGGGCTTGGCGCAGGCGCACGTAGAGTAGGGCCCAGCCAGCGGGTCTATCCGCCGGCTGAGCCCTACTCTACATCCACTGGCGATGTGATTTCCTGCCTCGATCTTTAGACTTCTTGACCAAACTAGTAGAAAGTACTATTTTTAAGAGATGGCCAAAGTCTCGGTTACCGAACTGAACCAGCAAACAGCCAAGGTGCTTGAGCGGGTCAAAGCTGGTGAATCGCTTGAAGTCCGAGAGTACGGCCGCCCCATCGCTCGTATCGTCCCCGTTCTCTCTAACGAATCGATCATCGACCGGCTCGTCAGTGAGGGGCGGGCCATCGCTGCAACCAGCTCTACGGATGCTCTGTTAACACCACTTCCTCCGCCCTCGGGCACTGGCCCGTCGCTTTCTGAAGTGCTCGATCAAGCGCGCCAGGCAGAGCGATCGTGATCTATCTCGACACCTCTGCCCTAGTGAAGCTCGTGGTGCGCGAGGCAGAAACCGTGGCGCTGCAAACTTGGATCAGGTTGCGCGCGGGCGAGACGTTCTTCTCGTCACAGCTTGCGCGTGTTGAGCTTGTTCGAGCTGTTAAGCGAGCAGCGCCGGACCATCTTGATCGTGCGCGCGGCGTTCTAGCGGCCGTTGCCCTACTCAAAATCGACGATCGGATCCTTGCGACCGCGGAGAACCTGCCTCCGGACGTACTGCGAAGCCTCGACGCCATCCACCTTGCAACGGCCTTTACGTACCTGTCTGATGTCAGCGCCTTCGTGACTTACGACGTTCGCCTGGATGAAGCCGCGAGATCTTTGCGGATCCCCGTCGAATCTCCTTATTTGCAAGAGCGCTGAGGCGCTGGTGGCCGAGATTGCGGGAAACCAAGACCCCGCCGAATCAGGGGATGTAAGGTGCCGGAAGATTCACGGGAAGAGCGGTGACAGGATGTTCTGCATGACAAGCACCTGTAGACGCAAAGTGAAAATGTCCGCTTTGTACATCCCGACGCCTTCGTCCCCTGCTTTTCGAAGCCAACCGCGGAACTGCGGACTCGGTGAGGTCGAGCCGCTCGCAGACCGCCGAGATGCTCTCGTCCCCTGATTGGCACAGCTTGACGACATCCGCACGCCTTCGCGCCGCCGCTCTCACAGAGGACCTTGCGGCGAAAACCTATCGAGCCAAAGTAGCAAGTTGGCAATGGCAGCGGCTTCGTGAATTCGCCCTCCGCGCCTCTGGGACGGGTCGAGAAAACGCACTTGTTCATCAGGTGTTGCCACAGCCACCACCCAGCGCCACCCCAGGCGGGCAGCTTCCGCTTCCATTCTTTTCCAATCGGCTGAAGGCAGGCTCAGTGGCAGGGTCGTCCGTTTGACCTGAACCCCTAGCTGAACGCCGCCTCGAATGGCGAGTAGATCGAAGGCGCCCCTCGACGCGCGTGATTGATAAATGAGATCGAATCCCAGGCGGGCCAGGTGGGCCGCCACATTCGCTTCAGCCTCGTCGCCAATCACTTTCATTGGCACCGCAGCGCCGCCAGGACCACGCCATCTCAGCCACGATGCGAAGACGGGATCGGTCAAGGCGTAGAGATCAGCCCGCTTGATGATGGCATCACCAAGCCGTTGAACATACGTCTTGGTTGCGGCACTCGATGCACGAATCGTTGCGGCCAACTCGAAGAGGCGCTGTGGCCTCGTTGCCAGCGCATCGAGAACAGCGGCCAACGTACCCGATCGGCCAACCAAACGCCCATGTTCGTTGAGAAAGTGCAGTGACAGGCGCCCGGTATTGGAGAACACCAGTTCGCCAAGCACGTCCTTCAACAGGTCGGCATCCCCATCCTTGCCCGGCCGACTCCAGGATTGCCCGAAGAGTTGAAGATAAAAAGGGTGGCCTCCCAACACTTCATGGACCTTTTTGGCGAAGTCTCGCGACAAAGGGGGGTCATGGTGGGGCGCGCACAAGAAACCGATCGCGTCTTCACGGTCGAATGGTCCAAGATCCATGATGTCGAAGTGGCCAAAGAATGGCGACCGCTTCGAGGTCACCAAGTCGAGCAGCATCGTCCTTTCCGAACCTGAGATGACGTAGCCAACGCGGCGATGACGTTGCCAAAGCGCACGAAGCATGGGAATGACGTCGCCGCCCTTGCTTTGTGGTTTCGACGTGAGTTCTTGAAACTCGTCTATAGCCACGATCACATACTGATCCCAGGCTTGAGCGAGTTGTTCGGGCAGATCGACGCAGGCGCGCAGCGCTGGTGTTTCATCCATGCCGTCAGCCAAGCTGTAAACGGCCGTGCGCACGCCTGCTGGCAACGACGCGATGCGATCAGAGTGCTGCAAGGTACGGCGCAGCTCGTCAGGCGATGCGGAGAGGCTTTCGAGGGAAACGCCCAGGTCGGAAGAGATGACCCTGTCGAGAATGCGGAGCGCCACGACCTTGAAGATTGAAGTGATGTCGGGCGCGACCTCGAACGTATCGGCCACGGCGAAAATCGTCTTGTGGTGAACGGCGCGACGTCGCTCGAGTTCCCGAAGCAGGCTGGTTTTGCCGATTTTTCGCGATCCGATGAGGGCGATCCAATGAGGATGCCCCTGCTCCAGCCGGTCCACCGCCTGGCCCAGCTTGCCGAGTTCGTGGCTCCGATTCCAAAAATCCCGCTCCGTAACCGGAATGTGTGAACTGAACACAGGGACATGATACAGATGCCAGGGAAGTAGGCAAGGCTGCAGATTAGCAACTTTGCTAATCAAGCCGTCGGGAAAAAGAGGCTGATTTTATTCAGCTCCATGCTTAGCAAATCAGCTAACAGGCAAGGTCGCCGGCCACGCCAGCGCACGGCGTTGTCACCCGCGCGCCCGGCACGGCTCGAGTTTACACGCCACCTCGAAGAAGGCGGGGGCCGCCGGCTCCAGCTCCGAGTGCAGAAAAACGCAGCCGGCGGTGTAACGCCTGCGTACCTCCTCGGGCAGAAGCTCGACATGGAAGAAGTTGTCTCCTCCCGCCCTCCCAGTTGGCGCCCTCACGCGCGCCCGGCCCTCGCGGCGGGCGCGCTGCTCGCGGCGCGGCCATTGGCTCAGGCCTGCGGACTTCTCCGAGTCGACGCCCGCGGAGCCCTGGTCAACCGGCATGGTCGCTCGTGTCGGGGCACAAGGTACACCGCGAGTACGGCGTACTCGAATGGGCCCCTGGTTCAGGAAGTTTTCGCGAAGGCCTTCTCTGATGGTTGCCGCGCGGCATTTGACGGCTTCCGCCCCTATGTGGCCCTATGCGCCCTTCCTGGTTGTTATCGCGAGGAACGTCGCCATAGATTGGTTCCGCCGCCAGCGCAGGGAGTTGGTGCTACGTGACCCATCAGCGACACCGGGATGACGGCCGCCGAAAGGCGTGCGTGGGCTTCAGCCGAGGGTCTTCTTGAATGCGGCTGGGGTGAGGGCGTCGAGAGGGAGTCCGAAGACGTCGCGGTGGGTGCCGAGGCGCTCGAAGGCCCAGGCGAGGTAGGCCTGGGCCGCGACCCCCTGGGCGCGGCAGGTGGCGATGATGCCGAGGAGGACGCAGGCTCGGTGAGCACCCTCCGTGCTGCCGGCGAAGAGCATGTTGAGTCGCAGCTTGGCGACGTTCTGGAACTCGCGCTCGGTGGGCGAGTTGTCGATCGGAACGAGCGGGTCGTCCACGAAACGGAAGAGCGCGTCGTGGTGGTTCTTGTAGTAGCGGATCGCCACGGCGAGTGGCTCGGACGGCAGGAGCGTCGGAGAAACGGCATCGAGCCAGCGCTTGAATTCTGCAATGAGCGGACGGATGAAGGTTTGCCGATGCTCGAGGAGTTGGTCGCCACGAAGGCCGAGCTTTCGGGCCCGTTCCTCCTCGCCATAAATCGCGCCCAAGAATGCGCCCCCTTCGACCGCGAGCACGGGCTGGGTTGCCTCGGCGTCTCGGAACTTCCGGCGTCCGTGAGCGTTGCATCCCGCCTCCAGCACGCGCCCCGAGGCGAATACATCGTTGAAGCGATGCTCGGCATCTTCGGTGAGGGTTCCAGTGAAAGGCGCAAGCTTCTTGGCGACGGTCTCACCGCTCTTGTCAGCCTCGTACTGGAAGACGGCGACTTGGTCGTTGCGATAGAGCTCGATGTAGCCGTTGTGGGCGGCGGGAAGCTTGGGAATGAGTACCTTCAATCCTGTGCCGTCCGTCGCCATCCATCTGCTGCCGAGCAGCTGCTTCCAATGAAGGCGATCGACGCCCGCCAGCAAATCGGAGGCGCGCTCGATGAACGTCACGAGCGTGCTCATCGCGAGCGGAATGCTGCGCTCCGCGAGGTCGCGACGGATGCGGTCGAGCGGCGTCAGCAGCCAGAACTTCTGGTAGACGAGCCACGCGAGCCATTCACAGGTAACCTTGGATCGCTCATACGGAGCGGGCAGCGATCGCATCGTGGTGCGCTCCCCACACGCGCGACAGCGGCACGTGTAGCGGCGAACCACGCGGCGGCGCTGATGCTCTTTGACGACGTGGAGCTTCTCCTCGATGAGCTCGTCCACCAAGTCTAACGCTGCGCTGCCGCAGTCGCCGCACTCCTTCGGCCGCAGCTCATGCTCCTCCGCCTCGAGGTGCTTGGGCAGCGGTTTGCGGCCCGTGGGCTTCCTCGGCTTCTTCGGCGCTGGCTCCTCGGCAGGCTTGTCGGGCGCTTTCGGACGCTCCTCGAAGGCGCGTCGATGCTCGCCCTCGACGACCGGTGGTGATGCGGGCGCGGACGGCGCTACTGTCGGGGTCGGTTTTCGCTGCTTGCGTTGCGCGATGGCGAGCAGCTCGGCGACGCGATCATTGAGCCGCGCCAGCTCGAACAGGAGCTGCGCGATTTGCTTTCGCATCTCCGCGTTCTCCCTTTGCAGGCCTTCGAGCTCGTCCACAGATCAGTAGAGATCATGATCTGCGATCCGTGTCGATCCCCTAATTACACTTTTCGCCGATACCAGCCCCGCCGAGCGGCGGTGAAGTCGATCCCGGCCAGGAGCGAAGCGAAGGCGGAGCCATCGATTGCGACCTGGGGCTTTTCGCCGTCGAGGGGCGGAAGCTGGAAGCTTCCGGCTTCGAGTCGCTTGGCGAGCACGCACCAACCCGAGCCGTCGAACCACAACGCCTTCGCCAGCCGCCGGCGCTTGTTGAAGAAGAGGTACAGATGGCCGTCGACCGGATCGAGCCCGAGACCCCTGACGGCGCCGGCGAGCGCATCGAAGGATCCACGCATGTCGAGCGGCGCGACCGCGACGAACACGCGCACGGTCGCGGGGAAACTCAGCACGAGCGCAGTACCTCGATCACCTGGCGCAGCAGCACCATCGATGCATCGTCGCCGAACTCAACCCGCCCCGCGGCGAGCTTGACCACGTAACGAGCAGTTCCAACAGTGCCGCGAGGTGGAGCGGGAACAAGCTCCACCAAGGCCGGCCGGACCATCTTCCCTTTCACCCGTCGCTGTCCCCGACTTTGCGGCGTCCGCCGCTCCAGCGCCATCACCCAGGCGTGCAGCGAGCGCCCATCGATCCCACGGGCCCGCGCCCAGTCACCGATGCTCACCCGCGACAGCTTCGCGGCCGCCAGATACTCCTGTGCCTCATCTTCGTTCCGAATCTTCCGTCCTGCTGCCAAGTGCAACCTCCAAGCCGTGCAGGAGCCTGCCGGACCGGGCCACCGCCGTCATCCCGCCGTCGCTGATGGGTCACAAAGGAACGATTGCGTGCCCAACGCGCGGAGGCTGAATCAGCGGGACCAACGCCCACGGGCATTAACCCTGGCGCAGCGGAAGCCTTCGCCAGCTATTTGCAAGAGTTTGACCGGGAACAAAAAGCCAAGCAGCGTCGCTACACCGAAGCCGCACGCGCCCGCAGAGCCGCAGCCCGCGAGGCGTCGCAAAACTGCCTGGACCGAGGCACCAACGGCGCCGCGTAGCCGTAGCGGCGGGAGTAGCTCACCAGCCGCTGCGGCATGCTTTTGGCCCTGCACTTGCCCACAGCTGCACGTCGCCACCCGCCCTGGGCATGGGCCGTGCCCGCCGTGCATCTATGGACAAGTGGCCAAAACCCCGCCTCCGCTAATACCCCCTGACGCGCCGCATGGAGGACATTTCTAACTTGCAGAAAAGCGGACATTTCTACTTTGCGTTGACATTTGTAGACGCAAAGTGAAAATGTCCGCTTTGTGCAACTTAGAAATGTCCTCTTTTGGGCGCCGCTGCCTGGCAGCCTCGGGCCGCAATGGCCAGGGATCTTGTCACGATGAGCGCGCTGGAAATGGACCGAATGCAGGTCGTCCAGCGAGTGTTGGAAAAGCGGCTGACGCAAGCAGAAGCCGCCATGGTTCTGAGTCTTAGTCAGCGCCAGGTGCGCCGATTGTGCCAGTCCATGAGGCGTCAAGGGCCTCGGGCTCTCGTGTCGCGAAAGCGCGGACGCCCCAGCAACCGTCAGTTGCCGGAGGTGGTGCAAGAGTACGCCGTAGGTCTCATCAGTGAGCGCTACAGGGACTTCGGGCCGACGTTGGCTCACGAGAAACTTACTGAGCTACATGGCGTTCGTGTATCCCGGGAGACGTTGCGCAAGTGGATGATCGGCGCCGAGATCTGGACGCCGCGGGCGCAACGAGGGCCGCGCATCCACCAGCCGCGAAGACGGCGGGACTGTCTTGGTGAGCTGGTTCAGATAGATGGGAGCGATCACGAATGGTTCGAGGGCCGCGGACAAAGATGCACCCTGTTGGTGTTCATCGACGATGCCACGGGAAGGCTGATGGAGCTGCGCTTTGTGGAAGTGGAATCGGCCTTCGACTACTTCGATGCGACTGCAAGCTACGTACGGAAGCATGGAAAGCCAGCGGCCTTCTATAGCGACAAACACAGCATCTTCCGAGTAAACCAGGAAGGTTCAACCGGTGCGGCAAAGGGTGTCACGCAGTATGGTCGCGCATTGGGAGAACTAAACATAGACATCATTTGTGCGAACACAGCGCAGGCCAAAGGTCGTGTAGAGCGCATGAACAAGACGCTGCAAGACCGTTTGATCAAGGAGCTGCGGCTTCATGGTATCAGCAATGCGGAAGATGCGAATGCCTTCGTCCCTGCCTTTATGGACGCCTACAACAACCGCTTCGAGCGTGCTCCTCGCAGTCTTCATAATGCCCACCGTCCCTTGCTTGAGGGCGAGGACTTGAATCTCATCTTCACGTGGCAAGAGGACCGAAAGCTGTCGCAGAGTCTGGTGGTGCAGTTTCAGAGAAACTCATATCTGGTCGAACCAACGACAGAAACGAGCAAGCTTGCGGGAAAGACCGTGCGCGTGCACTTGTGGAAAGACGGCCAAGTGCAATTGCGCCACAACGTGACCCATCAGCGACGGCGGGATGACGGCGGTGGCCCGGTCCGGCAGGCTCCTGCACGGCTTGGAGGTTGCACTTGGCAGCAGGACGGAAGATTCGGAACGAAGATGAGGCACAGGAGTATCTGGCGGCCGCGAAGCTGTCGCGGGTGAGCATCGGTGACTGGGCGCGGGCCCGTGGGATCGATGGGCGCTCGCTGCGGGCCTGGGTGATGGCGCTGGAGCGGCGGACGCCACAAAGTCGGGGACAGCGGCGGGGCAAGGGGAAGGTGCCCCGGCCGGCGTTGGTGGAGCTTGTTCCCGCTCCACCTCGCGGCACCGTTGGGACTGCTCGTTACGTGGTCAAGCTCGCCGCGGGGCGGGTTGAGTTCGGCGACGATGCATCGATGGTGATGCTGCGCCAGGTGATCGAGGTACTGCGCTCGTGCTGAGTTTCCCCGCGACCGTGCGCGTGTTCGTCGCGGTCGCGCCGCTCGACATGCGTGGGTCCTTCGATGCGCTCGCCGGCGCCGTCAGGGGTCTCGGACTCGATCCGGTCGACGGAAGCTTCCAGCTTCCGCCCCTCGACGGCGAAAAGCCCCAGGTCGCTCGGCAGTAGATGGATGGCGACGGACGGCACAGGATTGAAGGTACTCATTCCCAAGCTTCCCGCCGCCCACAACGGCTACATCGAGCTCTATCGCAACGACCAAGTCGCCGTCTTCCAGGACGAGGCTGACAAGAGCGGTGAGACCGTCGCCAAGAAGCTCGCGCCTTTCACTGGAACCCTCACCGCAGATGCCGAGCATCGCTTCAACGATGGATTCGCCTCGGGGCGCGTGCTGGAGGCGAGATGCAACGCTCACGGACGCCGGAAGTTCCGAGACGCCGAGGCAACCCAGCCCGTGCTCGCGGTCGAAGGGGGCGCATTCTTGGGCGCGATTTATGGCGAGGAGGCACGGGCCCGAAAGCTCGGCCTTCGTGGCGACCAGCTCCTCGAGCATCGGCAAAACCTTCATCCGTCCGCTCATTGTAGAATTCAAGCGCTGGCTCGATGCCGTTTCTCCGACGCTCCTGCCGTCCGAGCCACTCGCCGTGGCGATCCGCTACTACAAGAACCACCACGACGCGCTCTTCCGCTTCGTGGACGACCCGCTCGTTCCGATCGACAACTCGCCCACCGAGCGCGAGTTCCAGAACGTCGCCAAGCTGCGACTCAACATGCTCTTCGCCGGCAGCACGGAGGGCGCTCACCGAGCCTGCGTCCTCCTCGGCATCATCGCCACCTGCCGCGCCCAGGGGGTCGCGGCCCAGGCCTATCTCGCCTGGGCCTTCGAGCGCCTCGGCACCCACCGCGACGTCTTCGGACTCCCTCTCGACGCCCTCACCCCAGCCGCATTCAAGAAGACGCTCGGCTGAAGCCCACGCACGCCTTTCGGCCGCCGTCATCCCGGTGTCGCTGATGGGTCACTCGACACGCAGCTCGGTTGGGCATAATCGGGTGGCATTGACGCCACGTCCGCGTGCCCACCGAGGCCCAAAGTGATATCGAGCGAAGATGTGCTCACCACAGCGTTGCTATTGGGTACTGGGTTACCAGAGGGTCCGGCGTAACCAAGGTAAGGCCTCCCATAACGGCCTGGCAAATGAGCATGCGGTCGAAGGGATCGCGGTGCAGTTGTGGCAGTTTCGACACGGCGAGGGCTTCCGTCTCCGATAGTGGCAGGGGCACAATCGCGTGTCGCGCGCGCTCCTCAGGCACAAACGCAGCAGCCGCTCGAGGTAGAGGCAACTTGCCCAGGTCTTGCTTGACCGTGATCTCCCACGCCGAGACCGCACTCAGGAAAACCTCGTTGTCGGGGTCCGCGAACGCCTCGCGCACCCGATGAGTCAGCTGCCGTGCGTCCGTGATGATCCAAAGAAACGTGCACGTGTCGAGAAGAAGCTTCACTCGGCTCCCTCGAACGCATCGACGATGTCAGCTGGTAGCGGGTCGAAGAACGATTCGGCAACGTCGAAGGTGCCGCGGGCAAGGCCTATCGGTCGTGGCTCAACCCGGCGGGGTGCGATGGCGCGAAGTTCGGCCACAGGAACATTGCGATTGCAGATCAAAACCGTCTCACCCGACGCCGCAGCTTCGAGGTACCGCGACAAGTTGGCCTTCGCTTCATGCACGTTTACACGCACCATAGTCACATACTTGACCAAGTTCATGACCATGTCAAGCGGCGCAATCCCTTAGAACAACGCAGCGCACCAGCGTCGGCTTCACGAAACCTGCTCAGAGCCAGACGCGGTTCGGGCAGGTGGCCGGTGGCTCAAGTCCCAAAGCCTCACCAGCGGTCGCCACTTCTATGGGGGGACATGCGCAACGAGATCCGCTCCTTCGTGGTGAAGGACGAAACGGTCACCTATGCCCTCGAGGGTGCAGAGCCTCACCGTCTGTGCGAAGACAAAGACGGTGAGATCTCCGTGCTCGACCTCGCGGGGTCTCCCCCTTGCCTCTCTTCAGGGCGCGCCGGTGGCCTGACAGGTGCCTCCAGCCTGGGTCCCCAGGCCCACGCAAGAGCTGCCGGTGGCTGTGCATCGCCCGAAGGCGCAACAAGGCTGGCCGATGCCTCCGCAGGCTTCACAGGTCGCTGCAAGGCCCACTCCACTGCAACTCAGAGTACCACCACACCGGACGTCTCCTGCGCAGCAAGGCTGGCCCTGGCCACCACAAGCCACGCATTGAGCGTTCTGGCCGAAGCCGCTGCAGACGGCGTTTTCCCCCGCACCCCGAGGCGAAAGCTCCTCCGCAGCAGGGTTGACCCATACCGCCACAGGCCACGCAGCTCGAAGCGCCGCTTCCGCCGCTCCGACAGGCGGTGCCCTCCGCCGTGCACTGGCTTCCGTTGCAGCAAGCCTGACCCGCGCCACCGCAAGGCGAACACATCGCCATCGTACCCTCGCCTGTGCAGCTCAGGCCCGAAGCCGTGCAGCTGCGTCCGGCGCAGCAGGCCTGGCCCTGCCCGCCGCAGGAGCCGCAGCTTCCGTTGGAGCACGTGCCGCCCGTGGCCGGGCAGGTGGCATTCGCCGCTACGCAGCTGTTGTTCGAGCAACAGCCACCATTGGGGCAGCTGTTGCCAGGGCAGCAAACCTGTCCAGGGCCGCCGCAGGCTTGGCAAATGCCACGGCCACCACCGACGCAAGCAGCACCCGCGCCGCACGTCTTGTCGTCGCAGCAAGGCTGGCCAGGCCCGCCACACGCTTCGCAAGTGTCTTCAGCACTGCAGAACGAACCCTCGGCCGTGCAGAGGTCCTCGTTGCAGCAGGCCTGGTCGAGGCCCCCGCAGGGCGGAGGGGTTTGCCCACCGCTTCCTCCAGCGCCTGCGGTGCCACCCGCGCCCGGCGTACCGCCCGTGCCCGGCGTGCCACCCATGCCCGGTGTACCACCCATGCCCGGTGTACCGCCCGTGCCCGGCGTGCCACCCATGCCCGGTGTGCCACCCGCGCCCGGTGTACCGCCCGTGCCCGGCGTGCCACCCATGCCCGGTGTACCACCCATGCCCGGCGTGCCACCCATGCCCGGTGTACCACCCATTCCCGGCGTGCCTCCCGTGCCGAGCGCGCCACCCGTGCCGGGCGTGCCGCCGCTGCCGGTGTCGCCGCCCACGCCGCCCGCCCCCGAATCACCACCGCTGCCGGCCAAACCACCCTCTCCCCCTTCGCCTAGCTGCCCCCCTGCACCACCGGTGCTGACTGGGGCGTCTACCGGAGCACCGCCAGCGCCCGCGTCGAAGTCGTCGTTGAGCCCACCGGTCCCGGGCAAGTCCACGTCTCCACCGGCAGAACCTCCAGATCCGTTGCCTGCATCGCCAGAAATTCCGCTTCCATCCGTGCCGCAGCCCAGAACCCCTGCGCCGAGGAGCAGCGCGGCCCCCAACCCGATCCTCAACCATGAGGTCCCGTCTCTTAACTTCGCGTTCATGTTCCGTAAGCCCTTTCGTGACCAATCGCCTGCCGTCGTGCGGGCAGACGAGTGTTGGTGGAACACCGGGCCGCGAAACGTTAAAGAAAATTGAGCCCATATCCGGCCCTGGTGCCACGTGGCCGCCCGCACCAAAATGCTTAGGCGTACCGTCAGTGTGCCTTGGCTGAGCCCTCAGTATGCCCTGCCGACCCCGAATTTCGTGCAACACGAAAAGCCGCGCTTCTTCGCGCAGTTCGCGCCTCAATGACGTTTCTTCTCACCATTCCGGGGAGCGGCACCCGATCCCCGCCCCTCAGCCGTCGACTATGGAAAGTTCGATCGGCCCCGAGACCTGCGAAGAAGTACCAGATGGCCCTCACGGGGCACGCCCCAGAACGACGCGGCGGATCTGCCACCTCTATCGCCTCGCGAACGTGGCCCTGACTCGACCGACCGTCAAGGCGGTGGGTGCGGTCTCTGCTCGCTCGCAAGACCTGACCAGAGGACCGAGAGCACACGCTTGGACTCGTCGAGTGCCCGTGATCGATTGGATGAGTCGGCGATGACGAACACCGCCTCGTTCAACGCGCCGGAGAGCCAGTGCGCGAGCACATCGAGATCCACGTCGTCCGCGTTGATCGCCCCATTCTCTCGACATGCGAGGAGGCCCTGCTTCAAGGAACCGAGGCCGTACTCGGCATCGATGGCACGCCACTTCGACCAGCCAAGTACGCTCGGGCCGTCGGTCAACACGATCCGTCGCAGCTCATCGTCGGTGGCCAGCTCGAGGAACACCTCGCAGCCCGCTCGCACCGCGTCCAAGGGAGCTACGCTCTGGTCGGCGCACGAGATCTCGTTGTACTCCGCGAAGAACAGCCTCAAAGAGACCCTCTTTGCTACCGAAGTGGTAGTACGCCGCGCCTTTGGTCAGGTTCGCCTCTGCTGCGATTCGTTCGACCGACCTGTCGACGTAGCCGTGCCGCGAGAAGTCGCGTCGGGCGAGGCGAATCAGCTGCTCGATCGACGCGGCCGACCATTGTTAGTTCGTGCGCGGATGGACGATGACATCGCTGCCCTTCGAATGTTCGCGTACGCCTCACAACAAGACAGGCAATGTCCAAGGGAGTGCAAGTCCCTTGGGTCGCACCATCCAAAGGGGCGGTGCTTAAGTGAACAGCATTGCGGGCTTGCTAATGTTGTCACAGCCCTAAGGGCTGCCGCGCACGCGTCGCAAAGGGCAAAAGCCTGCCAGCGCGAATCGCCTCAATCTGCAGCATCGGAGGAATGACTTTGCGCACGCCTCGTCATGCTCACCATAAAGTCTCCAGCAACCCGCTCCCTATCAGATTTTTGTCAGCCGTAACAAGGCGGGCGTTGTGGATGATCGATGTCGCCGCAATGATTCGGTCCGCGGGATCACCACTGATTTCTGGTCCAAAATTGACTGACAGATCGGCAACGTCAGGTGTTATCTGAACTACAGACACGTTTCTAGACTGCAGGAATAGATTTACAAAATCTGCGGCGGTGGTCTGCAACTCGACTCGCCCTTTTTTGACCAACATTGCGATCTCCCAGATCGATATGTCGCTGATTATCAGTGCATTACGATCGTCGGCTTCTTGGATAGCTTGCGAAGCTTTGGCTGTCAGCTGACTGTCTCCTAACGCATCCCAGAGTATTGCGCAGGTATCCATCAGAATCATGCCGAGGCATCCCAGTCACTGCCGGTGGGCGAGACAACGTCTTTCAATTTGGCGGTTGCTGCGAGAACCACAAGTTTCTGCTTGGCTTGGTCTCTTTGGTTTACAGGAGGGGTGATAGTGGCCAGGAGCCGCCCGTTGGAGGTAACGGAGATGGGCTCGCCGGCATTAGCCTTTTCAAGATATTTCAACAGGTTGGCTCTGAATTCGCTGATGTTTATCGTCTGCATAGCGGCCGACCTCATCTGTACAATGTTCTTGTACAACTATAGAGTTTGATGGCTGGCAACGCAAACCCGACTCCTGACTTTTTCTCGAGGCCAGCTCTCAGTGACGAAATAGCCGCCGAATAGGGACGGGCATAAGACGAACAAGCATCACGTCCACTCGCGCTCGCACCGTTGCCGCGGTGGCCCACGCCGATCGAGGCTGACGGCACGCGCTCCTCGAACCCCGCGAGGATGTCCGCCGCCTTCGCGACGGCGTGCCCGAGTTCGTCGTCGGTCGCGCTCGTGCCGCTCGTACGCTCCGCGTCCACGTCGATGTAGAGGGCTCGTCGCGGGTCAGCTCGCTGACGCCCGGCTCGGTCCGCTTGCAGGCCGGATTTCCGCAGAGCGGCTGCAAACGCTCACGACCAACCCGAACACGACGCGTTGCGTGATTCGTCCGCGAATGCGCCCAGTGCGCTGTAGGCGAACGATGAGGGGCTGAACGCCCTGCCCTCCGTGCCGGTTCCGCCGGCCGGTAAGGTTGCCTTGGCGCGGCATCAATCGAACTGCCAAACCCACGGCAATACGCATTTCAAGGCGACGCCGAACTCGGCGGGCCCACCCAGTATGGGAACGCGCACGAACGGCGTAGCGTAGAGAAGCTGGATGCTCTTTCTACTCGACGCGTGCCAAAGCGGAATGGGCACACCGATGAACATGTGCGGGCGCACTTCGTCGGCCGTTCCCTGGAAACCTAGGCCAATGACATACACCCCCATTTCGCCGTAGACCCGAGTCCGCTCGAGAGTGGACGAGCCTTGCGCGCCTACCATGACCCAATAGGGTAGGAGTATGCCCTTTTGACCCAGGAACCCGAGCTCGAGGCCCAACATCAGGCGCCGGGCGGAATCGCCGTGCTCCTCTGCGGCTCGCTCTCAGGGCTCGCCGGAGACGGTCACTCCCGCCGCCACTTCCCCCTCGTGGTTTGAAAAGTCGGGCAGAACAAAGGCGTGAATCCACACAATCGCAGCAAACATTTTCTTGGACTCTGAAAGAGGCTCCGGCAACACCTACGGGCGCAACAGCCATGACGACGCCGACCCAATTATGCCCGCGCCGTCCGCCCCGTGTATCGACTTCGCGCCTGCCGAATCCCCTTGCAAAGGAGGGGACGCGGCAACGAGGTCCTTGTCGCCAGGGGCACACGAACCGGCGCCGGTGATCGTGGCGCAGAACAAGACGCGGACTGTACACATGCCTCTTCCTGTACGGAATGAGGCGAAACCGGGTCAATAAATCGCATCCTCCGCCTCGCTGCCGGGCTTGTGGACGGCTGGCGCGACCTAATCGACCTAGCCGAGGGCGTGCGTATAGTAGGGCCCAGCCAGCAGGTCTATCCGCTGGCTGGCGCCCCCTCATCCCACCGGACGTGCGGATTTCCCGCATCCGGCGGTTCGACCGGATTCGTCAACGCGCCCACGCGGTGTCTTGACTACCACCTTCATCAGACGATCGTGCGGTATCGAGTCGAAGTATCGCTCGATGTCCGCATCAATCACCCAGTACATCCCGTCGGCGATGCTCTCGCCCACCGCCTTGAGTGCATCGTGCGCGCTCCGCTTGGGCCGGAATCCATACGAGTCCGACTCGAAGTCGGCCTCGTAGATGGGTTCGAGAACCAGCTTCGCTGCAGTTTGCACAACTCGGTCGATGATGTTGGGGATTCCCAAGGGGCGCTCCCCGCCATTGGCCTTCGGAATGTACACCCGTCGGACCTCTGCCCAGGCGACCGCTTCGCACGTTGACACAGCGCTCTCTGCAAGTTCCGAATCTTTTCAGGCGTGGCTAGCTTCATGGCAATCACCCTTCCTTTCCTGCTTCGATACGCGTACCGGTTCGCAAGGTCCCTTCGCTCCTGCGGCATTACCCGCTCTCCTCGCTGCTACGAACCTCGCCGACTCCTTCGACGACCACGCGGCCTCGGTCTCCCTTGTGCCGTCTGTTGCGGTGGCTACCCGCTTCGTCAAAGATCTCCCACGTTCCGCACTCTCCCTTTGAGAACCTGCCGTCCCTGATACCCCGGGGGAGCGACATCCACCTTTCTACCGAGCACGCTGGATGTCGTGCTGACTTCGCCCAATTCCTAGAGGCTCCTCCTCCCCGTCTTCGATATCGGGGCTACTTTCGGGTTCACACGTGTTCGGCCCGCTCTCTCGCCTCACGCTCGCTTCGACAGGAGCCTCGCGACTCTTCGCCGGAGCGCTGGCTTCATGTGTTCTCGGTTCTTTCACATGGTGGGTACCTCCCACAGGGTTGCGTGCATCCTCGTGGCGCACAGGAAGTTTTAAACGAGACAAGGCGTCGAGTCAGAAAGTCCGACATAACTTGTTCTGTCGACTAACGTAAGCCGCCTTGCATCCTCAGCCTTGCTGCCGGGTGTCGTGCGACGATGGCTCGGAAGCTGGTCTCGAAGAGAAGAAAGAGTCGCTTCATTCGGATTGGACACAGCGGCGGCCGGAATCAGAAAGTCATTCCAGCGAACCAGTTCTCCGGCTTTGACAAAGTAGCCACAAGTAGCTACATTATTAAGTATGCGGTCTGTGGGCGTCAAAGTGCTGAAAAACAAGCTCAGCGAATATGTGCGCCTTGCCGCCAGTGGAGAATCCGTGCTGGTCACGGATCGAGACCGAATTGTCGCCGAACTCGGCCCTCCGCGGCTCGAGCGCAGCCCGATCCTGGCAGACGCTCTGCTTGCCGAGTTGGTTCGCACCGGCTGCCTGAGGCCGCCGAGCATCTGCGATCATCAGCCCCCACCGCGTCTGCCTGTTGCCAGCGCTGCAGAGCTGCTTAAAGAGCTGCGCGGCGATCGAGACGACCGGTGATCTATCTCGACACCTCGGTGGCGCTCGCGCATCTGCTTGCCGAAGACCGGTTTGCGTCCATGGCACTGTGGTCAGAGACCCTCGTTTCAAGTCGCCTTCTAGAGTACGAATTGTGGACGCGCATCAACGCGCGCGGCCTGGCCAAGGCCCATGGCGAGAGCGTTCGAGCGCTGCTGGCGCGCGTGGCATTGATCGAGCTTCTTCCGCTCGTGCTTGCGCGAGCGCTTGAGCCATTTCCTGAACCGGTGCGCACGCTCGATGCGCTTCATCTCGCATCGGCCGCCTTCCTACGCGATCAAGGGCAAGTGATCGAATTGGCATCATTCGACGAACGAATGCTAGCGGTGGGCCGTCGCATGGGCTTTCCCGTATCCACCCACGTTTCGTAAGCCCGCCAGCAAGACCTGAACGATCTGGCGACGCTCATCGACAGCCGGGTCGATGCGTAGTGCCCCATGAGCGACACCGGGATGACGGCGGCCGAAAGGCGTGCGTGGGCTTCAGCCGAGCGTCTTCTTGAATGCGGCTGGGGTGAGGGCGTCGAGAGGGAGTCCGAAGACGTCGCGGTGGGTGCCGAGGCGCTCGAAGGCCCAGGCGAGATAGGCCTGGGCCGCGACCCCCTGGGCGCGGCAGGTGGCGATGATGGGAACGAGGGGGTCGTCCACGAAGCGGAAGAGCGCGTCGTGGTGGTTCTTGTAGTAGCGGCTCGCCACGGCGAGTGGCTCGGACGGCAGGAGCGTCGGAGAAACGGCATCGAGCCAGTGCTTGAATTCTACAATGAGCGGAAATCGCGCCCAAGAATTGTAGACGCAAAGTGAAAATGTCCGCTTTGTGCAACTTAGAAATGTCCTCTTTTGGGCGCCGCTGCCTGGCAGCCTCGGGCCGCAATGGCCAGGGATCTTGTCACGATGAGCGCGCTGGAAATGGACCGAATGCAGGTCGTCCAGCGAGTGTTGGAAAAGCGGCTGACGCAAGCAGAAGCCGCCATGGTTCTGGGTCTTAGTCAGCGCCAGGTGCGCCGATTGTGCCAGTCCATGAGGCGTCAAGGGCCTCGGGCTCTCGTGTCGCGAAAGCGCGGACGCCCCAGCAACCGTCAGTTGCCGGAGGTGGTGCAAGAGTACGCCGTAGGTCTCATCAGTGAGCGCTACAGGGACTTCGGGCCGACGTTGGCTCACGAGAAACTTACTGAGCTACATGGCGTTCGTGTATCCCGGGAGACGTTGCGCAAGTGGATGATCGGCGCCGAGATCTGGACGCCGCGGGCGCAACGAGGGCCGCGCATCCACCAGCCGCGAAGACGGCGGGACTGTCTTGGTGAGCTGGTTCAGATAGATGGGAGCGATCACGAATGGTTCGAGGGCCGCGGACAAAGATGCACCCTGTTGGTGTTCATCGACGATGCCACGGGAAGGCTGATGGAGCTGCGCTTTGTGGAAGTGGAATCGGCCTTCGACTACTTCGATGCGACTGCAAGCTACGTACGGAAGCATGGAAAGCCAGCGGCCTTCTATAGCGACAAACACAGCATCTTCCGAGTAAACCAGGAAGGTTCAACAGGTGCGGCAAAGGGTGTCACGCAGTATGGTCGCGCATTGGGAGAACTAAACATAGACATCATTTGTGCGAACACAGCGCAGGCCAAAGGTCGTGTAGAGCGCATGAACAAGACGCTGCAAGACCGTTTGGTCAAGGAGCTGCGGCTTCATGGTATCAGCAATGCGGAAGATGCGAATGCCTTCGTCCCTGCCTTTATGGACGCCTACAACAACCGCTTCGAGCGTGCTCCTCGCAGTCTTCATAATGCCCACCGTCCCTTGCTTGAGGGCGAGGACTTGAATCTCATCTTCACGTGGCAAGAGGACCGAAAGCTGTCGCAGAGTCTGGTGGTGCAGTTTCAGAGAAACTCATATCTGGTCGAACCAACGACAGAAACGAGCAAGCTTGCGGGAAAGACCGTGCGCGTGCACTTGTGGAAAGACGGCCAAGTGCAATTGCGCCACAACAACCAGCCGCTTTCCTTTGCACTCTTCGACAAGAGTCCCCACGTGAACCAGGGTGAGATTGTCGAGAACAAACGATTGGGCACTGCGCTGGCGGTCATTCAGCAGCAGCAGCAGGTTCGAGATGAAGCCCGTCTTAGGTCCAAGAAGCTCACGCTTCGACAAAAGGAACGATTGCGTGCCCAACGCGCGGAGGCTGAATCAGCGGGACCAACGCCCACGGGCATTAACCCTGGCGCAGCGGAAGCCTTCGCCAGCTATTTGCAAGAGTTTGACCGGGAACAAAAAGCCAAGCAGCGTCGCTACACCGAAGCCGCACGCGCCCGCAGAGCCGCAGCCCGCGAGGCGTCGCAAAACTGCCTGGACCGAGGCACCAACGGCGCCGCGTAGCCGTAGCGGCGGGAGTAGCTCACCAGCCGCTGCGGCATGCTTTTGGCCCTGCACTTGCCCACAGCTGCACGTCGCCACCTGCCCTGGGCATGGGCCGTGCCCGCCGTGCATCTATGGACAAGTGGCCAAAACCCCGCCTCCGCTAATACCCCCTGACGCGCCGCATGGAGGACATTTCTAACTTGCAGAAAAGCGGACATTTCTACTTTGCGTTGACAAGAATGCGCCCCCTTTGACCGCGAGCACGGGTTGGGTTGCCTCGGCGTCTCGGAACTTCCGGCGTCCGTGAGCGTTGCATCCCGCCTCCAGCACGCGCCCCGAGGCGAATACATCGTTGAAGCGATGCTCGGCATCTGCGGTGAGGGTTCCAGTGAAAGGCGCGAGCTTCTTGGCGACGGTCTCACCGCTCTTGTCAGCCTCGTACTGGAAGACGGCGACTTGGTCGTTGCGATAGAGCTCGATGTAGCCGCTGTGGGCGGCAGGAAGCTTGGGAATGAGTACCTTCAATCCTGTGCCGTCCGTCGCCATCCATCTGCTGCCGAGCAGCTGCTTCCAATGAAGGCGATCGACGCCCGCCAGCAAATCGGAGGCGCGCTCGATGAACGTCACGAGCGTGCTCATCGCGAGCGGAATGCTGCGCTCCGCGAGGTCGCGACGGATGCGGTCGAGCGGCGTCAGCAGCCAGAACTTCTGGTAGACGAGCCACGCGAGCCATTCACAGGTAACCTTGGATCGCTCATACGGAGCGGGCAGCGATCGCACTCCTTCGGCCGCAGCTCATGCTCCTCCGCCTCGAGGTGCTTGGGCAGCGGTTTGCGGCCCGTGGGCTTCCTCGGCTTCTTCGGCGCTGGCTCTTCGGCAGGCTTGTCGGGCGCCTTCGGACGCTCCTCGAAGGCGCGTCGATGCTCGCCCTCGGCGACCGGTGGTGCTGCGGGCGCGGACGGCGTTACTGCCGGGGTCGGTTTTCGCTGCTTGCGTTGCGCGATGGCGAGCAGCTCGGCGACGCGATCATTGAGCCGCGCCAGCTCGAACAGGAGCTGCGCGATGTGCTTGCGCATCTCCGCGTTCTCCCTTCGCAGGCCTTCGAGCTCGTCCACAGATCAGTAGAGATCATGATCTGCGATCCGTGTCTGTTAGGTCTCACGTAAATCCGTAAACCCCCAGGAAGGATTTCCCGCACTGGGTCCCTGGTGGTTTTCGTGATGAGGGGGCGGAAAGCGGGACAAGGGTGAGGTGGCTTTTTGCGGGAAACGGGGATCTGGGTGAGGCTACCGGCCGGCAGGCATAACGCCCGCCCTTGGGACCCCAGAAAAAGGTTGGGCCCGCCACGGAGGCAACCGTGCGAGCCCTTGGCCGGTCGTGCAGTTGCGCCAAGCGACAGTACTGACCAGCGAGCAATACGTTAAGCAGGAAGGCTGGCAACAGGCAAGGCTCGAGCGGTGTCCGGCGCACGGATCTGGTAGCAAATGTGGCTTTCGCAGCCTCGGGACCTACGCCCGGGTGGAGCCAGCTGGGATGCGGGTGGCCCGGTACTACTGCCCGACGGCACATCGGACCTTCAGCCTGTTGCCCGACTGCTTGGCGTCTCGGCTCAGTGGCTCCCTGGAGGAGGTCGAGGCCGTGGTGACCGCGGTGGAGGCCGCGCCGTCGATAGAGGCAGCCGCCGATCGGCTGCGGCCAGACATCGAACTGCCCGGGGCGGTGCGATGGGTGCGCCGCCGCTACAGCGCCACCCGGGCGGCCCTGCTGGTGCTGGTGACCTCGACGCCCGCGCTGCTCGGCAACTGCGAGCCCACGCTCGCTGAGGTCCGCCAGCGTCTGGGCACTCCGGTACTGCGGCACGTACGAGCCGAATCCGAGAAGCAGCTTGGCGCCTTGCCCGCGCCAGTCGGATTCGGCCCCCGCAGTCGAGCCGCCAGCAGACTGTGGACACCTCGCGAACACGAAACGGGGCCAGACCCGCCGCCCTAACGCCTGTAGTGGTCGAGGCATAGGCGCTCACCGCCAAAACCACGGGCGCCGAGGAGAAAACATGGACACCCAAGCCGACGACAACGAGCGACGCAAGGCCGTCGCGCTCTTTCGCTATGGTGTGATTGCCGACCTATTGCACTGGCCCAAAGGCAAGCGAGGCCTGGGCGAGCAAATCGCAAAGAAGGCGGACCGCACCTACGACATCCCCGGCTCACGCAGGAGCCGTATCGCTGCCGAAACCATCAGAGACTGGCTCAAGGCCTATCGCCACGGCGGCTTCGATGCCCTGATGCCCAAGGCGCGCAGTGACGAGGGGCAGGCACGCAAGATCCCACAGTCCATCGTGGACCTTCTGTGCATGGTCAAGGAAGACAGGCCCGCACTGTCTGTGCGCATGGTCATCGATGCCGTGCGAGCCTCGGGCGAGGTACCACAGGACCTGGAGCTGGCGCCAGCCACGGTGCATCGGGTGCTCTCTCGTGCAGGCTTGATGGCTCGCAAGCCCGAGACGCCAACGAGCAACGACCGCCGTCGCTTCGCCTTCGCGAAGGCGGGGGAGATGTGGATGAGCGACGTGATGCACGGACCGTCCGTGCTGATCGGAGGCAAGCGCCGCCAAAAGACGTATCTCATCTCATTCATGGACGACGCCACCCGAGTCGTCCCGTACGCTGCCTTCGCGCTCGGCGAAAACGTCTCTTGTTTCATGCCCGTCTTCGAGCAAGCGCTGCGACGGCGTGGACTTCCCCTGCGGCTTTACGTCGACAACGGGGCAGCATATCGGTCGCATCATCTGTCCCTCGTCTGTGCCAGGCTGGGCGTGACTCTCATCCATGCACGCCCCTACCAGCCCCAGGGCAAGGGCAAGCAGGAGCGCTGGCACCGCGAGGTGCGCCGGCAATGCCTTGGCACCCTCGCCGAAGGAGACACTGCGAGCCTCGAAGCCCTCAACCGCAAGCTCTGGACCTGGGTCGAGGGGGAGTACCACCAGGCCCCTCACAGAGGCCTTGATGGCGAGACCCCGCTCGAGCGCTGGGCTCGCGCTTGCGACGAGGTGCGGCTGCCGGACATCGGCGCAGACTTCAGTGCGCTCTTTCTCTTCGAGGAAAAGCGCAAGGTACACAAAGACAGGACCGTCAGCTTGCGGGGCGTCGTCTATGAGGTGGACGCTTCGCTCGTCGGCGAAACCGTCTCTTTGCGCTTCGACCCGAGCCGGGTCGGCAAGCCCGTCGAGCTCTGGGTCAAGGGGCGCAAAGTCGGCCTGGCCAAACCCGTCGATGCGTATGCCAACTGCTTCGTCAAACGCGACAACGAGGTGCGCTCCGTCCTGCGTGCCGACCGCGTTGCACCGAATCCGCCAGAAGGACTTCGCCTGCGCGACTTCGACGTCGTCGAGCACCACGACCAAGGAGAGCGATGATGTACCGCAAGCACTTCGGCCTGAACCGCCATCCCTTCGGCAAGGAGGTCGAGCCTGATGACCTCTTTGTCTCATCTGCAAGTCAGGAGCTGTCGGTCCGCCTCAATCACCTCATCGAGATGAGGGGCATCGGCCTCGTCACGGGCGACAGCGGCAGCGGGAAGACCACTGCCTGTCGCAAGGTAGTCTCGGGACTGCACACGGGGCTACACAAGGTGGTCTACGTCGCCCACTCGACCGGCAACGTCATGGACGTCTACAAAGCCATCGCCTGGGAAATGGGCCTGCCCACCGAGCGCAACCGTGCCGCCGTGTATCGGCAGATCCGAACCGAGGTCACACGCCTGACCACCGAGGCACGGTGTCGCCCCATCCTCATCGTCGATGAGGCCCATCATCTCAGGCCTGACGTGCTCGAAGACCTCAGGCTCCTGACCAACTACCAAATGGACGCAGAGAATCGGCTTTGCCTGCTGCTGGTGGGACAATCTGAGCTGCGTCGTCGACTGGGCATGGCTGTCTACGAGGCGCTCAGCCAGCGCATCGTCATGCGCTATCACTTCGCAGGTCTTTCCCGTGAGGAGCTGTCCGGATACTTTGCTCACCGGCTTCGCCTCGCGGGGACCGAGCTGCCGCTCTTTGATCCCGCAGCCCTCGAGGCAACCTTCCAGGCCACAGGAGGTCTGCCACGAAAAGTGAACCTCCTTGCTCACCACGCCCTCATGGCCGCAGCTCTCGCACGGGCCAAATCCGTGACTGTCGAGCACGTCCAGGCAGCTTTGCCGGAGGTCGGGTGACCATGGGCACTACGATTCCATTGGAGGCTGGTCCCATCATCCAGCCCGGGCTCGACGAGCTTTGTGTCGCGCCCGCGATCGGCGTCCTTGCCGCCCTGGACGCCACGCTCGCAGCTGCTGCCCAACAGCTACACGCAGCGCATCCAGACCTAACCCTGGGCGGGCTGGCCTTTGGTGAGCCGCTCTCACCGCAAGCGCGCTCGGCGTACCTCCTTCTCTTTCGCTGTGTCGACTTGCGCACCGCGATCAGGGAATACAGGCACGTGGCCATCGACAACGCCTGCGACCAGCTCGACCTGCCCTTCTGAACCCCGAGAAGAATCCCCAAATCAGCCCCGGCTTCGCCTCAACCGCGCCGGGGCTTCTCCATTTGTGCCCTTATCCAACCCGGCACGCACCCACCCTCCAATCTGAGAAATCAACCCCCTGTCAGGGTGATCTTCGCTGAGAAACTCGAGGTGAGATAGCGTGAGAGACAACACGTGTCGATCCCCTAATTACACTTTTCGCCGATACCAGCCCCGCCGAGCGGCGGTGAAGTCGATCCCGGCCAGGAGCGAAGCGAAGGCGGAGCCATCGATTGCGACCTGGGGCTTTTCGCCGTCGAGGGGCGGAAGCTGAAAGCTTCCGGTTTCGAGTCGCTTGGCGAGCACGCACCAACCCGAGCCGTCGAACCACAACGCCTTCGCCAACCGCCGGCGCTTGTTGAAGAAGAGGTACAGATGGCCGTCGACCGGATCGAGCCCGAGACCCCTGACGGCGCCGGCGAGCGCATCGAAGGACCCACGCATGTCGAGCGGCGTGACCGCGACGAACACGCGCACGGTCGCGGGGAAACTCAGCACGAGCGCAGTACCTCGATCACCTGGCGCAGCATCGCCATCGATGCATCGTCGCCGAACTCGACCCGCCCCGCGGCGAGCTTGACCACGTAACGAGCAGTCCCAACGGTGCCGCGAGGTGGAGCGGGAACAAGCTCCACCAATGCCGGCCGGGGCACCTTCCCCTTGCCCCGTCGCTGTCCCCGACTTTGCGGCGTCCGCCGCTCCAGCGCCATCACCCAGGCCCGCAGCGAGCGCCCATCAATCCCACGGGCCCGCGCCCAGTCACCGATGCTCACCCGCGAGAGCTTCGCGGCCGCCAGATACTCCTGTGCCTCGTCTTCGTTCCGAATCTTCCGTCCTGCTGCCAAGTGCACCCTCCAAGCCGTGCACGAGCCTGCCGGAGCAAGCCACCGCCGTCATCCCGGTGTCGCTGATGGGTCACCTCGTACGCTCCGCGTCCACGTCGATGTAGAGGGCTCGTCGCGGGTCAGCTCGCTGACGCCCGGCTCGGTCCGCTTGCAGGCCGGATTTCCGCAGAGCGGCTGCAAACGCTCACGACCAACCCGAACACGACGCGTTGCGTGATTCGTCCGCGAATGCGCCCAGTGCGCTGTAGGCGAACGATGAGGGGCTGAACGCCCTGCCCTCCGTGCCGGTTCCGCCGGCCGGTAAGGTTGCCTTGGCGCGGCATCAATCGAACTGCCAAACCCACGGCAATACGCATTTCAAGGCGACGCCGAACTCGGCGGGCCCACCCAGTATGGGAACGCGCACGAACGGCGTAGCGTAGAGAAGCTGGATGCTCTTTCTACTCGACGCGTGCCAAAGCGGAATGGGCACACCGATGAACATGTGCGGGCGCACTTCGTCGGCCGTTCCCTGGAAACCTAGGCCAATGACATACACCCCCATTTCGCCGTAGACCCGAGTCCGCTCGAGAGTGGACGAGCCTTGCGCGCCTACCATGACCCAATAGGGTAGGAGTATGCCCTTTTGACCCAGGAACCCGAGCTCGAGGCCCAACATCAGGCGCCGGGCGGAATCGCCGTGCTCCTCTGCGGCTCGCTCTCAGGGCTCGCCGGAGACGGTCACTCCCGCCGCCACTTCCCCCTCGTGGTTTGAAAAGTCGGGCAGAACAAAGGCGTGAATCCACACAATCGCAGCAAACATTTTCTTGGACTCTGAAAGAGGCTCCGGCAACACCTACGGGCGCAACAGCCATGACGACGCCGACCCAATTATGCCCGCGCCGTCCGCCCCGTGTATCGACTTCGCGCCTGCCGAATCCCCTTGCAAAGGAGGGGACGCGGCAACGCGGTCCTTGTCGCCAGGGGCGCACGCACCGGCGCCGGTGATCGTGGCGCAGAACAAGACGCGGACTGTACACATGCCTCTTCCTGTACGGAGTGAGGCGAAACCGGGTCAATAAATCGCATCCTCCGCCTCGCTGCCGGGCTTGTGGACGGCTGGCGCGACCTAATCGACCTAGCCGAGGGCGTACGTAGAGTAGGGCCCAGCCAGCAGGTCTATCCGCTGGCTGGCGCCCCCTCATCCCACCGGACGTGCGGATTTCCCGCATCCGGCGGTTCGACCGGATTCGTCAACGCGCCCACGCGGTGTCTTGACTCCAAGGTTGCACAGGAGCCCATTCGAGTACGCCGTACTCGCGGTGGACCTTGTGCCCCGACACGAGCGACCATGCCGGGTATTGGCTGCGTTTCCGACGAAACCATTTTGCGATTCGCATGGCGACGTAGCTGTCGAGACGGCGTCTTGACCACCACGGCGCCAGCTTGAAGTAGTTCCGGGCCCCACGAATGTAGCTGTTGCTCTCTGACGAGCCGCGGAAGCGATTGAAATGTTCGCTTCGTTGGCTCGCGCAGCATCTCTCGGATCCGGGACACCGACTTCGGGCTGATATCGAGCACCAGCCGGCCAACCCGCCTTCGGACGCGGTAGCCGAGGAAATCGAATGACTCCTTTCGGCTCCGCCATTGGCCTTCGGAATGTACACCCGTCCGACCGGTCCAACCCGATATGTCTTCCTTCGGAGCTCTTCCGATACCTTCGTCAAGTGCGCCTCGACTTCGGCCTCTCCGATGCTCTCGAGAGTCTTGCCGTCAGGTCCCGCTGCTCCACCATTCGCGCGGCAAAGCGCGTATGCGTGATCCAGCACGTCCTGTCGGTATACCTTGTCGTACGACGAATAGAACCTCTGCCCAGGCGACCGCTTCGCACGTCGATGCAGCGCTCTCTGCCGGTCCAAAGGCCCTTGGCCTCGGAGCCGCCCCTACTGCGCCCGGGGCGCGTTGGCCTCGTCGGCCACTATGCGCCCGTCGCGAAAGCGCACCACACGCTGGGCGTAAGCCGCCACGTCGGGCTCGTGGGTGACGAGCACGATCGTTTTGCCCGTGGCGTGTAGCTCCTGAAACAACGACATGATCTGCTCCGTGGTCTCGCTGTCGAGGGCGCCCGTGGGTTCGTCGGCGAGGAGCAGCACGGGGTTTTGCACCAGCGCCCGCGCGATGGACACGCGCTGCTGCTGCCCACCCGACATCTGGCTTGGCAAGTGGTGCATGCGGGCGGCCAGGCCCACCCGCTCGAGCGCGGCCTCGGCGCGCTTGCGGCGCTCGGCGCGGGGCACGTTGGCGTAGCGCATGGGCAGCTCGACGTTGTCGAGAGCGCTGTAGCGAGGCAGCAGGTTGAAGGATTGAAACACGAACCCGATCTTCTGGTTGCGAAACCGCGCCAGCGCGCGATCGTCCATGCTCCGGGTGTCTTGCCCGTCAAGCAGGTAGCGGCCCTCGGTGGGTTGATCCAGTGTGCCCAGTAGGTTCAGCAGGGTGGATTTACCCGAGCCCGACGCGCCCATGATGGCCACCATCTGGCCGCCTTCGATGCGCAGGCTCACCTGGCGCAGTGCGTAGACCGGAGACTCCCCCGAGCCGTACACCTTGGACACGTCCGAGATTTCAACGATGGTTTGCTGCATTGGACGAGCGCTTGCATCGAGCAAAGCGCGATCCCACCTTTGCGGCAAGCGAGGATCGCCCAAGGCCCGCGAAATGATTGCCGTGCGCCACCCCACATGTCCAAAACGTCGAGCATGCAGGCCACACCTGCGCGGATAAATTGTCTCAACTTGCCCTCTGAACGCGACAAAACGGCACGAATGGCCCCCCCTTGGCGGCCGGCCAGGGTTTGTGTGGTCATGGCCACGGCGTGGGCGCTGTTTTCCGGGTGTGAGGGATCCCGCACCACGTCCGGCCCGCAAGAGCCCGCGCTGCTTCAAAGCGCAAAGGCTTCCTTCGAGCAGCGGGTGCTGCTGACGGGGGAGATCGACGCCGTTTCGGCCGCCGAGCTGCGCGTGCCGCCCGTGGAAAACGGTCGGGCCACGCTGAGGTGGCTTGCCGAGATGGGGGCCGCCGTCAAAAAAGGAGACCGCGTCGCCGAGTTCGACAACTCGTCGTTTGCCACCGAGCTTCAGCAGAAGGTGATCGCCGTGTCCCAGGCCGAGTCGCAGCTGCAAAAGCAGCTTTCGCAGGCGGCGCTCAGCGAAAGCGAGAAGGTGCTGGACGTGGAACGCAAGCGCATCGCCGTGGACAGGGCGCGCATCAACGCCGACATGCCGGCCGATCTGTTCTCGAAGCGGGACGTACTCGAAGCCAAGTTGGCGCTGACCAAGGCCGAGGCCGATCTGGTGAGAGCCAAGGAGGCGCTGGCCACACAACGCCGTACGGCCGCCATCGATCGGGACACGCAGCAATTGGGCCTGGCTAGGGCACGGCGTGAGCTCGAGACCCTGGAGCAGGGCATCGAGCGGCTTGCCTTGCGCGCGCCGCTCGATGGCATCGTGCTGGTGGGAGATCACCGGGAGGGACGGCCCCTGCAGGTGGGCGACGAGGTCTTGCTGGGCATGGTGGTGGCCAAGATGCCCGACCTGGCGCAGATCCGGGTGAAGGCCTTTCTGGCCGACGTGGACGATGGAAAGGTCGCCGTGGGCATGCCCGCCGAGGTGACCGTGGACGCGTACCCGGGGCAAACCTTCAAGGCCCGCGTCGACGCGGTCTCTGCGATCGCGCGCGAGCCCATGGAGAAGTCTCTTCGTCGGGTCTTCGAGGTGGGCCTGACCCTCGAAGGCGAAACCGATTCCCGCCTGCGGCCGGGGCTCTCGGCGCGGGTCGAGGTGATCGCGCACGCACGCTCGGAGGCCATCGTGGTGCCGCGCCAGGCGCTGCGCTTTTCCGAGGACGACGCCGCGCAGGTGCGCCCCCGGGGTGAGAAGGAAAAGCCGATCACCCTCGGCCCCTGCAACGCCATGGTTTGTGTGGTCGAAGAGGGCTTGGCGTCGCAAGTGGACCTTGCCTCGGGGGACGCCTCGTGAAGGCCTTGCCCGGCCTGTTGTCGCTCTGCCTCGCCTGCGGTCTGCTGGCCTGCGGCGAGGAGGGCCCCACGGCGGTGGTGCCTGTCACGAGGGGCGATCTCGTGCTGGAGGTGGACGTCACCGGCACGCTCAAGGCGCTGAGCTCCGCCTACCTGAGCCCGCCGTCTGCGCCGGGCATGTGGAACTTCAACGTCGTGCGCATGGCGGCCGAGGGCGAGGAAGTGAAGGCGGGCCAAACCGCGCTCGTGTTCGACGGCTCTGAGCTCGAGCGGCGCCTCATCGAGCGTCGCGCCGAGATGGAGGTGGCCGACAAGGAGATCGCGCGCAAGCGGGAAGAGATGGCCCTGGCCCGTCGCGAAGACGAACAGAAGGTGGCCGAAGCGGCCGCGGCCCTGCGCAAGGCAGAGCTGAAGGCCGAGCTGCCGGAGAAGTTCACGGCCGCCGTGTCCATGAAGCTGGCCGAACTCGACGTGCAGGCCGCGCGGGTGGAGCTCGCAGGGGCCGAGGCGCGGCTGCGTTACGCCACCCAGCTGGGAGACGCCGACATGGCCTTTCTCCGTGACCGCAAAGCCCGCGCCACCAGCCGACTCAAGGAGATGGAGGACGCCATCGCCTCGCTGGCCGTCAAGAGCCCCATCACGGGCATGGCCATGTACCGAATCGACTGGAATGGCAACAAAAAGAAGGTGGGCGACCTTTGTTGGTCGTCGGAGGCTTGCCTCGAGATCGCGGATCTTTCGCGCCTGAAGGCGAGCGGTGAGGTGGATGAGATCAATACCGCGCACCTGCAGGTGGGGCAGACGGTGAAGCTTCGCCTGGAAGCCCACCCGGAACGGGAGTGGCGCGGAAAGATCACGGAGATCGGCCGCAGCGTCTACAGGCAGTCGCCGAAAACGCCGCTCAAGGTGGTGCACGTGGACGTGGCGCTGGACACCCTGGATCCCATCGCCATGCGGCCTGCCATGCAGCTCCGTGGACAGGTGGAGATCGAACGCAAGCCTGACGTGCTCTTGGTTCCAGTGGAGGCCATCTTTCATCGCCCCGAAGGCCCCGTGGTGTTCCGGAAAACGGCCACGGGGTTCTCGCGCACGCCGGTCACGCTGGGAAAGCGCAACGTGCGCTTTGCCGAAGCGCTTTCGGGTCTGTCGCCTGGCGATGAGCTGGCCACGAGGGATCTCGAGGTGAGCGAATGAGCCGCGGGGGCAAGGCTTTCAGCTTGGTCCTGCTCGTGGGCGCCCTGGGCGGCTTGGCCTTCTTCGGCCCACGTGCGCTCGATCTGGGCAAAGCTCCGGCGGCGCCCCGCGCGTCCGACGTGCCCACAGCGCGCATCCAGCCCGAATTTTTCGCCCGCGTCGCCGAGGCGCGGGGCTATCTCGCACCCGTGGACTCGACGCCCATCACGACTCCCCGGGCCCACCGCGGCGCGCGCGTGATCGCGTGGATGCTGCCCGACGGCACGGCGGTCGAGGCCGGCGACGTGCTCATGCGCTTCGACGACACGAACGAGCGTTTGCAGGTGGCAAGCAACGAAGACGAACAAACCAAAGCCGAGCAGGCGCTGGAAAAAGAGCGCGTGGCGGCCGAGGCCAAGCGGGCCGAACGGGACCTGTCCGCCGAGGTGACGAAAGAAGAGCTCACCCGCACCCGGGAGCTTGGGGTCAAAGACGAACGCTTTTTCCCCCGGACGGAGGTGATCGAGTCGCAGATCGACGAGGCACTGTACGCGTCGCGGCTGGCGCATGCCGCCGCGGCGAAAACGCTCGAACAACGCGTATCGAAACGACAGCTCGAGGTGCTCGCGGTGGATCGCAAGAAGGCGATCGAACGCGCGCGGGAGACGCAGCGAGCGCTCGATTCGCTGGAAGTGCGCGCCGAACACGCCGGTCTCTTCGTGGTGGAGCCGCTCGTTCGTCAGGGCGATCGCGTCTGGGGCGGCATGCGCATCGCCCAGCTTTCTTCCAACAAGCTCATGGAAGCCGAGGTTTACGTGCTGGAGGCCGACGCCGGGGGTTTGGCTCCCACGAAGCCCGCCGAGGTGATCATCGAGTCGCAACCGGGCAAGGTGTGGAAGGGCGAGGTCAAGTCCGTTGAGCCCTTTCCCAAACCTCTTCACGCCGACTTGCCCACGCAGTATTTCACGGCCCGCATCAGCTTGCTGGCCCAGCCCACGGGCCTGGGACCAGGCCAGAGCGTACGCGCCCGCATCTTTCTCGAACGCCGCGAAGGCGCGCTGGTGGTGCCACGACAGGCGCTTTTCGAGCGAGACGGGCATTTCGTGGTGTTCGTTCGGCGGGGCGGGCGTTTCGTGCCCACGCAGGTCTCACCCGGCCCCGGCACCATTGGCCGGGTCGTCATCGAGCAGGGCTTGACGGCGGGCGACGAGGTGGCACTGCGAGATCCCGAACGCGATCCCGAGGCCCCCGCAGGCCCACAAGGCGGCCGATCCGGTGCCGAGGGCACGGCCATCTCCAGCGGCGCCCAGGCAGCGGGCCCGCCCCGCGGCGCGCGGAGGCCCAGGCCATGAGCTGGGGGGAGGCCTTTCGTTCGGCACGCGACAGCCTGGCCACGCGCAAGCTACGCGCAGGCCTCACCATGTTGGGGGTGATGTTCGGGGTGGGCGCGGTGATCGGCATGCTGGCCATTGGCGCGGGCGCCGCCGCGCAAGCGCAGGATCTCATCGATCGCCTGGGCATGCGCAACGTGCTGGTGCGCGCACGGCAGCTTCGCCCCGACGATCTGCGAGAAGCACGGAAAAAATCCCTGGGGCTCTCTCTGCGCGACGTGCAGGCCATCGAAGAGGCCGTTCCGGGGGTGGCCATGGTGGGCCCACGTCTCAAGGTGGAGCCCTGGCGCATCCAGGCCGCAGGGGCCAAAACGGAGGGCACGGCCTACGGGGTGTCTCACAAGCACCAGAGCTTGCTTTCGCTCTCCCTGGCCGAGGGGCGCTTCATCGACCGCCAAGACGATCGCGCTCACGCGCAGGTTTGCGTGGTGGGCGCGGGCCTGCGGCGCGATCTCTTCGTTTTGGGCCCGGCGCTGGGGCGCCGGCTCAAGGTCAACGATCTCTGGTGCGAGGTGGTGGGGGTGCTGGCGCCCGCGGGCCAAGCCGCCAGCGATGGTGAGAGCCCGGGCGGCTCCCTGGATCGGGCCGTTTTCCTGCCCATCAACACGGTCACCCGCAAGTTGGAGCGCGACCCGCTGGCGTCCCCACTCGACGAGGTCATCGTGCGGCTCACGGACAAAGCGGACTCTCGGCAGACGGCCGCGGTGGTCAAGAGCTTGCTCGACAAGCTGCACGGCGGGATCGACGACTACGAAACCGTGGTGCCCGAGGCGCTGCTGGATCAAAGCCGCCAGACGCAGCGGCTGTTCAACATCGTCATGGGTTGCATCGCCGGCATCTCGCTTTTGGTGGGCGGCATCGGCATCATGAACATCATGCTGGCCTCGGTGCTCGAGCGCACCCGCGAAATCGGCGTGCGACGGGCCATCGGGGCCGCGCGGGGCGACGTGGTGCTGCAGTTCCTCGTGGAGGCCTTCACCCTCAGCGCCATCGGAGGCTTGCTGGGTGTGGCCATCGGCGTGGCGCTCGCCAAGTCGGTTGCCCTCTACGCGGCCTGGCCCACCATCGTCACCCCCGCCTCGATCGTCATCTCGCTCGCGGTGTCCGTGGCGGTGGGCCTGCTTTCCGGCCTGTACCCGGCGCTGCGGGCCGCACGCGTGCCCCCGATCGAGGCGCTGCGGTACGAATGAGCCGCCACAAGGCAAGGGACCTCGAGATCGTCTGGAACTCAGCGCTATCACCGCTCGTTGGTGCAGACGCAGCGGATCACACAAACGGATTATGGATGGTGATGCCCTCGATCTTTTGCCCGTGTTGCATGTCCTCGCTCAACAGGACGGCGCACCCGGCACGTCGGGCTGCCTGTACAACCAGTGCATCCCAGAAGCTCACGTTGTAAAGGCGGTGGATCTTGATCGCGTCAACGATGTGGGGCACGTCGACCGCAACGACCGTGAAATGAGCCAAGAGTTCAAGTTTACGCTGCGCAACCTCGGCTCCAATCTTCAGCTTGCGCGTGGCAACGGCAAAGTATTCCTGCAAGACCTGAGTCGAGACAACGCCGTTGCCGGCTGACATCGCACCGGCAACCAGTTGCTGGGATGTCTGTTGCTTCACGCCCGCGTCGGCGTCGTCGGCGTAGACGAGAATATTTGTGTCCAAGAAGATCCGATCCTTCAAAGGCGTCCCTCGTAGGCTTCTTCGCGGGCAATCTTTCGGCCTCCCGAATGCCCTGGTGCCGATGCCCACAGCAACTTCAGCTGCTCTGCAACCTCGGTACCCGAGACCTCTCCGGCCACACTTTCCAGATGCTTCCGAATCATGTCGTTCAATGTGGTGCCTTGCTGCCGAGCAATGTCGCGTGCGCGGGCAACCAAATCGTCGTCCAGGGCCACAGTAACGTTCATGGACACAGGATACGTGTACACGCCTCCAGGAGCAAGCCGAGCAACCTGGATATAGGGGGATACGACTTCTAGACTTGCAAGAGCCGCTGACGCGTAGCGGCAACGGAAGAAGCGTAGGCCGCCTCGCGCCCTCAGCCTTGCTGCCGGGAAGATCGCCCGCTGTTCAGCGGCTGGCGGCTTGGCCATGTTAAAATAACGAAATGACAACGAAGGCCGAGCGTACCGCGTCGCGCCGATTGTGGCCCGTGCGGAAAACAACCCTGGCGCAGGACGAGAGCACCGACTTGGTGCATGGGCCTCCCGGCGAGCTTGTGGCGATGGTCTGGCGCTTGACCCAAGATGCGTGGGCGATGTCGGGCATGCCCTACCCGGATTATTCACGCAGCGAGATGCCCGGGCGGCTCATTCGAGCAAATGCGCCGACGAGCGTCGCAAGCGAGCTTTGAGTGAAGGCACCTGAACTCAACGAGGACTTTGTAGATTTCCTTGAGGCGTTGATCGCAAGGCGCGCGCACTTCGTTGTGGTCGGCGCGCATGCACTAGCTGCACATGGCCTTCCAAGGGCCACCGGCGACCTCGACATTCTCGTCGATCCAACACCAGAAAACGCCCAGGCGGTATTGGCCGCCCTGAGTGACTTTGGCGCTCCCATCGAAGCCCATGGTGTAGCTCAAGAGGATTTCGCAAAGCCGGGCACCGTTTACCAAATGGGGCTTCCACCTCGAAGAATCGATCTGCTCACCAGCGTCTCGGGGTTAAGCTATGAGAGCGTGTGGGCAGGGCGCCTGGTTGCAGACGTACAAGGAATGTCCCTGCCGTTTATTGGCCGCGCTGAACTCATCAACAACAAGTTGGCTTCCGCTAGACCCAAGGATCTTCTGGATGTAGAGGCGCTTCGTTCTCGCATTTCCAGATGATTTGGTGCGGTTGTTCGCGGCCGACGCACCTGCCGAAGCTGCAGGCCCTTTGTCGGAAGACTTGTACAAAGCGGGAGCCGGAGCTCAACTGAGCAGCGCTTTTCGCAGATTGGCTCATCTTGGAAAGGCGACCCGCTGCTTGCACAGCTGCTCGCTGCCACCGTTGGTCGGCCCGCTGAGTGCCTCGCCAGAGCAAGGTTCGTCGCAGCCGCATCTGCCGGGGGGACAAAACCGCGCGGTTGGCGCGTCGGCACTTTACCGTTAACGCCGAGGCACGAATACGATCTCGTCGTGGTGCAGCTCCGTGAACGTGGGCGCCAGGTAAATTCCGTGGGGGGCCTGCACATTCCGTTGAAGCCGATCGTCGATGGCACGCCGTTGCTCTGCGGCTGTTGTTCTGTCGAAGCGTAAGCCCGTTACGGAGCGCCTGCTGGGCGAGAGGCGAAGGGGCTAGTAGACTCTGGCGGGGCGTCCTGGCCGGAATCGGAATGGGTGCAGATCCTCCGATTGGTCATGATATCCAGGACTTGGCCTGCGTGGCGTATGCGACTGCGAGGTGCAGTGGAAGCACGACAGGAATGGGGGCGGCTTGCGTGAGCGAAGGCGCAGCGGCGAGGAGGGCTCACGTTTGGCGAGGTTGCTGTGGACCCAGGAGATGAAGTCATCCCACTGACCGTTGAGTTCGATGCAGCGGAGCTACAGCAGGGGCTCTGCACGGTCAGCAATCCAGCGCATGCCACCCTGGTCGAAGCGCAGCCCGACGAGGTTGCGGACGGCACCCTCGACCATGCCGGAGGCAAGCTCGAGGTCAGCCGAGCGGCGGGGTGGGACACCGCCAATCGCCATTGACTCGCTGGCCGCTACCACAAGGGCTACGTTTGCGGCGATGAATTCGCTGGCTACGGTGCTGCCGGTAGGGGTGTAAGGTCATCAAGCGCTTTTGGCGCAGGCGGGTCAAAAACGAGCCGAGAGCCATTGCCGCTTGAATGCCTCCCACCCTTGCAGCCCCTTAGACGCCGACGCGATCGAAAGAATCCCGATGCCTATCAAGGCCGCAGATGCTCCAATGGCCACTCGGCCTTCAGGAGATTTTGTGCTGCCCGACCAATAGTCATGCGACGCGTGTGCATCGTGATTCTGCTCGGCATAGACGTAAAGTTGCCGCACTGGCGCGGCAAAGTCGGTGTATCCGGGCCGGCACACGCCGGGCGCGTCGGTGCCGTACGCCCGCCGCGTGTGGCCCGGCGAAAACGAATCTTGAAGGCTGTGAAGAGCCAACGCCAACTCGCGAACCTGCGATGCGATCACTTCAACTTTGGGCAAGGCCCGTGATGAGCCTCGTGCGTTCAATCGCAGTTGCGCCACCAGCCGCATCTCTTGCTGAGCCGACAGCACCCATTGATTTGCGTGGTGGTAGACAAAACGGCAGGCATTTTCGTACCCATCCGCGTCGCTCTCACCCTTAGCCTTCATGAAGTGATACTTCTGCCCTTTGGGATCGTCATGGGTCCACATTTCGTCGAGATCGACGAAGGCCACTGCATCGGGCAGTGTCACCTGGAAAACAGCGTCCGGTGTCAACATGTACCCTAGGTAATTCACCACCGCGGCGCTGTAGTTTTCGAAGCTGGTGGACTTCTCGTTGTGTCCTAGCCAGATGCGAGCGATTGACCGCACGAGAACCGGCGAACGGCAGCTCTCAGGTGCCGGGCAGTTCAAAGCCACCAATCGCAGCGCCTCCATTGTTAGCTTTACGTGGCCGTCGAACTTCGACGTCTCCTTCTCGAAAGCCGCCCGTAGGCGAAAAGGGTGGCGGCATAGCCCGTCCAGAAGCCAAGCGCTGGGGCGAACACCAACTTGAAAGCTGTATCCCAGGCGCCGCGCCAGGAGCCGTTCAAAGCTACGAAGGGAAACGTGAGAGGGTGTCGCCACCGGCGCGGAGGGGTACCACTTTCGCCGGAATCACCGGTACCCAGGAGCCCACCCCGAAATTGGCGCAACGGGCCGGTCTGGATGAAGCTGGCCCGACGAGAGGTTGAATGACGAAAGGCCCGGAGTTGGCGCTCCGAGCCTTTCGTGGGCAGCGCCAACCAGGGCACCGCACACTCCCCACACAGGTGTGTCGATGATGCGGGAAGGTGATGGCGCTGTCCAGTTCCTCGACCTCGCCGAGGGCGACTGGAGATTCGAGAGCGACAGTGTCGGCAATGCGGAGGCCTGTTGTCTCTCACGCTATCTCACCTCGAGTTTCTCAGCGAAGATCACCCTGACAGGGGGTTGATTTCTCAGATTGGAGGGTGGGTGCGTGCCGGGTTGGATAAGGGCACAAATGGAGAAGCCCCGGCGCGGTTGAGGCGAAGCCGGGGCTGATTTGGGGATTCTTCTCGGGGTTCAGAAGGGCAGGTCGAGCTGGTCGCAGGCGTTGTCGATGGCCACGTGCCTGTATTCCCTGATCGCGGTGCGCAAGTCGACACAGCGAAAGAGAAGGAGGTACGCCGAGCGCGCTTGCGGTGAGAGCGGCTCACCAAAGGCCAGCCCGCCCAGGGTTAGGTCTGGATGCGCTGCGTGTAGCTGTTGGGCAGCAGCTGCGAGCGTGGCGTCCAGGGCGGCAAGGACGCCGATCGCGGGCGCGACACAAAGCTCGTCGAGCCCGGGCTGGATGATGGGACCAGCCTCCAATGGAATCGTAGTGCCCATGGTCACCCGACCTCCGGCAAAGCTGCCTGGACGTGCTCGACAGTCACGGATTTGGCCCGTGCGAGAGCTGCGGCCATGAGGGCGTGGTGAGCAAGGAGGTTCACTTTTCGTGGCAGACCTCCTGTGGCCTGGAAGGTTGCCTCGAGGGCTGCGGGATCAAAGAGCGGCAGCTCGGTCCCCGCGAGGCGAAGCCGGTGAGCAAAGTATCCGGACAGCTCCTCACGGGAAAGACCTGCGAAGTGATAGCGCATGACGATGCGCTGGCTGAGCGCCTCGTAGACAGCCATGCCCAGTCGACGACGCAGCTCAGATTGTCCCACCAGCAGCAGGCAAAGCCGATTCTCTGCGTCCATTTGGTAGTTGGTCAGGAGCCTGAGGTCTTCGAGCACGTCAGGCCTGAGATGATGGGCCTCATCGACGATGAGGATGGGGCGACACCGTGCCTCGGTGGTCAGGCGTGTGACCTCGGTTCGGATCTGCCGATACACGGCGGCACGGTTGCGCTCGGTGGGCAGGCCCATTTCCCAGGCGATGGCTTTGTAGACGTCCATGACGTTGCCGGTCGAGTGGGCGACGTAGACCACCTTGTGTAGCCCCGTGTGCAGTCCCGAGACTACCTTGCGACAGGCAGTGGTCTTCCCGCTGCCGCTGTCGCCCGTGACGAGGCCGATGCCCCTCATCTCGATGAGGTGATTGAGGCGGACCGACAGCTCCTGACTTGCAGATGAGACAAAGAGGTCATCAGGCTCGACCTCCTTGCCGAAGGGATGGCGGTTCAGGCCGAAGTGCTTGCGGTACATCATCGCTCTCCTTGGTCGTGGTGCTCGACGACGTCGAAGTCGCGCAGGCGAAGTCCTTCTGGCGGATTCGGTGCAACGCGGTCGGCACGCAGGACGGAGCGCACCTCGTTGTCGCGTTTGACGAAGCAGTTGGCATACGCATCGACGGGTTTGGCCAGGCCGACTTTGCGCCCCTTGACCCAGAGCTCGACGGGCTTGCCGACCCGGCTCGGGTCGAAGCGCAAAGAGACGGTTTCGCCGACGAGCGAAGCGTCCACCTCATAGACGACGCCCCGCAAGCTGACGGTCCTGTCTTTGTGTACCTTGCGCTTTTCCTCGAAGAGAAAGAGCGCACTGAAGTCTGCGCCGATGTCCGGCAGCCGCACCTCGTCGCAAGCGCGAGCCCAGCGCTCGAGCGGGGTCTCGCCATCAAGGCCTCTGTGAGGGGCCTGGTGGTACTCCCCCTCGACCCAGGTCCAGAGCTTGCGGTTGAGGGCTTCGAGGCTCGCAGTGTCTCCTTCGGCGAGGGTGCCAAGGCATTGCCGGCGCACCTCGCGGTGCCAGCGCTCCTGCTTGCCCTTGCCCTGGGGCTGGTAGGGGCGTGCATGGATGAGAGTCACGCCCAGCCTGGCACAGACGAGGGACAGATGATGCGACCGATATGCTGCCCCGTTGTCGACGTAAAGCCGCAGGGGAAGTCCACGCCGTCGCAGCGCTTGCTCGAAGACGGGCATGAAACAAGAGACGTTTTCGCCGAGCGCGAAGGCAGCGTACGGGACGACTCGGGTGGCGTCGTCCATGAATGAGATGAGATACGTCTTTTGGCGGCGCTTGCCTCCGATCAGCACGGACGGTCCGTGCATCACGTCGCTCATCCACATCTCCCCCGCCTTCGCGAAGGCGAAGCGACGGCGGTCGTTGCTCGTTGGCGTCTCGGGCTTGCGAGCCATCAAGCCTGCACGAGAGAGCACCCGATGCACCGTGGCTGGCGCCAGCTCCAGGTCCTGTGGTACCTCGCCCGAGGCTCGCACGGCATCGATGACCATGCGCACAGACAGTGCGGGCCTGTCTTCCTTGACCATGCACAGAAGGTCCACGATGGACTGTGGGATCTTGCGTGCCTGCCCCTCGTCACTGCGCGCCTTGGGCATCAGGGCATCGAAGCCGCCGTGGCGATAGGCCTTGAGCCAGTCTCTGATGGTTTCGGCAGCGATACGGCTCCTGCGTGAGCCGGGGATGTCGTAGGTGCGGTCCGCCTTCTTTGCGATTTGCTCGCCCAGGCCTCGCTTGCCTTTGGGCCAGTGCAATAGGTCGGCAATCACACCATAGCGAAAGAGCGCGACGGCCTTGCGTCGCTCGTTGTCGTCGGCTTGGGTGTCCATGTTTTCTCCTCGGCGCCCGTGGTTTTGGCGGTGAGCGCCTATGCCTCGACCACTACAGGCGTTAGGGCGGCGGGTCTGGCCCCGTTTCGTGTTCGCGAGGTGTCCACAGTCTGCTGGCGGCTCGACTGCGGGGGCCGAATCCGACTGGCGCGGGCAAGGCGCCAAGCTGCTTCTCGGATTCGGCTCGTACGTGCCGCAGTACCGGAGTGCCCAGACGCTGGCGGACCTCAGCGAGCGTGGGCTCGCAGTTGCCGAGCAGCGCGGGCGTCGAGGTCACCAGCACCAGCAGGGCCGCCCGGGTGGCGCTGTAGCGGCGGCGCACCCATCGCACCGCCCCGGGCAGTTCGATGTCTGGCCGCAGCCGATCGGCGGCTGCCTCTATCGACGGCGCGGCCTCCACCGCGGTCACCACGGCCTCGACCTCCTCCAGGGAGCCACTGAGCCGAGACGCCAAGCAGTCGGGCAACAGGCTGAAGGTCCGATGTGCCGTCGGGCAGTAGTACCGGGCCACCCGCATCCCAGCTGGCTCCACCCGGGCGTAGGTCCCGAGGCTGCGAAAGCCACATTTGCTACCAGATCCGTGCGCCGGACACCGCTCGAGCCTTGCCTGTTGCCAGCCTTCCTGCTTAACGTATTGCTCGCTGGTCAGTACTGTCGCTTGGCGCAACTGCACGACCGGCCAAGGGCTCGCACGGTTGCCTCCGTGGCGGGCCCAACCTTTTTCTGGGGTCCCAAGGGCGGGCGTTATGCCTGCCGGCCGGTAGCCTCACCCAGATCCCCGTTTCCCGCAAAAAGCCACCTCACCCTTGTCCCGCTTTCCGCCCCCTCATCACGAAAACCACCAGGGACCCAGTGCGGGAAATCCTTCCTGGGGGTTTACGGATTTACGTGAGACCTAACAGCATTGAACGCCGACAAAGCGCGAAGGTCACTTTGAACCTAGACATGTCAGCCTGATGCGAGCGACAATGGTGTCTTGACCGTTAACTAGCTTTGCGGGTTAACGCCAAACACGTTAGCCCGTCGCAAAGACCCAATGTTGCCCCTTCATCATGCGTATAGGAAGTTCAAGCACCAAGTCCACTCGCGTCAAAAAACGCCCGATAAAATATGTTCTGTCAACTAACGTAAGCCGCCTTGCGTCCTTAGCCTTACTGCCGGGCTCTGATTCTGTGTTCTTCCGCTTCGACGGCGGTAGTTCCGTTTTGTCTGTGGATGCGCCTTTAGGAACTTCCTTCAACTGGGGCCTCCTGGGTGAAGTCCAAGTGGCGAGCGCGGGAGTGAAGACGTTCACGCTGCAACGGCGTGAGTCAAACGCAAAGGTTGATCGCTTCGCAATACGCAAGACTCAAGAACTGCCCACGGGGGTCGGGCCACCGCCAAGTCCGAAGGGCAAGTGACGCCGCCCGCCTGTTGGCTGTAGCCATCATAGTGTTGTTAGGGGCCAACGGCCGGCCCACCTACCTTAACGAATCCTCCCCGTGTTGAACGGTTTTGAGCCTACGAGCTTACTGGTACAAGGTTTGCAATTGGTTGAATCTCTCGACATGGGGCTTTCCCCTCGGGAAGGACATAAATGACTGCGGAATCGAAGTTCATCATGGTTTCGTTCGTGGCTTTTTGGGCGGGCTGTACAGGCACCGTCGATCCGGCAGGCAGCTCGGGTGGAAGCGACGGAGCACCCCAAGGGGGAAGCGGGGCCAATGGGCGACCTGGTCCGGGCGGTGGTACGGGGGGCTCCTCGCCAGCGATGCCCCCGGAGGGATGCGCCCTGCCGACAGGCAACATCCGGCAGCTCACACCCTCTCAGATTGAGGCATCGCTGCAGAAGCTCTTGCCGGGCGTCAGCGCAGCAGAACTCGACCTACCTCGATACGGGCGAGGTGGCAACGGATTCACCAACGATTCAGATCGCAAGCTACTCTCGCTAGACGACGTGCAACGCCTCTACACAGGCCTCTCTAAGGCGGCAGACAAGGCCTCGGCGTCACCCGCAGCGCTGGCGAGCTGCCTTTCATCGCCCGACGATAATTGTGTTCGAGGCTTTGTCTCTACGTTTGCGACCCGTGCCTTTCGCCGGCCTGTCGCCGCTGAGGAGCGCGATGAATTGGTGGCGTACTGGAAGGCCCGTAAGGCCGCCGATTCTACCACTGCGCTTTCCTTGCTGATCCGGCGCATGTTGATGGCGCCGCAGTTCCTGTTCCGCACTGAGTTGGGCGACTCATCGAATCAAGGCGTTTTGGAGCTGACCCCGCACGAAAAGGCCTCGGCCTTGGCCTTCACCATTTCAAACGCGCCCCCAGATGACGAACTGATGGCTGATGCCGATAGTGGCGCCCTGAGCGACCCTTCGCGCCTGGCCTTCCACGCCGAACGCCTGTTGGGCAAACCCGAGACCGCCAAGGGACTCCTAAACTTGTTCGAGGAGTTGTTTCGTGTTGATGGTGTGGTGAACGTCTCCAAGGACGATGTCTTTGAAGGCTGGTCTCCGGCGATTGCCAGCGACATGGCCAGCGAGACGCGGGCCTTCCTCAAAGAGTTGCTTTGGAAGGACGACGGCACGATCGAGGGCTTGCTGACGGCACCTTATACGGTGGTCAACGGCCGCCTGGCTTCGTTCTACGGGCTCTCAGGTAAGCCGGCCAACGACACTACGTTTAGCCGTGTGGCTGTGGGTTCACAGCCCCGTGCGGGCATTCTGGGGCAGGGCTCGTTGCTGAGTCTTCTTTCGCACGCGAACCAGAACGATATTGTTAAGCGTGGCCGGTTTGTTCGCGAGCTGCTGATGTGCGAGGAGCTCCCGGATCCGCCGGAATCCGTCAAAGCGGTGCCGCCGCCACCCCAAGGAGATCTGACACTGCGGGAGCGGCTCGCTCAACATTCGAGTGACCCCACTTGTGTAGGGTGCCACCGGCTCATGGATTCCATTGGCACCGCTTTCGAGCAGTTTGATGCTGTAGGACGGTTCCGTGACAAGGAGGGTGGTAAGCCCATCGACGCGAGTGGTGAAATCGTCGACTCGAAAGGGAGTGACGGCAACTTCACCGGGCTCAAGGGGTTGGCTGTGCATCTGGCCAAGTCGCCCCAGGTGAGCGCGTGCCTGGCCAGAGCCACGTATCGATACACTCTAGGCCGTGAAGACGTGAGTGCGGACAGCTGCCAACTGCGTGAGCTCGAAGCTGCTGTTGATAGAAGTGGAGGCAACTTAAGGAAGTTGTTCGTCGACATGATAGCGAACCCCTCGTTCTCGAAGCGCGCCGCTAGCACAGGAGAGCAAAAATGAACGCCTTTGGACGTCGCAAGTTCATTGCCAGCTTAGGTTTGGGTGCCGGTTCGTACCTTTTGCACCCGCTTGGCAACCAGTTGTTGGCCCAGGCTTTTGCTGCTCCTACGCCAAAGCTTTTGATGTACATCACCGGAGGCGGCTTCTCTCCTGGTGATGACGAAACCGCAGGTTTTTGGCCCACCAACCAAGCAGGCCTCGACTTTGGCCCTGCCATGACGGCTTTGGCGCCGCTCAAAAACAAAGCTGTTTTCCTCGAAAGCTTTTACAACCCGTTTAATAAACATCTGCACGGCAACGGCTACTCCACAACCACCATGGTTGGCGATACGGGAGCCGGGGAAGCAAGCCAACCGTCGGGCGTGAGTTTTGACCGTCTGGTAGCCAAGGCAATCAAGGGAACCGCGCCCATTACGTCTTTGAACCTCGGCACCATGGAGCAGGACGACAACGATCCGCAGCATACTTTTTCGGCGGATGGTGCCAAGGCCGTTGTGCCTCCGATGGTTAACCCCGTTAAGGCCTTTGAAACCGTTTTTGGTGGCGCGCCGAACCTGAGCCAAGGTGACAACGGAGCAGAGAAACGCCTCCTGCAGGACAAAAGCGTCTTTGATGGGTTGGTCAAAGACATTGAGCGTATGAACAAGGCGCTTGCCTCCAGCGAAAAGGCGAAGCTTGATCAATATGTTTCATCGGTGCGGGCGTTGGAAACGCAGCTGGGTGAAGTGGTCAAAACGCGTGCAAGCTGCAGCAGTCCCTCGGCCCCTGGGGCAAACATTTACGCGGAAGGAATGAAGAGCGCCAAGCTCCCCGTATATAAGGCAATGATGGACATCGCCGCAAACGCCTTGGCGTGTGGCCTCACCAACACGGTGTCGTTCTTGGCTTCCGAAGGCAGTCTGGAATTTATGCCCCTTGATTCCGGCGCTGGCTTCTGTGGCGAGCACCAAATGTGGCATGGAAAAGGCGCGCGAGCCGATCACCTGCGCTACTACAACTTCCAGTACGGCAACATTGCGCTGCTGCAAAAATCGCTCATGGAACTAGGCGGTGAAGCGCTGGCCGACAACACGCTGGTTCTTAGCTTTTGCCAAACGGGAGGACCACATCACAACGGTCAAGACCGGTACTTTGCCCTGCTATTGGGTAACCCTGGGGGCAGGCTTTCCCCGGGAAAATACATTCAGTCCCCCGTGGGAAAACGGTCGATGGCGGACGTCTTCATGACGGCAGGGGCGGCGTTAGGCGTTGCCATGCCGTCCTTCGGAAGCTCCGATCTCAAGCCCTCTGTCATCCCGGGAGTGCTGGCTTAGTGCCAATGCTGTTCACTTAAGAAACCTCGTAACCATCTGAAAATATTGTGCAATTCATCTTGACAAGGACCGAGGCTGCGAGCGCCGGCCTTCATGAGCCTGCTTCGTGGACCTGGCGATCACTTTCGAGCGTTCTTCAAACTGACCAGTGGCTGTGCGGACAAGTTCGACCGGACACGGACATGGAGCGCCCGCAGCGTCTTGATGTGGCTGATGGTCCTGACGATGCCGGACCGAAAGATGAGCTATCGACGGAGCTTGCGGATCGTGGCGTACTACGGGCGCAAGGTGTTCGATTGGGCGAAGGTACCGACGTTGTCGTCCATCAGTGAAGCAAGAAAGAAGGTCTCGATCGAGACATGCCGTGGGTTGCTGCACCAGCTGGTCGAGCGGTGCGAGTCCATCATGCCGACTCCGAAAACCCCGTGGGGGAAACGTCGATTCATCGCGTTCGATGGAACGCGAGTTGTGTTGCCGCGCAGCGCGGATACAGCGAGGAAGATGGCGCGGCCGAAGCGGCCGAATGGGACGTCGGTGCACAATCCCGTGATGTCCACAAATCCATCGCGATGATTCTCTCATAAATTCGCGGCATTCGGCAGTCTTGAAAGCAACGCCTAGGCACGCGATTCTGACCGCCACCCATGCTTCCGGCCACCGTCCAATTCATCATCGCCATGATCGCTTCGGCGCTGACTAATCGGCTGGCGCAGAAGATGGATTACATGCGGGAAGAGCAGAGAATCCTCATGGAACTCCTGCAGCAGGCAACCGGCAAAAAGCGTATCGCCTTCACTGCCGACCAACGGCGCCGCCTCGCCATCAAGGGCAGAGAACTGACGGCCAAAGAGCGCAAGGCTTGTTGCCATATCGTGCGTCCGGAAACCATCCTTGCATGGTATCGGCAACTCGGTGCCCGCAAATACGACAGCTCGGGCACGCGCAACGTGGGAAGACCGCGAAAGGCTGATGAGATCCGGAAACTCGTCCTTCGCTTGGCCAATGAAAATCTCGGATGGGGCCATACCAAAATCCGCGATGCGCTTCGTGGGTTGAAGATCGAGATCGGTCGCACCACCGTCGCCAACATTCTCGCGGAAGAAGGCCTTGAACCGGCGCCTGAACGAACCAAAAGGAAAACGTGGGCGGCTTTCCTGAAGAGCCATTGGTCCACTCTTTACGCCTGCGACTTCTTCAGCGTCGAAACGCTTGGCACTTTCGGCACCGTCAGGCACATGGTCTTCTTCGTCATTGAGTTGAAGACCCGCATCGTTCACGTCGCTGGCGTTCGCGCTAATCCTGACGAAGCGTGGATGATCCAAATCGTTCGCAACCTTTGCGATCCAACGGATGGCTTCCTTCGCGGCGCTAAATTCTTGGTGCACGATCGAGATCCGCTTTTCACGAAGCAGTGGAAGCTGCTGTTAACCAGAAGCGGCATCAGCAGCGTTGCCATTCCTGCGCAAAGCCCCAACTGCAACCCTCACGCTGAGCGCTTCATCAAGTCCGTTCGGAATGAGTGCCTCGATCACTTCATCGTGTTTGGCGAAGCCCACTTGCGACATCTTGTTCGCGAATACGTCGCCCACTACAACGCCGAACGCTATCACCAAGTCCTTGGTGGCAAGCTCTTGACCGAAACTGCGGTTGCCTCCAACGACAACAGCTCCACCGGCGTCGTAAAGGCCCGTTCCAGGTTGGACGGCACCCTCAATTTCTATCACCGCGAGGCAGCTTAACTCGCCGCGATGATTTTGTGGACACGAAGCGTCAGCATGGCTCAATTGTTCTTGGTCGGGCACAGTGCCCGCACGTGCCGAAATTCTCACCACTCGATGCAGACCGTATCTTTCGATCGAGCGTCGTTCTGCAGAAACCGATGGTGATTGGCCAATTTAGAACTCGAAGAGAACGAGGAAGCGGCGGCTGCCTTTCGCTCCGCCTTAGGGGCTGCCGCGAAAAAAGTCGATCGTCTCGTCATGTCGGTACGGTCGGGTGGATGGTGTAGTTCCACTCGCCGTGGAAGACGTTGGGATCGAGATTCACGAGTGCGAGGTCCTTGTCCGAGACGCGGCGACCCTTGGCGTAAGTGCGACTGTCGACTCGGCTCTTCACGAGCAGTCCGGTCGTCGTCGTCGTCGCTGCGATTAGATTGACGATGACTTGATGGGTGACCAGAGGCTTTCCGCGCCAGTTCTGGGTGATGAAGGAAAACAAGCGGTGCTCGATCTTGTTCCACTTGCTCGTTCCCGGAGGCAGATGACAGACGGTGATGGGGAAGCGCAGGTCGTCGACGAGCTTTTGTAGCTCGAGCTTCCATAGGCGCAGCCTATAGCCGTTGCTTCCACCTCCGTCCGCCGTGATCACGAGCGAGGTCGCGTTTGGATACCTCGAGGCGCCCATCTCGCTCCACCAGGTGCGGATGCTCTGCACCGCGAATTCCCCCGTGTCGTGGCTCACGCCAACGCTGACCCACGCCTCGTTCTTCTGGAGGTCGTAGATGCCGTACGGTGTGGCGCGTCCCTTTTCGTCGTCGACGAAGTCGTGCACGTTGACATCGACCGGATCTTCCTTCCCGCTGAGCTCGCGGCCGCCGTTCTTGTACGGTCCGACAAGCTCTCGTTTCTTCGTGTCCACAGAGATCGCCGGCTCGTTCGTTTCGAGCTGTCGACGGAGTGTCTCGTTGATGTGCTCAAACTGAGCGTTTCGATCTGGATGCTGCGCGCCCTCAAGCCGCTTGCGATTCGCCTGGAGACTGTAGCCGAGCTCCTTGAGCAGTCTTGAGACCATCTTCATGCTCGTTTGGTGCCCCTGCTTCTTGAGCGCCTCCACGAGATTGCGCTGGCTACGAGCTGTCCACAGAAGCGGCGACTCGGGATCTCCGCGTGTCGTCGATTCTACAAGCTTCTTCAGATCCGGAATCAATCTCGGATCCTTCTCGGTTGCCTTCTTGCGCCCGGCGCCTGGTCGACGGCTTCGCGTTGGCGGTAAATGCCTCGCCGTCCCGTTTTCGATCGCCCGTACTTCGGCGATCCCGCGCCCCACCACGCTCGGTGCCATACCCGTCGCACGAGATGCAGCGACAATGCCGCCGTAGCCAAAAGCGATCGCCTCGTTCGCCACGAATAGCCGCCGAGCTCTCTCTGTCAGACTCCCCTTTATCTTGCCGTAGCGATCCCGTATCTCGGATTCACGCCGCGATCGTTCCTTGGTCATGCACCTCCAATGGAGATCCTCCTCGCAGATAAAGTCAACCTATTTATTTCGCGGCATGCCCTTAGTTCTTGATCCAAGCAATGCAGAGGCCCAACGTGGCCTCCAACGGGTGGCTGGCGTCAAGTAGTCAGGGGTCTGGCGTGGCGACAACGTCGCCGCAACACCTGAGACGAGTGTCTTTGAACACGTCAGATAGCCAAGGTGGCTTAAGCATGGATCGTCACCATGCTGATGCGTTGACCACGGCCGATCTTCATTCGTCGCAGTGTTTCCATACTCGGCTTCTTGAGTTTGCAAATATGCACCGAGCCCCCAAAGCCACACTGTTGAGGTCTTCTGGGCCAGTAACGCTTCGCCATTGAGAAGCGCCCACCCGTAAGCTCATTACGTTTTCGCTACAAATAAACGCGTAGCCAAACTCGTTCTTGTTTGCACCCGTGGCATAAGGGGCGCACTCGGCGGGGATATTGCCGAGGGCAACGCTGTTCGCCCCGATATAGGAAAACACTCGACCATCTTCGCAGATGTACCAACCGTGCCCATGCGTGGACCAGCGCCAAAGCGTCGGCTCGCAAAGCAGTGCACCTGTGGGGCCGGCCCGCACCGTACTCAGCAACGAGCCATGCTCGGCTGCCGAGACCACCGACCACTGGGGCTTACGCGGCGCCAATTCGTAAAGAAACACGGGACCACTAACCGTGGTTCGAAGGCGGCCTTGGGCGTCCCGAATGATGTCGGCGTAGGAGAGAATATTTGCGAACCGGCGTTTCGCGTCGCGTGTGCGGGGCGCTGCTGTTCGTTCGGCCACCCATTGGTCAGATCGACGGGCCATGATCAAAAACGGGCTACCTACGGCGAGCAGTTGATCACCAACCTGCGACACGCGCTGGATGAAGCGCTGGGCAAATCGATGAACGACCGGGGAGCCTCCCTCTTCTTCTCCTTCGACGATAACTTCCTTACCCGGAGCGAACCACTTGCGGCCCCAAACCGTCAGGAAACCAAGTCCGAAGTCCTCCGCTTCGTTCTCGAATATCGTCTTCCAATTCGCCGAAGGGGGCGAAGACGGATGGGGAATCTCAAAGGTCTGTGCACCACCCTCCTTCGCGGCAGCGTCTTGCACGTTCGAGGGCAAAGCGGCACTTGGTATGACCTTCCGTTCGGTCCTAGCGCCAGGATGGGTACAACCTATCAATAGAAGCAAAAGTGCAGCGGGTCGCATGGCCTTAGGGGAGTCTCAGAAGTTCGCTACTGGAAACCCACAAGCGTTCTAGAAACAAAGCCTCAGCCGTACGAGCCTTGGCTATCCGGATCCATTCGACGTTGTTAAGTTCGGGGAATTCGCACACCTGCTCAAGCTGACGAAACGGCGAAGCGACCGCGTCGCTCGCCTGATGCTTCAAGAACTCTAGAGCGGTAATGCACCCGAAGGGTTGGCCGCTTTGGGCCGCGACCGTCTTTTTTGGATCATAAGTGCGACCACCAGGCGCGAGGAACGCGTATTCCTTCCAAACCATCAACGCCGATCGCTTTATGGAGCTGAGGCCGGCGGGATCTAGACCGAATACTTTTTTGACAGCGGGCGAGAAGTTCCTCATGAAGCTTGCGCTGACCTGAGCAGCGTACGCCAACACCTGGTCGCCCGCAGGGATCATCGCAGGAGAGACCACTGAGCCTGACTCTGGATTAACGAATTCTGGAACTTTTTCCCACTTGCTCGTCACGGCCCGTGGAAGGCCCAGCTTCTCCTTCTCTTTCCAGAAATAATCGAGCCCGCCCTCTCTGAAGGAATCAACCATTCGTGAACCAGACGCCCCAATCGATGAATCACTCTCTCTCGCGGCCGTCGCTAGCGCCAGCATGGTTTCAGTTTCCGTGTATTGCCGCGCTCGAGTGAGGTTCAACGAAACCTTGGCGCAGTATGCAAGACTCAGCATCCGCCGAAGCATTCCGGTCACGCGAACGTCGCCATTCACAATCAGGCGTGAAAGGCCACGCGCCCATCCGCCCGCCGGAATGCCAAGCAATTCTCCGACTGCGTTCATCAACGCGACACGGCCGGCAACTCCCAAACTGGCACCCATCGAAGCCGTCGCATTTAGTTCGTTGCCGGTAGGTGCGCGCCCTGAAAACGGCGAGGTGCTGAGCAGAGTTTCAAGGATTGACATGGTGAAGGTGGCTCTGGGTTGATCGAAAACGTCATTCAATGGGCGTTTTTAGGAGCAGGGGCTGCTCGTTTGGTGGCCGGTGCTTGCACAAGACGCGCGGCTTTCGGGTCGTAGACGTACTTGGTGATCGTCCCGTCCTTGATGCGTTCTACGGCCTCGTCGATCACGAACAAGGGCACCAGGAACCACTCTTGCGGTTGGACGGGGTGACCGAAACGGTCGTTGATGGTGATGTCGAGGCGGGCCGAGGCAAACAGCCTGTGAAATACGTTTTCCATTTTCGTGCGGTTGATGCCTGCCAGCTTGTACGTGGCGATCACCTCAACTTTCGCCAGCAAATAAGTGGCGTCGTGCTCGGCATCGGCGATGCGCACGTCGACCTTGCTGCCCGTAACGCCAATTTTGTGAATCAGGCCGCGGTGCTGCGCTACGTAGGGATGATCCGATAGGGAACGCAGGACGTAGATCGTGCCGCTTTCGACGTCGTCCGCCTCCAACGAACCGCCGAAGGACAACTGCCCGGTTTCGGGCGAGGCCAAGCGTCGCGCGGCGGGGTCGTCGTAGAAGGCGCGCTGAAGCGAGCGAAGCAAGAGGTTGCTCTCGGTGCCGTTCGCGAAGATGACGCGCAGGCGGCGGTCAACTCACGGGCAGTCATTTTCAAGGGCTCCCCCAGTTCCGCGACATACAGAGTGACGCCGCCGAGAACGAAGAAGTCTCCAACCTCGATGGTGCGGCGGCCGGCCTCGATCGGCTGCGACTGCCGCAAGCCGGTCTTGAGGTCGGCCTCTGCTTTCTCGAAAAGGGGCTTGAACGTCTCAAAATCCTCGCATCGCTTGCGGTCTGCGATCTCCTCGGCGGCGCGCTTCTCGGCATTCGTTCGCACGTGGCGAAGAACTGTGATGTCGCCGTCTTCGTCGGGACCCGCAAGCTCCGCCGCCAACTCGTCCACGCCATAATTGGCCGAAGGCTCAGCCGCCCGTGTTGCGATTTTTAAAAGACGTTGATGGTCTTGCGGCTCAAGCAGCACACGACATTCCGGCAAAGAGCGCAGCCGATCCAAGCGAACGGCGTAAAGGCGCTCGAAGATGTCGCGGTCTTCTCCGTGCCGAGGGGCGTGCCCGTGCTTCTCGACAAAGCGCTGAATTTCCTCGAAACCCGCGATGATGCGCTCCTCGCGCGGAGGCCGCCCGCCTTTGGCCTCTGGAGCATCGAACTCGGAAAGCTCGTCCGCCAGTTCATCAACGTCGCGCTTACTCATAGCGACCCTCTTTGCGATGGCGCATAAACGCGGCTGCGCCTTCGGCCATGCGGCGTTCCCACGCATCGGCCGCGTCGAGCGCGGGCACCCTGCCCCGCTCCCTCTTGAACTGCACCGCGCGCACGGCAAGCTCTTTCGCTTCATCGGGTGTCAGGTTCGCGCGCTTGCCCGAGATCGCGGCGGCGACCTGCTTTAGGCTTTCCTCGCTCATCGTCTTGGCGAGGATGGCGTAAGCTTCTCCAAAGGGGTTGATGCGGTCGATGAGGTCGATGTCCAGTTCGCGCACGTTCATCGCGAAACGACGGACGCCTTCGATAAGCGCAGTGTTGGGGGCCGCCTCATTATTTTCGCCGGTTGTCACAGGGCCCTTTGCCTGCTGGGTTAACGTGAGGGCGGCAATCGCGTGCTGGCGTACGGACTCTTGATCTTCCGCGTCCAGCTCGGGGTACTTGTCTTTGATGATTTTGCCCATGCGAACTTGCGTGAGCTCTTCGGGCACCAGCTCTTCATCGAACAGGCCGCGCTCAATGTTTGTCTTGTCTTGAATGAAGGTGGCGATCACCTCGTTCAAGTCCTCCTGGCAAATGCGCGCGGCCTCCTTGCTCTTGGGCTCAGCGAGACCCTTGATCTCGATTTGCACCTGGCCGGTCTGGTGGTTGACGCCGACGTTCGACTTTTCGGGATCATAACCGCCCTCGCCATAGTCGAAGCCGGGCGTCGGGCCATTGTCGACGTTCTTGGGCCTGAACTCAAAGCGTGGGGCTAGAACTTGCTCCATCAAGAGGCTGGCAGCGATGGCCTTGAGGGTGTCGTTCACCGCCTCGGTCACGGCTTCTTCGGAAGCATCGGGCTCGGCGATCAGGTTGGTGAATTTGGCGCGCGTTTTGCCGGGGGCATCGCGGGTGGCGCGCCCGATGATCTGCACGATCTCGGTCAAGCTCGCGCGGTAGCCCACGGTAAGCGCGTGTTCGCACCAGATCCAGTCGAAGCCTTCCTTGGCCATGCCAAGGGCAATGATAATGTCCACATGGTCCCGGTTGTTCTTCTGCGCAGGATCCTTAAGCGACGCGGACACGCGGTCGCGCTTGGCGCCGTCATCATCCACAAGGTCGGCGATGCGCAGCACTTTGCCGTCGGGCCGCTTCACAAGCTGGAAGCCAGTGACGGGGTCAACGCCCTGCCACTCGCCGAGCGCCTCCATGATGTGCTCCACCTCTTGCATCTTTTGCTTCGTGCTTTCGCGCGAATTGACGCTGGGGATGTGAATGATCGTCTTCTGGCTGGGGTCAAGAACGTGGAGCAGATCATCGACGTAGGGCCCACTGTAGAAGAAGTAGCCGATGTCGAGCTGCTTTAGGTGCTCGTAGCCGTTGAGCTGTTCGTAATAGGTATAGGTGACGGCATCGAATTTGGCTTCGTCCGCTGGGGACAGGACGGCCTCGGCGTCGCCGCGGAAATAGGAGCCGGTCATGGCCACAATGTGCGTGCGCCCACGGGCAATGAAATCCCCAAGGTGCGAGCCCAGCTTATTATCTGGGTTGGCAGAAACGTGATGAAACTCGTCGACGGCGATTAGGCGATCGTCGAATGCCTCGACACCATAGGCATCGACAGCGAAGCGGAACGTTGCGTGGGTGCAAACAAGAACCTTGCTGCCGCTTTCGAGAAACGCACCGACCGACTTGACCTTGCCGCCGTTGTCGTTGCCTGGGGCGTTGCAAAGATTCCACTTGGGTTCTACGAGCCAGTCGGCCCAGAAGCCGTACTTCGATAGGGGCTCGTCGTTGAAGCTGGACCCGATCGACTTTTCGGGCACGACGATGATCGCTTGCTTTACGCCTTGGTTATGGAGCTTGTCGAGCGCCACGAACATGAGGGCGCGGCTTTTGCCCGAGGCAGGCGGCGACTTGATGAGCAGGTATTGTTCACCGCGCCTTTCGTAGGCGCGCTCTTGCATGAGCCTCATCCCAAGGGCGTTCGCCTTCGTCGATGCGCCGGTGCGGACGTAGGAGACTGAAACGGTTGGAACCGATTTGATCTTGTCGCTCATACGGTGGCTTTCGATTTGCGGCCCTTGGCGTTGGTTTTTGGCGCGGCGGCGGTCATCTTGGTGTACAGATCAAAAAGCTTTTCCAGCCGCTCGGTGTCGTTCTTGAAGCGGCGACCGATGTAGATGCGCTCAAGCACTTCGTCGTTGCGATCGTGCGCTGCTCGAAGGTCCGGAACGTGTCAACGATTTAGAGACAGAAGGTTTTGGAAATATGTGTAGCGCCGCTGCAGCACGGCTCTGGCAATCTGCCCACAACCGCACAGCGTCGCTGGTCATGTGAGGACCTACGACCGCTGTGCACATGTGGACAGAGCCAGAGCCGCACCTCCGCTCATGGCTGGCTCGGAGCCTCGGCGCCGGGTAGCACGATGACAGGCGGTCCTGATGGAGGTGGCGGTGTCCAGAAGACAGCGGCCTGCTCGTCATCCAGGCGAAGCACGGTGTCAGCTGTTTGAGGAGCAGCATCAATGGGGTTGAGTTCGACGCGCACAGGGGGACGCAAAGCGATGGGGCGCCCCTTCACAAAGCGTTCTGGGTTGCGGGCAAATGCATCGTCCAGCGCTTGCTGACGACGCATGAGGATGTCCTCGACCTGGCCCTTGAACACCTGCTCCGGCGTGTAGAGGGCCAAGCCATCGTGATGGTGCTTTTCGTTGTACCAACCAAAGAATGCGCCTGCCCAACGGCGCGCGTGGTGGACGTCCTTGAAGCGTCCCGGGTAGTCGGGCTGATACTTGACCGTGTGGAAAAGTGATTCAGAGAAGGCGTTGTCATTCGACACCCTCGGGCGCGAGTACGTTCGCTCGACGCCCAACGTACCCAACAGCTCGGCGAACCCATGGCTGGTCATCGGAGCGCCCCGGTCTTGATGCACCGTAAGCGTCTTGGGCTCTATACCGTAGCGTCCGATCGCCTCGCGGAATAGCTGCTGCGCCAGTGCGCTGTTCTCCCGCTCCGAAATCATCCATGCCACCACGTAGCGGCTGTACATGTCGAGAATCACGTACAAGTTCAAGAATGTTCCCCTCACGAAAGTCGCGAGTTTCGAGACATCCCAGCTCCACACTTGGTTCGGTGCGGTTGCCGTCAAGCGCGGCACTGCATGGCGCTGAGGAGTCCGGTGATTCCGCCGGTCCTTGATGGGGGCTCGCTCTGCAAGCACGCGATACATCGTCCGTAGTGAGCAAAGATAAATCCCAGCTGAAAGCAGCTTCCCATAGACCTCGCGTGGTGGCTGATCCACGTTCTCGTCCGAATCCAACACGCTCAGGATGTTCTGCCGCTCTTCATCGGGAATCCGTCTGTGCGCCTTCCGCGGCCCGCGCTTCCTCTGCGGACCTGCTTTGGGATACAAGTGTCGGTAAGCTGTCGCGCGGCTCAGCCCTACTGCGTCGCATGCCGCAGTCATCGAGACCTCCGGCGGGCGCTGTTGGACGAGCTCAAGGAGCTGTCCTGTGCTTCTTCGATCCTCGGCAGCGCTATCCCGAGAATCTCGTGCGCTTTTCCCGAAAGCTCCAACAGCGCCTCCGAGATGCGAAGCTTGTCTTCCAGCTTTGCATTGCGCTTCTCCAGCTCGGAGATCCGCCGATCCTTTGCGTCCCTGATCGGCTTACGCCCGACCTTCTTTCCTTTCAGACCCTTGGCCCCCTCCGCCTCGAGGCGCAGCCGCCAGCTCGCAAGCTGCGACGCGTAGATGCCTTCCTTCCGCAGTAGCTTCCCCACGTCACCGCGCTCGGTGCATGCGTCGGCTTCTCTCAAGATCCGGAGCTTCTCCCCCGCGCTGAACTTTCGCCGCTGCGGCCCGTCGTTCTCCGGCAGCGCGATCACTTCGTTGTCGATGCTTACTGGTTTTGGCACTTCTTCTTGACCACTCTCGCCCCACAATGTACTTCAGTTCTTGTCAATCTGGCGTCTCGGGTATTGTTGCCACGGGGGGGGTCAGCCGGCATGGTGTCGGGATCGTAGAGATCGGCGATGGTCGCCGGGAAGTGTTGCTCGCGCGCGAGCAGGATGTCTTCGGCGCAGCGGGTGAGGTCGGACTTGTTTTTGTCGGTGAGAGTGGGCACGGGGAAGGTGTTCCAGCCGAGCGTTTTTGAAAACCTAAAATCTGTTTTCATACGACCGCAGACGGCGGCAACCCAAGCCAGATGCAATTTCGAGACGAGAATGCTCAGCTCGCAAAGCAGACCACCGTATATTGCATATGCAGCGTTAGATATGACCAACCGGTCGTCGCAAATGTCAGCGGGGAGGTACTCGCGGTTCTCAGAGCTTGTGGCAGAAACAATTGTTGCTCGGCCCTTCTTGTGTGACCGCTGTGCAAATCTGTGAGGTATGCGAGCGTAACCTCGGGTGGTCTTTGCGGACGATGCCAGGCGAAAAGTCCGAACATCTTCTATTCGTTGTCGGACTGGTGGGATGCGCATCGCCAACTCCAAATCTGAGTCGTCTATCCAAAGGCACCAGCGAACTATCCCTCCCGTAAGCTCGTTGGTACCTGAAAGCCTCCTCGTTATCCCACGCGCCTCGGGATACTGTGCGATCAGCCCTTGCCGTTCATGTTCGTTGAGTATGAGATGTCCGCCATCTCTTGGCATGCTGCCTGCAACCACCTTAGAGAGGTCATGAGAAAGTGGCGAATCTGCTGAGACTACAAATGTCGCGGTCCCTGGCACTAGATAGGGAGAGATCGCAATACAGCCGCGGAAGGTGCCATTCTCAAAAATTCCAGTGGGGCTGCGGCTATCTATGTTGCTCATTCCGACGATGACACAAGTCACCATTGCGTTATTGCTGGCATTGTTTCGCCAAGCAAAGGGCCGGTGAGCAAAGATGATCCTGCACCCCTGACTAAATACGCGACTCCAGACGTGCTGAACCTGCTCTCCTTCACAGACTGAGCTTGTCGAGACAAAGGCAAGGGCCCCGCGGATGAAACGGATGAACGCCGCGCCCTTGAGGTACCAGCCACACACATAGTCGCAGTCCTTGTATTCGTTTCCACCACCAAAGAGAACGCACAAGTCTGATTTTTGTTCTGGCGTTTGCTTTCGCGCGCCTTTAAACGGCGGGTTGCCACAGATGTATGTCTCGCCCCCTTCGTTCGCAAAGTCGATTTCGGCCTGGTCGAGCGGACTTGCAAACAAATCGTCGCTCTTCAACTTCACGCTTGTTCCCGTCGGGGGGCAGATACTTTGCCAATCAAGCCGGAGCGCATTCCCGCACGTGATCCAGTTCTCATCGCTCAGCGGCAGAAACTCGGCCAATGCCAGCTTGTGTCCCCGATAGGTCACGTCGCACTGAAAATCAGCGATCACCAGTGCCAAGCGCGCAATCTCCGCAGGGAAGTCGCGCAGCTCGATCCCGCGAAAGTTGGTCAGCGGAATCTCTGAACTGCGATCAGCCTCGCCGCGTCGCTTGTTGATCTCGGCCTCGATCTCGCGCATTGCCTTATAGGCAATGACAAGAAAGTTCCCCGAACCGCAGGCCGGATCGAACACGCGGATCTTCGAGATACGCCTGCGCAAGTTAAGCAAGCTGCGCGGGTTGTTGCCCGACTCATCGAGCTTCGCACGAAGGTCATCAAGAAAAAGCGGGTTCAACACCTTCAAGATGTTGGGCACGCTGGTGTAGTGCATCCCAAGCTCACCGCGCTCTTCGTCCTCTGCGACCGCTTGGATCATCGACCCAAAGATGTCCGGGTTGATCTTGGTCCAATCCAACCCCCCAACGTGCAGAAGGTAAGACCGCGCCATCTTGCTGAACTTCGGCACGTCCATGTTGCCCGAGAACAAGCCGCCGTTCACGTACGGAAAGTTTTCAGCCCAGCGTGGGATCCCCGCCGCCCCATGGTCCTCCCGCTTGGTGTTCATGGCCAAAAACAAAGTGCCAATCACCTCGTGCGTGTTCGACGAGTCTTTCGCACTCATCTGCGAAACCGTTTCGGTGAACCGGCCCTTGCCAACGAAGATGTTCGTATCCTCCGCGAAAAAGCAGAAGATCAAGCGCGCCATGAAGTGGTTCATGTCGTGGCGGCGCTCGGCCTTGCCCCAGTCAGGGTTGACCTTCAGAAGCTCCACATAAAGGCGATTCAGCCGGCTGGTTGCCCGAATGTCGAATGCGTTTTCGCTGATCTGCCGAACCGTCGAGATGCCCGCCAGCGGCAGGAAGAAGCCGAAGTGGTCTGGAAAGTCCTTAAAGGCACACGCCACCGTTTCGCCGCTGTTCAAATCTTCAGCCTCGAGGTCCGTTCCATCGGTGGCAAGGATGAACTTCGCCTTCGCCTTCGTGGTGGCTGGGCTTTCCCTAAGCGACTTGAGCGCCGCTGGCACCTGCCCCACTTCGCAGGTCAGGAGGTGAATGTTGTTTGTCTGCAGCACTCCGCCCAAGTCGGACTTGTTCGAAGCGCCCGCGCGAAGACGCTTGATCGTGGTTTCCTTATTGCCGAACGCCGCAAGGAAGGCATAAGGAAAGCCAGCGGGGTCAAAGGGTTGCTCCGCAAGGTCGGTAATGGCCTGCTCAATTTCAACGGCGTTCAAGACTTATCGCTCCCCCGCGCCAAGATCCGAAGCCTGCAACATGCTGCAAGAAGGGTATGTAATCGTGTTCGGGATGAATGGCTTTCACGCGTCGTATCCGGCCAAGCATATTGCCCGTTCGGGCCCCCAAAGTCGACGCACTATCAAACACTTAGAGCGAGGGGTCGAGATTGGGACGGAGCTAGGGCTTGAAGCACGCGCGCTCCGGACGCGGGACACCGCAAAGTTACGGCTCAGGTAAGCGGCGCCACTTGAGGTTGGGATAGCGGCCAAAGCCAGCGTCTGAGGTTATCCATTCACTGCCACTCTCGATGGCCAATGCGGCGAAGTAAGCATCGGGCACCAAATTCCCGGTTGCACGAAACTTAAGACAAAGTTCGCTGAAGATGTCCCAGTGGCGGCGGCCCGCTGCGGTGGATAGGAAGTTCAAAGGAGACAACGCGTCGAGTCAGATGTCAACGCAAAGTAGAAATGTCCGCTTTTGTGCAAAGTAGAAATGTCCTTCACGCGTCGCGCCATGAGCTATTAGCGGAGGCGGGGTTTTGGCCACTTGTCCATAGATGCACGGCGGGCACGGCCCATGCCCAGGGCGGGTGGCGACGTGCAGCTGTGGGCAAGTGCAGGGCCAAAAGCATGCCGCAGCGGCTGGCCCGCCGCTACGGCTACGCGGCGCCGTTGGTGCCTCGGTCCAGGCAGTTTTGCGACGCCTCGCGGGCTGCGGCTCTGCGGGCGCGTGCGGCTTCGGTGTAGCGACGCTGCTTGGCTTTTTGTTCCCGGTCAAACTCTTGCAAATAGCTGGCGAAGGCTTCCGCTGCGCCAGGGTTAATGCCCGTGGGCGTTGGTCCCGCTGATTCAGCCTCCGCGCGTTGGGCACGCAATCGTTCCTTTTGTCGAAGCGTGAGCTTCTTGGACCTAAGACGGGCTTCATCTCGAACCTGCTGCTGCTGCTGAATGACCGCCAGCGCAGTGCCCAATCGTTTGTTCTCGACAATCTCACCCTGGTTCACGTGGGGACTCTTGTTGCATATACCGGCGAACGTGATCAATCAGATCGGGCATCGTGATCGGTCGGAGCGGAGCGACGATGGAAGTTGTTCTGGGGGCAAGGTTACTCGGTCGGGATCTCCTGGGTTGTCTTTCTGCGCGAAGGACCCTTTAGCACGATGCGGTGAGAGTTGTGAAGAAGGCGGTCGAGGATGGCATCTGCCATGGTTTGGTCATTCAGATGTTCGTACCAGCTGTTGGGCGGGAGCTGGCTGGTCATGATGGTGGACCGCTGGCCATAGCGGTCCTCAAGGACCTCGAGAAAGTCCCTGCGCTCCTGCTCACGTGCGGGTGCCAGTCCCCAGTCATCCACCACCAGGACATCTGCGCGCGCGAGCTTTGCAAGAAGGCGCACGTAGCTGCCGTCCGCTCGGGCGAGCGCCAGTTCGTCGAAGAGACGAGAGGCTCGACGGTAGATGGCGGAGAAGCCCTTGCGGCACGCCTGCTGGGCGAGCGCACAGGCAAGAAAGGTCTTTCCGGTTCCAGTCATTCCCGTGACGATCACGTTTTGGTGTTGCTGGATCCAAGCACAGGAAGCCAGCTGACGAACGGTGGCTTTGTCGATCTCTCGGCGTGGTGAGTAGTCGATGTCCTCGATGCAAGCTTGACTCAGGCGTAGCTTGGCTTCTTTCAGCAATCTCGAAAGCCGCTTGTTTTCTCGCGCGAGGCATTCCGCATCGACGAGCAATCCAAGCCTCTCGTCGAAGGACAGTCTGGCGATTTCTGTGTTCTTCTGCTGCTCTGTCCACGTCGTGGCAAAAGCGTCAAGACGTAGGCTGCGAAGCTTGTCGAGTGTCTGTTCCTTCAGCATGTGGTTCCTTCAGTTGTAGTAGTTGGGTCCGCGAATATTCGAATGTGCAGCAGGTGCTGCGCTTGACGAGTTTTCCTGCGAAGGCAAAGGCGAAGCATCCAAGCCGTTTTTCAAGATCGAATCGACATGGCGATAGGACCGCGCGCCCACGGCAACGGCCCGCGCGCATGCGGCCTCCAGCCTTGAGGCGCCGTAGCGCTTCTCCAGGCGCAGAATTCCAAGGCAGGATCGATAGCCCTGCTCCGGGTGGGGCCGATCGCCGAGGATTCGTTCCACCAGAAGGCGCGTCTGTGGTCCGATCGTTGCCGCCCAGTTCGCAATGCGCGAAGGAGACCACTGCATGTGTTTGCGGTGCGCAGCCGGCATATGCTCGGGCACGGTGGTGTGGCGCCCGCGCTGGAAGCTCCTTGCGTGCGAGGCGATGCGATGGCCGTCGCGAATAACCTCAACCGTGAAAGCCGACATCCGAGCCTCGACCTGTTCCCCCACATGCTGATGGGGAACCGAGTAATAGTGACCATCCACCTCGACGTGGTAATCGATGTTCACCTTGACGGCCTTCCACTCGCCGTAGGAGAACGGACGTTCGGGAAGCGGTCGGAGCATCGGTTTATCGAGCCGCTCGAACATCTCGCGCCGGCTGCGTTTGTATATCCGCATCTGCCGGTTGTTCAGGTCCTCAAGCAGTTCCCAAATGCGCTCATTCAACGATACGATCGAGAAGTGCTTCTCGTGGCGCAGACGCGCCAGGATCCACCGCTGTGCGACGCGCACGGCGGTCTCGACTTTGGCCTTGTCCTTGGGATGGTGTGGACGAGCAGGAATGACTGACGTTCCGTAATGTTCTGCCCACTCTTCGTAGGTCCGCTGGATGCCGGGTTCGTATCGGCAAGGGGCCGTGACGCCAGAGCGAAGCTGATCGCACACAACAACCTCGGTGGCACCGCCAAAGTATTGGACCGCGTGGCAGTGGCTCGAAATCCAATCGGGCCCCCGTTGTGTGGGCGTCGCCTCAGCGTACGTGTAGTTGGAAGCTCCGACAACCGCCACGAAGAGCTCAACGTCGATGCGCTCGCCCGTCTTCGGATCCCAAATGCAAGGCTTCTTTCCGGAGTAGTCAACGAACGTCTTCTCGCCGCCGCGGTGAACCTGCCGCATCGAGTAGCTACGCTGCTTGAGCCACGCACGATACATGTCGCAGAACCGCGTGTACCCGTAGCCATTGGGGTTGTCCTGGACATACTCGAGGTGCAGAAGCTCGAGCGTCACGCCAGGATAGCGCCGCTCGCGATGGATCCACGCACAGTCGGGGCGTGGCCTCTTCTGCCTCAGCAGAGGACGGGTACAGCCGCCTTTCAAGCGCGCTTGCTGCCAGCGTGTCCACCTCCGCGAACTGTGTGAAGCCTGCTTCCTTGGCACGGCGAACGGTCTCGCCTACCGCCCCCGCGCTGATTCCGAGGCTGCGGGCGATATCGCGATGGCTCCGCCCAAGCAGCCATTTCTGTCGAAGGATTTCTCTGACTTGTCTCATTGGTAGTCGCTCCGTAGGCATCCCCGGCTTTTAGCCGGGGGGCAGCCCCTTCGAGCAACTCCATCGCCGCGACGCGGCGTGTTCCTTCGCAGGACACGCTGCGGCATCCGCTGATCACGATCACCGATCTAGGTGATCATGATGGCCGATCCCGCTGATCGTGAGCACCGATCCAGGTGATCATGATGGCCGATCCCGGCGATCACGATGGTTCGATCCGAGCGATCACGATCCGCCGGTGCATGCAGACTCTTGTCGAAGAGTGCAAAGGAAAGCGGCTGGTTGTTGTGGCGCAATTGCACTTGGCCGTCTTTCCACAAGTGCACGCGCACGGTCTTTCCCGCAAGCTTGCTCGTTTCTGTCGTTGGTTCGACCAGATATGAGTTTCTCTGAAACTGCACCACCAGACTCTGCGACAGCTTTCGGTCCTCTTGCCACGTGAAGATGAGATTCAAGTCCTCGCCCTCAAGCAAGGGACGGTGGGCATTATGAAGACTGCGAGGAGCACGCTCGAAGCGGTTGTTGTAGGCGTCCATAAAGGCAGGGACGAAGGCATTCGCATCTTCCGCATTGCTGATACCATGAAGCCGCAGCTCCTTGACCAAACGGTCTTGCAGCGTCTTGTTCATGCGCTCTACACGACCTTTGGCCTGCGCTGTGTTCGCACAAATGATGTCTATGTTTAGTTCTCCCAATGCGCGACCATACTGCGTGACACCCTTTGCCGCACCGGTTGAACCTTCCTGGTTTACTCGGAAGATGCTGTGTTTGTCGCTATAGAAGGCCGCTGGCTTTCCATGCTTCCGTACGTAGCTTGCAGTCGCATCGAAGTAGTCGAAGGCCGATTCCACTTCCACAAAGCGCAGCTCCATCAGCCTTCCCGTGGCATCGTCGATGAACACCAACAGGGTGCATCTTTGTCCGCGGCCCTCGAACCATTCGTGATCGCTCCCATCTATCTGAACCAGCTCACCAAGACAGTCCCGCCGTCTTCGCGGCTGGTGGATGCGCGGCCCTCGTTGCGCCCGCGGCGTCCAGATCTCGGCGCCGATCATCCACTTGCGCAACGTCTCCCGGGATACACGAACGCCATGTAGCTCAGTAAGTTTCTCGTGAGCCAACGTCGGCCCGAAGTCCCTGTAGCGCTCACTGATGAGACCTACGGCGTACTCTTGCACCACCTCCGGCAACTGACGGTTGCTGGGGCGTCCGCGCTTTCGCGACACGAGAGCCCGAGGCCCTTGACACCTCATGGACTGGCACAATCGGCGCACCTGGCGCTGACTAAGTCCCAGAACCATGGCGGCTTCTGCTTGCGTCAGCCGCTTTTCCAACACTCGCTGGACGACCTGCATTCGGTCCATTTCCAGCGCGCTCATCGTGACAAGATCCCTGGCCATTGCGGCCCGAGGCTGCCAGGCAGCGGCGCCCAAAAGAGGACATTTCTAAGTTGCACAAAGCGGACATTTTCACTTTGCGTCTACATTATGACGCAGATGGAGGTGGCGCTTGAACTTCCTGTGCGCCGACGGCGGTGAGCTGTTCGTGTACGGCACCGTGAAATCGCATGTCCTCCCGATCCCGGCGAAACAGGCGCAAGAGCGGGGCGATCGAACCCCCGCATCGTCTCTTTGGCCATGGCAGTCCACGGACCAGGCCAGCACCCCTGTGTCAGGGCCCGTGCGAAGGCCGGGGCGTCGGTCACCACCAGCTCCTCGTCCGCATCCAAAAGCAGCGCAAAAGGCAGGCGGGCCTGCGTGAGCGACGTGTTTCGCGCGTGGGAGAAGGGCTGCAGCGAGGCCGAGCATGCGAGACGGCTTACGTTAGTTGACAGAGCGACGTAAGAAACCGAATCGCGATGCCGATAGGTAATCCCAAGGTCCTGGCCGTCAGGCACGCACGTAACCGGCGTCTGACGGCCAGACCGTCGTGTTCAAGAGAGTGGGCGTGGCAATTCACTTGTTGATGCAAATAATCCGCTGGCGGTCGCAAATCTGATCTTCTGGACAGGCAGCGTTGTCGAAGCAAGTGATCACGCCAGTATCGACAGCGCGTTCCACCCGTGATGACACCACAAACCCCACGCTGGGGTGCGACGGCAGCGGCACCGACGAGGTCCGTGACACGATGACCGAAGGCGCGCCGGCAAGCCCCAGGTTGATGAGAGCGTCAATCAGCGGCGCAGGCACGTCGAAAGTGCCGGTGTCGTCCACATCGCACAGGATCTCGCCTGTCTTGTTGCCGCCGTGATGAGCGATATCCAAGCGGATCTGAATACGCGAAAGGTGAGGCAACGACGGCGCGTTCCACGCTAACCGCAATGGTTGGCCAAGGCGCACCGGAAGCGCGTCGTTGCGCGCCATTGTGAGCGGCGCCACACACCGGTTAAGCGCCGTTTGCCCCATCGCAAGCAATGTCACCTCGGAGCCCTCGTTGCACGGGGGGTACGCCAGCTCGGAGCTTTGGTACGCAAAGCTTGGTGGCACGGCAGGCAGAATCACTGGTGATGCCAAACCGAGCACGGAAAGCTCACCAGCGTTCTTGGTTTTGGGATACGCCTGGCATGTGTTGCTGGCAACGCAGACGCGGTCCTGCGCGCAAGCCGGAGTGCAGAACGGCAAGCTGGGCTTAAGAAGCTGACACGATCCCATGTGCATGGCCACATGTAGCGGCATCGAGTTTGGGATCGGCCCGTCGTAAAGTTTTCCGCTTATCACACTGCGAGCCGCACGCATTCCCACGCCAGGAAGCTGCGCCTCCTGGATCTGCAACTCGACGTTGCCCCAAACGGTTGTTCCGTCAAGTGAGGCGTCTAGCCCCGCATCATGCGAAGGCCTAGCTGTCTCATAGGAACATCCGCCGTTTGCTGCAACCTGCAAGCACAACAGTGCGCGCCACAGAATCCCAAGGGTAGACCTTTTCATCATAGACAAGGGCCGCCGCTGCCACAGATGCCGCCGTGGCATGCCACTGTGTCTAGCCTCACGGGCCCCCCAACGCTCTGGTTGTTGACAAAAATGGTGAGTGTGGCGGGACGTCCCCAAGTGGTGGGATCAACGACGTCGACGGCCGTATCAGGGTTGTCGATCACGTACCGTTTGCTTCCCACAGTCAACGTCAATTTGTCGCTGCAGTTATGACGGCTTCCTTGATACGCCGTGCCAAGCGCGCTTTCGTCAGTGATGCAAACATTGCCATCCGGTGTTTGCAAAGCAACTCGGTAGACCGACCAGGGCCGCGTGCCCGAAGTTCCGAAACGACCGGCGGTCTCCAGAGCCAGGCGCATGCGGTACTTCATGTCCGCGCTTTCCTTGGTGGCCACTTGGAACAGATCTTCGCCAGCACGAAGCCCGGCAAAACAATCGTCTGGGTTTGGCACCGAGGTGCCGCCAGCACCACCTGCGCCCGGTGAGCCTCCGGACCCGGCGCCACCGGCCCCACCCACTTGCGCGCCACCGGCCCCACCCACTTGCGCGCCACCGGCCCCACCCACTTGCGCGCCACCCGCCCCACCCACTTGCGCGCCGCCGGAGCCTCCCGCAGCCATTGCGCCGCCGAGACCGCCGGTGTTTGACGCGCCGCCGCTGCCCGCTGGCACGCCACCCATACCGCCGGTGCCTGCATCTGCACCCGTACCTCCCGTGGCACCGGCATCAACCCGGCCATCGCTGCCCGAGCTACAAGCGGCGGTCGCGCCCAGAATGAAGACGAGCAAAGTTAAATTCTTGTTCATGAACTTATTGTCGCCTGAGATTGAACGGCAAGCCAGCACCGCTAGTCTGCAGAGAGACCATGTGGAGATGAATTCGCGCTCCGTGGGTAGCTGCGGCCCCTGGATCCCCGCAGGTACGGTTGAGCGATGCGCCAGGGGAGCTTGATTAACATGATAGGTCGTGTCGTGGCGTTGCTGGGCCTGACGTGCGCACAGTGTGACCCAGCTAGGGTCGAATGCGCGAATGGTTGCAGATAGGTCATGCGAACGACGCCTTGAGGATCTGAGAGCTCGGCCGGACATGCGGCATTGCGATGACGTGGCCGCTTTTGGGGGCGCCGTTCGTCCTCCCTCAGGACGACCGTTCGCAGACGAGGAGCTCCCCCATGCCCGCCGCATTTCTGTATCTCCGCGCGCTCGCCCCGTACGCGCTCGCGGCCCTCTTGGCCTCCGGCTGTGGCGGCATCACGCCCGCGCCGCTCGAGGCGGGGTGCACCGGCACGGACGGCGAAAGCCATTCGTCCGAGAAGCCTTCTGCCCTCTCCGCGAACGCGTTCGGCGCGGCGTCCGCCTGCGCTACCGACGAGCCTGCCGAGTGGGCCGTTTTCCGCCCCGTTGCCGCGGCGCATCCGACCGGCAGCGGAGAATGGGTGGCGGACGCCGGTGACGCCCTGACGCTGTATGCGTTGGGCGAGCCCACTTGGCGCTCGCAGGACGGCGGCCGTTCTTGGTGTCGGCTCGACTGGGCGGGGGCGACGCTGCGCCTCCTTTTCGCGAAGCAGCCCACGCGCACCCTGTACCGGTTGATCGAGGGCTCGGGGCCTGACCGCGGTGATCGTTTGGTGAGATCCGTCGACGGGGGGCAGACGTGGACCCAAACAGGCACGACACCTCCCGGCGCCGAAGCGCTCACGGTCATTGACGGCGCCGAACGGCCGGTCTTCCTCGCAAGCAGCTCGGCCGGGAGCCGGATAACGCGGAGTGAAGACGAAGGCGCTTCATGGCACTCATTCGACCCGCGGCCCGAGCCTCACATCATCTCGCCCGATCTCGGAGAGATCCTCGTGGCGCCCGGGACAATCTACATTGGCGCGCGAAACGTCTCGGCGGGCAACCTTTTACCGACGTTTCTTGTTTCGACGGATCTCGGTAAGTCCTTCGTGGTGCGCCCGAGCCAGCGCCGCTCACCCGAGCCCAGGCCACGAAGTTACGTCGTCGACTGCGCAGGGCACCTTTACGAAGCCGACGGCGATCAGATCTACCGATCCAGGGACCGGGCCTTGACCTGGGAATCCTTCGCACGGCTCGAACCGAACGTCACTCTGTTCGCTTTGGTTCCCGCGCTTGGCGGATCGTGCGTCAAGAGCGTGCATGCACTTGGGGAGGCGGGCGCGGACCCAACCCTGTGGTGCTTCAACCACGAGGGAAGCGTCACTTCGCACCCGATGCCATCGCTGGGAAGTCTCGCCCTCGTCGCCGAGGAGGGACTGCTGCTCAGCGACTTCGGCCTGCGCCAGCGTTCGGACGACGGTGGGCGGAGTTGGTGGGTCTCGGGCGTCTCACTCGAGCTCGGAGACTTGGTGGTGAGCCCGGCCCGCCCCGACCTGCTCTTCGTCTCCTCAATCTGGGGGATTTTTCGCTCCGACGACGGAGGACGACATTGGCGAAAGGGTGCGCCTAGAGCGGCGAAGCGCTCCTTCGATCGCCTCTACCCGCATCCACGCGATCCCGGCATATTGTATGCCTCCAGCTTCCTCGCCGATCACGACGATCCGCCGCCGCAGGCGCGAACACCCCGTGGTAGCGAACCAGGTGGGCACGCGGACGTGGCACCAACGCCACCAGCTTCTCGATGAACTCCTCGGGCGTGAACGCAACGTGCGTGGTGCCGTCGCGCCACGGCCGTTTGAGCCTGACGGCCACACGCCCATCGGACAACTCCGAAAGCCTAGCTTCGCTCAGCGGGGGCCGGGCGATGTAGCGAATCAGCCGCTCCAGGCCGTCTCTGTCGTTGGCTGCGATGCGCGTGCTGGCGTGCAGGTTGAAGCCCTCGACGAAAGCGCACTGCTTCCCCAACACGTAGGGTTCCCACGACGCGATCGGATCGTTGCCGAGCCGCATGACCGCTTGTCCTCGGCGCCTTCCCGTGGCGATGAGGGCTTTGACCGAAGCGCCTGCGATCACGGAGAGCGCCTCGGCGTCGGCAGCGTCTCGTTCCTCTGACGAGGCAAGCGCCCGCGTCACACCCTACCAGATCCGCGCGGTCACCTCAGCCACCTCCTCATCGCGCGGCGGGGGCGTGGCGAAGAATGCGGGCCGACCGGGCGTGTCGACACGGAACACGCCATCGGTCACTACGGAATGAAAGTGAACGTTCAGCGCAAGGCCCGAGCCGAAGCGCTGAATCACCGTCACGGCGCCCGTCGCGAGCGCGCCGCGCACTCCGGCCTTGCGCGCACGCTTTCGGTACCACCGGCTCACCTCGCGCAGAAAGACCCTCAGCACCACGCTGGCCAGGTGTGGCTCGCGCGCCATGCGGTAGCGAAGCGCGTGCGGCACCGTCAGCGCCTCGCCGTTTGCACGAAAACGCCACGAGCCGCGTCTCGGCGCAGGCTTCGCAACGAACGTTGACGAACCCCTTGCCCAGAATCCCGCAACCCAGATACGCCTCGAACTCCGTCGCGACGAAGGCGGGCAGAAAACCACCCTCGCCTTGTAGGTTGTCGCGGAACGTGAGCCAGGTGTCCTGCACCACGCGGTGAAGCTGCGTCTTTTCAGGCTCCCGGCGCCGATACCCGGAGACCTTCCCTGCGGCTCTGTCGACCACCCGGGCTTATCGCGCCCGCAAACGCCTTCGTTGCGGGGAGACCCGCCCCCCTGGAGCCCCGAAGAGGCTAGCCTGACAGGAGACGGAAGGGTGTACCCGGTCTGCCGGGCGGCCAAACGAAGCCTCTGGCCCCCCAACAGGAGAACGCCTGTTTCCAGGACCGGCCGGCACCTGATAGAAAGGCCGCCATGTGGACGCAGGCGTATAGGAAGTTCAAGCACCAAGTCCACTCGCGTCAAAAAACGCCCGATAAAATATGTTCTGTCAACTAACGTAAGCCGCCTTGCGCCCTAAGCTGGCTGCCGGGCGATCCGCGCATGACGCTGGTGACCCCGGGTGACTCGGGCTTTAAGCCGCAGGTCAATAAGGAGATACCTGTTCACTCCGTATCCGACTTTTTCGTGTCGATGGCCCGCGTCGTGGGCGCGGACATAACCGCGTTTGGCGATCCACGCATCAACAAGGGCCCGTTGCAGGAGGTCTACGCATGACCCACGTCACATTTTTTGCAATGTCTTGACCCATGCTATGCTTCCGCCGGGACGCGACCGTTGCCTACTGTGGCATTGACCACTTCCACGCTTGATGGAGGAAAAATCCAAGATGTACCTGCTCAAGAGACGAGGTTTTGTGTCCGCAATGGGCTTGGGCGCGGGCGCCTGGCTGCTTTCCCCCATGCTTAAGCAGGCCATTCGGCCCGCCTTAGGGGCCGCAACGTCCAAGCAGCGCATCTTGTTTTTTATTGACCAAATTGGTTTGCATGACGAGATGCGTCCCTCGGGGAGTGGCACATCGATTTCGCTCAACGGCTACACGCCGCTTGATCCTTACAAGCAAAAGATGCTCGTTGTGCAAAGCCTTTACAATCCCTTCGGGCACCATCTGCACGGAAATCTGTGGCCTTTGACTGCAATGGATCGAAAGCCGCTTGAAGGAATCAAAACCGCGCCCCTTGGGCCTTCTATCGACCGCGTGATTGCCAAATCAATGGGCACCGACGCTCCGATTTCTTCGATAAACTTGGCCACGTGGCCTGACGACGAAGTGGGTACTTACAGCGTGGATGGCCCGCTTGCCCCGTTGGCATCTGAAAGCAACCCCGTAACGGCGTTCGCCAAGATTTTCGGCAAAACCACTCCCGCGGATCCTGCAGCGAATCAAGCAGCTGCGGCTGCGCTGCTGAGGCAGAAAAAGAGCCTGCTCGATTTCGTTGTCTCCGATATAAAAAAAGCGTCGAACCAGCTTGCGTCCACAGAGCGCGCGAAGCTTGACCAATACATGACATCGCTTAGGGACATTGAGTCTAAGCTCGAAGGGGTGGCGCAAGCGCAGCTTTCATGCACATCGCCACGCGCACCGGACCCCGTTGTGGCGCAGAGGCCGAAGAACAAGAACGCGCCCGCCGCCGTGGCCGACATTATGTTGCAGGCGTTCTCCTGTGGGTTTAGCCGGGTAGGCCTGATCGACCACAACTCGGGCTTTGGAGGTGGGCTTCCATTCTTGACGCCTTGGTTGAATTCAGACGGGAAAAAGAACTACCCCGGCTCACATGGCATGTGGCACGGCGGTGGCACATCCGAGCATCACCGTGAGTACTACAACTTCTCGGCCAACTCGATGGCCTACATGCGCGGGCAGATGGAGAAGCTATCCGATGGCGAAGGCACCCTTGCTGATAACACGTTGATCGTCTTCGTTAACAATTCGGGCGGCAAACACCACGGTGGCCAGAACGACTATCTCTTTATGACGATCGGCGACCTTAAAGGGCGCTTGAAGACTGGGCGAGCGGTGCAGCTGCCTAACTCGAAAGTGGTGAACGGCGACGAGCGTATGAGCCTCGTGACTCCGGGCGATTCGGGCTTTAAGCCTAAAGTAAACCAGGAGGCCCCGGTGCATTCGGTTGCCGACTTCTTCGTGTCAATCGCGCGAGCGGTAGGCGCCCCCATCACAAGCTTTGGCGATCCACGAATCAACAAGGGCCCGTTGCAAGAGGTTTACGCATGAGCCAATCCAAACTGTTTACGCAAGCTGCCCGTGCCACGATCGCTTTGTTCCTCGTCACAGCTGTTGCCTGTACAGGATCAGTAGGCAACCAACAAGGGCAAGGCGATGATGATTCGGACGGTGGGGGATCTAGTGCTGGTTCTAACGGCGGAGGGAGCGCCAGCGGTGGCAACGGAGCGGGAGGGACGGGCGCGCCTGATGAGTTGAACGCCTGCGGCCCGTTGCCACAACGGCTTTGGCGGCTGACCCCCCTTCAGCTTGAAAACGTGCTCAAAACTTTAAACACAGGCACCAAAGATGTTGCCAAAGCGCTTGAGCCGTTCGTCACCGATAGCGGCACCGCTTCGGGCCTCGCGCTTACGGTGCCGCACGTAGAAACTATCGTTGACAAGCTGGGCACGCAGGCCGCCGCCGTATTCACGGCACGCAAGTCGCTCAATTCGTGTTTGGAAGGAACGCCTTCAGACGATTGCGTGAAGGCTGCCATCGAAAAGCTCGCTCTTAAAGCCTTTCGCCGCCCCCCGAACGCCGCTGAGGTGGATGCCTATCTGAACTACTACAGCGCTGAAAAAGCGATCGACGGAGCCGAGGTGGCCTTTCGTCAGATGACACAGGCGATCCTTCTATCGCCCAACACGTTGTTTAGATTCGAGCTGGGCGCGAAACCTGATAGCGGTAAAGTGGAGCTGACGGGCTACGAAAAAGCGTCGTTCTTGTCGTTTACTTTGCTGGACGCGCCACCCGATGCGGAGCTTCTTGAAGCGGCGGGCAAGGGCGAGTTGGATTCGAAAGAAGGCGCGGCCAAACAAGCGACGCGGTTGCTGGCGGCTGCGGAGTCTGGCGGCGCCTTGCAACGGTACTTCGACGAGGCCATGAATGTGCAGGCGGTGACGTCGGTACCGAAGGATGAAGAGGCGTATCCGAAGTTCACCGACGTCATCCGAACCGATATGCTCGCCGAGTTTCGGGCGTTCGTGAAAGATGTTGTTTGGAAGGGCGACGGGCGTTTGGAGACGCTGCTTACGGCCCCTCACACTTTCTTAAACAAGCGCTTGGGCGCGTTCTACGGGCTGTCCGGCAGCACCGACGACGCAAGCTGGGTTAAGGCCGACACAGCCGCTCAAGGTCGGTCGGGGCTGCTGACCTTGGGTGCGTTTCTGGCCACGCATGGATTGGAAAACGATACCGATATCATCCGTCGTGGCCGCTTCGTTAGGGAGCAACTGCTGTGCGACGAATTGCCTGCCCCGCCTGCGAACGTGAACGCCTTTCCCTTACCGCCGGATGGTGTGCTGACACACCGTGAGCGCTTGGTTGCTCACTCTGAGAATCCAAGGTGCGCCGTTTGCCACGATCTGATGGATCCGCTTGGCTTTGGCCTCGAAAATTTCGACGGCGTTGGCGCTTACCGAACCATGGATGCGCGTGCGAAAAAGTCGCTTGATGTAAGCGGATTTTTGGCCGAGGCCGAGCAGAAGATTGCCTTCGATGGCGCGCGCGGACTTGCCAAGGTTGTGCTTGACCAGCCTCGCGCCCACACGTGCTTTGCGCGCAAACTTGAAGCCTTCGTCACAGGCCGCGGGCTGCAAGAGGGTGGTGTGTGTGCGGCGGACGCTGCTTTTGTTCAGGACGTCCGGCAGGAAGGGGTTCGTGGGGGATTGGTTCGCAGGTTCTCAGACCCTGCGTTTTGGAAGCGCGCTGTGGCCAATTAGCGTCGCTTCACCGCTTTTCTCAGGAACAAGGAGACACGTTTATGACTCGCAAACTTTCTCTATCCCGACGAACACTCTTGCGCGGTGGCGCTGGCTTTTCCTTGGCCTTGCCATTTTTGGAGGCCATGACCCCCTTGGGGAAACAAGCACACGCGGCCCCTGCGAAGAAGCTGCTTTTTTGGATGCAGCCACTTTCGATTTACGCCGACGTGTTCTGGCCCGCCGCGCCCGGAGCCAAAGCCTACGACTACCGCACCGATCCAATGAAGGAGGTTGCGTGGAGCGGGTCCGGCACTATGGACAACGACAAATACGTGCTGCCCGAGATGCTTAAGGCCTTGGAACCTCACCGGAGCGAACTGACCTTCGTAGAAGGCCTAGACAACTCGGGCGGAAACCATCCTGCGTACAGCACGAGTTTAACAGGCACCGATGGATACGAAAAATCGCCAAGCAACATGATCTCCATCGATCAAGTGATTGCGCAAAAGTTGAACCCAAGCACGCGCTTCAAAACGATGCACGTAGGGGTGCATAATGGAGGGTCCAATCAAGGGCAGGCGGTCTCGTGGCTGTCGAAATCGCAGGCCGTTCCCGCCTCCCACAATCCCATTGAACTTTGGGAGCGTGTGTTCGCCGATGTGTCAGCGGATCCGGGCCAGGCGCAGAAGCTCCGTGCAAAAAAGCAGTCGGTTTTGGACGCGGCTTTGGCGCAGGCCAACGGCTTGAAGGCGAAGCTTGGTGCGGCCGACAAAGCCAAGGTTGATCAATACCTCACTTCGTTCCGTGAGTTGGAGAGCCGGCTTGGCACCGGTGCACAGCAGGGCTGCAACCCGCCGGAGAAAACCAGCTCCATCAGTCCGTCGCACGGCAAAGTTTTGTACGACGGTGACGAACTTGAATCGATTGAGGACACGCCGTTCATCATGAAGCAGCAGATTGATCTTATGGCGATGGCCTTCGCGTGCGATCTTACGCGCATCGGTACTTTTCTATGGGGAACCGAAGCGAACAACCTCACCTTTCCTTGGATCGGCTTGCCTTCGTGGCGGTGGCACGATGCCTCGCACTTCGAGGCCCAAGACGGCAAGTGGCCGGAACAAGCCAAGCATGCGGAAGGGTGGCGAGCGGTCGCAAAATGGAGCCTTGAACAGTTTGGCATGTTGGTTCAACGCCTCAAAGATTTTGGCGCCTTCGACGACATGATGGCTGTGTTCCTAACGTCGATGAACCACGGTGGTGCTCACAAGGCGCGCAATTGCCCGATTCTTATCGCGGGTTCCGGCGGCGGCGCTTTGCGAGCCGGGCGGCACATTCGTGTGGCACATCAGTTTAACGGTGGTGGAAAAACCAGACGCTTCAACGATCTGCATCTCACGTTGGCGCGGGCGATGGGGGTGAATTTGACGAGCTTTGGCGACGCCGACAAGAGCACGGGACCCATCACGGAGCTGCTGACATGAAAGCCAAGATCTACAGTATCGAGGTGGTGTTTGCGCTCGCTATGGCAACGAGCCTGGCCGCTTGCACGGGAAACGTAAATACAGCGAATCCTGGTGGAGATACCGATGATGGCGCAGGTGGCGGATCCGGCCCGGGCGGCAACCAAAGTGGCGGCCAAGGCACGCAGCCGGGAGCCACCGATTGCAAGAACGCTGATGATTGTCCCGCCGCTGCCTTCGTGATGCGCAGGCTAACCCGCGAAGAATATGACAACACGGTCTCGGATATGCTTGGCGCGCCGTTGACGCCCGCACAATCTTTCCCAATGGAGGAAAAGGTAAAGGGATTCGACAACAACGGATCGGCGCTGTCGTTTCCAGGTGTTTTGGCTGAACAGTCGTTGGCCGCTTCTTCACAGTTGGCAAAAGCGGCCGCCGCGAAGGCTCAAACCTGGAACAGCTGCGCCTCTGCTGCAGGCGGATCCCCCGAATGTGCCCGCAAAGTGATCGAAGGGTTTGGTAGGCGCGCCTGGCGCAGGCCTTTGGCTGCAGACGAGCTCGATCGCCTGATGGGTGTTTTTGAAAAGGCAGACACCTTTGCAGAGGGCATCGAGATGGCTGCGCAATCGTTGCTTATCTCTGTTCCGTTCTTCTACCGCGTTGAGCAAGTGGGCGACCGCGCACGGCCCGCCACGTCGTGGGAGATGGCCTCTCGCCTTTCGTACCTCATCTGGAAAAGCCTTCCCGATGACGAACTTTTTGCTGCGGCCGCAGACGATAAGCTCTCGACTGAACAGCAGATCTCTGCGCAGGCCCAGCGCATGCTTGGCGATGAGAAAGCCAAACGCAGCTTTGCGGCCTTTAACCAGCAGTGGTTAGAACTTTCCAAAATTTCAACCGCTGCCAAAGACCCAAAAACCTTCCCGAAATGGAACAACGATTACGCCAATTTGCTGCGCAAAGGCGCCGAAGCTTTTGCCGCACACGTGGCGGCCGAGGGGAAAGTTTCGGATCTTTTCACGGCGAGCTACGTGTTCGCGAACGACGACCTGGCGCCCTACTATGGTGTTGCTAAGCCTGGCAGCCAAGCGTTCAAAAAAGTGGAATTGAACGATTCCAAACGCCGAGCTGGCATCCTAACCCAAGGCGGTATGTTGGCCAGCCACTCGGGCTTCGATTCAACCTCGCCAACCTTTACGGGCCGCTACATTCGCGAGCGCCTTTTGTGTGGCGATTTGCCTCCGCCTCCCCCGGAGGTCAACGTAATGATCGGTTTGGCACCGCCCGACCAAACCACGCGCGAGCACCACACCGCGCACAACAACAACCCACAGTGCACGGGTTGCCACCGGCTCATGGATCCCATTGGGTTCGCGTTTGAGGAATACGACGCCATGGGGCAGCACCGCACTACCGAGCACGGCAAGACAATCGACGCCTCAGGTGAAGCGCTGGATACCGACGTGGGTAAATTCACTGGCGTGACGGAACTGGCGCAAAAGCTTGTGAGCAGCGAAGACGCTGCCTCTTGCTGGGCTACACAATGGTTTAGGTTCGCCTACGGGCGTCTAGAGGCAAGCACCGACCAAGCTGCGCTGAAGGCTCTCAAAACCAGCCTCCGTGAAGAGGGGACCTTTCGCGGGCTGCTGCTCGAGACGATCAAGAGCAAGACGTTCGTCGAAGTGCCCGCGGGCGGCGGCTGAGCGCGCGGACGCCATCCGGGATGTTGCGAACGGGCTAAGTAAGGCATCTTCCTTTTCCCCCCGGCACGTATCCGTCGGAAGTGCTCGCGGGCGCCATAAAGGCGTGCCAGGGGGTGCAGGGTGCTCGGCCTACAGCGGGCAATCGTCCCAAACAAACGCGCCAGAACCTCCGCCGCTGCTTGGGTCGTTGAAGTCCTTCTTCACCCCGGCGACGTTCGGGCCACCGTTCGAACAGCTGAAGATCCAGATGTACTCAAGGTTGGGGTGGTCTAGTTTGTTGAGTACGTCGATGCCCGCCTGAGCGTTGCCCCCCTCGCATTTGAGGTGTAACCGCTCTAGCTTTTTGAGGGGACGCAGCGCCGTGCGAATCTGCTCGGGGGTCATTTTTGTACGATGAATTTCAAGCCAACGGAGGTTTGTTTGCTTTGCGATGAATGCGGAAGCCTCGGCGTGAGCACTTTCGTTGTCGACTATCAGCTTCCAGAGGTTCGGGAAGGCTGGCAATTCATCAATGGCGGTGCCATCGGTGCCAAACAGGTGCTTGAACTCGAGCACTTCGAGCTTGGACATGTCGTTGGCGGAGCGCTGAAAGTCTCCTGTGACGACGGGCCCGTTGCTGATGCCATTGTCGTCCCAATAGCGGCTTGCGTAGTGTGTCCGGTATGCTTTGAGCCCCGTCAGTTTCGCAAGCTTCGCGTAGCCGCTCATCGTGACCGGCATGCGCTCGAACCACACGCGCTCAAGACGGGGAAACCGGGCCAGATTTGCCACGTCTGCATGTGGATAGGAAGTTTAAAGGAGACAACGCGTCGAGTCAGAAAGCCCGATAAAATATGTTCTGTCAACTAACGTAAGCCGCCTTGCGCCCTAAGCTGGCTGCCGGGCCAAAGAGAAAAACTTCCTGAGGCCACGTGCCGCTTCGGGTGTCTTTATGAGGCGGCGCACATGCGCTTCGAGCTGTGCGGCGGAATCCAGCTCATCGTTGCCAGCCGCCTGCATCAGTTCATCGTCGGGGGGACCATCCAAGAGGAGGTAAGACAGCGCCGAGGCGCGCTCGTAAGAAGTTATGCGCCCTGCTTCTGCGCCGCTTGGTGACCCCAGCTCTGTGCGAAAGAGAAAGTTGGGTGACAGCAAGAACGCATGCAACAACTGATCGAGGGCAAGGTCCGCACTTCCTTTGTTGGCTTCGGTCTCGAAGAAGGCAACATAGTCGCTGACTTCGTCTTGACCAAGCGGCCTACGAAAGGCCTTCTTTCCAAACGTTTCAACAAACGACCGGATGCATCCTGGCTCTGCGCGGCTAGCAGCTGTTGCCAGGCAAGTGTGGAGCTTCCCGGGGTTGCGGACGGCCGTTGCCACAAGGGCATCCGCGGAGCTGAGCAGCGCCTCAGCATGGGGGGGGCTGATTTCCAGCCGTGCGGCTTCGGTCGCGAAACCAGAGGCCCGTGCCAAGGTTAATTCAAGGGCCGCTCCTAGTTGCGCGGGCGCCTCCGGAACGAGCGCCGTGATCGTCGCGGCGTACTGGTCGGGCGTCAACTTCCACAGACGTTTGGGGATCGCGGCGCAAGCACCAGGGGTGTCAGGGGTGCCAGGGGCGCCAGGTAGGCCAGGCGTGGGCTCAGAACCTTGACCAGGTGCGCTGTCACTTTGCTGGTCGTCTTGGCCGTTTGTTCCAATGTTGCCTGTGCACGAGGTGCTCCAGGGGAGCCCCAGGGCCACAAAGGCTATTGGAAACACACCCTTGCCCATAAACCGCGAACGGACTGAAAACTGGCGCGTCATCTTCGTTGGGTCGCGGGAGCCCAACTTTCCGGGTCAATCTCGAACCAGTTCTTGAGACGCTGGGGAGATGGCCCAGGGAAGCATTTGACAGGGCAAGCGAAAGCATAGGGCTGGCCGCTCGACGTGCGCTAATCCCTGGCCTGGTTACGAGACGCGCAGATCGGGCAGTGGCCCCGTCGAGATGTCCCCGAACTTCTCGATCGGCAGTCCAGCGAAGTTGGCAACCGAGATCAGAACGTCGCTCAGCGCGTGCTTTTTGTCCGGATATTGCAGGTAGCGGCCGCCGCGAAAGTACCCCTTTCCCCCGATCAAGATGGCGGGGTGCGTTTGGGTGCCCTCGTGATGAATCCCGCCGGCCGCGTTGACCCAAACGAAGACGGTGTTGTCCGCCATCGTTCCGCCGCCCTCGGCCGTCGCCTTGAACTTGCCCACCAGACTGGCAAGCCAGGCTGCGTGCTGGGTGTAAGCCTTGGTGAGCTCGGGCATCATCGAAAAGTGGTGCATCTGGTGATGGATGGACCCCTTGATTCCCAGGAACCCATATCCCGAACCGGCCCCGTTGTACCCTTCGATGGAGATGAGCGAGACGTGGGTGAGGGAGCACAGGTGCGCCGCGAAAGTAAGATCGAGCAGCGGCGGAACAGCCTCGCTCGGGAACTCATCGTTGCGCTGGCGGTAGGCGCTCTCGGGCTTTGCCGGGGCCTTGACGGTGTCACACTTCAGCGAGCCGCTGGCCGCCAGGCGACGCTCTATCTCCCGCAGCGACTCCAGGTACTGGTCCAGCTTCGCTCGCTCGGGGCCGGCGAGCCGACTTGAGGCACGCTGCACGTCCTGCACCAGGAAGTCGAGGGCGCTGCGCTTGGAACTGAGCAGCTGCTGGCCGAGATCGGGCTGCGCCGCCGTCCCGGTCCGACCGGCGAACAGCGTCTGGTATATCTTGTTCGGGCTCCACTCGGCCGGGAACGGTTGGTTCGGACCGTCGGCGCTGACACAGACCACCTGCTTGTTCTCGCCGCCGAGTGTGCCGAAAGCGGTCGAGGAGACGGGATCCGTCTTGCCCAAAGAGCGGGCCAGCACGCGGTCCATCGAGGCCCCGCCTGGCTTTCCCGCGACACCGGTGAGCGTCGCGTAGCCGCTGCCGTGGTTGTCCTCACGGTGCATGTGGAACTTGTCGAGGATGAGGACCTCGTCGCGGTACGGAGCAAGCGGCGCGAGGATCCCGCCCAGCTCGAAGCCACTCTTCGGGGCATAGAGTGCGGGGAGCAGGCCGCAGCTGTCGACGAAGAAGATCACCCTGCGGCGGGGCTGCGCCTGCGCCGTGCCCTCGCCGACGAGCTTGTTCAGCATCGGAACGAGGAAGCTCGCGCCGGCGCCGAGCCCCATCATGCGCACGAAGTCGCGTCTTGTGTGCCGTGTCATGGTTACTTCTCCTGGTTGGAAGCGTTGCTGCGGAAAAGGAAGTGCTCGCCCACCGCGACCTGAACAACCAGCTCGCGGATGTTGCCTCCCGAGGCGACGAACGCGGCGTTCAGGCGTTTGAGCTCGCAGGCATCGTCGCCGGCCGCCGGCTCCCCACGCGCGTAGCGGTACAAATGCTGGACGAAACACTGACCCACGCGCGGGGATCCGGCCAACAGGGAAGAGAGCTCCAGCGCGCTGCCGACCGGGACCCGGCCGCCGTCGGTGACGACCTCCCCTTGCGAGTCCACCGGCCGGGCGCCGTCGGCGGTCCGGTAGGCTCCGATGGCGTCGTAGTTCTCGAAGAGGAAACCCATCGGGTCGATCAGGTTGTGGCAGGCTCGGCAGGTCGGGCTTGCGGAGTGGGCGTTCATGCGCTCGCGGTGGGTCAAGCGCGGGTCGGGCGGCGGCGGAAATATGTCGACCCCAACCGGCGGCGGTGGCAACGGCTCGCAGAGGATGACGTCGCGCAAATAGAGTCCTCGGTGCACGATGTCCGTCTCGGTGTCCGTGGCCAGGACGGCCATCGGCCCCGCCAGGGTCAGGAAGCCGCGGCGCTGTGCGGGCGGCAGCGCCACCCGCTGGAACCCCGAGCCGCCCGACGGGATCCCGTAGAGCCCGGCGAGAGCGGGTGAGACGACGGAGTGATCGGCCGTGAGCAACGTGTGCAGCCGGGCGTCCCCCTCCCACAGCACATGGGAGAACAGCATGCGTCCCTCGCTGGCCATGTCTGCGGCCATCGCCTTCGAGAAGCGCGGGAATTGCGTGGAGTTCTTGGCCTGTTGGGGAACGAGGTCGAAGTTCGCGTATTCCTCAAAGAAGCGAATGATGCCGCGGGCGCCGTCGGGTGTCGCCAGCAGGCGACGCGCCTGCTTCTCGACCTCCGCCGGCGCCCCGAGGGCGCCCGACTCCGCAGCGGCACGCAGCTCGCTGTCCGGCGGTGCGCCCGAGATGAAGAACGACAGGGCCGACGCGCGTTCGGACGGCGTCAACGGGACGACCGCCTTGGTGTCACGAGGATCACCTTGCTCCCAGCGGAAGAGCGCCTGTGGAGACGTCAGGATCACGGTGAGGACCTGCCGCAAGGCCGAAGCGGCCCCGGCGCGGTCGTACTCGGCGGTCGCGTACTGCTCGTAGGCCGATGTCTCCTCGGCGGTCAAGGCGCGCCGGAACAAACGCGGTGCCAAGCGCGCAACGGCGAGCTGCTTGAGACACCCCAGCTCCGGGGTGCCGCTTGGACACTCCAGCAGCTCCGATCGTCTCGCGTAGATCTCGTCGGCGATCTTGGCCGCTTGATCCAGCAGTTCCTCGACGGCGTTCACGGCGACGCCTGCCTGCCGGGCGTCGCTGCTCGATGTCCCCGGCAGGCGCAGCCGAAGCGTCGGGGCGGGCGTCCCTTTGAGACCACCGGGAACCAGCGCCGAGACCGTCTCGAAGGCCTCTTGCGGGGAGAGCCGCCAGATCCGCGCCGCCGGCACGCGGCAGCCCTGGCCCCAGTCGAGGGGCGACGACCCTAGCGGATCCGGCCTGTCGTCCCCGGGGGGCGGGGTGCCAGGGGTGCCAGGCGTTGGCTCAGAACCTTGACCCGGCGCATTGTCACTTTGCTGGTTGTCTTGGCCGCCTGTTCCAATGTTGCCCGTGCACGAGACGCTCCAGGGGAGCCCCAGGGTCACAAAGGCTATTGGAAACACGCCCATGCCCATAAACCGCGAATGGACTGAAAACTGGCACGTCATCTTCGTAGGGTCGCGCGAACCCAACTTTCCGGGTCAATCTCGAACGAAATCTTCCCGTATTTAGGCCTGGCTCCCGACCTGAGACGCTGACGTTTGCGTTCGCACAGTCGACACCCCTGCGCCTTATAGGTACGGTTCTAAGCGTGGGCGCACTGACAGAAGCCGGCCTAAGCGAACTGGTGACCCAAGGCTGCACGGCGTGCAAATCCAGCCGGTTCTTGTTCCGCGCCTTAGTTGATGGCCGCCTGCCGCTGATGGCGGGCGAGCCTGTGGGTGCCATCACGTGGATATACGATGGAGAGAAATTCGTTGATGGCGTCTTTGAGGTCAGCTGCGGTGACTGTAAGAAGGTTGTGTTCAAAAGCGAGGTCTGCCCTCGGTGCAACGCAGCCGGCGCATTGCCGAAAGTGCTGAGCACCTGCAACGGTTGGCCCGTGCCCACCGCATGCCCCAGCTGCCATGATGAGGAAGTGCGCTATGTGGCGTTGTTACCCGTCGAAGTCATGCACGACGGTCAGCGCGCGGGCAAGGCTCGCACCAGCACCGAAATGCATGACCCTGGATTTCACGGAATCAGCGTCGATTGTATTGATTGCGGCGTCGTGGCACAAGCCAGCGACGCCCTCAAGCCTAAGTGTCCCTTATGCGCAGCCCACGGACCGCTTCGCGCCCGCCCCTAATGCGCATTGCTCGCGAAATAGAAGATACGAAAGCCCGCCACGCCGCGCGCAGTTGCTTCATGACGGCGAAGCAAAGTCGCACCTCATCGGCGGATTGCGCCAGCTTGACGAATGACATGTGTTGCGTCCTATAACGGCCCAGACCGGGTGTAAGGCGCCCTTTGGGTAAAGCCGCTACAATGCGGCGCATGTTTCGCCCTGCCATGTGGTGTTTGGTCCCTTTCATCCTTTCGGGGGCCCCGTTGGCGCGCGCTGACGAAGGCATGTGGACGTTCGACAACTTCCCCAAGGCCAAGGTGAAAGCGGCCTATGATTTTTTGCCTGATGACGCGTGGCTGTCGCGGGTGATGCATGCCTCGGTGCGGTTGGCGGGTGGCTGTTCCGGCAGCTTCGTCAGCGGCGAAGGCCTGGTGGCCACGAACCACCACTGTGCGCGCACCTGCATCCAAGCTCTATCTACGAAAGAGCGTGATTTGGCAGCGCAAGGCTTCGTTGCGAAAGCGCAAACGGATGAACGCCGCTGCCCCGATATGGAGGTGCACCAGCTGCAAGAGATAACCGACGTCACCGACTCCATTGTCAAAGCCACGCAGGGCTTAGATGGCGAGCGCTATCATGACGCCCTCAAGGCGGGTGGATAGGAAGTTTAAAGGAGACAACGCGTCGAGTCAGAAAGCCCGATAAAATATGTTCTGTCAACTAACGTAAGCCGCCTTGCGCCCTAAGCTGGCTGCCGGGCTCAAGAAGGACCGAGGAGCCACCGAATTGACGCGTCAGGATTTTCTCAAGGACAAACCATGCGCATGAACGCCGTATCCGACCAGTGCCCAAGTCTCTGCCTTCCTAGTGGAGTTCCGCTGCAAAAAGCAGCCTTCATCCTGTTTGCCGCCTTCCTGGCTGCAAGCTGCGGGGGATCGACCAAGAAGGGCGGAGGGATCGGCGACGAGATTGACGCCGGCGCTGGGACGGGTGGCACGAATATGGTAGGCGGCGGGGCCGGTTCGGGTGGCACCAGTGTTGGCGCCGGGGGCAATGCGATGCCTTTGGGTGGCACGGGCGGGGCCGCAATGATGATGATGGGCGGACAACCGGGCGTAGATGGTGGTCCCGATGCACCCGTCATGGGCGGCATGGGCGGCGTCGCTGGCATGGGCGGAATCGCTGGCATGATGGCCGATGCGGGTGCGGATACGGCCGGGGCTTGCAGCGCTGAAAACAGTGCCTGCCAAGTCAGCGGAAAGAATGGACTGTGTCGCAGCAAAGTCTGTGTCGTTTGTGCAGACATCACGGACGATGCGACATGCAAGGCCAGTTACGGTGCGGGTTCACTCTGCATCGCCGGCGCCTGTGTTGATGCCACATGCCGCAACACCAGCGAATGTAGCAACGGACAAGTGTGCACAAACAACAAGTGCGCGGCTTGCACCAGCGACGTAGCCTGCGGCGCGGGAAAGCTTTGTATCGCTGGCGCTTGCCAAACGGCCAATTGCCGCGCCGATGGCGATTGTCAATCGGGCCAACTTTGTAAATCTAACCAATGTACAGCCTGTGCCGGCCCCGCCGACGACGGCGACTGCGCCACGCGATACGGTTCTGCAGCCATCTGCAACGCAGGTGTTTGCAAAGATGGATGTCGTTCTCAAGCCACCTGTTCCGGTGGGCAGATCTGCAACGCTTCCAATGTTTGTGCGGCCTGCACCTCAGGCGACAACGCTTTGTGTATTGCACGCTATGGCGCAACCAGCGTCTGTTCAGCGGGAGCTTGTTCGCAAGGGACTTGCGCAACGGACGCACAATGCGGCGGCGGCACCGTTTGCGAAAATGGCGCCTGCGCAGCGTGTGGCGGCAACACGGCAGACACACGTTGCCAAGCTCGTTACGGAAACAACAACTTGTGCATCAGCGGCAGCTGCGTGGTTGCAAACTGCCGAGCCGATAGCGAATGCAGCAATGGCCAACTTTGTGTTTCCAACGTCTGCTCCGCTTGCACCGACGTAGACGACGATGCCAAGTGCGCGGCTGCTCTTGGCGCAGGAAACATCTGCACAGCAGGCAAATGCCAAATAGGCTGCCGCACGAATGCTGCATGCACTAACGGCCAGCTTTGCCAAAACCTCGTTTGCGCCGCTTGTGCCAGCACCGATGCAGACGACGCTGCGTGCTCGGCCCGCTACACCGCAGGTGACATTTGCAAAGCAGGAACCTGCCAAGCTGGTTGTCGCACGGATGCGACGTGCAGCAATGGTCAGCTGTGCAAATCTCTTTCGTGTGCCGCTTGTACGGACGTGACAGATGATGCAGCCTGTGCAACCAAGTACGGCGACGGAAACGTCTGTCTTTCTGGAGCTTGCAAGCCTGGTTGCCGAACGGCGCAAGGTTGTTTGGGCAACGACGTAGGAAAGCTTTGCAATGCACAAAGCGCCTGCGCTGCTTGTACAGAGGACGCACCTGGAGACGCCGCTTGCACCAACCAGTACAATGCCACGAGTGTCTGTTCACAGGGCGCATGCGTTCCTGGCGATTGCCGCACCTCTAGCGACTGCATTGGCGCAAACCAAGGAAAAGTGTGCACCAACAACAAATGTACGGCGTGCGCTTCAAATAGCGTTTGCCAAGGTGATGCGGTTTACGGGGCAGCAACCATCTGTAACGTCGCCGCTGGCGCGAAACAGGGCCAATGTGTCTCTGCTACTTGCGGCCAACCAAACGCCACATGCAGCGCGAACCCCACGGCAAACTACTGTTGCGCGGCCAACGGCGGTGGCAACAGCTGTGTCACTGGTAACTGCTGCGCGGCATCGGATTGCCAGTTCGGTCAGATCTGTACCAACAACCAATGCGTGCTGTGCACCACTGTTACAGACGGCAACTACTACGTTGATCCACTAAACGGCTCCGACACGGCCGGAGTGACAGGCAACAGCACATGCTCATGGAAGACCATCACGTACGCCTTGCTGCAATTGGCAGCCAGCAACCAAACCGCCACGATCAACGTAAAAGCAACAGGAAACGTTGTGGCCACCGCAAATGAAGTTTTCCCCATAGGCATCGCGCAAACGCTGATGAACGGGGCCAGCGTCCGCATTGTGCCAGCGAACCGCATCATCCGCGGTGCCGGCACGGACGTTCCAACCATAAAGGTGCCTGCAGGCAATTTCGCTTTCGCGATGGCTGCGCCAAACTCAAGGGTGTCGCAGATGATCATTGAATCGGCGGATATTTCCACCGACGCCGCGAAAGCTAGCTATGCAATCCGCGCCTTCCAAGGCTCGGACGACACAACGGTCATCGACCACCTCACGATCCGGAACACGCGATACACATCGATTCTTTTGGAGAAAAACGGGGCTGTTGCAAACACGCCTTCGGGTGTGTTGACAGTTCAAGGTGGGCTGAGTGTCTCAGGCGCAGGCGGCAACGGTGCCATCCACGTTTTGCACAACGGAAAAATCACATTGAACGCTGGGCCCGGACCTGACGCCATATCGTTGTCGAACAACACTTACGGAATCGTGGTAACGGATCGTGGCCAGGTTACTGCAACCGGCGTAGCTTCATGGCCACTGGTTAATGGAGGCTCTCTTGGGACCTTTGTTATCAAGGGGAATACAACCGCTGGCATTTACGTCCTACCTTGTGTTTCTGTTGCCACTCAATACAGCGCAAACCAAGCCTTGGCGCCTCTGCCCGCAGCTATCGCCGTACAAGGAAACTGCAGCAACGTTACTTTGAATGGGCTCGGCACCGCGTCACCTGCAAACTCGTTCGACGGCATCGCGGTGTGGGACCAGAACTCAGGCACGGCGAACGGTGTTGGTTTGATGGCTGGAGCGAACGTGAAGATTCGCAACAGCGTCATTCTCGGCAGCGCTCGTTCAGGCGTGTATGTTGAAAACGGACCAACGGCAACGATCGCCAATGCTGGCGGCACTCCAGCGAACTGGACCTATACGGTTTATGACCTCTCAACCATCGACCTAGGTACATCGGGCTCTGCAGGCGGCAACGTTCTGCAAGCTGCCCAAGGCTCCGGTCTCACCAACAAGGGCGCAGGCGTACAAATGGCCATCACCGACAACAAGGGTCAGACCTTGAACGCGGTGGGCAACACTTTGCAAGACGCTGCCATCAAGACCCAGACCGTCAACTGCGGAAGCACCTCAGGAACGGTTAGCCGCAACTACCCAAATATCAACACCTGCCAAGCGGGCGATCCACAAGGCGGAATCTCGGCTTGCGGAAACCTCACCGGCGCCACACCGAACAAGTTCAACTTGTCGATGTGCACCGTGCCCTAGCGAATGTTAGTTTGAGCGGGTGCGCTCAAACATCGTCGCAGTTTTGCTTGTAGCCTTGGCCTCTACGGAGGCCATTGCCGCAGGTAAAGTGGATAGGAAGTTTAAAGGAGACAACGCGTCGAGTCAGAAAGCCCGATAAAATATGTTCTGTCAACTAACGTAAGCCGCCTTGCGCCCTAAGCTGGCTGCCGGGCGACCACATCCCTGCCACTCGCCAAGTTGCAAGCCCCACAGGGTGGAGAATACGATGATGAACGCCATGTGCAGCGTCCAGCCGGCGAAGTCGTAGGTGCCCAAGTAGGTGGAGCCAAATCCATAGAACATGAATTGGCTGTACCAAATAACCCCTGCCATTCCCGAAAATAGGTAGTTGTTCGCCAGCGGCTTTTGGGTGTCAACGTAATCGCCGCTGCTGCGGTTGCGCGCATGCAAGAACGTGCACCACAGCAAGTTCGTGGTGAAGCCTCCGCCCATGATGAACACGAACGCGACGCTGTTCTGCCACAAATTTGGCGTTCCTTCGGCCAGCGCCAAGGACGCCAGCGGTTTGCCAGCCGCTAGGCCGAAGGCGAAACACGCGCTCAGTAGCCCCGACACCACCGCCACCAGCAAGCCGCGCCCCAAATGAAACTCGGCCACCGTGGCCCGCTGTTGTGAGGGCGATAGCTCGCGCTCTTTCAGCATGCCGGCTTGTCCGCACAACGCGATGCCAACCACACACAAGGCCACCCCGCCCAACGTGGCCAAGCCCGAAGCTTGCGTGACCAGAAATCCCAACTGCCCTTGCTGCAGCATGGGCACCAAGGTGCCGAAGGCCGCACAGAAGCCCAAGGCCACCGCCATGCCCAAAGACACGCCTAGGTAGCGCATGGTCATGCCGAAGGTCAGGCCGCCAATGCCCCACAACAAGCCAAAGCCAAAGCAGGAGAGGATTACATTCTCGGACGCCGATTGCATAAGCCGCTCCCAATGCGGCACCATGGCCAGCACCACCAGCCACGGCATCAACAGCCACGCGAACACGCCATTGACCAGCCAATAGCTTTCCCACGACCACCCGCGTACGCGACGAAAAGGCACGTAGAAACTGCCGGCGGCCAGGCCGCCAATGCCGTGAAACAACACCGCAAACAAAGCGCTCATGCTGTGCCACTTCTTGGCCTCGATGGCCGCTTTCGCATTTGACCAGATTGTCCATGCCGCCCACCAGCGGGCACATGGCCTTCGCAAGCCGCGGCGCCCATCATGGCAGCTGTATGAAATTGCAAGTCATGAGGCATTTGTGGGGTTTGGATGCGGTGACGCCCTCGCTGCTGACGCGGATCAAAGGCGCCGGTTACGACGGCGTGGAGGGCATGCTGCCTGCGGGCATGGAAGCGCACGTTTACCGTGAGCTTTGCCTTGAGTATGGCCTCGACTGTGTGTTTCAAGTGGTCACATGTTTTCCCGAACCGGGCGGCAGCGTGCAAGACCACGTGCGGTCGTTTCGCGCGCAGATGGAGGTGGCGGCGCAGGTGCGTCCGCGCTTCGTGAACGCCCACAGCGGCGTTGACTGTTGGGAGGCCGAAGAAGCCAAGGCGTTTTTTCGTGAAGCTTTGGCGATTGAACGCGACCTGGGATTGCTGGTGGCCCACGAAACCCACCGCGGGCGCGTGTTGTTTAACCCGCGCGACACGCTGGCCATGTTGCGCGCGTTTGCCGATCTGAAGATCACGGCAGACTTCAGCCATTGGGTGAATGTGTGTGAGCGGTTGCCGTTTGATCAGAAGGCGGCGTTCGATTTGGCAATTGAGCACGCCGTGCACATTCACGCGCGCGTGGGGCATGAGCAGGGGCCGCAGGTGTACGATCCGCGCGCCCCGCAGTGGCAGGCCCACGTTCAGGCCCACGAAAATTGGTGGTCGCGAATTTGGCAGCGGCAAGCCGCACGTGGGGCCACGACCTCCACGCTGACGCCCGAGTTTGGACCGCCACCTTATGAGATGCTCATGCCCTACACACAAGCGCCGATCGTGAACATGTGGGACGTGGCCGTGTGGCAGATGCAGCGCCAGCGCCAGCGTTTTGCTGACGCGTGCGGCGCCTGATCGCGCCTGCAACATCAGCAGATCTTCCCGCGTTTGCTGGCGGGCCCATGTCCGGGGGGATCGGCACCTACCCAACGTTCGTCCACGGGCTGGCAAGCCAGCTGATAGCGGCTGTCGGATGACAATCGAAAGCTTTGGCTTCGGTTGTCGAGGCCCCCATGCACGAGAAACATATCGAAGATCAGCACGTCACCGGTCGCGAATGGGCTTGTGAGCCAGCGGCCCTTGAACCCGCGTTGCAGGTTCACCGGATCGTCAGAGAGCCATCCGTTAAGCCCGCGCGCTGAGCGCGAATCGTCGTCGGGTTTGTTGCTGCAATAGGTATCCACGTCGCGTTGGCCGTAGCCATTGCGCAACCGCTCGTTCAAATGCGAGCCTTCAAGCACCATCACACCGCCCATGTCGAGATCCACATCGCCGAGCGGCGTCCACGCGGTGTAAAGCCTGTGCGTGCCGCGGCCCATGTACACAATGTCGCAATGGGGGGGCGTGCCTTTTCCCGGGGCCACGCAGCGCAACCATGTAAAATCAAAATGCCGAACTTGCCCGCCCAAGAAGCCCTCAAAAAAGCGCATCATGCGGCCTTCTGGGTTGTAGAGCAGATGCTTGAGCGCCGCGTTTTGCGCCGCCATATCGGGGCGAAAGTAAAGGTCCGTACCACGCCGGGCCACGGCCTCGTCGATGTTGGTGCCGGGTTCAAGCTGCGCTTCGTCGGCCAGCGCTTGCACGATCGGACCGCGCGCGGCCAACACTTCGTTGCGATCCAACAAGTTGCTCAGCAGCAGGTATCCGTCTTGCTTCATGCGCGCCTGAAGCGCCACGGTGTCGGCGGCGATGTCGTCTGATCGGCGCATTGGTCCAAAACGCTCGGGGCTTGTGTCCAAGGCCTTGCCCAATGATGTGATCGGCTGCGCGTGCTCCATGTTCATGGCGATCCCCCTGCCGTCAAGCATGCGCGCCTTGGGCGGGCGGGGGCATGGCGGGCTTGGGCAAAGACTTGTGCGTTTTGGTCGCGCGCCCCGAGCTATCCGCGCTTAGGCCGTTCGCGACATTTTGCGGCGGTAGCTGCGAGGGGGCACGCCAATGATCTGTTTGAAGCGCCGCGAAAAATGAAATTCGTCGCAGAATCCCAGCTCAAGTGCGATTTCCTTGTCAGTCATGTGGCCATGACGAATCAGCTCGCACGCCCGTTCCAGTAATCGCGCGCTGCGGTATCGGGCCGGGGGCACGCCCACAACTTGCACGAATTTCTTGCGAAAAGTTTCGTAGCTCATGCCCATTTCTCGCGCCAGGTCTGCCAAATCCACCGACTGGTCTACGTCGGACGCCAGCAGCGCGCACGCGCGAGCGATTTCGGGCAAGGGCCCTTGCCCGCGGGCCGCCGCCGCACCGCCCGTGACAATTTCCGCCAACACGTCTTGCAGCCGGCACACCTCAAGCAGCGGCAGCGTCAAGCCGGGCTTGCGGGCGCGCTGCACCACCTGCTCAAGCCGCCGCAACCAAACGTCCACGGGGTGGGCGTGATGTTTGGGCGCGGTGGGATCCAATATGCCCTTGGCCCGCCAAAGATCGAACACGGGGCCGTCGAAGATGAGATAAAACTCGCTCCACGTTTGCCCGGGCTTGGGGCCATAGGCATGGGGCAGGTCGGGAAACAGCAGGATCACGTCACCTGGATCGATGTCTTGGTGGATGCCATTGCGATCGCGGTACTGGGCGCCGCCCGACAACGAATACACCAGCGCGTAATGACCCAAGGTGCGCCACTCGTGCGGGCCTTGGCTATTGCGAATGAGGCCGGCTTCCGTGATCCGTCCCAGTTGTGAGGCGGTGGAATACTGAAAGCGAAAGCGATTGCCGGGCCGCATGCAGTCGGCAGCTTAACGCAAAGTCGGCCGCCCGTTTGGTGCCTGTCACCGGCACCCGAGAAACGCCAAAACCTGAGCGCACTGGTGTGAGATTCGCCTGATCGAGGGTTCCGGGGTAGACGGGGCGCCGCTCGAGGGAGAAGTGGGGAGCTGGGTCTAGACAGACGAGGTCACCCGGGCGCGCTGGGGCTCTGGGTCTAGCGTGGATAGGAAGTTTAAAGGAGACAACGCGTCGAGTCAGATGTTAGGCCCAAGTAGAAATGTCCCCATTCCTGCAAAGTAGGAATGTCCCCTTATGGGTATTGAGGGATGGTAGCACCTTGGGGGCGGCGGGTGCGGAGTCGGCCGATCAGCGGGCCCCCAATGGCCCGCAGGCCGGCGGACCCGTTGCCATTGAGTTGATGCTCATCGCCGCCCCCCGTCAGCGGCCCTCGCACTAGACTCGGCCGCCTTGGCTCGGGTTTGGATCTCCAATTGTTCGCGGTCGCGTTTGCGCTGCTTACTGGCGTCGTTGTATCGCTTTCGCCGTGCTTTCTGTTCGGCCTCGAACTTGGCGAAGAAGTTTGCCATTTCAGTCCCGCATTCAGGTGACCCTTGCGTGGCCGCAATGGCTGAAGCCAGTCGGTCAGTGTTGGGGACTGATGGGATCACATCAGCAGTACGATTGGTTTCTGCGCGCGACTCGCGTAAGTGCGTTTTTTGTCGAAGCGTAAGTTTTTTCGAGGCCAATCGACGCTGGTCGCGCTCCTCCTGGCCTGCTCGGATGGTTGAGAGCACGGCGCCAAGCCGCTTGTTCTCGACAATCGCACCGGGAGCCACCAGAGGTTGCTTGTCGAGCACGGTATAGGTCAGAAGATGGTTGGCGCAGCGGATCTCGACCTGACCATCCGCCGCTTCGAAGAGGCGCACGCGACGTCCGGCGAGGCTGAGTGATTCTGGGCTGGGCACAATCAGGTACGTACGCCGCTGATAATGCACGACCAGGTTGCGCGTCATCGTGCGCTCCTCTTGCCAGGTGAAAACCTCCGAAAGGACTTCGCCTGGTTGCACCGGGCGGTGCGCATCATGGGGGTTCATCGGCGCATGTGCAAAGCGGCGGTTGTAGTCGACCATGAACTCCGGTGCATACGCGTTTGCGTCCGCCATCGTGCTTATTTCACGCAGACGCATTTCCTTGACGAGCCGGTCCTGCAAGGTCTTGTTCATGCGCTCGACACGGCCTTTGGCCTGCGGCGTATTGGCGCAGATGATCTCGATGTTGAGATCGCCCAGCGCGCGACCGAACTGTGTAACACCGGCGGAACGGCCGCTCGAGCCTTCCTGGTTCACGCGGAAGATGCTGTGTTTGTCGCTGTAAAACGCCACCGGTTTTCCGTAGTGACTTAGATACGACTGCGTGGCGGCAAAATAGTCGAAGGCCGATTCACTCACCACAAAACGCAGTTCCATCAACCGTCCCGTCGCATCGTCCACGTAGACCAATGCCGTGCAGCGATCAGCGCGCGCCTCGAACCACTCATGGTCGCAGCCATCAATTTGCACCAGCTCGCCAAGACATTGGCGGCGGTGCCGGGGCTGATGAACACGCCGTTTGCGCTCCCCACGGGTGAGCCACAGTCCGGCCTCAGCGAGCCACCCACGGACAGTCTCACGGCTCGCGTGTATGCCGTGGATCTCAACGAGCTTCTCGTGCGCCAGCTTCGGCCCGAAATCCGCGTAGCGCTCGCGTACGAGAGCCACAACCATTGCCTTCGTTTCAGCAGCGAGCTTGCGATTGCTCGGACGCCCTCGCAGCTGCGACGTAAGCCCAGCCAACCCTTGCGCTTTGAACTGCCGGCAAAGGCGCTTTACTTGGCGTACGCTGAGCCCCAGCAGGCCCGCGGCTTTGGACTGTGTCAGACGCTTCTCGAGTACCCGACGGATCATCTCGCCTCGATCGATCTCTCGGTTGGACATGGTTACGAATCCCTTCGGCATGAGTCCACCCATGAGGACGCATAACGCGGCTCAAAGGGGACATTTCTACTTGGGCCGAAGGGGACATTTGAACTTGGGCGCTACATTGCACTTGTCCGATAATAACCCTTATGACAACTTCGTCTTCCCGATCCCCGGATTTTCTCTACCCACAAGATGCCTTGCAAGTCGCCGCTAGCCTCCCGAGACGTCCCCGTCCTCTACGGCATCAGCACCATGCCCAAGGTCACGCTGATACAGTTCGCAACAAGGGAAAGCCCGAGGCTTCTGCGCCATGGGACCGAGGCCATGCGCAGGTACAACGCTTCTGTCACCCAGGCGAAAAGTTCCGCCGTTATGACGAACGCCATGTAGTGGACGCGGGGTAGCATCACCGGCTGAATCACAAACCACACCAACGGGTGGGTAAAGGCGCTAGCGCCTGCACCCAGTAAGGAGGCCGTACTCAAACCCTTGCGCCGCAACCCAATCGTATAAATGGGCACCTCAATCGTTTGCGTTATTAGAAAGGCGAGCAGCCACGCGCGTAAGTTCAACGCAGGCCTCCTCGCAACCACAGCCAAGTGGCTGCGGCGATCTCAAGATGGCCGTGGAATAGGGCCAGACGCAGGTACCCTCTACGTGCGTTCGTCAGATCGACGGCGCCCCACAGTGCTATGCCCAGTGCGAAAGCAATGATGACGGCGAGACTGATGGGGCCAATCTCAGTTGCGAGCGTCCTCATGGTGTGGCGGTAGCTTCGTGGGGTTTCACGGCGCTGGGCTTCATCAGGAATCATGCGAAGCCAAATGAGGTAGTGCACCGACTGCAAAAACGCGAACGACAACACCAGTCGTATGCTCCACGGCGCGGGCAAACCGCCTGATAGCTCACCGACGAAACTGCCAAGCACGAGTTGCGGGGCGGGTGATCGCTCCACCGCGCCTAAGGTCCAGACAAGGCCATCAAGGGCGCCGCCGAGAATCAGCGCGCTTCCAATGAGCACAAGCGCGAGGGGTATGTAGTGCAGGCGACGCGCGCGGGGGCGCCAAAACCACCAGAATCCTATGGCGACAAGGTTGTGAAGGTGAGCAAAGGCGAGGTCGCGTGAAGGTCCGATGTACCAGGCAACAAAGAAGATTGCGGTAAGGGCAAGGCCGGCTTGGATCGTGCGTTTCCACGATGCCTCGGCTGCCACAATGACTGCAGCGCAAGTTACGAGACCCGCAAAAACGCCTGCCCCAAGGGCTGCAAATGCAAGCGGAGGTGCTGCCCAGGCCATCAACCGCAGCTGTCGATGGAGCCCCGGCTGCACCACGAGGTAGCGAACGTCAGCCAAGAGATGCGGAACACCCCAAACGATTGGTCCGACAGCCAACAACCAAAGCGGCGCAAGAAGGGCGGCAAACCAGACTACGGTGATGCCACAGGCCCCCAACACAGCAACCCGGATCTCGCGGCTGCGCACCAGCTGGCGCATCGGTGCTCCGATCGTGCTCAATAGCAGGCGGCGCACGCGATCAAGAGGACGCGTCGTGGCTTCGATGTAGCCGGCGAGATTTGCAACGCTGAGACGATTCACGGTGCACTCTGGGTTTCAGGCACGCGGCAGCACGGCACGCAACGTTCGGGATTGTGGTGTCATCACAACGACGCCTATAGTACCTCATGACTAAGTTGCAGCGGCTGTTCATTGCCACCCCCGTGTTGTGTCTGTTTCTGGTTTCCGACGCGGCTTTGGCCGACGTGATTCGTCCCCCACCTGATAAATGTCCTGCAGGTGGCGAGCCAAACTCGTGCTTCGGTGGCCCGTACTGTAGAGCATTGATCTGTACGGCCAATGCCGACTGCAGAGAGGGGTTGACGTGTCAGCCGCTTGCCCTATGTGCGAAGACCATCAACTGTGCGGGTCGGGTTGCGCCGGGCGAAGACCGTTCCAAGTATGACTACGATGACATCAAGGGCTTTTGCGGCGCTAACGATGAGTGCGCGACTGGCGCCACATGCAAGCGGCTGATGGTGTGCGCGAAGCCCGGCGCGGACAAGCCGCCGTCCGGTGGTTGCACATTAAGCGGCGCGGCTCCGCCTGCGGCGTCGGTGATCGTAGGGCTGGCAGTCTTGGTTTGGGTGAGGCGTAGGCAAAGGCTGCTTGCGCGCGCCGGCCAACCAAACCGTTAGCGTTCTCACTCGCACGCCCACGTATGGAACCATTGATTCCCGTTGCCGCCAGCACCAGGTGGCGCCGGCTCAACGCATATGCACCCGCATGGAACTTCCTTTAGCTCCTAGATTTTTTTTTGCGCTGAGCCCCTTACCCGCATGAGCCTACGCCTCACACTCGAACCGCTACAATCATCTACTATTCGAGGGGATTGAATACGCGAGGTTACCGCGCTGTCGGTGTGACGACCATCTCGCCTTTGCAAAGAACTGCCTTTGTGTCCGCATCAACGATTTCCATTTTTACCCTGTGCGGAGACCGATCGTACGCTGAAATCAGGTACCTGGGTATTGTCCAGGTTTCAGTCTTTGCTGCTCGATATTGATCTGAGTCATAAGTGCTAACGCTCGTGTCGCTGCTGTCAATAACAGTGAAGCGCGCATAGTAATTTTTTCCAGCAACTACACTCATGGTCCCACCGACTTTGATATCACCTTCTTTGGATGTATCACCTCCGCAACCACCCTTAGCGGGCGGGACATAACTGGCAATTACGCCGCATTGATCTCCGGCAACCTGAGTGACAAGTTCACGTTCTTCCGAGCTAGCAAACGAAGAGAACGCAAGAGTTAGGACGGCAGCGATTAGAAATTTCATAGGTTCCTCGTAACGGTTGTAGAGAGTGGGCTTGCACCGATTTGGTTGACGGTTTGTTGAAGGGGGCTCGTGCGATCAGGGGGCCAGTGCATCTCCGGGAGTTGCGGCGCCGCTCGACGTTGATCCTGCATCCGGCGCTGCTGCGTCACGCTTCGACCCGCTGTCACCGGGTGGAACGCCTGAATCGGGCCGTGGCTCTAAGCCTGAATCAGGCCCTAAGTCGCTGCTTTCACACTCCGTGTCCAAGGTCTGAAGCGCTCGCTGACAGCCCTCGCTTTGGGCAGGGGTATCGAGGCCTCCTGAGCTCCTTAACGACGCGCATGAAGCTGGTACGATGCATTCGTCGAGGAACGCATCGAAATGCGAGGGACAATCCGCCGGAAGCCCTTGGAGGGTGTCCCGACATGAGAGCTCGAAAGCTCCATTTTGCTCCTCAGCGTTCAGTGTGCCGCACTCCTGAAACCGTGCTGCTGCGCGTGCACACCCACCACCTTGCTCTTCAAGGGCAAAGCCCCATAAGCCCGAGCCCTCAGCGTCGCCTTCCCAGATTTCCCAGCCATCGTTCGCGTCGCTGGCTGGTTGGATCACGCGGGCGCGTCCACGCTGCACGAAGGCATTCGCGTTGTCGGGCACGACCACCATGCGATAACGGCGGCCCGCGGGAGCGGGAGGCACGAGTTGTCGCACGCGAACTGGCGCGATAAAGATCAGCGCCTGAGGCTCGATCAGCACCGCTGTGCTTGTGGCGGGGGCGCGTCCGCGCATTGCGGTGCCACCGACCAAACTGACCTTCACCGGGCGTGGCACCGCCAGGGCTGCGGCCGGGGCCGTGATCTCTACGCGTTGTCGGCCGCGGCCGAGCGTGTGCAGTTGTTCGACGCCACCCACTTCAATGTCCAGCGTTGCCAAAACATCGGAGTAGAGCGGCCCTCCGCATACCTGCTGGCATGCCGCAATCGACGCGGGATCCGCAACCGCCTCACATGAAGCCGAGCGGAGTTGCGCGAGGCATGCATCCACCCTCGCAGGTTGAAACGGTACTCCGCTTGGGCATACGAGGCCGCTGACACACGCGTGGGTCGCGCCGACTTTGCAGGTCGCTTCGTCTTCGCCTTTGGAAAGCATCCCACACGATGTCAGGCGTTCGCAGCGCAACCCGGCCGCCTCAACGCAGGCTTCAGTGGGTGTGGGCAAGCGATTGCAAACGCTGGTCAAGATCACCAATGACAGCAGCGAAAGAGACTTGATTGCTTTCATGTTCAAAACCACTCCACGCCCAAAGTGACATCAACAGCAGTGCCCGTCCCCCCTCGCTGTCTGAGCTCCTCGGAGTCTGACCCTTGGGCAACTAGCGCACCAACGGCGCCTGAAGCAAAGCCAATGTCCAAGGACGCACCTAGCCATCCGCTGTGGCGATACTTTCCGCCGACACCTAATCTGGGTCGCGCTAAGACGCCAGTCTCGTTGATTCTCCGAGACGAAACCACATCTACCGCGAAGCCTGAAGTGATGTAAGGGAACAGCCCGTACCGCGGGAAGTACCAGCCGAAATTCAGAGGGTAAAGGCCCAATCCGTACAGTTTTGCGGCGCTGTTCCAGGAGTGGTTGGCGTCGATGCGGAAGAAGTAGTAGTCGCCGCCTAGGTGGGCGGAGAGCCCCAGCGTCTTTAGTGATTCTGTGAAGTTTAGGTCGCACGATTGGCTTTGCGGATCTGGTGTGATCCATGAGCCCGTACTCGGTTGGCTTTTGCAATCATCGACAGCACTTTGCAGAAAGGAAGCGCGACCCGCGCGCAAGCTTACGGAGGTCACGCCCAAGCGCACTGACGTAACCGCCCAACTCATTTCTGCGCGTTCATCAGGCTTGGGGAGTGCTTGGGCTTTCTGATGCAGGTCTTGAGTGGTAGTGGAGCGCGATGCCGCGAACGGCGTGGGCGCGGCCACGCCTGCCTTTGCGGGCGGAACCGGCGCCGGCCGCGCGGGGACCACTACAGGAGCGACTGGTGATGGGGCTGCTGCTTCCACAGGAGATTGGGGTTCGGGCGAAGCCGCAGGCTCTGAAAGCGCGGACGTCGCGGGGGGGACGTTGGCGGAGGACGGGGTGGGGTCTGAAATTGGGGCCGAGGGGTTAGTTGCCGGCGATTCGGGCACCGCCACGGGCGGCGGTGGTGGGTCCGAAGGCGAATGAGGCCGTTCCCTGGGCGGCTGGCTTTGCGCCCCGTGCTCCCTGTCCGCACGTTGCTGTGCATTCAATTGCGCCTGAGCCGTAAACTCGATCGAGCTTATCGCGATGAAACCAAATACTCCGGCCGAAGCACGCCCCCACCCGAAAGCCCAGGAAGAGAACAGCCGCGGCAGGTAGCCACCAAAGAAGCCGTTACACGCAGAGGAAGAGTTCATTGTGCAACACCAATATCGCGACGGTTTCTCAGGAGGCGGCTGGTTGTTAAAGCCTTGCATGACCTCGCCAAGATAAATCGCGACCTATCAGCCCGTCCTCATCCAAATGGGGTATGCGACAGTAAACGCCCCGAGAACACAGACGCGGTCTCCGGAACTGCAAATTAGTACAATCTCTATCGTGCCGCTTCTGAAGCGGATCCGCCCGGTACCACACCATCCGCACTTGCCATCTGAATCGCGACGTTCCCTAACAGCAAGTGAACAAGTTCCGCTTGGCGATGCGTTCCGGTCTTCTCAAGAATGTGTTTGAGGTGCGTTCGACAGGTCTGGTCCGTGCAGCCAACGTTGGAGGCGTGCTGGGTGAGAGAATCACCAGCGGCAAGCGCTACCGCAAGCCGTGCCTCACTCGGTGTCAAACCGTGAAGTCGTGCGACGACGTTTGCGCTTAACCGGGCACCCGCTTCCGGGTCGTGAAAGATCACCACTACGCGCGCCTTCTGGTCTGCAACATCACGCAACGTATGTCGTGGCCGAAGCGGAAGGAAGATGAGGCTCAATGGCCGTCGGTCCAATCGCTCTATCGTCACTACCGGCGGAGCCTGCAATGCCACCGGGCGTACCGTCGATGGCGTCGCCAGCTGGCAACAGACGGCAACGGCCTGCGCTATCGCGCTCGTATCGCGAGGCCGGGTACCCGCAATCCTCTGCCCCTTGAGAACGACAGCGGGCCCCTTCAATAGCATCGCTTCTGCAGGCGCGTTCGCAGTCAAGAAGCGGCCCTTATCGTCGACGACCGCCAGCGGAAGGGGAACCATGTCTAGGGCGCTTCGCAAGTCCGATGCGTGAGCGCGAGTCTTGTTCAGGATCTCACGAAGTCGCAAAGCACGTGAGAGATGCGGCTGGAGGCGCTGTAGGCATGAGACATCCTCGTGACTAAAGGGGCCGCGCGAGCGCGGCCTCATGAAAGCCTGGGCCGCCTTCAAGTCCGGTTGGATTTGATGCATGCCGAAAAGCGTATACCTAATGTTTCCCGGACCAAGATGCTCGTTGTACAAGGCTGACGCTTCGAACTGCCGAGAATCAATCACATCAACGTCAGACATGAAGCGTCCCAAGTTCTTTATGCCCAGGGTGATGCGGGGATCTTCGGCCTGAAACCGCTCAAAGTACGGTGCATTCAAGCTGAGATCGTAACCGTGGACGCATGTGTCTGTGAAAGTAGCGTCACCCGCAATCAAGAAAAGGTGCCCAAGGTCCGCTGACAATTCTGAAGCCAAAGCCGAGATCACATCAGTCCAAGCGCTTGTGCCTTCTGCGGAATCGTAAATGAGTTCCACCAATCGCTCATGCGTGGCGCCTAGTGGGATGTTAGAGCGGGGCACATGCCACCCAATATATGAAAAAACTGCGAAGCGCATCTCCCATTTGGGGTAGGAGACGGTTAGACGAAACTACCGCCAAACGTGGCCGCATGTTTGATATCGTCCACGCTTGATGGTTCCACGGGCGAGGTCCTCTTCATGTTTTGCATTCAAAGAGCGCGTACGCACGCTCCAAGGAAAGATGGCTGCGCACGCGATCCGCCCCCGGCGCAGCCAACTGACGTGGCTCACGCTCACCCTCTCATCCCTGCTCATCGCTTGTACAAGCAACCCCAGCGTGCCCGAAGCCCCAATTGACGCCCGATCGATTGAAGTAGACGCTGCCACCATGTTGTTCGACGGCAGCTCTATCGAAACCGCGCCCGAAACCGATACCAACACCTCAAACTGCCCCATGGATGAGATCACATCTTGCGCGCGGTCAGGACTACAGGACATCCATGGTGCTTGTGCGCTGTACCATGAGGGCACGATATGCAGCCCCTCCGCCTGCGAAAACGCATTTACGATGCTTCCCGCACGCAGCTGTGACGGCAAAGGGACGTGCCTTCCCGCTGCACCTGTTCTCTGCTCGCCCTTTGCGTGCTCTGGAGGACGTTGTGCGCCAATCCATTGCAACGAATCTCAACGGTGCCCCGTTCAAATGAGCTGCTTCAACGGCTTCTGCGCGCCACGAGCTCCTTCATTGTGCGATGGCGGCGTCGTGGGCGAATCCCATTGCAGTGCCCTTGATGGGGGCCACTGAGTTCTATGCCGCGTGAAGTACCAGCGAGGGTGCTTGGCTTTGTGCGCGCCCTTGGCATTCACCTCGGAAAAGACGTGGAAGCGGCCAAGGGCCGTCTATCGTTGAGCAACGTGGAGCCGACCACCATTGGTGAACGCGTTGATGGGACGAGCTTGCGCTCTTCATCGATCGCATCTTCGATGGTCGTTCCGTAGCCGAGATCGAGAAACTACGCGCCGTCGCCGTGAGCGCACGCAAGAGCCCTGGCGCCATCCTCTTGCCGGCAGACTTCAAACCGTAGAAACGTGCGCACGCACCACGTCGCTGGACCTGTCAACACGGTCCACGAGGCGTTACGCTTGTTCGCCCTATGCTCCAAATCCTCAACGCAGGTTAGTGCTGACGTGCCAGTGGTGCAGATGACTCGGCGCCGCCAAAATCTTGACGCTCTTGCTTGTCCATGTCCCGGCAGTGGGCACAACCTTCCCCTCGAAACTTCCCTCAATAAGCAGCGACGAAATAAACGCCTGGCCGATGTAGATCCGTCGGACCGCAGTGTCGTCAGCGTACAGGTCAAGCTCCGTTCGATTCTCTCTGATCCATGCCAGCAACTTAGAAAGATTCGGCAGCCCTGCAACGTTAGGTGGAACACCGCCATTGGGCGCAGCCGCCTTTACTTCCGCAAGCGCCTCGCTCGCAAGTTGCGCAATCCCGGCGCCGTGGTCCACTCCATTCAGCGGCTCGGTGAATCCGCCTGACCCGTCCCAATACCGAACATCGACCTGCTGACCATCGCTGTGTCCAGAATGGTCAAGCACGGACCGTATCTTCGTCGCGAATTCGGCCGGAATTTTCTTTGGCATTGTCTCCTTCGTGACCTTTACCTGCTTGACTTGGGCGGCCGAGATATCGTTGTAGACGAGCGGGGATGCGAAGAGCCAGTCGAGTAGCGATTTTGTCCCCCAAGCGTCTCCGCCGGACTCTTTCTGCGTGGGATAGCGAAGCGAGGAGGAGTAGCCCGCTACGTCGGGTGCTAAATAAATAGGCGTAAAATTACTGTAGAGGTCATCGATGACCAGCGGAACGGCTTTCGAGGTCGCTTCTTTTCCTGCGACGGTACCCTTGAGAACAGCTACTACCTGGATTCGACTGGCAGTCGGCTCTTGGGCCGATGGCGCCAGTCGGAGGCCTTTGAAGTGGACTTTACCGGGTTGGGATTTTTCCGCCTGTAACAGGTAGTTCTTGCCTAGGGTTTTGTCGATGCCTCCAACCCTCTGGAACAGCTCGACTTCCGTGATCACGGCGCTGCTCGGGGTATAAGTAAGCGTCGCTGGCATGCCGAAGGCAGCTGGTAGCTGCGACTTCAGCGGAATCGAGAGATATTGGCCCGCTACGTTGCCATCGCGCTCATTTTCTTTCGTAGCAGCCACCCTGGGGAACAATGCGAAACCGTTATCGCTCGTCTTCGCCGAACCTTCGAACTCGGTGATTTCGAGAACCCCATCGCACGTGTCAGCGATGCTGACCGTTACGATGGTCGTTCGATCATCGTCGGCGACGTTCTGAGCCCCGATCACGCCACGAAGCGGGAACGCTGCATTTTTGGCCGCATCTTCTATATCGAGGCAACGTTCAAAGGTGGTCGTTGCGCCTTGGGCGTGAGACTGGTTCACTTTGCCCGTCATCTCGAATTTAGCTATAGGGTCTGGGAACATGAGGCTGAACATCCAAACGTCGTTGAACTTGCTGTTCTCCAGCACGTACATTGGATATTCTTCGGTTGACACCTCGACGCGAACGTAAACGTGCGTTGAGCCTTGTGGAAGGTCCAACATCACCGGTTTGTTGATTAAGGTGTCCTTTTGGTCAGCCCTGACACTCTCGCTGTACAATGGGGTTGGTACAGTTGCTCGGCGGATGGGTGGCTGTGGAACCGTGTCGATGCGGTGGCGGACCGGTCTCGCTCCAAGGTCGGCGAACTTAACTATTGCCTTTGTACGGAAGCGGGAAGGAGAGTCGCGCTTCACCGCCTTCGAGAGCTGCATAGCTGGGGCTACGATCGTCAATTCGACTTCCGCATCGGGCGAAGGTAGCGTGGCATACCCGGTCATCGGCGTTCCGCCCCTCATTAGCACTTGTCTGACCTCGAAGGTGTCGGCGTTCAACCGATTGATGGTGGCATGTCCATTTGCGTCCACCTTTGCTAGGAACGTTCTCCCGGAATTGAAACCACGAAGCGCAAATTCGGTTCCTGCGAGGCGCGTAGCGGGCTCGCCGTTAGCCTCGACCACCTGCAGATCGAGGATGCCTCCCGAGTAAGTTAGCGTCTCCTCGAAAAGGAAAGTCCCCTCATAGCCACTTGTTGGTAGGGAGAACGCTAAAGTCGCCTTCCTGGCCTCCCTTACGGTCTCCAGCAGCGTCGGAAGCTTCGACGGCAAGAGCACCATTTCTCGAGCGACTGGATCCCACTCGAACCAAGACGTGGCGTCCAGTGCGCCCTCGGCCCCGATCATGCTCACCTGAATTAGCTCCCTATCCAAATCGGGTATCCCTGCCAACTTCAGCTTAAAATGAGTGGTCATGGGGCCAATGGCTCCGTCGACGCTGACGCCCTCAACCACGGCCGAACTGCCATCGTCCGCATTCTCCTCGCCTTCACCCTCGGCGTGCTCGACCTTGACCAGGGCCGCGCTTTGGCGCGTGGTCCACTGGAATGAAATATGCCAGCGTGAGCCAGCAGCATTCCGGAGCTCCACCGTGGAGGTGGTGTCGTCGAATTGTTCCTCGGGAGATAGGAACCGAAGCACATTGCCCTCGTCCAGCGCGAGCCGCATCTGAGGTCCGCTAATCTGGGTCGCGGTAACAACTGAGCCGCTGAGCGACGGATCTGCATCGGCTATCGAGATCTGCCCAGCCCGCAGGTAACCAAGCGGGCGGTGATCGGGCAGCACAACGAGCGGCGGTAGGGCGTCGTCTGCAACATCAATCCCCGCTGTGTCACTCGCTCTTGGTCCGACATCTACGTCGCCCATGGCCGAGTCGAGAGTCCCAGCATCCCCGTCCCCAGCCTTCTTAGTTGAGTCACCCTCGCATGCAGCGGCCAAAGCAAAAACCATTGCCATCGGGAGAAAGCTGCGACGCGTACAAGACCTAGAAATCGAGAAGACTGCGGCAGCGTGCTGTTGGGAAGTTCTCTTCAGTAGGTTCATGATCTATCTCCAACTTAACTTCGTTGCATGCGAAGGGTGGCCTGAGTACCTCTTTGACCATTGGCAGAGGTAGTGCCGCGGTGTTTGCGGGCGATAAAAAAGATCGGCGGAGACAGGAACGTTCGTCGGCTTGTCACGACCTGTGCGACCGCATTGCTCGCTCGAGATTTTTGAGACCACTCGGCCGAGACTATTCCGAGCACCAAAAAGGTGCCTCCCTCGTTTGGGGTACACTGGCGCGTTTTACCCTTTGCCGACCAAGCTTGGACGTCAACCTTGCGCCTTTGCTTTGAGCAAGCATGCGCTGGGGCTTGTCTCAGCTGCCGGTTGCTGCGCGTCGAGGGAACGTGCCGTGCCTTGCCGGCGGGTGCCGCGGCCAAGGAAGGTGGCTGCCGCCAAGAGTCCGCCAGCACCTGCGGCCTTACCGGCAAATGTGACGGCCTTGGCGCCTGCACTGTCTATCCTGTTGGCACGGCCTGCTCGGCTTCTCGCTGTGAGGCCCAAACCTTGTTCTTGCCGCGCATGTGCGATGGGGCAGGAAGTTGCTCGCCGGTTCAGTCAGCCTCCTGCGCTCCCTATTTTTGTAACAACAACCGTTGCGGATCTCCCTGCTTGATGACACCGTTTTGTGCCCGGCGCGGTCTGCACCCCTTACGGCTGCATGTCTCGGCGAGGGACTGGGGCCACTGAGTTATATGTCGCGTGAAGTACCAGCGAGGGTGCTTGGCTTTGTGCGCGCCCTTGGCATTCATCTTGGAAAAGACGTGGAAGCGGCCATGAGCGGTCTTTCGTTGAGGAACGTGGAGCCGACCGTCATTGGTGAACGCGTTGATTGGGACGAGCTTGCGCTCTTCATCGATCGCATCTTCGATGGTTGTTCCGTAGCCGAGATTGAGAAGGCCGGCGAAGACTACGTTCACATAAACATGTGGTTTGCGTTGGCCTTGCCATTTTTTGCAACGCCTCGGCTCTTTTATAATGCAGTCCTTCAGATGACGAGCCGCTTGGCCTTCTTCCCACACATGAACATCATTGTGGAGCCGTACGAGACCCATCTTCACGTCGAATTTCATTTGCCCGATACCTTTCGAGCCTGCGCACCCTTCTTTCACGGTAACGCCGGCCAGTATCGGCAGAGTAAACCCTTTACGGGCAGCCCCTCTCAAAGTCGAAAGGAGCGTTTAAGCTTTGGTGGGGCGCTGGAACCTAAGGTGTTTCGCTGGCAGGGCGGATTCGTGCCGCTGCCCAGTTGTCTGGAATGAGTTCCGACAGGCGACTTACTGGCCACCCGGCTTGGCGCTTTTTAATCACGTCAATCAGGTATTCGCGCGTGTCGATGCCTAGGTTCCGACAAGACAGGATCAGGGTGTAGACCGCGGCGATCCGTTGGCCACCAGCGATCGATCCAGTGAACAGATAGTTCTTGCGACCGATCGCTGGTCGCCGTATTTGTCGCTCTGTCTTGCCGTTGTCGATCTCGAAGCGTCCATCGGTGAAGCAGCGTTCGATGAATTCCTTTTGGGCAAGAGCGTAACGAACGGCTCGCGCAAACTTGGACGTCTTGCCAACCTCGCCTTTGTAACCCTCGAGCAGATCATACATCCGCTTGAGCAGTGGCACCGAGTCTCGCCGTCGTAGCTCGAGACGTTGCTCAGAAGTTAGAAGAAGTTCTTTTGCCTTGGCTTCGACTTCGTAAATTCGCTTTATCAAATCTACCGGCTCTGACGCGCGCTTATCCTTGAGCACGAAGGCTTCGTAAAACTTTCGCCTAACGTGCATCATGCAACCGAGTCGCCGATGGCGTTCTACCAAGGGGCCCACACGCCCGTCAGGAAATGTGTAAATGGCGCTGTAGCCCTTGTAGTCATCGACCTGAATGAATCCTGTGGCAGCGTCGATCCAAGGCGCAATTTCAGTGTGGCTCCAGGTTTCCGTGAAGCGAAATGCGGTTAATGGTCCGGTGTTGGTTACGCACCAGAGATGACCTTTGATCTTGCCCTTGGCCTTTCCTTCGATCAACGCATCAAGCGAGGTGTCATCCAGCGCGACAACGAAGTCATCAAGCACTTTGCTCATCGTGGCATCAGCGATTGCAAGCAGTAGATCTGCCGCATAGGCCCAGTATCGCAACAGCGTCTGGTAAGGAACATCCCAACCCAATCGTGCGAAGCGGTCTGCTTGGCGATAGATCGGCAAGGCATCCTCGCCCTTGCCATCGAGCAACGTTGCAAGCACGCTGGCGCCCACCCTGACGTCCAGTGGCGTTGATTCACGCGGCGCCGTTGCAATGTCTTTGCGGCAGCTCTTGCATGCGACCTTCTCACGTCGTTCGACGTTGACCACGATTTTCTCTGGAATGTGCTCAACGGTTTCATGGTCTAGAAAACCGATCGATTCCATTTCCGAGCCGCAGCATTGGCACTTGCGCTCAGTAGCTGGCACAAGGACCTCTTTCACAATGCGCTCGAGCTCCTCGGAAAGTTTGCCTCTTCCTTTGTGATTGGGCCTCTTGATCTTCTTCTTCTTCTTCTTCGTGCCTTCGTCTTTGGCGTCGAGCTCTTCCTCGCTGTTTAAGTTGGGCTCCTGGGGAACGGGCAAAATGGGAGCTTTATTTTCGGCAGATACATCGGCGTCAAAAGCGAGGCTGAGTTGCGTGAGCTCTTCGTCCGTTAGCTTTTCACTGCGACGTCCAAACAAAAGCCGGCGCAGAGTCTTGATGTAGATGTCTTTGACACGCACATCCTCTTCAGACTTGTCGCAGCGTTCGATGAGCGACGTCATCTTCGCTGCCATCTCGCCGATAAGCTTCAGCAGTCCGTCAACATCGTTGCTTGCAGCAAGCTGTTGAGCGAGGGAAACAGAATCTTTGTCGTCCACGATTGACATCGGCGATGAAGGCCTTAACAGCACTATCATCGCCGATCTGAAATACAACTATTTTCGTGAGATACTGTTTAGCTTTCCTTGAATCTTTTGCGTCGTCGCAACACCGTCGTATCGATGCCTTCAAGCAGCAACGTTAGCTCGGCAGAGCTCATCTCAAAATGGCTCCCGTCTCCCGATGAAACGCGCCGAAACGTCCCCGCCTCTAATCGCTTCATGAAAATGCAGTATCCCGTCCCGTCCCAGAACAGCATCCGAAACTGCGTCCTGCGTGAGTTGAAAAACACAAATAGATCGCCTGACATAGCGCCGCCGCAATCAAACCCCTCCACCATGGCGCCAAGGCCATCGAAGCTGCGCCGTAGGTCAGTGCTTTCGCTCGCCACAAACATCCGTCGAAACGGTCTTGCTAACCACACTGAAGCACCGCCTTCAGTGCGCGTATCAGACTCCCTTCATCGGTGTCAGCGTACACGCGAATCACCACCGAATTCGGCGCATGAATTTCAGCAGCCTGCGTTTGACCCTGCGTCACTTTGACAGGAAGGAACTTGGGGCTCGTTGGCCTATCGCCATCGTCTGCTTGGTACCGCTGGCGCCACTTGTACAGCGTCGATACCCCGACGCCGTGCTTTAGCGCAAAGGCATCTGCATTCAGACCACTGCGTGACCATGCCTTGAGCAGATTGCGCCTCTCACCACTTGTAACTTGATTCTTGGAGCGTTTCTTGAGCGTCATACGCTCAAGGCTATTTGCCCCTCAGGGCTTCATCCGGGAGGCGGTCCGTAAAGGGTTTACTCGGCAGATGACAAAGTTCTTTGGCCAACCGCAGGCGCGCGTGGAATCAAATGTCAACGATCGGCACGGCATCTACGATATTTACTTTCCCGAGCCGCCAACGAAGATGGACAGACTTGTCGAATCCGGCAGGAACTTGTTCGATGGTCTAGCCGGCGAATTCCGTCGGCTGCTCGGCAGTGCAGTAAGAAGCGCTGATTCCGATGCGATTTACAGTTTACAACGCGCCCATGGGCTCACTCTCGCGGAATCTCGCGTGGCATATAGTCTATCAACCGGGCGCAGCGTCTCTGAAGTGTCTGCCGACCTGCGTATATCCATCGGGACCGTCCGATCACACCTAAAGTCGGCCTACGCCAAGACCGGTGCCCGAGGCCAAAGCGAACTTGTTCGAATCGCCATGAGCACATCGCCCTTAGGTCGAAGCCACTAAGGCCGAACAAGCTCGCTGATGATTGGGGACTATTGTGTAGTTTGGCCGCCCAATACGATTCGGACCAATTCGGCCTGACTTCTTGCACCTGTCTTCGCATAGCTGGCCTTCAGGTGGGACCGCACCGTACCCGTCGAGATCTTCAGATCCAGACCGATCTCGGGCACGCTTCGGCCTTTCGCCAATCGCGACGCAACTCGCGCTTCCGCCAGGGTCAGGCCGTGGGATTTCTGCATCTGGATTACATTTAAGGACGCCTCGGCAGAGCTAGCGCTGGTGCCAGTGGCTGCGAGCAAGAGTCGACGGAACTCGCCTGCAACACCGTCGTAAGCATTGATTCCCGTTTTAAAAATGCGATCGAGTGCCGTTGGCGCGTCCGTGAAAAAGATCTCGTATATACCGCTGCGACCAGTGGTATGCGCTTCAACGTGAGCCTGCGGCTTTCCGAACAAGGTGTTCATTTGTCGGTATTCGCCTGTCGTTCCATGGAAGAAGAAAGGGCATGGCTCGAACGTTTCAGGCAAGTGGAATTCGATGTGCAAGGACGCTTCTTGCAACTCGACATCCGTCCGCATATGCGGGAAGAAGCCCAACGCTTTGGTCATCTCCGCGACGCCGAAATACAACAAGCGAGGAGTGCCGAAAAAAGCCAGAGCCATTTGGATCCACGCATTGACCCGGACGTAGTCCTCTCCGGCCTTTTCCATCTCCTGCACGCTCAGTCCATCGAACATGCGATTCATGAAAACGGCCAAGTCGTTCCAATCTACGCGAGCGCCAGCTACGTTCGTGTCCACGTGACGCAGGGACAGGCCGCGAAGGGCGCCTTCGACATCCCGTCCTTGGTAGACGCCAAGTTCTCGCAGGAACTCAAAAACTTTCGCAGGGACCTCTCGCGACATCGCTTGTGGGGCTAACCCTGCTTAGTCATGACGCAAATGTCAAGCGACATGCGTCAACGGGCTGCGTACAGGAACTACAAGCGCCACGTCCCTCCGCGTCAAATTTGTCTGATAAAATATGTTCTATCAACTAACGTAAGCCGCCTTGCGTCCTTAGCCTTACTGCCGGGCTTTGTGGCAGTACCCCCGACGAAATCCTGCTTCAGGAAAACGTTTGCGCAGGGCTTGCAGTATGCATGTTTTCCCGACGCCTTTGGCAGGTGCGCTAGTCGCTATAGGGAGCGAAGGCGCCTCCGTCGCGATTGCACGCCTGCAGATCGGCCTGAGTATAAGCATCGGCATGGGAAGCGGGCAGCCTTAGTCGAACCCACGCCGTAAACGCGGACGCGAACGAGCTACCTGCCCCTTGGTTGCGATCAACCTCGTTCCATAGCAGGCACACTAGACGCTTCTTTTCTCGCATGGTGTGGTCAGAATTGCGCCAGATTCCATCCAACATAGCGGGGAGCTGAGTTGCCGCTACGTGAAGCCGGCGTGCGTGGTGTGCAGCAGCCAGACGCGCCCGGAAGTCGAGGGTGTCTGCTAGGAAGCGCGCGTGCTCCCGGCGGTTGGGGGACCGGGAGCTGACGAGGCGATCGAACTCATCCGTTAGGTCAAAGCGCCCTGTCACGCGGATCAGGAGGGGCGCAGGTGAACGATCGATGGGACCGCTTGATTGCCGCGGATCTGGAAAGGGCCGGTAACGAGACGGCTGGGTGAAAGACGACTCTCCTCCTTCGGCCTCGGCCCAGCTTTGAAAAGACCAATCTCCTGAAGCCGGATTGCGCTTGAACGTGAGCGGCCCTATGCCGATCTGCTCAATGACCACACGCCTGTCCGCGAACGTAACTTGACCGTCGGCCGCTACGTGCGCCTCGAAGAGAGGCCCAGCGTAGACATAATCCCCGCCAGGCTTGGGAACGAGCTCGTATTCACGGGCGGTCGCTGAAGCGTCTTGGCTTTGAGGCGAGGCTGTGCGCGCTTCGCGCCGCTGCTCCTGTCGTTCGAGGAGATCGTGACCGGGCAGCAGGCTTGCGCTCCCGATAGAAGTCGGAGGGGCAGTTAGGCTCGGCTCACCGGTGAATGTATAGGGGGGGGCTGCGACGCTGAACCCCGTCGCGCTGGTTACTACGAGAGCAACAACAAGAGGGACCATTCTATAACCTCTCACTAGAATAGCCTATGTTGATTTCCGAGGAAGTCAACGTAGGCTATGAAGCAAGCACGAGCCTCTCAGCTCTGGCCTTTACGCATAAACGTTAACGCCAGAACCCTAAGCACCACCCGCACCGTTTCAGGTACTTGCACTCGAATGGGCCGCTGTTTACGGAGATGAGTTTTCCGCAAAACTGCAGCACGCCGAAGCACTTTGTGCACTTGCGCAGATCGACGTCGAGCGCCTGCACCGTCAACTCAAGCTCACCGTTCTTCTGGGAGCCGGCGCTCATGGCAAGCTGCAGAGTTTCCGCATCTTGAGAGACAGCGGCCAGGGCAGCTGACGCTTCAGCGGACAACGTGTTGTCTTGAGCTCGGCCGGAATCGTCCAGTATCACCTTGTCCCCCGAGACTTCGTCGGTAATGGAGCTCTCGCTGTCCTGTTGCAAGAAGGTCAGGTTGGCCTTCACTTTCCCGCCCTGATCGAGACCTCGAACATTTAGTGAGGAAGAGCTTAAACGGCTCATTTCCCACCCGTAGATCCCTGCACTGTTCGCAACCGATTCAGAGGCCTTGATGGAGATAGCTTTTTCACTCTTCTCCAAAATGGCAGGACCATCACCTTGGTCCACGTCTTGATCGATCGCGCTACATGCTCCTAAGGCAATTGCGATGGTGGCTGCCAACAAAAGTTTCGCTCGAATCATGGGTTCCTCCTTGAGTAAGAAAATGCTTCCAAGGATTCGAATACAGTAGGTCGACCGTCTCCTGCATGTGAGGAGGATCCTGTCAGGAGGCTTCCGTCGTCGCAGGGCGCTTCGCATGGCGTTCAGACGTGACCTATGACTGTGCCTTATTCATGAGTTAGGTAGGACCTCGGCACATGACGGAGCGGTGTTCAACCTCGCCACCGAAGCCCGGGCAGCCATGAATGTCGCGTCCAGTGAGCTTGCGACGTTGATGAGTCCAAGTAAGGTCCAACTCAGTGTCAACCTCAGGCGGCTGGAGCCAATGCCGAAGGAGCGAGTTGGTGGTGCGCAGCAAGCCGTGGAGTTTCACGGCAGCTGCATAAATGCCAAGGTGACGAATTTGTGAAAGGCGTCGGGCAGGACGTGTTGGACATATGTGCGGGAAAGCGCAGATCCCGAGTCCACGTGTGCAACACCATGGTGATTCCAAGGCGCGCGTGCAACCGCAAGTCTACAAGACGCGATCAGCGTTTTGCTGGCCGGAAAACAGCGCACCAAGTAGCTCGCGAGAATAGAACTGCTTAAGCGCGTGCAGCTCGCTCGACAGACAGCGTGAAAACCACATGAAAATGTCCAGCTGGAAGTAGCCGCTCAGCGCACGCAGCTATCCAATTCTCCTCTCGCAGAGCCTGGCACTTAGGGCTGTGCAGACTGCGACAGCAGCACAGCAGCTAGATGAAGGGCGTTCGAGTCCGTACGAGCGGCAGGGGCGGGCCCAAAAGATAAGCTGCGGCAACTTGAATGCTCCGTTGCTCTATGAACCTATCGCATTGCTTGCCAGGGGCTACCTGGGCGAAGGTTCTGAACCAGCTGAATATCAGCACGCACACAACCGCCGCCACGGCAACACAACTGCGTCTACACATCTCAACACTTTACCATGGGCCAACAGCACCCGACCGTAAGGCGTCGCATCGAAACGCGCGGCGGCGCCCCGGTGACCGATTTCCCCAAGTGCTACCGCCACCACCCGATACACCAGCCGCATCTGGTGAGGTTTGTGCATTGAGCGCCGCCGCCGTCCTCGATCACGAGATCGCCGCACAGCTGAAGCACGCCATAACAGCGAGTGCATCGCCGGAGGTCTACATCTAGAGCTTGCTGAATAGGTTGACCCGAGCCGCCCGCAGCAGCTGGCTTTCCTCCGTCCTTAAGCGTGGATGCGTCGAGGGAGAGACTATCCAGCGCCGCGAGGGTATCCGGCGACAACTTCTCACCTACGGGCGTGCCGGAGTCATCTAGCAGCATCAGAGCGCCGGTCAGCCCATCGGTGATCTCACTGCCTCCTTCGCCTCGTTGCGCAAAAATGAAGTGCATGCGTTTGGTCCCTGTAGCGCCGAGTCCCACAACATCAATGACACCCTCCTCCGGATGTACGACCTCCCAACCGACGACGCCAGATCGAGTCGTCACCTCCGCAGACGCCTTTATGGAAAGCGAGGTGGCCGTCGACGAAGTAACCGCTGGGCCTTCAGTTGTCCTTTTCGGGTCAAGGTTTTCGTTCGAACACGCTAGCAATGCGAGAACAGTGAGAGGTACTAGGAAAAAGCGCATGATCAGATCTCCCTGCAAAGATGGTTGATGTCTTAGCCAAACCTAAAATTTGCGGTCCTGCACGTCCGGCAATTCCCGACAGCCACTGCCCTACGGAGAGACCACTAGGGGGGCGCGTGTAAGCTCCGCCCGCAAGGCCAATCAAACGCGCCGAGGTTCTTATCTTCCGTAGGAGTTGCGCTGTCGGGCACGTCCTGACGTGCGCGTCGAGGAGTGTACGCGTTAGATAACACCCGTCCGTGCTTGCCTAAGTCTTGCGTCGGTCGACGGGCCATTGCCGGTGAAGGTTGGCTGCTTACCGCAAGGTCATTGAACAAGTGGCCCGTGGCCTCGCGCCCATTCACCGTCTCCACAACAAGGAAGGATCAATGCCATGCATCATCTTCGCGACTCACTAGCTTATCTCGCGTTCTTTGGCCTTCTGCTAACCCTGCCAACGGCTTGCTCAGAAACGCCTTCCGCTCCGGAAATCCTTCAACAGGCACTTGATACGAATCGTCTCTATGGAACGCGTTGCCAAGAGAATTACGAGGGCACATGGATAGCCACCTTGGCTGGAACCTGGTCGACCTGCTCCAAGTTCAACAAGGCCATGGACAACCTCGCGCCCCGTTCCTTTTACTTCAATCTACAGAATGCCGAAACGCGCTTTGAGGACACATTAGACCATTGTGGGGGATCGTGCGGTGGGATCGACACCGTTGACATGTTGTTCGTGAGCACTCATGGCGGCGCTTGGTCCAATCCGGCGAGAGGCACCCAGGTCATGTGGAATCGGAGCACCAGGGCCTTCTCAACAAACATGCGTCTTGGCGACGAAGACCGGGGCCTCAGCCTATACGCATCACACTCTTGCGACATACTCAAGAACGATGGCCAGCTGGGCACACGTTGGCAGTCGGCCTTCGACGGTGGCTTGAGGATGATTGTGGGAAGCCACGACAAGATCTGGTTCAATACTTCGTATACCACCGATGGCGAGCGCTTTGCGAACAACATGAGAAATGGTCAGCTCTTGAAGGACGCCTGGAAGAACAGTCTGGCGGGTAACTCAGCTGACAACGACGCCGCCGTCATGACGACCGGCGCCAACGACAGTGACTGCTGGAACCGTATGGACAGTATGACCTGGTCAAATCTTCTATCGACACCCAGGTTACGTGACTGGGATTGGCAGACTTGGTGTCAGCTCCAATGGGACAACCAGTAGTGAATCGACTTCTTCAACCGAACAAACTTCTGAGAAAGGTTTCGCTATGAGAACTATCCTTGCGTGCAGCTTGCTCGTTTCAATCTCGTTGGCAGCGGCCGGTTATGCTTCCGCAGCCGATTCGGTCGAGCGGCGCCTCATGGGCGCCGAGTCTAAGAAGGCTGGTATTTCTAAACCCGCGCTGCGAGTTGCGCGCAAGCAGGTCCGCTCCTTGGGGCGCAGCCAAGTTGTCTCCCAGCTGGCTCTGCGAGTAGGTCTTGATTTGTCTCAACAGAAGCGGGAGAAATCGGCAACTCGTGTAGAAGGTGAACGAAGCTACATGCAGATCTTCGGCGATGGTAGTGCTGGCGAATACTACAGCGCCAAGGATTCTACCCCTGTGCCATCTTCCCAAAAGCCCTCCGATGAGACAGTGACAAGCCTTGCAACCGCCTTCCTAAACAAAAGCCTGGTTCCAACTCTTGAAATTGGTATCGACGAGATATTCCCCCTAAAGGTTCGGCATCAAAAGGCGATAAGTGGGCGTCGCGACGGCACCAGCACTAAGGTGAGCTACGTGTCGAGCGAAGTAACTTTTGCAAGGCGAATCGATGGTGTTCAAGTGATCGGTCCAGGATCAAAGATCGCGGTCGAAATTCGCTCTGACGGCTCCGTCAAAGCGTTCCGTTATGACTGGGCGCCTGTCACCTTGATCGAGACGACGGATGTGCCCGTGAAGCCAGAGAATGTCTTGAGCAGGCTTGCGACGATACGTGGCAAGGACCCCGTAGGATCGGTAGAGCGATTCGAATGCGGGTACCTCGACGGCGGGTCAAGTACGGAAAGCAAAGGCAACGCTCTGCAACCTGCGTGTCTTATTCAAACAAAATTTGTTGGTTCAGATGGCAGCGTGGTGGCTCGCGAAGACTACGTGCCAGCGGCCGAACGCTTTGTCGCCGACCCCAGTTGGGTGGAATCAACGACACTGGCTGGCAGTGCACGTCCCGCCGCTGAGATTCCCGGGATGCAGAGGTAGTATGGCCACATGTGCGCCGGGCGCTCGAAATCACCCAAGGGAACCTCGGCTCCTTGGCTTCGAGCTTTGCTGGGGCAAGAGAGGTGCAGGTAAACTGCTTAAAGTGAAGACCATTCCGAAACGGCTTTCCAGAAGTATGCAGAGTGCCACGAATTGGATTAAAGCCATGCGAAATCGCAAAACGCTTAAAACCCTGGGGGAGGGAACAGCTGCCAAACTTCGCGGCCTTCACTCCTACTATGGTGTTGCGATTAACGAAGCAAAGCTTCACCATTTCCATCACCACTGCATTGGCACACTGTTTCTCTGGATCAACCGGCGATCTCAGAAACGCTCCTCTACCTTGGAGCAATTCTTGCGCCCTCTTCACTTCAACCCTCTGCCACGCCCCCCGCGTGGTGTAGAAATGTTATCACTTTCCTCCGTGCATGGTGCTACGAGGAAACACAAACGAAGAGCGGTACGCCTAAATCGGGCACTTACGGTTCTGTGAGGAGCGCCGGACGAAATCCGGCGTTGACGATAGGGCAAGGCGCCGATCCCTTGGTCGCTAAAGGGGTGGCAAATGCCTCAAGGCACGTTAAGCCAACCTACTCGCTGAGCTATCGGCCTCTTGGGCTGCTTGTTCTCGTGGCAACGGCCGCAGTGTCGTGTGGCGGGGACGACCAAGGAACTCCAGATGAAGCTTCGTGGTCCTCGGCGTGGAAATCAATGCAGGGAAATACGGCGATCTTCGCGCCCGGCTTTTCAATCAATGAAGACGGGCCGCGACGATTCTATAGAGTGTCGCTACACGACACCAGTGAGCAAGCTGCCTGTCAGCTTTACGCTGGAGCGCCCGGAGCCACGTCAGCAGAATGGACCTTGGTTCTCTCCTTAGGAGGAGACGCAATTGGTGAGTACCCTGTCGCTGCGGCAGCGGACCAAGGAGCTGCGACGGCTCGACTCGTGCAAAACCAGGAGGGGGTCAAAATCGCCAGTTTCCGCGCAGTTGGAGGCTTTGTAACTGTCACAAAAGTGGCTGAAGATCACGGTGTCCCCACAGGTTTGTCGGGTACTGCAACTATCGAATTCGTTGAGAACCCGATCATGGAATTCTCTTGCGAGCTTTCCGGCACCCGCACTCAACAAAACCCCACTCGATGTCGTTGTTTGCTGGCGGACGGCTCAGCACATTATTGTGATGAGGACCAGACCTCTCCGTCGTGTTGCTCAGTCAAAAGGGCCCCTACCCTCACGCGAACCTTTTCATTCGACGCTTCCCTTTGTGCCAACATGTGCATCTTCGACGACCCTACGCTTGCCAATGAATGCGTCATGCTGAGGGAGGCAGACTCGCTATGAAATTCAGTTGGATAGGTTACAGCCAGAGGTTCATCTTCGCGATGCTATTGAATGCTATGAGCGTCGGATGCGACGACCACACTTCCTCCCAGGAAGAGGCTGCGGACAATACGGGCGGTGCGTGTGTGAACTCCTGCGAGACCAGAGATTGGCCCCGCGTAATACTTGGTGTTGTGGCTCAGCCTGGCTCTACTCTCAAGGTTGTGTCGGCGTCCGCTGTCGACCAAGATGGGCGCGCCCTTCCCAACAGCGGCCCTGGCTGTCCCACCAATAATGAGCTCGTTTGCTCGTCTTCATGGACAACGGGTCCATCAGACAAGTCTCTTGGCATAAGTGTGTCGATTTCGGATGGCCGGGTTCTGACGGTGGACGTGCCATTAGCAAAGCACAACTACTGCGCAAGACAGATTTCGTACGTGGAGACGATCATCTCCACTGAGGATGTTGAAATTCGAAAACCCCGGCGGGTCTCGCCATGCAACGGTCTCAACGAATGAATGACTCCGGCAACCATCCTTGCTTGGCCCTCCGGCGGAAGTTGAGGGACCTGCAGTGTCTGCACACTCGAAGCTACGCGCGGCCCCATCCTGCGGCGTGCCCTGGGGGCGCCTCTGAGGCGTCACGTCAAGAGGACATCGAGACGGCAGTGCCTGCCCGTGAGCGGCTCTCTGTTGGCGGAATGCCCACGGCATCAGCCCCCAATCACCGCATCAAACTGCACCATCGCGGTATGCAAGAAGCTCGTTAGGGGGTCCCGCCTACTAAGACGTCATAGTTCCAGACGCTTGCAGGTGCAGACCCTGCAATGAACTTGCGACTTCTGCAAGCGGTGTCCTTGAACTTCCTAGCCACGAACTTTCCTAGCCACCGCGAGGTGGGGTCGGTCGCCTCGGGCCGGGACGCCCTGGCCTTCGTGGCTTAGCTGTAAAGGGAGGGGCTTTTGCCCAAGCTGTGGCGGGCGCCGCATGAATGAAGGCGCTGCAAACCTGGTTGCCCACGTGTTGCCCAATGGCGTGGCGCTTCGCCAGTGGGTGTTAGCGCTTCCCTTCGTGCTGCGCTTTCCCTTGGCGTTCGACGCGCGCCTACTGGGCGCTGTGCACCGTCTGTTCACAGACACGGTGGCAGCCTTTTAACGCGAGCGAGCCGCCAAGACATGCAGCACTGACAGTAAGCCCGAGTGCGGCGGCCTCACGGTCATTCAGCGCGCTTCGAGCGACCTGCCCTGCAACCCGCATTTTCACACCTGTTTCTCGATGGCGTCTATGTGCGCTGCATGCACCGGCGGATCGTGATCGCTCGGATCGAACCATCGTGATCGCCGGGATCGGCCATCATGATCACCTGGATCGGTGCTCACGATCAGCGGGATCGGCCATCATGATCACCTAGATCGGTGATCGTGATCAGCGGATGCCGCAGCGTGTCCTGCGAAGGAACACGCCGCGTCGCGGCGATGGAGTTGCTCGAAGGGGCTGCCCCCCGGCTAAAAGCCGGGGATGCCTACGGAGCGACTACCAATGAGACAAGTCAGAGAAATCCTTCGACAGAAATGGCTGCTTGGGCGGAGCCATCGCGATATCGCCCGCAGCCTCGGAATCAGCGCGGGGGCGGTAGGCGAGACCGTTCGCCGTGCCAAGGAAGCAGGCTTCACACAGTTCGCGGAGGTGGACACGCTGGCAGCAAGCGCGCTTGAAAGGCGGCTGTACCCGTCCTCTGCTGAGGCAGAGAGGCCACGCCCCGACTGTGCGTGGATCCATCGCGAGCGGCGCTATCCTGGCGTGACGCTCGAGCTTCTGCACCTCGAGTATGTCCAGGACAACCCCAATGGCTACGGGTACACGCGGTTCTGCGACATGTATCGTGCGTGGCTCAAGCAGCGTAGCTACTCGATGCGGCAGGTTCACCGCGGCGGCGAGAAGACGTTCGTTGACTACTCCGGAAAGAAGCCTTGCATTTGGGATCCGAAGACGGGCGAGCGCATCGACGTTGAGCTCTTCGTGGCGGTTGTCGGAGCTTCCAACTACACGTACGCTGAGGCGACGCCCACACAACGGGGGCCCGATTGGATTTCGAGCCACTGCCACGCGGTCCAATACTTTGGCGGTGCCACCGAGGTTGTTGTGTGCGATCAGCTTCGCTCTGGCGTCACGGCCCCTTGCCGATACGAACCCGGCATCCAGCGGACCTACGAAGAGTGGGCAGAACATTACGGAACGTCAGTCATTCCTGCTCGTCCACACCATCCCAAGGACAAGGCCAAAGTCGAGACCGCCGTGCGCGTCGCACAGCGGTGGATCCTGGCGCGTCTGCGCCACGAGAAGCACTTCTCGATCGTATCGTTGAATGAGCGCATTTGGGAACTGCTTGAGGACCTGAACAACCGGCAGATGCGGATATACAAACGCAGCCGGCGCGAGATGTTCGAGCGGCTCGATAAACCGATGCTCCGACCGCTTCCCGAACGTCCGTTCTCCTACGGCGAGTGGAAGGCCGTCAAGGTGAACATCGATTACCACGTCGAGGTGGATGGTCACTATTACTCGGTTCCCCATCAGCATGTGGGGGAACAGGTCGAGGCTCGGATGTCGGCTTTCACGGTTGAGGTTATTCGCGACGGCCATCGCATCGCCTCGCACGCAAGGAGCTTCCAGCGCGGGCGCCACACCACCGTGCCCGAGCATATGCCGGCTGCGCACCGCAAACACATGCAGTGGTCTCCTTCGCGCATTGCGAACTGGGCGGCAACGATCGGACCACAGACGCGCCTTCTGGTGGAACGAATCCTCGGCGATCGGCCCCACCCGGAGCAGGGCTATCGATCCTGCCTTGGAATTCTGCGCCTGGAGAAGCGCTACGGCGCCTCAAGGCTGGAGGCCGCATGCGCGCGGGCCGTTGCCGTGGGCGCGCGGTCCTATCGCCATGTCGATTCGATCTTGAAAAACGGCTTGGATGCTTCGCCTTTGCCTTCGCAGGAAAACTCGTCAAGCGCAGCACCTGCTGCACATTCGAATATTCGCGGACCCAACTACTACAACTGAAGGAACCACATGCTGAAGGAACAGACACTCGACAAGCTTCGCAGCCTACGTCTTGACGCTTTTGCCACGACGTGGACAGAGCAGCAGAAGAACACAGAAATCGCCAGACTGTCCTTCGACGAGAGGCTTGGATTGCTCGTCGATGCGGAATGCCTCGCGCGAGAAAACAAGCGGCTTTCGAGATTGCTGAAAGAAGCCAAGCTACGCCTGAGTCAAGCTTGCATCGAGGACATCGACTACTCACCACGCCGAGAGATCGACAAAGCCACCGTTCGTCAGCTGGCTTCCTGTGCTTGGATCCAGCAACACCAAAACGTGATCGTCACGGGAATGACTGGAACCGGAAAGACCTTTCTTGCCTGTGCGCTCGCCCAGCAGGCGTGCCGCAAGGGCTTCTCCGCCATCTACCGTCGAGCCTCTCGTCTCTTCGACGAACTGGCGCTCGCCCGAGCGGACGGCAGCTACGTGCGCCTTCTTGCAAAGCTCGCGCGCGCAGATGTCCTGGTGGTGGATGACTGGGGACTGGCACCCGCACGTGAGCAGGAGCGCAGGGACTTTCTCGAGGTCCTTGAGGACCGCTATGGCCAGCGGTCCACCATCATGACCAGCCAGCTCCCGCCCAACAGCTGGTACGAACATCTGAATGACCAAACCATGGCAGATGCCATCCTCGACCGCCTTCTTCACAACTCTCACCGCATCGTGCTAAAGGGTCCTTCGCGCAGAAAGACAACCCAGGAGATCCCGACCGAGTAACCTTGCCCCCAGAACAACTTCCATCGTCGCTCCGCTCCGACCGATCACGATGCCCGATCTGATTGATCACGTTCGCCGGTATATGCATGTGCGCGACAAACACGGCGGCCCACCCGTGTTTGCCCCCGCTGCTCGCGTGAGTATTTAAAGCCCGACGTCCCGATACTCGCGCCGCGATCATCGAATTCATCGGCCTTGCGACGGCCCGCTTCGTACAACTCACTTGTTCGGGCAGGCCTCGAAGGCCGCGATGCAGGGTTCGAGGCGTGCACCGCTGAAGGTCGCTTGCGGTAGTGGCACCACGTGTGAATCGCCGACATCTGAGTTAATACACGAGCAGGAGTAGGATGCGGCGGTCCTCTCGCACAACACCCACTTGCTCGCGCCATCGCAGTCAACGCCCACCTGGCACGAACGGCTCGTGTGCCAGGTGTCGCGCAGAAGACAGAGGCCCGCCGAGTACCCTGGCGGCAGCTTTCTCGATGGCGTGTACATGCGCGACAAGCACGGGGGCCCACCCGTGTTTGCCCGCGCGCCTCCACCCTCGCAAGCGCAGGTGGAGGCGGTGGTGAACAAGGCTGCCCAGCGCATCGTGCGCTTCTTGGCAAAGCGCGGCCTCATTGCGCTTGCCACTGCCCCAGGTGATGACGAGGTGACGGTCAGCTCCTTGCCGCCGCCGCCGCTGGCTTACCACCTGCGGGGCCAGCGCAGCGGCGCGCGCCGCTGCGCATGTCCGTATCCGCCAACGATAAACCGATACCCAAAAGCCGCCTGTGCGCGCAGCATTGGGGCTTTAACCTGCACGCAGCCACGTGTGTGCACGGCAACGACAAACAGGGCCGCGAGCATCTGTGCCGCTACATCCTGCGCCCCCCGCTGGCAAACGACCGATTGCACATCCTGCCCGCCAACAAAGTGCAGCTCGACTTCAAACGCCCGTGCTCTGATGGCACAAGCAGCATCGTGCTTGAGGCCCAGGCCCTCATCGCCCGCCTTGCCGCCATCGTGCCCCCGCCCAGGCGACACGTCACGCTCTACTTCGGCGTCTTGTCGTCCCACAGTGCCTTACGGCGCTTCATCGCGCCCTCGCCCCAGGCGCCCGCCGAGCAGCCCCAGGCGCCACTCGAAGAGTCTAAGGCCACCCCTGCGCCGAAGCCGGCGTGCAAGTCCAAGTACATCGCTTGCAGCGAGCTGCTTCGCCGCACATTCGGCATTGATGTGATGTGCTCCCGCTGCCACGGCAAATTGCGCCTCATGGCTCTGGTCAAGGAACAAGCCACCATTGCCAAAATCCTCGGCGCCATGAGCCTGCCCTCCACGCCGCCGCCTCTTGCTCCCGCCAGAGCGCCTCCTCGTCAGGGCGATCTCGATTGGTGTAACTGACATCCCCCTAAATTGTGGCCCCTGCGGGCCTCAAAGGCGCAGCTATGCCCGCCCCACGACGAACACGCCTTGGCGGCCAATCACCGTCCTCTTTCTTGGCCCAATCCGCCGATCTTTTCCACGCCCCTTCTCCCCATCCTCTGCGCCCACGACCACAAAACACGCTTTGATTTACCTATCGGCAGACGCGCGTGGGAAGCGCGAGCCAGCTGCGTTACGCCTCCTAGAGTACCGGGATGCCAGGGCAGCCGAAAAGAACTGAGACCTGTGCTTCGCCCTCGATGAGTTTCGTGCACGCATTGCCCTGCACCAGCACGACGTCATTGCCGTCGTAGACCCAACCGTTTTCCGAACCGAACTCAAGCTTTGTTTGCCCGACCTTCACGAGCACGTTGTCTGCAACGGGAGGCGCCTCGCCGAGGTCCAACCGACAAGAGGCGAGCTGCTGGCTGAGCGACATGAGGATGTTGCGAATGTCCTCGTCGTTGAACGATTCGTAGAACTTGATCTCATCGTCGCGTGCCACGCCTCCTGCCAAGGCCATCTCGTTCAGCTTTTCCCGTTCGTTGACGATGCGAGACGTGCCGAGCAGATAGGTCCTGATCCCTTGCGTGAGGGCCGCCGTGATGGACTCCTCGGGGTGGTAGTCATCGGGGCTGCAGTGGCCAAGGCCCCCTCCGGAGGTCATGAGAATGATGAACTTGTCGCGGCCCATCCCAGATTGCGCCATGAGACGCGTGGTCGCACTATCGATGGCTGCGCGCAGCGACGCGTTGCCCTGCCCAGTCCACTTCGACTCGTCGTCCATCACCTCTTTCCACCGGGCGGCATTGGAGCCAAACCCCACTGTTTGCTGGATTCCGCAGTTGGCTGTCGTTGCCGATGGCGTGGTCGTCAAAGACCAGCCGCTGAGGTTTTGCTGGTCGACGAGACCACGGAGCGTGGTGAATGCGTAGCGGAGGCTCTGTGCGCCGTTCTTCGAGGCATCAGCCACCATGACGACCGAGGACCCTCGTTTGGTCGGCATGACAGTTTTGACGCCACAGTTGTTCGTCTCGGTGGGCTCGGGTTCGGGCGGCGGGGGGGGCGAGCTGACCACCCTCCGGAAAGTCGCCCAGCCCCCGGAAGGCGTCACCGGCGTCAGGGCCCATCCCGGAGCCTCCGGCCCCAGTCGCGTCGCCACCTTGGGGTCCGCACGCCAGGAGACCGCATGCCAAAAACGCAGCCAGGCCCGCCCTCCCGGGTTTAGCCTGACGCCGAGAGCGGCAGACCCGCGCATAGGTGCGCTCGGCGCAAAGTCCAGGGGCAGGGTTCACGGGACGAGATGATGTGCTCAAGCTGCTACCTCCAACACCGGGAGACGCAGTGGCTCTGTTCGCGGCTCAGTTTTCGGTGGGGGCACCCGGAGACAGGGAAGGGTGAGCACCGCGGCGTGGTGGCCCTCGCGCGGTGATTGGTGCCCCCGGGTGTCAGGACGGCGCGACGACGGCCCCGCGATTTCAGGGCTTCGGCTCCTCGATCTGCACCTTGGCGACGAAAGCGGCCTTGCCGGCGAGCCCTTTGAGACCCGCAATGATGACGGCGCCGTCGCCCGCAGGCGCGATGCGCAGCGCGGCCAAGCCTTCTTGCACGGGCAACGCCCCCTCCTTCTCGAAGGGACCGACGGGGAGCTGGCAAAGCGCGGCCTCATTGCGCTTGCCACAGCCCCAGGTGATGACGAGGTGACCGTCATCGTTACGACCCGCCAGATGCATTTTGCGGACACCGGCAGATCCGAAGGCTGGTACATCGGCGGCATGGCTAGGACCGCCCGGCATCTCGCTTGCCTATGCCAGCCGGCGCATGGCTTTACAGGACCGGAACTGTTAGGCACTCGCTCGAGGTTTCCATCCGAACGCTCGAAAGCGGTGTCTGCCGTTCGGCGTGAAAAGTCTCGAAAGCGTAGGTTTGACGTGGTGAAGTGAAAATTGTGTTCCTGCCCTTGGTTGCCAAACCCCGCACCGTCAACTGGAAAAGACGCCGCATCCTCGAACACGAAGACGCCCGGACTTTTTTTGTCGTTCCTGCGGAACTAAGGCACGAGGCCGCTTGCCCTTGCCCAAGCAACCTCCAATGTTCCGCTGGGCAGCGCCGATCGTCAGCCGTCTAGGGCAGATTCGCGCTTCGCAGCGTTGCTCACCAAGGCGTGAGCAAGCGCCCGTCGCGCGCGAAACAGGCGAACACCTACGTTCGTGATCGAAATGCCCAACGCCGCGGCCACCACTTGGGTGGATTGTTCCTCTAAATATACGCGGCCAATGACGTCTCGCTGGGACGCGGTTAGGCCACCGAACGCCACTTGCATGAGCCGAAGCGCTTCGTACCTTTCCAAGGATTCCTCCGCCCGAGGCGATTCAGTGAAGATTTCTGGGGCCACGTCCGCGTGTTCAATGAAGCTCACGTGCCTACTCGCTTCGCGCCGCAGGCTACTGGCTTTCCTCTGCGCGATCACAAATAGCCAAGTCGAAAGCTGCCCCTCGCCGCGAAAACGTGACAACGATCGCCAAGCCGTTAGGAAAATCTCTTGCACCACGTCGTCTACGTCGGCGTCCCTCGGAAGCCGGCGGCGGATCCAGCGGGCAACGGTGCCACGGTTCTCTCGATAAAGTGACGCGAGCTTTAGCTCTAGACCTTTCGGATCAGGCTGTTCGTCTTCCAGCGCCATCGCCATCGGCGAGGAGACCCGTGAAGGGCTTCAAACGGTCCAACTTTTTTTACAAGCTGCCTTGAAGGTCTCAAACGCTCACTCGTTGGCCGCGCTGAGTGTGATGCCCTTCAAGGGGTACGGTCCAGCCAAACCTTCAAGACGAAGGGGAACTCACTCGTCACCGCATGGTCACCCGCAATGAGAAAGCGCCTGTCCTTAGCGGGTATGACAAACTTGGGAATCAGCCCTTTGGTCCCAGGAATGGCCACAGCACCAGTCGTTATGAACGGCGATCGTACGTTGCCCGTGTTTCGATCGAGCACGGTCATGTAGATTCCAGGTTGCTGGCCGGTTTCGCGGTAGCCGACGAAAACGAGATCGCCATCGTCCAAAACAAAATCCGTCCAGGCTATGCTCGGGTCTGGAAGCCGTACCACTCCCTTTTCCCCAAATGCCGACCTGGGCTGTCCTTCTAAGCCAAAAGAAAATACGCCGAAGATCGTCTCAGATGGTACAGCACCGGTGGGCAAGATCGACGTCATCAAATACCGGGTGCGCTCAGGCGCAATCTTGACCCGCGGCAACTGAGCAGAGGCGAAGGTGTACCCAAACGAATCCCCCGGGCCCACGCTTTCGCTCAACTTCTCTATGCCGAATTTCGACAGGACCGCCGAGAAATAGGTCTCGGCACCTAAGCCGCCCTCTGACGAGGCTACGCCAACGATGTCTACGGAACCGTTGTCGTCAGCCAGGGCCAAGGGATAGTCGTTACCTGCCCGAACCGCTCTGTAGATGGATCCCGTCAGATCTCCGGAAGACAGGTTCAGTGTCACTAGGAATGCATCCTCGTCTTTGTTCTTAGTGGACGGGTAAAATCCGCCAAGAACGGGTCCAAGCGAACTGAGCCCCAAGAGGGTGATTCCTGCCTGGCCTAAGTCAGCGACCTCAAAATAAGCCCCTTTCAAGCCCTGGCCGGTCATAGACCGAACCGCAATAAAAGATCCGTCCTGTGGTTTACTCGCGAGCAGCATCAGCTCTAAATTAGGTTCCCAGATCATCCGGGCCCCCTCGCATCCAAGCTCCTGGAAGAGGACCCCTTTGGGGAACGATTCGACAACGACCCCTGAATGGTCGAGCATGACGATCGTACAGTCGGTGCTCAAGAGCGCGGCGATTGCGGTGTTCAGTTCAACGATGTCACGCACCTCGGTGCCCCCCCTTGTTGGGAGGGTCGAGATTCCTGCCGAACCGAACTCCTGAACGAGCCCTGCGACCGATAGCTCGCCACTCGGATCAACATCGGCGGCGTACAGGAACTACAAGCGCCACGTCCCTCCGCGTCAAATTTGTCTGATAAAATATGTTCTATCAACTAACGTAAGCCGCCTTGCGTCCTTAGCCTTACTGCCGGTCTGATAAAATATGTTCTATCAACTAACGTAAGCCGCCTTGCGTCCTTAGCCTTACTGCCGGGCGACCTGCGGGCGCAATGGTCTATGCGATGGCGCGGGTGGGTGCGCTTCGTTCGCGCCCAACGCCATCTGTCAGGCCTCGCGCTGCGAAAACGGGCAGCAATTTGAGGCGGCGACCTGCCGCAACGGAACTTGTGCACCCGCATTGTTCAAAGCCTGCGCCCCTTATACCTGCGGTGACAACAATGCCTGCAAATCCGTTTGTAGCGTGGCGGCAGATTGCGCGCCGGGGGCCAGCTGCGAGCAAGGGACGTGCAAGGTTGCGCCTGTGACTGTCATGCTTGAGGAATACTTGGGAAAAGAAGTGCGCCCCGTCGTTCAACCCCAGGGGCTTGTCAATGGTGCACGACAAAACCTAGACAGGAACTCGAACTGGGATCAGGTACCTCCGGCGCTAACGGGAACCACCTACCTCCTGACATCCCGCGATGACAAAGACGCGCGCAACGGCCCCGAAAACGCGGTCATCTACCGCGTTCGGGTGGACCGCCGTGCCACCGTTTACCTGCTGCTCGACGAGCGGGCGCGCGCGGCGCCTCCCGCGTGGGTCGCTGCCGACGGGTGGGCCGACACAAGTTTGACGCTTCGATCCCAGGGTGCCGACCCGCGTGCGTACCATGTCTATGCACGAGAAGTCGCCGCAGGCGTGCTTGACCTAAAGCGTGTGCGCTCGCTTCAAAACAACGGCACAAGCTACGCCTTCGTCGCGCGCCCCTGAGGCCCTGTCGCACGACCGTCATTCGGTTTTGCTCTGGGCTCAAGCCGCGCGTCCCCGCTGCCGACAACCAGGGACGGCACGAGCGGAGGCTCAACGAAGAGGGAGCGGTTGAATGTCCACGGTCAAGCACACCATGTTTGCTGCGCAAGCGCTGTCTCAGGCTGAGATGTTCGAGGCCCTCTTGGGCCCCATTCGCTTGCCAACCAGCCAGGGCGATTATCGGCCGCAGTTGTCCACCCCCGAAGGCGAATCGACGGGCGGAGGCAAACAGTCGGTTCAGCACATCAAGCTGGTGCCTGCGCAAGCCGCTGGCCCCACGCTCGTCATGGGCTCGGTTGATGCCAAAGCGAAGACGGCTGAGTTGCGCTCGTTTGAGGGCTTCTGTCAGATGGTCGACGCTCGCTTCAAGGGCACGGGCCCCATTCCGGCCGCCGAGCCCTACGCTGCCTTACTCAAGAAGATCATTGGATTTTACAACTCGCAGGCCGTGGCGGTCACGATGAAGGGGATTGAAGTGTTGGCGGCGCCCGAGGTGGCAGAAGACCCTGGCGCGCCCATCCCCCCAAACAAACACAAACTTGGCCTCGCCATCGGCATCGTTATAGGGGTAGGCGTGGCCGTCCTGGGTGCCCTGGTTCTGGTCTAAACTGGTTGGCGCTTGGTGGCAAGCGGCGGCATGCGCAGCCACGCCGGGCATGAGCCGGGCATGATTGGTCGGACAAAATCGGACGGCCGCGACGTTTTCCGGTGACCCGATCGGCGCCACACGGGTCTCCCCCCTCTCCATGACAACACGGTTTTTCGTTGCTCACCGGAGCCGCTTTTCGCTCCTCTCCCACTCAATCCTCGGGGCCCCGCTCGTGAAAAGGCTCATGGGCCGTGGCCTCCGACAACCGCTGGCTTGCGGGCGCTCTGTTTTGCTGGTGCTTGCGCTGGTAGCCTCTGGCATGACGACAGCGGGGTGCTCGGACGACGACGAAGACGAAAAGGAAACGTCCGGCGAGGGTCAAAACACCCCAGGCGGCACAGATAACGCCGCAGGCGGAAACGGGGGCAATGGGGTTCCTAGCGCTGGCGGGGCGGGCGGCAATTCCCCCTCCACTGGCGGCAGCGGCGGCAGCGGCGGCATGGCGCCGGGCACAGGCGGCTCGGCAGGCGCCCCGGGCTCAAACGACGACGACGACGACAACGCCGACGATGACGACAACGCCGACGATGACGACAACGCCGACGATGACGACAACGCCGACGATGACGACAACGCCGACGATGACGACAACGCCGACGATGACGACAACGCCGACGATGACGACAACGCCGACGATGACGACAACGCCGACGATGACGACAACGCCGACGATTGAGAAACGCCCATCGAAATGGTGAAGGCCGCCCAACAGGTGGCCTGAATGCCAAAAGACATCTTGCGCGAGGCCAGCATTGAAACGTCACCCCGTCCTGGGGACGCTCGGTCGCGCAGGTTGCCGGGCTACAGCTTGCGCAGCCAAGCCTGCGCCGCTTCCAGGCGTTTTTCCAATTGCCGAATGGAAGCCTCACTGATGCGCTTGACGCCTGATTTGCGATTGAGGTCGCCATTGACGTCGGCATGGCGACGCCCCGTCAGGTGCACCAACTCACGCACAATCGCGCTGTTTTTTTCCCGCAGATCGCGGCGCCTTGCCAACGGGCTGCCAGCCGGCAAGGGCGCAGGGGCGGGCTCGGGCTCGGGCAACGGCAAAGGCGCGATGGATTCCCATGCGGTCTCCAACGGCGCTGTCGCCGGCTCGCCGCCGAAGCCCACCAAGTCGGGGATCTCCTCGCCCGCGTCCTCGAACACGCGCTGCTCATCCAAAGGCCGCCCCTGATCGTCCAGCGGCACCGCTGACAAAGCCGCAAACAGCGACAGCTGATCGTCAAGCAAGTCGGGCTCTTTGGGTGCAGCTTCCTTGGCGGCGGCGTCGTGGCCCCACGTCTCGTCGGGGTTGTCTTTCTTCCTTAAGCTGTGCCGGCGTTGTTCGGCGATCGTAAACGCCGAAGCGCGCACACGCGCGTCGTCGGGAATAAACATGTACGCCGTGCGTACAGGAACTACAAGCGCCACGTCCCTCCGCGTCAAATTTGTCTGATAAAATATGTTCTATCAACTAACGTAAGCCGCCTTGCGTCCTTAGCCTTACTGCCGGCGGTCGGGTTGCCTGCCGTGCAAAACGCTGGGAAGGTCGCGCTTTACGAGACCTACAATCGGACGACCGGCATTGCGGCCCTCAGCAAGATGCCCATCGAGTTGCCGAACGGGCCGCTCCCGTTCGGGTTTACCGCAAGCTCGAACTTCGGCACCCAAGTGGTTAGCACGGGAGGTAGTGTCTTCGTCAGCGATCAGAGTGCCACCCAGGGCCTCGTGTACCGCTTCAAGTGGGAACGGCAGCCAGGGCGGGATCCGCATGACCCGAAGACTTTCACCTACGCCGCGGATACCCTCGTAGGTACGTCGGGGCCGAGCTACGGCAAAGCGCTCGGCGCCTTTGCGGATCTTGTCGCCGTCGGGGAGCCCACCGCGAACAAAGTCGCCGTGTGGCCCACCGGAAACTCGATCACGACACTCGTCACCACGGCGAGCACTCCGCAAGGAACAGTTTCGGTCTCGGTCACGAAGAATGGCGCCGGACCTGACCCGATGGTCACCGCAGGGAACTGCACTACTTTCCAGCAAGGGATTCAGGCAGGCGTAGCGTTGCCCATTTGCCTCAACGTACAGAACACGGGCGAGCTTGTCGGCAGTTCCGAGGTTTGCTTCCCGAACCCAACGGGTAGTGCTGGTTTCAAGGTGTATCGCTGCTCGAGGAGAGCTGTTTGCCTTCCGCTCGAGGTGAAGTCCAACGACCTTTGCTGCGGAGAGCTGACGAAGCGGACAACGTTGACTTTCAACCCCTACTGCGTTGAAACTGATGGCTTCAGCGACTTCCTGGCGACGCCAATTCCGACTCAAACACTCAGGGACGCGGACAGTGATTTGCGGCCCGACCTCGTCGACAACTGTCCAACGACGTTCAACCCCTTCCAAGCGGACACCGACAACGACGGCATTGGCGACGTATGCGAAGCGACTCCGAAGCCCGTCCCCGTCAAAGGCATCGCTCCGGCGCTTGCGCTCCTTCTGGTAGGTGTGGGAGCATTCATCCTTCGTCGCAAGGTGCTCTCTTGAAAAAGCAAATTGGAAGGTTCGTTCTAGGGACGCTTCTCTTGGTCGGGTGCGACGACGATAGCGGCGGCTTGACAGGCGCCACCATTGATGCAGACACCATGGATGCGAACACAATCGTCATCGTCGACGCACAGCAACGCCACGATACCGCCGCCAGGGAGGACGTTCCGCCTTTGGTGACCTCGGACGCGCATCCTCCAGACGCGGCGGTGACGGATGCGGGTGTGGCGCCGGACGGGTCGGTCGCAGACTCGGGCTGGGTGTTTGGAGCGGATGTCACGGAGGTGCCGTGTGACAAGTTTGGGCATGCGCTGAAGGAGGTGGCTAGGGCCACATGCGCCGGCGCCACGCGTCCAGTATCGGCAACCATCTGCTTCCCGAACCCCACGGGGGTTACGCATTTAGAAGTCAACGGTTGCGTTGCCAAGAACGTTCCGTGCGGGCGATATGAGGTACTCGATGCGAGAAGGGGTTTTGTTGCCAAGAATTGCGCATCCTTGAGAGCTATTCACCGTACTGCGTGCGCGGGGGCGACAAGACTGACTTCGTCGTGGCTCTCTCGTATCACTTCGTAGATGTAGACATGGATCTACAAGCGGACCTCGTCGACAACTGCCCGACAGCGTTTAACCCGTTCCAAGCGGACACGAACGGCGACTCCATCGGGGACGCCTGCCAAGGGCAGGACGCTTCGGCGATGTGACCGGGGATCGGCGGGAAGACGATGTTGTCATAGGGGTTATTATCGGACAAGTGCAAGCGTCTCGCCGTTCTTGACGCAAGCGCAAATGCAGCTTATTCGTCCTATGGTCTCTAGACGAAGTGCGCAACCTCTACGTTCAAACCCCTTACTTTAGCAGCGGCAATCGCTTTCCATGCCTTGGCTGACATCAGTGGGATGGGTCGTGGCCGCAGCAACCCCCGCCGCGTTCCGATCAGCTCCTTAGTCTCAAAGAGATCTGCCGGTATGTGCGCCGCCCTTCGCACGCTCACCTCCGACAAAACATTCAAGCCAACGACGTCGCCGCACTCGCACCTCCCGCTTCGCTCGGTGTCGAATGGATCATTGCCCACTCGAGTTGCTTCATGCAGTTCCACCGAGGGGCCAGTGGCCGTCATCTGGAAGGTGTCAAAGGCGTCGACTAAAACTGTATTGAGCCGAGCCAGATTGGCCGTAAAGTGCGTGGACTCGTCAGACTGTGGTCCTGAGATGAGGCCAGAGTTTGGAACGGCAGTGAACATCATCGATCCAGGCGCGGTTTCCCTAACAATGGTCCACAGCGCGCCCACGCTGCCGATGTTGTCTTCAGTGCGATGAGCGTCTGAGCGGCTGCCTCTCCGTAGGCCGAAGAGAATTTTCTGGGGCTTACGCTGTTCATCAGAGCCGATAGGTAAATCAAAGCGTGTTTTGTGGTCGTGGGCGCAGAGGATGGGGAGAAGGGGGCGAACTTCATGGAAACATCATGATGGGCTTTGAAAACGCCATCGGCTTCCACCATAGGCCGCACACCAGAGAACACGCGCCTCGTGAGCAACCTGATGCGCATGCTGCTGTTGTGGCAAAAGCGAGCGTTATCAAACGGCAGCGCCACGGTGAACGTACGGGCACTCACCGCAGGCACCGGTCAAGGCGAGTGGGCCGCAGGTCTTGAGGCAGCGGCGAAAACTGCCGGCAGCGATGCGGCGTTGCTCACAAACACAGCTCAACTGACGCGCGAAGTGCTTGGGCTGTTGGCCAAGGCGCCGACAATTCCCGTACCCGCCGGCTACGCGATGCCTCAGTAGCTGCATTTCCCTCTTTCATGCAATCTGCGTGCATGATTCCCGAATCACATCACGGTGCATGGAAGGGGCCGAACCGCCTGTGGCTCGAGAACGCTAATTTCACGCAGGCGCATTTCCTTGACGAGCCGGTCCTGCAATGTCTTGTTCATCCGCTCAACGCGTCCTTTGGGCTGCGGCGTATTCGCGCAGATGATGTCGATATTGAGAGCTGCCAGCGCCCGACCGAACTGGCTAACACCGGCTGAACAGCCGCTCGATCCTTCCTGATTCACGCGGAACACCCCGTGTTTGTCGCTGCAAAACGCCACGGGATTACCGTGCTGGCCCAGGTACGACTGCGTGGCTGCAAAGTAATGAAGGGCCGATTCACTAACCACGAAACGCAGTTGCATCAACCGTCCCGTCGCATCGTCCACGTAGACCAATGCTGTGCAGCGGCCAGCGCGTGTCTCGAACCACTCATAATCGCAGCCATCAATCTATATGAGTTCGCCAAGACATTGGCGGCGGTGCCGGGGCTGATGCACACGCCGTGTGCGCTCCGAACGGGTGAGCCACAGTCCCGCTTCGGCCAGCCACCCACGCACGGTCTCACGGCTCACGTCAATGCCATGGATTTCAACGAGCTTCTCGTGCGCCAGCTTCGGCCCGAAATCCGCGTAACGCTCACGCACGAGTTCTACAACGACCGCCTTTCGCCTAAGCAGTGAGCTTGCGATTGCTCGGTCGACCGCGCTAGCGCGACATAAGCCCGCACAACCCATCGGCTTTGAACTGCCGGCACAGGCGCTTCACTTGGCGCACGCTAAGCCCTAGCTGTGTCGCGGCCTTGGTTTGTGTTAGCCGCTTCTCAAGCCTACCCCGCCCCTTTGCGCCGAGAGTTCATCACCTGCGGCATTTCCCAGCACGCCTTCGCGCACCTATACGGCGACTGCTGACAAAGTGCCAGGTTCTCCAGGGCGAGAGCACGTTGAGGTTTAAGGCCCGATCTTGCCGCGGCGAGGGAAACGCCCAAGCCGCTCGTACGTTGAACTGTTGAACTAGCGAAACAAAGGATCGTCGACGAAACGCACTTCGAAGATTCGCGGCCAAGACTTGCCCGTCAGCAGGTAGTGTTGACTTTCGGGCACATACGCAATCCCGTTTAGATCTAGCGCTCCATCGATCGCGTCGGACGAAACGTCAGCATGCCGAAGCAGATTTCTGGTGTCGATGATGGCGGTTATCTCGCCGCTCGCAAGGTCGATCCGAACGAGCTCTCGGTACTCGAACACGTTGGCCAAGACTTCACCGTCGACGCACTCAAGCTCATTGAGTCGAAGAAATCTAAAAGGTAGAGTACCGGTCGTGCGCACGTCGACCTGGTGCTTCAGGGCAAAGGTTTCCGAGTCGCGGATCTGCAGTGAGCTCGTGCCGTTGCTCATGACGAAGGACTTGCCGTCATGACAAAGCCCCCAGCCCTCGCCCTCGTAGGCGAACTCGCCGACGCGCTCAAGGGTCTTCATACTCCAAAGCAAGGCTCGCCCCGAGCTGAATGTCAATTGGACGAGCCGGTCGCCATCACGCGCGAGCCCTTCACCGAAGAGGTCCTGATCGAGCCGGACGGCTGCGACCTCTTCACCGGTACCGAGCGCGAGCCGGCGCAGCTGAGAATCACCAACGGTGCCCGTGCTTTCCCACAGCTCGCCATCGTGAAATAAGAGACCTTCGGTGTGGGCCTGCTGCGAATGGGGATAGGTTCTGACGACCTCGACGGTAAGCCGCGCGGGGGGCTTTGTGGCGATCGTCGGCGGATCTTGCCGCCGGATCGCGGGGCTCGCGCCGGCGTTCGAATAGTTGCCGCAGCGGTTCCCAGGCCAGCGGGTATCGAGAAGATGGCCACAGGTCGGAGCGCCGTATTCAATTTCGCACTCGCCATCTTCGACGCAAGATCGGCAGCGGCCGTCGATGCACAGGTAAGCACCACAAGTATTCTGCTTGCCGTCGGTTGTGCCGTTCGGATTTCGCGGCGCGAGCGTGCAAGGCGCACCAAAGCGGGCGGTCGAACTCACGTCGACGCTGCCGCACTGTCCGGTCCGGTCGCAGAATCCGCCGCTGCAGTCCGCGTCGGTACTGCATCCACCGAGGGCTGCCTCAGGCAAGGAGCGAGCGGTCGAACTGCATCCCAAGAGTCCAGCGAACCAGACCACGAACGTCACAGAGGCGTGCCGTGCTTGCCCGCAGGATCGCTTCCCTGGCGCTAGTCGGGACCCGGCATTCCTCAAAGTCGATACACCTGAAAGTTTCGTCATGTTTTAACCTCGGGCTGAGGTGGCCGCAGCACAAACGCGTCGGCCACCATGACCCTGGGAGCTCAGGTCGGCTCGCGCTCAGTTGCAGCCGGCGCCATCACCGCCAGGCCCTCCAAAGTTGAACCAATTGGTTGAACCATTGTTCTGAACGGCTGTCATATTGTAGCAGGCCGCGTCGGTGGCGGTGCCAGTACCGTTGAACCAGATGTTGCCCACCGAACGCTCAACGATCATTTCGAGGAAGGCGAGGCTACCCGCGGAGGGGCCCAAAATCCCGTTGCCTAGATCACCATTGTGCCAGCTGGTGGGGGTCGCGTCGAACACCTCGCCGTACCAGTGCGTTTCGCAAGCCGAGGCGTTGATCAAGTCGAACGGTATCTTCCCGCTGGCGTTTCCTATCGGATAGTAGCCGAGCCAAGTGAAGGAGGTCGGGCTCACATAATCCTGCACCCACCAAGCGCCGTTGAAAAGCGTGGCGCGCAGCCGGCGCTGATGTGCCTGTCCGGCAGGCGGACTGGGTATGGTCGCGCCGGGGGGGAACGCTCCTGGATAGCGTACAGGAACTACAAGCGCCACGTCCCTCCGCGTCAAATTTGTCTGATAAAATATGTTCTATCAACTAACGTAAGCCGCCTTGCGTCCTTAGCCTTACTGCCGGGGGCCCGGCCCCTCTCGAAATTCAAGCGGCCAGATAAATCCTTAGAGGAGCACCCGCGCGAACGATGCCGTCCAAAGTGCGGGGATTCAAGGGCCTTCCCAATTACAAAGAATAGACTCTTCACTCGCACGCGTCCTTACGGCCGCACCCCGACTGGCGCAGGTCAAGCGCCTTTGCGAGTAACTCGCGAGTACCGTGACTCAACAATTCAACACGTCGACTTCGCTGGGGCGTGGTGTTGAACACCCCCACTTGGCATCAGCCCACGCCCACGCTACTGAACAGGACATGGTCTAGAGCTGCGTTGTTCTGCGCCTTCTACGCAAGAGCGCCTGGATCCCACAATACGAGACAAGCCCAACGAGTAATGCAGGACCACCATACATACGGGCGGCAGAGCCTTTCGTGGGAGTTGCCAGCGTCCTCGGATAGGCCTCGCAAAGGCCTCGGCGTTCTTCGGGGGACATATCTGTCTGCACCCTGCCTCCGCTCCTGTGCGGGAACATTATGCCGCTACGCGAAGGATCCGAAACTTCCGCACAGATAGGGACCGAATTTCCTTTTTCGTCGGTCGAAGTTTCGTCTGTCGTTTCCCTGCAACTGTGCGCAAAACCGAGGGCATGCCCGAGTTCGTGCAACACGGCAGCTTTCAGGTCGCGATGCCCAGGAAACATTCCTGTCCCTGTCGGGAAAAGAGACCATTCAAATGTCGCCGCGTTGATTTCTATGTCTGCTTCTAAAATCTTTGCAGAGCCACCGTCAGCTGTCGAAAATACGGTCGTCAACGCCATTAGGTCTGGATCGTGACACCACTCCCCTTGGCCGTGGTGGGTGCAGTTCCGATACCTAGCAACCACCGTGTTCCGCGAATTTCTCGCCGAAAGCCCGTTAGTTGTGGAGGACTGCTCGACTTTGATCGTCAAGCCGGCACAGGCAGTTGAATTCCACGTTTCAGCGGCGGCCTTCATCGCGACCAAAAGATCACGGTCTAGTCTGGTCGGGACGGGCGGAAGCGATGACTCAACAAAAAAGGTTACCGTTTGGTCGTTCCACTTTATCGGCCGCCCTTCGGCATCTCGTGTTGGAACGTAGGCGACGGCAGGTGAAGAAATCACGATCAAGCTAACAACGCAGCACTTGCTAAGTGTCTCAATAACAGCTGCACAACAATGCCAACCGACCGACAGGTGCTCATTCCTGGGCGGCACTCGTGCGTGCGACTCTTGCACCAAGTGAGAAGCCATTGGTAGGTTGTCACTGAACCTGTTTGATCGTCACAACCCAATCATCAAAACAATACTTGCATCCGGCCTGCCCGGGGTCGGGAATCAGCTCTCGACGGATAGCCTGAACCATAGATGCATCGGCTAGCGCATTACCGCCAAAAAAAACCGAGGTCTGCCAACGCGCCGAGCAGTTCTGCCCTGGGCCCGTCTTCACATTTTCGTTAACCAGGATTGCCGGTCGTTCGGATCGGCCTCCGTTAAATCCATTCGACCGGCCCGCGTAGTTGTGCTCGCTCAGACCGTTGGGCGGTTCGACGAACTTTCCCATGGACGTTGCACATATGGGGCTCGATGCAGCAAACTCGTTCGTGACCTGTATCTTGAACGTAGAGGATGGGGCCAACTGGTCGATCGCACTGCAACTGGCCCTCGTAAGGTCGAGCGGCTGTTCTTCCAGCAATGTGATTTGATACACGTTTCCTTTGTCGACACCCTTGCCGCAAGAATCTTCAGGTACCGTGCATGCTGATGTTCCGACAAGAACCAGGGTAAGCGCCAGGTCGGCGATCATTTTTGGCCAAGCCATACGCACGCTCCTGGAGTTGGATTCTTACACATGTACGGCGAAACGATGGCCTTGCAAGCAGGTGAATTGGGATCCACTTTGTATTCCTTGCCGTCGTCAGTGCACACAATGTTGTCGCCGCGTTGGAAGGCGATTGTCTTCCCGTCGCCATCTCGCATGAGCCAAATGGGCTCCAAACCAGGTCGGTTGGATTGTGAGAAGCAGATCGTTTTCCCATCGGGCAATGTGCGAACGGTCGTACCGACCCTGACCCCCTCCATCATTTCGTCGAACAGGCGAGACCGCGTCCCGCCTGAATTGCAGATCAAAGTCTCGTCACCCGACTTGGAGCAGACGCTTGTCTCGTCTGCCGTGACGTTGCATCTGGCACGTACCTTGGCGACGCACGGCGGGTAACACTGGTCTAACGGTGAAGCGTCCGTGAGGCCGGTGTTGGCTGCATCCACCACGGCACCGGCATCAAGTTTAACGCTGGCAGCCTGATCCTTCCCTCCGCCGTCTCGCCCGCCGTCATCCGCCGTGGCCGCATCATTCTCCATATCACCATCGTCGGTGTGGCAAGCCGTTACCGGAATGAGAGCAATCACTGTCAAGCAATGAAGCCACGGCCAAACGCCTTGTGTGTTCTTTTTCATCGGCTCTAAAGAGTACATGAACTCGAGACGCAACGGCTATCGCTAGTGGGAGAAAAGCAGGATGAGACGGGAATGTTGTCCGCTAGGCAGGAGCATGCGTTGAATGGGTTGGAACAAGGACAAGGGCAACTACCTACACAGGAGCCTTGATGAAGAAACTGACCGGGCGGGCACGACGTGATCACGCATACAGAGCCCTGGCGCGTCTGCCCTGGAGGACAAACACATTGCCTGTCTTTTTCCACGAACGGGGCGCTGCACGGCCCAAATGCGCAGAACGTGTCGGCGGGTGGGTCCCCGATCCATTCTGTTGGACATGTGCCTCCCGGGCCAGCGTGGATCTTGAAGACTTCGCAGATCTGGCACCAGTTGTAGCCCTGCTCTCGCATCGCTTGGGCCATGCCACCAAATAAGCTGGCCTGACTTAGAGAACTTTCCCGCTCAAACATGTACCTGACAGCATCCCACAAGCGCGGGCCATCTAAGGAAACGTCTTCGTCATGGACATTGGGAGTGGTGGGCCCTACGTACCGGAAATCTGCCCCGAGGTCTACCTCCCAGATACTGCCATCCCCTGGGTTGAGGGTTGATGGCGGATGACCATCGAACGCATCATGAATGGTGGTCATTCCTCGGCCGACGGCTCGAGAGAAGTCATCCTCCGTAGTAGGATCTACTGGCGTACAGGAACTACAAGCGCCACGTCCCTCCGCGTCAAATTTGTCTGATAAAATATGTTCTATCAACTAACGTAAGCCGCCTTGCGTCCTTAGCCTTACTGCCGGGCTCCTCGGCCTTTTGACCCGAAAAACACCCTTCGAACGACCTATTGGCCAGATACAAGTTCCGAAAATTTGCCGCAGCCCGTATGGAGGTGCCCCGAGCCGCAACCCTTTGATGCCGGTACCGACGCGGAAAAGGCAGACGCGGCTGCGCTCTGAGCGCAGGGTGCAAGCTGAGATCTGGACTGACAATCGCGACATCTGTTGACGTTTGTTCGAGCGCTCCGCGCGTGATTCCGCAACTCGTACTGGCCTGATTCGTACCGCCGCAATTCTCTGATGCTTCCGGGGGCGCGCTAACCTGCCTTTGATTTAGTAGCTCCAAAATCACTGCATGCTCACGACGAAGCATTAACGATTGTGGCTTTGAATTGACATCGGGTTGGTGAAAACGCAGATTGCATTCGTGCATTTCAAGTCTGCAAAGGTCGCACTCGGCGCTCTACTCGCTTCGGCCATGACCTTCGTCATTTCGATCGCTGTTAGTCGTGAGGTGGCGGCAGATGAAGTGGAGACACTTCCGCCTTTCGAATCGGTTCTATGTCCAACCGCCTTAGGCGCACGGAAATCTGTTTACTTGATCGAAGACGAACAGGGCTCAATTGGCGCTGCCTTTCTCTTTAAAGATCGCAGACACCTAGTGACCGCTTGGCACGTCGTCTCCGATGGCTTGCCTGCGGTGGCAACTTCGATTTCAGGTAAGAAGACAGCCTTCGAGGTGGTCGCAAAAGATGAAGCCAACGACTTAGCCATTTTGCGCGTAAGCCACGATCTTGAAGGTGACCCGATAGAGCCGGCACAGATCGTAGAAGTCGGAATGCCAGCTTTCACCATTGGTCATCCTTCTGGACTATCGCGCATAGCGGAAAAGGCCTTCACAAAGGGTATTCTTCGTTGGTCGATCGCCACGGGAACCATCTCTCAGATCGGTGAAGACCTCGTTCAAACCGACGCAGCGGCGATTGGAGGCAACTCAGGTGGCCCGCTTGTGTCCTGTTCAGGAAAACTACTCGGGGTAGTCAGCCTAAACTTCGGTGCCGGAGTGTCAGCGGCAGTAAAGGTCGAAAGGCTACAAAAACTGACGAACGTTTCCGAACGGAAAATTACACCTCACCGCTTCTTATTCTTGATGGATCTTGCGGGAGCGTTGGGAGTAAATAGTTCCAACGCCGGGATGAGTCTCGCGTTTTCCGAGTTCATCGGGGCCGTGGGACTGCGACTGGGGTTGAGCCTAGTTTCTAACGATAACTTCACATCCCCGCTATACCGAACAGATCGAGGCGTGCTTTCGCTTGGCCTTGCCTATAGAGGCTATTGGCCACAGATCAACGGTTTTGTAACTCCCCATATTGGATGCGCCTACATAGTTGACAGGGTAAGCGAAATCTTCATCGGAGAAACAAGCGGTCAATTGCGCCAAAGCTTGAAACGCTATTCTGGAGTGGGGACGAAATTGGGCATCAACCTCAGCTATGGTTATTGGCTTTTTGGGTTGGTTGCAGAGGTCCCGTTTTCAGGCGACGTGAAGGGCAACAGCTACAACGCGCTGTTTGGCCTCGCATTCTAGACTCCGTTCGCTTGATTGATTGATCTCGGGGATGGACGCAGGTCAAGCCGTTGGAGAAGCGGTTCCTCAGATCAGAGCTTAGATGTCGTGTAGCGCCCAACTTCGAGTCAATCGTCACGTCGAACCGTTGCGTTGTTGGCTTGAGACCGCCCCCAAATAGAAATGTCCCCTTTGAGCCGCGTTCTGCGTGCTCATGGGTGGACTCATGCAGGAAAGCGACGTCGTCTCCACCTGGACGGGACCCAAATCGACAGCGGCGACTTTATCCGAACTTTCGGCTCGTCTTACGAACAGCCACGCCCTCTGAGACTGCGCGGACCCAATAAAGTCCACGGCATGGTCACGCCACATGCGTGTCATATCCAACGTGAGCGATACCGACTCACCCTGGGGTACCCATTCGAACTCGGGCGTCGGCGCACCCGCGTGGATATCGAATGGGAACGGATTCGCTTCAACTTCAAATGCCGCCAAAGACTCCGAGACACGTTGCTCGTAAAAATAAAGGGCCACGCGCTTGGCGCCTTCCTTCGACACAGCCACACTCGGGCAGACCAACTTTTGAGGGGTTCCCTCGAGATGACACCCTGTTTTCATGAGAGCCTCTTCACCCAGCACGGTCGCCCGCACGAGACCATCCGTCGATGCATCAGGTCCACCACCAATTTGGTAAGTCCAGCCTGACGGGGGTGGCAGAAGGGGAAATTCGCAAAAAGCGGCGGAGACGGCATGAGCCGGTACGCGTGGAGGCGTGCCCACGAGCGGGCCGAGCAAAACGCGGCCAGGGGCGCAGCGTCCTTCGCGCACGTGTTCAGGCTCGAGCGGGATCGCCATCGGGCCGAGGGGAGGCCGTTGGTGATGAAAAGGACCCGTCGGGTCCAACGGAAGGTCTGGCGACGCGCCCCCGATGGGCATCTCGGGCATGCCACCCATGGGCATCTGGGTCATGCCACCCATGGGCGGTCCTTCCATGGTGCCCCCCAGCAGAGCGCCGCCTGTTCCCCCGGCGGCGCCTTCACCGTCTCCACCACTACCGCAGCCCGATGATAGACAACCCAACAGGGCAACCAGAAAACAGGACGCACCGTAACGCATTGCGTGTCGACGAGGAGGTTCCGAGTTCTGAGACATCGGCGGCATCGGTCTGCAAAGGGCGGTCCAGCCTGGCCTTGCCTCAATAAGGCACGGCATCGGGGCGTTTTATGAGGGGCATCCTTGCCTCTTTTTGTTCACCGCCACGAAAATCTGAGGCGAACTGCAGTTTCTTGGGGAAGACCGAATGCCCACCAAGCGGACGGCCAAGGTGCCAGGCGGGTCAGTCTCCTAGGCAACTCCTAGGCGGGAACCGGCTACAGGGGCGAGCCCTGCGGGTTCGTGCGCCGCATGTGCTCGGGTAGCCCTGGGCACTTACGCACCCAGGGCCCCCACAGATCCGGGCATGCGGGACTACCGCACCCGGCTCTTCAAGAATACAGGTTCACTGACGTGGGTTTCCGCGAGGGCATGTGGGGCAAAGGCAGAGGGTAGCGTGCAAGTATCCGCAGGAAACGCTCCCACGTGATCCTTCCCCGTTGAGAGCGACGACGCAACCAGCCGCACCAGGTTGTCGCAACGGCCCAGTAGTAGCGTGAGAGCCCACGGGAATTCCCGGTGATGCCGTAGTACCCATAGTGCCCTCGCATCTTCTTCTGCAACGCTCTCTGCTGTTCTTGCACGCTATCGTGCCGGTGTGCCCCGGCACCATACGCGTATTCGTTCCAGTGCTCGCGTTAGCCTTGCTGGACCACGAGGTGAGCCACCCCTTGCTCTTGAGCGATCAGTGGCTGCAGCCAACGACGGTGGACGCTGGGTCTTCGAAACCAGCGGCACCGCATTTCCGTTCGAGGACCAAACGGCCTACACGAAAAGAGCCAAATCAAGTCGTCTAACGGGCGATATGCTTCACGGCTATCTGCTGGCGCTGGGCGTACCGGTCGACTCTGAACCGAACTGGCGTACTGCTCTCTTGGTCCAGAAATAGCGCAAACCGACCGACAGTACTCCACCGGCAGGGTCGGTCGTGGCACTTGCCATCCCGGCTACGCCACGCTTTGTTCCGCGCCATTGCTGTGCGTTCGCAACCAGTTGTTGTCGTCGTAGGTCATCGTGCGCGCGCCGATGTCTTCATCGTGCGCCCACACAAGGCGCCCCAATGAATCGTATCGGAACGCATGCGTAACGAGGCCGCCTTGCAGAATCATCTTCGTGATTCGATCAGCAGCGTCATAGGTGGCCACCACCTCTTCGGGCTTGCCGTTTACCGTGCGCGTGGTGTGCATGATGCGCCCCAAGCGTCAATAATGTCCGGGTTTAAATCACAGCGGGCGCCGCGATGGTGCGGAGCAGGTAGCAACCGTAGCCTCTTACGCCGCGCCTGCCGCCCTAGGTGAGAATCCAAGCAACCCGAGGGCCGCTGCGCCGATGCCTTTAGGTGGACCAAGCCCGAGCTTACAGCCACCCCGCCTCGTCACCAGGGGCCCTATATGCACCCCGGCAGCCGCAAAACACGGCGCTTTTCCGCGTGATGCAGGCCCACCTCGCCTCCTTCCTCGATCAGTGGCAAAGCAGTGCCGACGGCCGCAGCCTCCCCCGCCACGTGACGGGCGAGCTGCAAGAGTACATCACCTGCGGCATTCCCCAGCACGGCTTCGCGCACCTATACTGCGACACCTGCCGCGCGCGCCATGTGCTGCCGTTTAGCTGCAAAGGCAGAGGCTTTTGCCCAAGCTGTGGCGGCCGCCGCATGAACGAAGGCGCGGTAAATCTTGTTGACCACGTGCTGCCCACGGGTGTGGCGCTTCGACAATGGGTGCTCACCTTCCCCTTCGTGTTGCGCTTTCCCTTGGCCTTCGACGCGCGCCTGCTGGGCGCCGTGCACCGGCTGTTCACAGACACGGTGGCCGCCTTCTATCGCAAGCGCGCCATCAAGACTTGCGGCACCGCCAAGGCCGAATGCGGAGGCCTCACCGTCATTCAGCGCGCCTCGAGCGACCTGCGCTGCAATCCGCATTTTCACACCGTGTTCCTCGATGGCGTTTACGTGTTCCCCCAACACGGCGGCCCGCCGGTGTTTCACCCCGCTGCGCCGCCCTCGCAAGTAGAGGTGGAGCAGGTGGTGAAGAAGGCGGCCGCACGCATCGTGCGCTTCTTGAAAAAGCGCGGCCTCATCGAGCTTGCCACCGCCCCCGGTGACGACGAAGTGACCGTCATCGTGGGCGACGAGACCTTGGGTGAAGACGACCCGTTGCTTGCACAGCTGCTTGCCGCTGCCACCGCGGGTCTGCCTCCCGCTGGGCCTGCGCAGCGGCGTGCGCCTTTGCGCTTGGCCTTATCCGCCAACGCCCAGCCTATACGCAAAGGCCGGCTGTGCGCCGAGCATTGGGGCTTCAATCTGCACGCCGCCACCCGCGTGCACGGCAACGACAATCAAGGACGCGAGCACCTGTGCCGCTACATCCTGCGCCCGCCACTTGCAAACGACCGCTTGCACATTCTGCCGGGCGACAAAGTGCAACTCGACTTCAAGCGCCCCTGGTCCGATGGCACAAGCTGCATCGTGCTCGACGCCCAAGCTCTCATCGCGCGCCTTGCCGCCATTGTGCCTCCTCCCAGGCGCCACGTGACCCGCTACTTCGGCGTGCTGTCGTCACACAGTGCCTTGCGACCTCTCATCGTGCCTGCGGCGACTGTGGCCGCCACTGCGGCGCAAGCAACGGAATCGCCCGCCCAAGACCTGCAAACCCCCATTGCCGCCAAACCTCCTCGCACCTCTAAATACATCGCGTGGAGCGACTTGCTTCGCAGAACATTCGGCATTGAGCTGCACTGCAACCGCTGCCACGGCGACCTGCGCCTCATCGCCCTGGTAAAAGAAGCCGCCACCATCGCCAAAATCCTCGGCGCCATGGGGCTGCCCACCACGCCGCCCAGGCTTGCCCCGGCCAGGGCACCGCCTCACCAGGCCGAGCTCGACTGGTGTAATTGACGTCCCGCCGGGTGCCTTGCCAGAGCGAGCTTTGGCGCAGCCGCATCCGCTTACGGAAAACACGCGGCATTTCGCCCATTTCCGTCTCCTTTTTCAACCCTTGCCCCTCCCAGTTTCCCCGCTTGAGAGGCTTGTTCGCTCGGGCTCCTCGGCCTTTTGACCCGAAAAACACCCTTCGAACGACCTATTGGCCAAGGTAGGCACGTGTACAGCAACGCTCATCCATCCCCGCTACATCTTGACTGCAGCCCACTGCTTCTTCTACCGCCCCCAAGGACGCCCGACGCCCGACACCTTCCGATATCGCTTCTTGCCTGCAGGAGCAACCCAAACCGTGGACATCAAGGTGGAGAGGATCTTTCAGTTTGCAGCCATCGCCACAGACAGAGACGTTCCTGAATCTGAGTTCAACAATGTGTGGCGAACAAACTTACCGTCTCTGCGAGGGAACGACGATGTGGCAATTGCGCGGCTGGCAGCGGAGGCACCGCCGACTCTAATCCCCGTTCGAATCAGCAGTGTAGCCCCGACAACGGGCGACATAGTCACCACCTTCGGATTCGGATGCACCGATGGAACGACTCTTCGAGGAGACGGGCGCAAGCGCTCCAAGACTTGGACATACGTCGAGTCGGAGGACTATAGAGGGAGCCAAGAAAGTGGTGCGATCTGCGAAGGCGACTCTGGAGGTCCTGCAATCTTTGGTGCGGCTTCAAGCGGCGGAGCCATATGGGGTGTCAACTCAGCCAGTAGCGCCACCCGCGACATCTTCGGAGACGTCACTTGGTACGGGGATCGCGTCCTTGATGCGATTCAAAGGATGGAAGGCGGCATCGCCAGGGGGATTCAGCGAGAAGGGGAGATCTATCAAGAGATCTCGGTATCGGGTTCGCCTGACCTTACCCAAGCCTGCCGCGACGCGTGCACCAGGGCAAACCTCTCGTGCGCGGCCTTCACCCTGTTCCCCGTCAGCGGGACCTGCAGACTCTTCCGTGCGGTGGGAGGTTGGAAGGCCAACCCTGTCGCCCTGTCAGGAGTGCGCGCGACCGAGGAGGCGGGCGTTGATATCCTGGGCGCAGCCCTACCGGAGGGAACAGTTACGCTTACGAACGGGAGTGCAGAGTCCTGTCGTTCGCTATGCGGCGTAACGAAGTTCTGCCGCGCCTTCTCCTGGGAGAACGCAACAAAGGTATGTCGCATGAAGGGCTCCTTTTCGTCGCGTGCCAATAATGCAGCTTTCCTTTCGGGAGTGAGTACAGGCCTCGCAGCGCAGATAGAGCGGACAGGGCCGAGCTACAAGTCGATTCCGCTGACTTCTCCTGATCCCTATCGCTGTAGGAGCGAATGCGACGTCGATGCCCGCTGCCGCGCATATAACTACTTCCCAGGGGGCTTCCTCTACTCGGGATCTCCTCCCACCTGTCAGCTAAAGAGTGCCGCCGGAAACGTCACCTGGAGGAACAGCGTGTTCTCTGGTGCCAAGCGGGGATTATCCTACGGTGTTGACCGACCCGGCAACACCTACTCAACTGTGAGTGAAGCTTCGATGACAGCGGAGCAATGCCAGACTGCGTGCAGCAAAGATTCGATGTGCAAAGCCTTTACCTTCTGGCCCGCCAATTGGACCAAGCGGCAATGGTCTCGATGTGAACTTAAGTCCACGGAGTCGGCGGCGACGCCAATGCCGTCACCTCAAGGCGATGGTGTCATCTCGGGGATACGGGGCGATAGTTTCTTTTAACCAGGAGACTCTCCAGAGTCGTCCACCGTCGAGATCGGCAGCGAAACCACGAAGGTGGCTCCAACTTCGGTATCAATAAGCGTCAGATCCACTCCATGTTCGGAGACGATCCCCTGAGATCGTCCGCTTTCGCTTGTTCTGTCGGGTGCCATTGCCAGCAAAAATGGCCGCAAACAGTGCATCGCTGATCACTACGTGTTGTTGGTCATGCGAAGTTGCCATCGGAGCAGCCTACGGCCGCGGCAGTGAAACACCAAGCGAGCAGCGAAAGAGTTAGGCGAAATACTCGTTTACTGCGAAACCTCGGAATGCAGATCCACGGAGCCGCCCCCAAAGCCAAAGGTCGCCTATGCGCAGAGCAATGGGGTTTTAACCTTCACGCCGCCACCCATGTGCATGGCAACGACAAACCGGGCCGCGAGCATCTTTGCCGCTACATCTTGCGGCCCCCCTTCGCCAATCACCGCTTGCACTCGTTGCCCGACCGCAAAGTGCAACTTGATTTCAAACGTCCCTGGTCTGACGGCACAAACGCGGTTGTGCTTGCACCGCATGCCTTCATCGCTCGCCTTGCCGCCATCATTCCCCCGCCAAGGCGCCACGTCACCCGTTACTTCGGCGTCCTGTCTTCGCACACAAATCCAAATTCATCCCTTGGAATGAACTTCTACGCCGTACGTTTGACACCGAATTGAAATGCGCAAATTGCAAAGGGTGCAGATCTTTTCGGCGGCATGATTTGGGCAGCTATACGACGGTCAGCTTGGGACGCCTATTGACCTTCAATGGGAGCTCGGTTGTGGGGGGATTGCGGCTGTAGCGTTCGAGGTGGTTTCGGCGAAGGTCGGCCTGTTCGTGGAAGTGCCAGTATCGATCAAGGTCTCCGCTCGACCGAAGGGAGCGGAGCTTGAGGACAGCCTCTGCCCCGTCGAGTCCCCAGCGGGCACCGGTAATGTCCATTCTGTCCTTAATGAGGTGCCGACACGCCCCCTCGATCACACCTGTGGCGATCGGCATGCCAGCTGCCAGGTACCGATCGTATCGGAGATAGTTCCGGTACTTCAGAAGATAGTTTGCGCAGTCATCTACAGCGGCACGTTCGGACCCCGTCATCTCCCGCAGGGTTGCACTTCTGCGCATGCCACTGGCCACGGTGCTGGAGCGCCCCCGCAAAATCTGGAGCAAGCGCTGCTTTACCCACCGTTCCGCAGCGATAGAGCCCTCACCCACTAACGCAAAGGCCGCCTTCCACAGGTATTCCAGCACGTGAATAATGTCGATGATGATAGTGGGGTTGACACCCGTTCGCCTCGCCGTCTGCTTGATTGTCCGAAGCTGTGACATGTTGCCGTCTACGAGGCTCACCCATGTCTTTGCGACCGTCGGGTCACAGCGATGGGCGTGCTCGAACATCGCGGCGATGACCTCTTCAGGGTCCCGCACGACACTGGCCCAGACCCGCTTGCTTTGTGGGCGTGGGCGCACTGGAGCCTTTTCGCCCGGCCTGCCGTCAGGGTGAAGGTCCTTTACGATGTCTTCGGCAGTTCGGACGAACGGCGCGACTGTGTAGACACTCGCAACTTGGGCCATCCGTTTGCCGTTGCGCTTCTCGCCCCGACTCAACCGCTTGGTCAGCTTGTGCGCACGCTGCTGCGCCGCCCGCTTCGTAGCGTCACGAAGGCCGTCCATCCGCATCACGATGCCCTTTGCGTCGGTGGTCGTTACCAGGAGTGCGCCGGTTTTGCTCGCTTGTTCCTCTGTCTCGGCCTGCTGGGCTTGGTAGAAGGCCTCAAAGTCCTGCGCCGCCTCGACCGCGAGCTCTTCGACCTGCCGCTTCGGAACCGTGGTGCCTGTGTTGGTGCCGACCGCTTCAGCGGCCTGATCAAAGGACGTCTTGATCACCTCTGCAACGACGCGACGCCGTACCTCATGCGAGTACAGGCCATGAGGCAGGTTGAGTTCGGCGTCCCTCGGAAACAGTGTCTCTGCATCCCGGGCCGAGTACCCGAGGCGTCCAACCTCCACCTTGCCAAACACCGTCTTGAGGTGCCGTTGCCGCTGCCTCACTTGCGTTCGCACAATGCCAGTCGCACCCACAACCTCACCTCTGGCTCTTCCGGGGCCGCGCAGGTCAAGGTGGTCTTGGAGCAAACACCGTAGCAGCTCCCAGCCTTCCTGTTGCAACATCCGCTCCAACTCGCCGTGGGTCATCTGCAACGCCTCAGCACTCGCCAGTCGCCCCTTGAGTCCGTCGAAGACGTGCTCCGACGTCGAGAAGGGGTTCTCATCTGCGGTCTTACGTGTTTGTATCTGCATCGGGGGGGCCTCCAGGGACGTATGAGAATTGACACCACATACATGCCTTGTAGGTCCCCCTTTCGTCTATTGAATCACGTCAAATCCTCGAGAGAACCCGCAGCCGAAAAGAGCTGCACCCAATTGCAAAGGCGACCTTCGCCTCATCGCGCTTGTCAAAACTTGGTCTCGACCTCAAGGTCTGCGAACGTTCCCCCGGGGATCGGCGCAAAAAGAAGTTGTCATAGGGAGTGCTATCGGTCTTTTCGTGAGTCTTGCCACACTTGACGCAAGTGCAAATGCAGATTGAACGTCCTATGCTCGGCATTTCAGATCCAAGATCTAACTGATGCCAACCCTTACCCTTGCCGATCTACGCCGCTACGCCATTGCGCGCAGCTTGTTTGCGCCGACAACGTTGCCGCGCGCAATCGATAGGCTTGGCTTCGTACAGGCCGATCCGATCCGTGCGCCAGCAAGGGCACAAGACCTAACACTGCGCCATCGCGCAAAGAACTACCACGCGGGTGATCTTGAACTGCGATACGCGACGCTCGGTATCGAGGAAGATTTTTTCGTCAACTACGGCTTTTTGCGCCATGAGCATCAAATCTTGATGCATCCGCGCGTGTCGCGCACGCAGTGGACGGCGGCGCGTAACCGGCAGGCACAGGAAGTGTTGGAGTTTGTCCGCGCACAGGGCGCGGTACACCCGCGCGTGGTGGATGCGCATTTTTCCCACGGCAAGGCCAGCAACTGGTTCGGCGGATCTTCCAATGCCAGCACGCAGCTGCTCGATGCCATGCACTACCGGGGCATGTTGCGCGTGGTGCGACGAGACAGTGGCGTGCGTGTCTATGCAGCGCGCGAACAGATTTCCACGGCTCTAGACGCGTATCAGTGCCGGCAGCAGGTTGACCGCCTGGTCGAATTGATCGTGCGCAAATACGCGCCCTTGCCCGCAGCAAGTCTGAGCGGACTGTTGAGCCAGTTATTGCGCAATGGTACGCCCCAGTGGACTGCAGATCGAAAACGCGCACTTGATCACGCCAAGCAAAATCTTGCTCATGCGCGTGTCGATGGCATCGACTGGTACTGGCCGCGCGATGAGAATCCCGGATCAAGTCGTTACCGCATTGACGAGCAGGTGCGCCTTTTGACACCTTTCGATCCGGTGGTGTGGGATCGCCGTCGATTCGAGATCTTCTGGGGCTGGGCCTATCGCTTCGAGGCCTACACCCCAGCGCCCAAACGCAAGCTCGGCTACTACGCGCTACCTCTGCTTTGGGGCAATCAAGCTGTGGGCTGGGGCAACGTACATGTGCGAGATGGGCGACTCGTCGAATCGTTCGGCTTCGTGAGCGCGCGGCCACGAGCGAAGGCATTCACGGCAGCACTGGAAGAAGAGCTGCAGCGTCTTTCTGTATTTCTTGGTCTTTGACTCTGCAGACCATCGCCAACAATCCCAGCGTGAACCAACACCTATGTTGGAAGTATCACAGCTGTGCGAGGGCAGCTACCCAGCAAAGAGTTGCGTACAGGAACTACAAGCGCCACGTCCCTCCGCGTCAAATTTGTCTGATAAAATATGTTCTATCAACTAACGTAAGCCGCCTTGCGTCCTTAGCCTTACTGCCGGGCGAAAACAAGGACCACGCGAGAATCAAGCCGTATTGAATCAGTATTTCACAATACATTTGCATGGCGCGGTCAGATCTCCCCCCTCCAGCCCCACCCTCGGCTCCCTACAGAACCTCAAGCCGGCCACAGATCCGAATCACATCCCGTCTCGCCCGTGCCTCCGGGCGGTCCCCTCGCCGGTGACCACGTGGGCACCTCCGCTGAGAGGCCCTTGTAGGCCAGGATCGTCTCGATAGCCCCTCGCTCTTGCACAGGGCCCAGCACCTTCATCGGCCCCGCGCAGCGCGGGCACACCAGCACCTCGTGAGCGAACACGCGCCGCATGAGCTCGGCCCAGCTCATCGCCGCTGCGTCGCCTCGCTCCCGTAGCTCCGTGACGTGGTCCTCACCCCCATCTCTTTCTCCCTCGCGCTTGCCACACCCTCGTCGCGCCTTGCGCCCTGCCCCGCCCGGAACGATGCGGACACGATCCGCCGCCGCGGGCGCGAACACCCCGTGGTAGCGAACCAGGTGGGCGCGCGGACGTGGCACCAACGCAACCAGCTTCTCGATGAACTCCTCGGGCGTAAACGCAACGTGCGTGGTGCCGTCGCGCCACGGGCGTTTGAGCCTGACGGCCACACGCCCATCGGGTAACTCCGAAAGCCGATCTTCGCTCAGCGGTGGCCTGGCGATGTAGCGAATCAGCCGCTCCAGGCCGTCCCTGTCGTTGGCTGCGATGCGCGTGCTGGCGTGCAGGTTGAAGCCCTCGACGAAAGCGCACTGCTTCCCCAACACGTAGGGTTCCCACGACGCGATCGGATCGTTGCCGAGCCGCATGACCGCTTGTCCTCGGCGCCTTCCCGTGGCGATGAGGGATTTGACCGAAGCGCCTGCGATCACGGAGAGCGCCTCGGCGTCGTCAGCGTCTCGTTCCTCTGACGAGGCAAGCGCCTGTGTTACACCCTCCCAGATCCGCGCGGTCACCTCGGCCACCTCCTCATCGCGCGGAGGTGGCGTGGCGAAGAACGCGGGCCGACCGGGCGTGTCGACACGGAACACGCCGTCGGTCACTACGGAATGAAAGTGAAGGTTCAGCGCAAGGCCGGAGCCGAAGCGCTGGATCACCGTCACGGCGCCCGTCGCGAGCGCCCCCCGCACCCCGGCCTTGCGTGCACGCTTTCGGTACCACCGGCTCACCTCGCGCAGAAAGACCCTCAGCACCACGCTGGCCAGGTGTGGCTCGCGCGCCATGCGGTAGCGAAGCGCGTGCGGCACCGTCAGCACCCACTGCCGCGCTGGGACCGCCGGAAACACGTTGTCCACCACGTGCGCGGCCGTCTCGGCCATGCGCCGCCCGAGGCAGCTGGGGCAAAAGCCTCTTCGTTTGCACGAAAACGCCACCACCCGCGTCTCGGCGCAGGCTTCGCAACGAACGTTGACGAAACCCTTGCCCAGAATCCCGCAACCCAGATACGCCTCGAACTCCGCCGCCACGAAGGCGGGCAGAAAACCACCCTCGCCTCGTACGTTGTCGCGGAACGTGAGCCAGGTGTCCTGCACCACGCGGTAGAGCCGCGTTTTTTCAGGCTCGCGGCGGCGATACCCGGAGACCTTCCCTGCGGCTCTGTCGACCACCCCCGCTTATCGCGCCCGCATGCGCTTTCGTTGCAGGGCTTGAACGCCCTTGCCGCAACCGCGAGCCAGGCCGCTCGAGCGGGTCCGCGTTCGCGCGGCGCCCCCTCCGAACCTTGCAACGCCGCGCCGAAGATGCCCCTCAACCCATCATTCGATGCGACGGAAGTTCATATCCGTCCACAGGATGGTCGCAAGGGCGGCGTTTTTATCGCAACATCCGCGGGGCGACGCCCGAAACGAATCTGTGTCAGCGCGATTCCCAGATGTGGCCGGCCACGTGGCCGCGCTCGAATCCCAATGGGCCTTGAGCCCAGGAGATCCTGCGTGCCGCGCCAGCGTGGAAGCCGGACTGGCCGAGCTGCGCGTGGCCTGGCGGGAGCAGCCCCACATCTTTGCCCCCGACGTCTTGGCGCGCCTGGCCAAGCTGGCGAAGGTCATCAAGCGCGCGCACGAAGGCCCGGTGCCCATGCACGTGGCCCTGGGGGCCCTCAAAGAGACCTTTGGCTACGATCGCTTTCGCCCCGGACAGCACGAGATCATCGAAGCCGTGTTGGCCGGGCGCGACTGTGTGGGCATCATGCCCACGGGTGCAGGCAAATCGCTCACCTATCAAATTCCGGCCCGCGTGTTGGGGGGCACCACGCTGGTGGTCTCACCGCTCATCGCGCTGATGAAAGATCAGGTGGATGGCGTCAACGAATACGGGCTGCGCGCCACCTACCTCAACAGCAGCCTGCCCCCCGAAGAACGACGCCGCCGCGAAGAGGGGCTGGCCACCGGCGCTTACGAGCTGGTCTACGCCGCCCCTGAAGGCATCGAAGCGTCGGTGGGACGCGCGCTGTCCCGGGCGCGCATTCGCCTCGTGGCGGTAGACGAGGCCCACTGCATCAGCCAGTGGGGCCACGATTTTCGGCCTGCCTACCGCAACCTCGCGGGGCTCAAGCGCAAGTTCGGAGGGCTTCCCGTGTTGGCGCTCACCGCCACCGCCACCCCCGAAGTGGGCCGCGACATCATCGAGCAGCTGGGCATGGACAACCCCGTGACGTTTCGGGGCAGCTTTTTTCGCCCGAACCTGCGCCTGCACGCCTACAAAAAAGGTGACGGCCAAACGAAGACCCGCGACAGCATCCTCAGCATCATCCGGAGCCGGCGCGGCGAAAGTGGCATCGTTTATTGCATTACCCGCAAGTCCGTCGAAAGCATCAGCACCTTCTTGCAGGAATCCGGGATCAAGGCCGCCGCGTACCACGCAGGGCTCGAGCCGCGCGAGCGCGATCGCGTGCAAGAGGCGTTTTTGCGCGACGATTACGACGTGGTGGTGGCCACCATCGCCTTTGGGATGGGCATCAACAAGTCGAACATCCGCTACGTGATCCACCGGGACATGCCTCGCTCGGTCGAGAGCTACTATCAGGAGATCGGACGTGCCGGCCGCGACGGGCTCGACGCCGATTGTGTGCTGTTCTACTCGTGGGCCGACGTGATGAGCTACGACCGCTTCGGGGAGGACGGGCCCGCCGAGGCCGCCGCGCGCAACCGCGCCCAGACGCGGGAGATGTTCGAGATGGCCGAGCGACGCCTGTGCCGGCACCAGGCGATCGTGCGTTATCTCGGGGAGACCCTGCCCCCCTGCGTGAAGTCCTGTGACGTGTGCGCGGACTGGGACCTGCTCGACACCTTGCCCGCGGCCAAAGCCGCGCGCGGACCCGTGCTGGCGCGGCTCGAGGCGAGCCTGGGAGGCCGTGTCCCCCTCGAGACGGGGGGCGCCGATGGCGAGCTCTTCGCGCGCCTCAAGACCCTGCGCAAGCGTTTGGCCGACGAGCGCAAGCTGCCGGCCTACATCGTGTTTTCGGACGCCACCTTGCGGGCGATGGCCCTTAACCGCCCGCGCTCGCTCGACGAGTTCCTGACCCTGCCCGGGGTGGGACCGAAAAAGCTCGCCGAGTATGGCGAGGCGTTTTTGCGCGAACTGCAAAGCGGCTCGTAGCCGCCAGCGGGCCGCGCACCACAAGCAGCAGGAGCTCATGTCAGCGGCGGCTCGAAGCCCGGCTTCCACTTGATCCCGCAGCCGATCGAAGGCTTCTGGAGCGCCGCAACGGCACGGCCCTCCAGCACGGCGTCGATCGCGGCGCGCAGGTCGGACCCCGTAACGGGGCGATCGTTGCCCGGCCGGCTGTCGTCGAGCTGCCCCCGGTAGACCAAGGCGCGGTTCGCATCAAAGACGAAAAAATCAGGTGTACAGGCGGCCTGATAGGCACGGGCCACCGCCTGCGTTTCGTCGAAAAGGTAAGGGAAAACGTAGCCCCGCGCGGCTTTTTCGGCGGCCATCTTCTCCGGGCTGTCTTCGGGGTAGCGATCGGGATCGTTCGCGTTGATCGCGAAGATCGCCACGTCCCTTCCGGCGTAGTCGCGGCCAAGCGCTGCAAGCGCCGGGGCCACGTGCTTGACGAAGGGGCAGTGGTTGCAGATGAACATCACCACGAAGGCGCGGGCGCGCGCCGCCGCCAGCGAGACCGGCTGGCCGTCCACATCGGGCAGGGTGAAGTCCGGCGCCACGGTGCCCAGCGGCAACATGCAGGAGGTCAGGGCCATGAGGGGGAGTATAGCGGCAGGGCGCCGAGATCGAAGGCGCCGAGCAGCTTCTGGGTGACGGGCCGCTTGGCGTCGGGGAAGAGCCGCGCCCGAAAAAAGCGCTGGGCGTCGGCGGACGACAAGCGCTCGTGGGCCGTGCGGGCGGTGGCCTCGTCGGCGAAGGGCAGGAAATAGCAGGTGTCGTCGAAGAGCACGGGCCGCCCCTCGTGCGGTCCCACCACCTGGAAGCGCAGCGAGGCGTGCAAGCCGGAAACCGCCACTTTCCAGGGGGCGAAGCTGTAGGGGCCCACGCCGAACACGGAGAAGGGAGGTTGTCCCCGGTAGATGGAGCTGCGGCGCGCGGCCAGGAGGTCGGCGTGCGCTTGCAGGTAGGCCCAAAGACCCGGCGCGGAGGTGGCCAGGGCTTTGGTGTCTTGCCCCGGTCGCCGTTGCGGCAACACCAACCGTCGCACGGGGGCCAGCCGGCCGTGGTGCAGATCCGTGCTCTTGACGAAAGGGTAAAGGTGCTCCGCTTCGACCATGACCACGTCGCCCGCGCCGTTGAACGAGGCGCCCCCGCGCTGGGCAAGCTCCATGACCGCGGCGCAATCGTGTTTGACCCCGGAGCGCCAGGGCCACGGCTGTGGGGACAGGGCGCCCCGGGTGGCCTCGAAGGCGTCCAGATCGGCCACCAGCTCGTCGCCCACCTGACCCAACATGCGGGCGGGCGTGTTCTGCCCGAGGCCCGCGAACCAGGGCCAGGGGCGTGCGGGGCGCCGCTCGGCCTCGCCCGTCGTGCTGAGAACCAAAAAGACGGCCGAGACCGAGGCCTTGAAGTGAGACCGCGCGTCCACCTCGAAAACCCGCCCCGTCACCCGGGGTGCCTCGCGCACGCAAAACTGGAACACCTTGCGAGCCACCGAGGCCTTGCAGATCATGGCGATGACGAAGGGCCGCCCCGCGAGCGCCTCGAGCCACTGGCGCAGCAGCCATTCGGAAACGTCGAAGTTCGCGGCCCCCGTGCGCGCGGCCAACCCGGGCAGCCGATCCACGTTCGACTTGTCGGGGTGGTTGTTCCCCTGAAGTGCCCCGAGTTTCCCGATCGTGACCCACGGAGGGTTACCCACCAACCAGAGCGGCGCGCCAAAGGCGGATAGCTCGGCCTTCCAATCCACACGGAATACGTCGACCTGACGCAGGTGCACTTCAGGGGGCAAGGTGAGAGCCGCTGCCCGCAAGTAGGTGGGGTCGAGCTCCCAGCCGTGAAGGGGCACACCAGGAAAAGTGGCGTCGAGGGCTCTCAAGAAGGCCCCCAGGCCGCACGTGGGCTCCAAAACGCCAACGGGTCTCGGCAGTTCCGGCAGGGCCGCCAGACAAGCCAGCGCCTCGCGCGCCAACACGTCGGGCGTCTGGAAATCGCCACGGAGGGCGCGGCGGTGCAAGTCATCCGGCGCGCGAGGAGCGGAGGCGGACACGGGAGAGGTCACGCGTGACACGGGCGCAGGCTACCCGATCCGGGTGGCACACCGACTGCAACACGCCGGCGCTACGAGGCTTCGGCCCCAAGGGGATTCACGGAAAACGCGAAAAACCTTCGGGAGAGCCTGCGGATTTTGCGCACCCCACAAAGACCGACTCGAAAACGAGCCTTCTTTACACAAACGCAACGCACCTTTGGCCCCGCCGTTACAGGGCGATTCTTAAAATCGAAGAGCTTGAACCGAAACGACCTGACCCGACTGAGCTTCGCTCAAGCGGGCATTGTTTCCAACCGAAACGAAACGCGCTCCCGAGGAAAACGACATGAACGTTGAAAAGGTGATGAATCGACAGGTTCCAGTCTGCCGGCCCCACGACTCCGTGGACTCGGCGTTGCGACGGATGCTCGACGGGGGGCTCGAGAGCCTTCCGGTCGTGGACCGTCTTGGCCACCTGGTGGGCGTGGTCTCGGCTGAAGCGGCCCGCACCGCCGTGCGCCGCTGGTCGGGGGCGTCTCACACCATGCCGGTCGACACCGTCATGGCCCGACAGGCCCCGAGCTGCCGGCCCTCGGACGCCCTCGGCGATGTCGAGACTACCTTGGCGCACTACGGAGCCCCTTCGATTCCCGTGATCGACGACGGCGGGCGTTTTCTGGGGTTGGTGTTCGCAGTGGACGCGCCCTTCACGGCGGCTGCGCTGCGGGCGTCGGCGAAGAAGTCGAGCGGCTCTCTGCGGGCCGCCTGAGCCTGCGTCAGGTCCGTTCAAGCAAGCTCTCCCCAGGCGCGCGCGGCCACCCGGGTCCTCCCAGGTGGCCGTTTCCACTTTCGAACGCCCGCTTCGTTTCGGTTTGGAAACAGGTCTTCGCGGTTCCAGAGTTGGTGCTACCGTAAAAACGTGGACGCGCCCGACGAATGGGTCCCCTGTGTTTCTGGTGGCCTCACCGACCTCAAGCGGCTGCTGGAGGCCTGCCAGGCAGAAGGCATCGCCGCACGCCTGGCTGCCGCCGATGCGTGCGACGCGCGGGGCGGCTGCGGCTGTGGGCCGAAGATTCAGCTGCTCACCCCACGGGACGAGGCCACGCGCGTGGCGGCGCTGCTCGCGCGCCAGTGGCACGAGGCGCTGGCCCGAGAGGGCACCGCCGTGGCGCCCCCCGCGGCGGCGGGCGACGAGCCGCCCTGCCCCGCCTGCGGCTCCACGGAAGCGCTCGAGGCCGGGGCCTGTCCCGGGTGCGGCCTGCAGCTGGCGTAAGCGCCTCGCTCAGCGGCGGCGGCTCGCCAGCGCCCGGTCGATCTCGCGCGTGGCGTCCTTTTTCTTGAGGTCGTCGCGCCGGTCCCAGTCTTGTTTGCCCGTGACGAGGGCTAGCTCGACCTTGAGCCGCCCGCCCTTGTCGTAGAGGGCCAGCGGCACGAGCGTGAAGCCCTTTTGTCGCAGCTTGCCCGCCAACCGATCCAGCTCACGTCGGTGCATGAGCAACTTGCGTCGACGGCGGGGTTCGTGGTTGCGGACATGCGCCCACACGTAGACGGACACGTCCACCTGATGCAGCCACGCCTCACCGTTGCTGATCTCCGCGAACGCATCGGTCAAGTTCACCTTGCCGTCGCGGATGGCCTTGACCTCCGAACCCACCAGCACGAGGCCGGCCTCGAGCGTTTCATCAACATGGTACTCGTGGCGGGCGCGCTTGTTCCGCGCCAGCACCTTGATCGCATCGGGGGACGCTGACTTGCTTCCCCCTTTTCCGGACGCTTTGTTCGCTGTCTTGCTCGGCGCAGGCACGGCCGCACAGGTTGGGCCCCGGGGAGGCCAGCGTCAAGCGGCGCGGCCCGGGCGTGCGGCCTCCCACAGCAAAGGCCGCCGCGCGAGTTGTGGGTTTGGGCATCTCGCGGCAGACTGCCGGCACCTCGACCCTGTCTTTTCGGGAAGGGCCAAAAGCAAGGGAGATCTTCGCCAGGGCAGTCTGGCGCCACGGCTCAGGCTCGCAGGCCAGCTGCCGATGCCTTTGGGCTGCCCCATGAGCTCTCTCGATCCCCGAACGTCCAGCAAGGAATCTTTGATGGCTCCCGAATCTGAAGACACGGCGCGCGCGAGCAGCCCCCCGAAAAGCCCGCTGGCCTTGGCCCTCGAGCGCGCCGCGAAGGCCCCCACCCAGGAGGCCGCATGGGACGAGCTCGAGGAACGGGCGGTCGCCGCGCAGCGGCCTGAAGACGTGGCCGCGCTTTATCGCGAGGTTCTGAAGTCGCTGCCGGCCGAGGCGCTTTCGCGGATCGGCGCGCGGGCGCTGGCGTTTCACGAGGAGTGGTTCGGCGATACCCCGGAGCGGCTCATCGATCTGCTGCGCGGCCTGCTGGCACGCGACCCCTCGCTCGCATGGGCCACCGAGCGGCTCACCTTGTTGCTCTCCGTTTCACAGCAGTGGGACACCTTGCTGGCGGTCTACGACGAACTGCTCGTGGCGCTCAAGGACGGGCCGCCGCGGCGCAAGCTGCTCGAAGAAGCGGCGGGCGTGGCCAAGGACTTCCTGGGCAGCCCAGAACGGGCGATCCGCTACCTCACCGAGCTGTGGAAGAGCAGGCCCACCGATCCCCACGTGGAGGCTTCGCTCGAGCGGCTGCTCGACAAGGAACAGCGTTACGCCGAGCTCGAGACCTTGTGGGAAGCGCGGCTCGAGCTGATGTCAGGCACGGAGGCCGCGGAGCTCAGAGCGCGGCTCGCCCACCTGAGGCTCGACCACTTGGGCCACGTGGCGGGCGCCCTCGGTGACGCGCAGGCCTTGCTGAAAGCCCGCGAAGACGACGCCGCTTGCCTCGTGCTCGAGCGCATCCTGAAATTTCCGGGCGCTACGCCTGCGCAGCGGCAAAGCGCGCTGTCCCTGCTTCGCAACGACTACGAGCGGCAGGGGGACCAGGGCCGCATCGTGGAGGCGCTCGAGACGGCGCACGCTTTTGCGTCGGGGGAGGAGAAGCTGCGCCTGCTCCGCGAGGCGGCCGAGCGGCTCGTGGCCCGCAACGACAACGCGTCCGCGATGGACCGCCTGGTGGAGCTTTTGGCCCTGTCACCCGGCGACGCGCCGGCGCGCGTGCGCCTGCACCAGCTGGCGGAGATCTCCGAGCGTTTCGACGTTTACGTCGAGGGCCTATTGGGGGCTGCCGAGGCAGCGGATGACGAGCGGTTGCGAGCGGCGCTGTGGCTGGAGGCGGCGCGCACGGAGCACGAGGTACGCGGGCGACACGGCGAGGCCGCCACCCTGCTGCGCAAGGTGGCCGACGCCGCCGGCGCCGATCAGGGTCAGCGCCTCACCGCCTTGCGACGGGCAAGCCGCCTCGAGGCCCGCTTCGGTGAGCCGGAGGCCCGGCTGGAGGTGCTGGAGCGGTTGGCCCTCCTGGCCCCCGAGCTTCCGGAGCGGCAAGCGGCCCTGGGGCAGGCCGCCCGCTTGGCCACGCAGCTCGGCCAGGACGAGCGCGCCCTCGCGGCCTGGGAGGCACGCCTGGCGCTGGTGCCGGCGGACTTCGAGGCGCTCGATGCGCTCGTGGAGGCGCTTACACGGGGGGGCCAGTCCGAGCGGCTCGCGGAGGTGCTGCGGGCCAGGGCGGAGACCACGCCGCATGCGGAATCCAAGCGCGCCGACCTCGTGCGGCTGGCGCGGGTGCAAAGCGAAGCGCTCCGCGATCCTGCGCTGGCCATCGAGACCTGGCTCGAGGTCGAGCGCCGCTTCGGTGAGGACGCAACGTCTGCCCAGGCGCTGGTGGCTTTGCTGGCATCGACCGGCGCCTTCGAGGAGCTCGCACGACGGCTCGCACGGCTGGCGGCTGCCGACAAGGCCGCGCTCGTGGGCGGAAGCGTGCGCCTTGGCAACGTGCTTCACACCCGCCTCGACAAACCCCGTGAAGCGGCCCTGGCGTATGCCACCGCGCTCGCGCTCGCGCCCGAACATGCAGAGGCCCGCCTTGGGCTCGAAGCGCTTCGGAGCACGCCCGCGGCGGCGGCTCTTGCCGTGGAGGCCCTCGCGCGGGCGTTTACCGAGACGCGTGACTGGGCCAAGCTCGTGGCCCTCACCGACGCCCGCCTCGAGCGGCTCGGCGATCCCGGGGCCGAGGCGCGCCTGTTGGCTGAACTTGCGGGCTGGGTGGAACGCGACCTGGGCGACGGCGAGCAGGCCCGGACCCTGCTGGCGAAGGCCCTCGTGCGCGCCCCGGACAACGCCCGGCTCGAGCAGGATCTGCTGCGCCTGTGTACGGACGCGCCCACCTGGCGGTTCGCGGTGGAGACGCTGGAGCAGGCAGCGCAGGCGCTGCCCGAAGGCGCGTCCCGCAAGGTGGCGCTGCTCGTCCAGCGGGCCCGCTTGCTCGAGGCCCAGCTCGATCAGCCCCGCGCGGCGATGGCCGGTTACGAGGCGGCGTCGCGCCTGGCGCCCGATCGCAACGACCTCAAGCTGGCTGTGGTCCGGCTGGGCGGGGCCTTGGCAGACTTCAACGGCGCGGCCGAGGCCGTGCTGCGCGCGCCCGTGTCGACGGAGGTGGTGAAGGGCTCGCTGCTGCCCGCCTACGAGCACGCGGCCAAGGCGTCGGGCGCCTTCGCCGACGCGGCCCGGGCGCTGGCCGAGACGCTGAGCAAGCGCACCGGCTTGCCCGAGGCGCTCGTGCGGGATGTCGAGGGCCTCGTGGCCACCTGGTACGAGCAGCATGTGGAGGGCCCTGAAGGCACGACCCAGGCCGAGGCGGCGTGGCTCCGCGCGGCCCGCCAGAGCCCCCACCACGTGGCCACCTGGGAGCGGCTTGCCAGCTTGCAACGCAAGCGCCCTGGACGCCCGCTCTTCGAGACGTTGGTGCAGCTCGGCGCGCTCGATCCCCGCCGCCTGGACGTTGCCGCCGAAGCGCTGCGGGTGGCCCGCGACACCCTGCGAGACACCCCACTCACGGTGCAGCGGGGGTTCGCGCTCTTGGGGCAGGTCTCGCTGATCTTGCGCAATGAACAGCCGGTCACGGGCGAGCTGGATCCTGCGGCAGCGGCCGAGTTGGCCGTGGCCGTGTTGGTCGAGACGCTCCTCGCTTCGGGGAACCGGCAGGACGCGGTTCGCGCCGTCAACGTGCTGACCGACGTGGCCACCTGGCCGCTGCCGGTGGCCTTCGTGCGGGGTCTGCGCCGCAAAGCGGCCACCACCACGCTGGAGGTTCTGGGGGACAAGGGGCGCGCGCGCGCCTTGCTGCGTGCCGTGGTGGAGGATGCCCCGGAGGATCGCGAGGCGATCGGGTTGCTGGCCGGGCTGCTCGAGGAAGCGGACCTCTTGAGCGAGGTGCTGTCGGTGCGCCGGCGGGAGCTGGCGCTTGCACTGCCTCGCCCCGAGCGCATGGCGCTGCGGCTCGAGATGTCGCGGGTGGCGGGTCTCATCGAGACGCGAAGCGCACGTGTGTCGACGTTGCTCGCCAACCTCGAAGAGGCGCCCGGCGACGAGGCCACGCTGGCGGCGCTGTCCACTCTGCTCGGTGCCAGGGGTCAGCACGCCGAGCTGGCCGACATCCTGGGCGCGCAGGCCAAATCGCTCGAAGAGCAAGGGCAGCTCGAGCAGGCCGCTGCGATGTGGGGCCGCATGGCCGCCCTGGCCGAAACCCAGCTGGGCGATCTTGGCCGCGCGCTCGCGGGCTACGAAAAAATGGTGGCGCACGCGCCCGCGCCGGCGCCACTCGATGCGCTTGCGCGGCTCTGCATGGCGAAGGCCGAGCCGCGGGCAGCGGCCGCCTGGCTCGAGCAGCGGTTGGTTCACGCCGAGGGCGGTGAACGCAGCGACGTTTGCCTGCGGCTCGCGCACGCTTATCTGGCCAGCGGGCAGCGGCACCGGGCCACGGGCACCCTGGAGCGCGCGCTGGCCGAGGCGCCGGCGGCACACGAGCTGCGCGCCCTGCTGGTGGACACGTACCGTGACGCCGAGGCCTGGGAACCGCTGGCACGGACGCTGGCCGCGGGCTGCGCCGAGGCGCTTTCCAGCAAGCAGCTCCTGGCTTACGCGCAGGAGGCTGCGGCTCTTTACCAGGGTGAGCTGGCAGAGCCCGAGCGCGCCGTGAGCGTTCTCGAACTGGCCTTGCGCAGGCTGCCTGCCGAGCGGGGGCTACGCACGCGCCTGGCCGAGAGCTTGCGCGTGGCAGGACGCAACGAAGAGGCCCGCAAGGTCCTCGCAGCGCTGCTCGAAGAGATGGGCCGGCGCCGCTCGAAGGAACGAGCCGCGATTCATCACCAGCTGGCCCTCGTGGCGCGTGCGGAAGGCGATCTGCCCGCGGCGCTCGACCACCTCGAGCAGGCCTCGGCCATGGACGTGGGCACGCTGCGCATTTTGCTGGATCTCGCCGAAACCGCCGCGTCCGCCCAGGCGCTGGATCGCGCCGAGCGCGCCTACCAGGCCCTCCTGGTGATGGCCCGCCGCACGGATACGACGGACGTGCCGCTTTCGGCGGGCGAGATCCTGCTGCGGCTCGAAGCCGTGGCCAAGGCCCGCGGCGACGAGGCGACCGCCGCCGAACGCCTCGATTCGGCGATGGCCCTGGCGCTCCAGAGCGGGCACGAGGCGCAGCGCCTGCAGGCGGCCTTTCTCACGGCCGGCCAGGTCGAGCGAGCCGTGGCTCTGCTGGACAAGCGCGCGGCGGCAGCGGGGTCGGGTGCCGCCGAGGCGCAAGCGCTCTGCGACAAGGCCCGCCTCTTCGAGCGACAGGAACGGCTCGAAGACGCGCTCGCGGCGATCGCCTTGGCACTCGAAAAGGCCCCGGACCTCGACGAGGCTCACGATCTCGGCCGGCGGCTCGCGCGCGCGCTCGGTGATCCCGAGCGGTACCTCGGGCTGGTCGAAGAAGCGATGGAACAGATGCGGCGGCGGGACGACGGCGCGCGCATGTGCACGCTGCTGATGCGCGCGGGCACCGTGGCGGAGGAAGACGTAAAGGATCCCGAGCGGGCGGCCCGCGCCTATGCCCGCGCCGAACAGACCGGTCACCACCTGTCCGACGTGCTCGTGGCGGTGGCCCGCCTGGCCGGCGCCGCAGGCGACAAGGACGAGGAAAGCCGGGCGATGAGGGCCCTCGCACGGCTTGCCGAGAGCGCCGCCGATCCGGACGCCCAGGCCCAGCTCCGCTTCCGCGTGGCGGAGCTACAGCTGCGCGCCCCCGAGACCCGCGGGGCCGGGCTCGAGACCCTGGCCGCCGCGCTCGACCGTGTGCCCGACTTCGCGCGGGCCCAGGCCATCGTGCGCGAAGCAAACGTGCCCGAAGACGAACTGCCCCGCGTGATGCCGCTTTACGAGCGGGTCGCCCGCGCGTCGGGTGACGACCACATGCTGCTCGATTTTCTCGAGCGGCGGGCCGCCTTCAAGGACGTCACGCAGGCCGAGGTGAGTGAAGCGGTGGAGCTGGCAGTGGCCCTCGGGCACAGCGATCGGGCCGAGCGGCTGCTCGAGCGCGCCGTGGCCTTGGCGGGCCAGCAGGGCGAGGCGCGGGAGGCCGGCTGGGCGCTCTTCGAGCTGGCGCAACGCCGGCGGGCCCGGCACGATCTGCACGGCGCCTTCAAATGGCTGGTGGAAGCGCAGACGGCCGCCGATGGGCCGCGCATCCCCATGCTGCTGCGTGAAGTGGCACGCGAAGCCACCCGCCAAACCAATGGGGCCCGACTTGCCGCCGAGGTCTACGAGACCCTGCGGGCGCGCAACCCCGCCGACAAGGAGCTGTGGCAGCCGCTCATCGAGCTTTATGAGCAGCTGGGCGACGAAGACAAACTGCGGGCCGTGATCGCCGAGACGCTCGAGAAGCTGCTGGACCGACAGGATCGCATCCAGGTACGCCTCGTCTGGGCCCGCCACCTCTTGCGCACGGGCCAGGACGACGCCGAGGCCTCGTCGGTGTACCGCGACGTGATGATGGAGGAGCCCGGACACCGCGAATCCCTGATGGCGCTCGCCGAGCTGCACGAACGGCGAGGGGATGTGTCGGAAGCCGTGGCCTTGTTGTCCGAAGCCCTGCGCGAAGCCGAGGTGCGAGGCGACGCCGATTGGCAGGCCGAGACCTCGCGGCGGCTCGGTGATCTACTGGGCAAGGCAGATACCGCGCAAGCCAAGCAGGTGTACCGGCAGGCCCTGGCCTCGCACATTCCCGATCCCGCGCTCAAGCGGTCCTTGCAGCAAAGTCTGCTGGATCTGCTCGACGACGACGAAAGGCAGGAACGCGCGGCGCTCGGCGAGGCGCTGCTGGCCGACGAGGCCGGCGCCGCGGCCGGCGCGCGGGCGCTGCAGTTGGCAGAGCTTTACGCCTCGTTGGGCAATCACCCGGCCGAACGACGGGTTCTCGAAAAGGGACGGCAACGGGCACCGGGTGAGGCCTCGCTCTTCGAGCGGCTCGCGGTCCGGCTCGAGGCCGAGGATGCCTGGGACGCCTGGGCCGCGTTGATGGACGAAGAGGCCACGCGGCTCGCCACCTTCGAGCCCGAAGCGGCGGCCCGCATTCTGAGGCAGGCGGCCACCACCCGGCGCGAAAGGCTGGCCGACACGGCCGGCGCGGCCACGCTGTTGCGCAAGGCCGCGGCGCTGCAGCCCGCAGACGTCGCGCAGGTGCGTGAGCTGGTGAACTGCCTGCGCCAGATGGGGGACGCCCCGAGCGCCATCGTGGCCGTGGGCGAGACGCTCATGCGGACCGATCTCGCCGCCGCGCGCGGCGCGCTTCATCGGCTGCGCGCCGAGCTGCACATCGAAGCGGGGGAGGTCGCGGCTGCCGTCGAAGATCTGGAAGCGGCCTTCCCCCTCGAGGGGCCTGCGGTGGCCGAGCCGCTCACGGACGCTCTGTTCTTGCTGGCCGCACGCGCGGGCGAACAAGCCGATCTGCCCACCGAGCGCCGGGCCATGCTCCGCCTGGCCGACGTGTTCAGCGCCCAGGGCCAGGGCGACGAGGCCCAGGAGCTGCTCTTTCGCTGGGTGGACCACCATCCCGAGGACCGCGACGCGCTTCAGGCGCTGCGCGGCCGCTTCGAGACCGCAAACCAGTGGGAAGATGTGACCCGCGTGTGCCTGCGCCTCGTCGAGATGGAAGCGGGCGAGGCACGCATCGAAGCCGCCCTCGGCTTGGCGCACGCCTACGAGCTGCTCGGCCGGGCACACGAAGCGATGCCCACTTTAGAGAAGGTGCTGGGAGAGCACCCGGGCCAGCCGGCGGTGCTGAACATCCTCACCATGATGTACGAGCAGGCGGGCGACCGTCGCAAGGTGGCGGCGCTGCGGATCCAGGCTGCCGAAACCATCTTGGATGAAGAGGAGCGCCTGCACGTGCTGACCGAAGGGGCCGACCTGTTCCTGCAGGAGGGTGACCCGCAATCCGCCGTGGGAGCGATCAACAAGGCGTTCGCGCTGCGGCCTGAAGACCGCGTGGTGCAGCGTCTGCTGGCCGATACGCTTTTGGCCACAGGCCAGTACGGCCAGGCGATGGCCATGCTGGAACGGCTGGTCACAGACGTCCGCGGCGTTGATGGGGGTGAGCTCTGCGCGCTTCATCACCGCATGGCGCGGGCCGCGGAGGGCCTGGGCGACGCGGAGGGCCAGCTTTCTGCCCTCCGCAAGGCGCTCGAGGCCGACCGTCGCAACGGGGCCGTGGCGGCCGAGCTGGCCGATCTCGCCGAGGCGATGGGCGATGACGATCTGGCGCTCAAGGCGCTTCAGAGCATCAGCTTGAGCGGCCACGAAGGGCCTTTATCCGTGGCCATGAGCTTCTTTCGGCGCGCCCGCATCGCAGCCAAAAACGGCGACCGCCAGCGGGCGCTCATTTTCGCAAAGCGCGCCCTGGAGGAGGATTCGACCTTGACCGAGGCCCAACAGCTCCTCGAGCAGGTCCGGTAAGGCGCGCGCCTGCCGGAGCGGCCCCGGCGGGCGACCCGGCTTGCCAGCACACGACGGGCGCGCTAACCGGCGAGCATGGATCTCTTGCTCGAGAACAAGGTGGCGGTGGTGACGGGCTCGAGCCGCGGGCTCGGCCGGGCGATGGCCTTTGCGCTGGCGGAAGAGGGGTGTCGCCTGGTGCTCTGTGCCCGGGGCGCCGAGGCCCTCGAAGCCACGTGGCAGGAGGCACGGGACCGCTTCGGCGCCGCGCGTGTGCGGGCGGTGGCTGCGGACGTGAGCACCGTTGCGGGGGCTTCGGCGGTGGGAGAAGCCGCCCGGCAGGCCTTCGGCCGTGTCGACGTTTTGGTGAACAACGTGGGCGGCTCGGGCGCACGAACCTTTCAGGACATGGACGAGGCGGATCTGCAGCAGGCCCTGGATCGCAACGTGTGGCCCACCGTGCTCATGAGCAAAGCCGCCCTGCCGCTGATGGAGCCGGGCAGCGCCATCGTGAACGTCGCGTCCATCTGGGGGCGCGAAAGCGGCGGCGCCCCGGGCTACAACCTGGCGAAGGCGGCCGTGGTGAGCCTGAGCAAGAGCATGGCGCGCGATCTCGTCGGCCAGGGTGTGCGGGTGTGCTGTGTGGCGCCGGGCTCGATCCTGTTTCCGGGCGGCGGCTGGGAGCGGCGCCAGAAGGCCGATCCCGAAGGCATCGCGGCCTTCGTGACGCGCGAGATCCCCGCGGGCCGCTTCGGCACACCCGAGGAGCTGGCTGCCGTGGTGACCTTTTTGGCCTCACCGAAGGCGTCCTGGGTGGTGGGGGCCTGCCTGCCCGTGGATGGGGGCCAATCGCGCGCCTTTTGAGGCCCGGAAACCCGCCGGGCCATCAGCCCGACAGCGGTGGAGCCCCGGTGGTGGCCCCCGCGAAAGCGTGGTAGTCGTGACAGCTCGATGAGCGCCTCTTCCCCCCCCTCCACCCCCGTTGCCAGCTTTGCCACGCTTTACGGCCACGCCCCCACGGTGACGGCCCGCGCCCCAGGGCGCGTGAATCTCATCGGTGAGCACACCGACTACAGCGAAGGGTTCGTGCTGCCCACGGCCATCCCCCGCTTCACCACGGTGGAGCTCCGGCCCCGCTCCGACAAACGCGTGCAGGCGGTGAGCGAGAACGCCGGCACCGGAACGCCGGTGAGCTTCACGCTCGGCGAAGAGACCAAGGATGGCAGCTGGTGCGACTATCTGAAGGGCGTCACGGTGGCCTTGTCACGCGCGGGCTACCACCACGGGGGCTTCGACCTGCGTATGAGCTCCACCGTGCCGCTCGGCGCGGGGCTCTCTTCGAGCGCCTCGTTCGAGGTGGCCGTGTTGCGTGCCCTGCGCGAGGCGTTTTTGCTCGAGCTCGACGACGTGAAGCTGGCCCTCCTCGGACAAAAGGCCGAGACCGACTTCGTGGGCGCGCCCGTGGGTGTGATGGATCAAATGGCATCCAGCCTCGCCGATACGGGCACCGCCTTGATGTTGGACACGCGCAGCTTGGCGTACGAACGGGTGCCACTACCCGCCGCCATCGATTTGGTGGTGCTGAACTCGGGTGTCACGCACAGCCACGCCGGCGGTGAGTACCGCACGCGCCGCGCGGAGTGCGAGCGGGCCGCCGCCGCGCTCGGCGTGCGCATGCTGCGGGACCTGAGCGTGGACGATCTACCGCGCATCGAGGCGTTGCCCGAAGCCGAACGCAAACGCGCCCGCCACGTGGTGAAGGAAAACGCGCGCGTGCTCGCGTTCGCAACGGCCCTGCGGCAGCAGGATTTGAGCGCACTCGGCGCCCTGCTTTACGAAGGCCACGCTTCGCTGCGCGACGACTTTCAGGTGTCGGTGCCCGAGATCGACCTCATCGTCGAGATTGCTCGCGCAACGGACGGGGTCTACGGGGCGCGGCTCACGGGGGGAGGCTTTGGCGGCTCGGTGGTGATCTTGGCCGACGCAGCCCGAGCAAAGGACGCAGGCGCCCACATCGCCCGCAGCTACGCGGCCCGTTCGGGCTTTACGCCTACCGTGCTCACGCTGCGGGAGTAACCGAGGGTGATGCGCGCTGCCTGGCTCCTGGCGACGCTGCTTTGTGCCGGAGCGGGTCTCGGTTGTCGCGGTCCGAACGCCCCCCTCCCCGGCGTGACGCTTCCCGGACCCGAAGATCCCGTGGCCAAGGCCGGGCCCCCGCGGCTCGTGGCTGAAGGGTTTACGTACCTCGAGGGCCCGGTGTGGCTGCCCGAGCGGCAGGAGTTGTGGTTCGTCGATCCGAAGCTCGACAAGCTCTTCAAGGTGACGCCCGCCGGCACGAGCGCGGTGGTGCGCGACCCGAACGGGGGGGCGTCGGGCCTCGGGCGTTTGCCGAACGGGGACGTGGTGCTGCTCGAATCCGCGGCGCACCGCCTCGTACGCCTGCCGGCCGGGGGCGCGTGGACCGTCTTCGCTCACGAGGCCGAGGGGCAGCCCCTCGATCGGCCCAACGACGTCACCGTGCGCAGCGATGGCATGGTGTACGTCACCCTGCCCTTCGTGCGCCAGGTGCTGCGCCTCTCGGCCACGGGCGAAGCCAGGCGCGTATGGCAAGGTGAGGAAGGCACGAAGCCGAACGGCATCGGGCTGTCGCCTGACGAACGGATCCTGTACGTCACGGACACGTTGGAAAACCTCGTGCGCGCCTTTCCCGTGCACCCGGACGGCAGCCTCGGCGCGCCCACAGTCTTCGCGGCGGGGCTTGGCCTCGACCGGCACAGCACCTGGGTGACCGACGGCATGGCGGTGGATCGCGCGGGCAACGTCTACGTCGCGTCGTACGCCCGCCCCGCATCGGATTCACCGGGCGAAATCGCGGTGTTCCGTCCGAACGGCGCCCGCTGGGGGCGGCTTCTGATTCCCCGCGGCCCTTCCAACGTGACGTTTGGCGGAGCGGATGGCAAAACGCTCTATGTGACGGCGCAGGGCGCGCTTTACGCGCTGGCGATGCCGATCGCAGGTGTGGGTGATTTCGAGCGCCCCCGGGCGCCTCAACCGGCGGAAGAGTGAAAAACTTGGATCGAGACAAACGAGATGCCCTCGGGGCCATCGTCGACAACTTCAAATCGCAGCAGCGGCAGCAGGTGTCGCTCGACGAGCTGGCCGTGTGCGCTGAGGACAACCGGCTGGACCACGGCGCCATCGAGGCGCTCATCGATGCCCTCGAGGCCGTAGGGATCACGGTGGGTGAAGCTGACCCGCCGGGCCCCACGCAAGACGAAGCACAGGAGATCCTGGTCAAGGTGCTGGCCGCTGCCCGCAGCCTCAAGGCCGAGCTCGGACGCGCACCCAGCACCGCCGAGATCGCCGAGCGGCTCGGCCTCGAGGCCACGATCATCCGGCGGGTGCTGCGCTTCGGCGCCACCCTCACGTGAGCGCCGGGCCGCTCACAGCGACAACGTGTCGCCCGGCAGGCCGCAAAAGACGCGCTGGCATCCCTTGGCCGTAAGCGCCGCAGCGAAGGCGTCGCGCGCCTCGGGCTCGCCGTGGACCAGGGCCACCGTGTGGAGGCCCCCGTGGCGTTTGAGGGCCAGGGCGAAGTCCAGGAGACCTTCGCGGTCGGCATGTGCGGAGAGGCCCTCGAGGTTGTACACCTCGGCCCGAACGTCGCGCTCGACCCCCGAAGACACGCACCTTGCGCCGGCCCTCCACCAAGCGGCGGCCCAGCGTGTGCTGCGCTTGATAGCCCACGATCACCACGCTGTTTTCGGCGCGGCCCAGCCCCTGGCCGAGGTGGTGCAGGATGCGTCCACCTTCGCACATGCCCGAGCCCGCCAGCACGATGCAAGGCTCGCCGCTCTCCTGAAGCGCCCGCGAGTCTTCCACGCTGCTCACGTAGCGGAGCCCGGGCGGCGAGAAGGGATCATCGCGGCCGAGCAGGCGATCGCGCAGCTCGTGTTCGAGGCTTTCCGGGTGCAGCTTGTAGATCTCGGTGATGGCAATGGCGAGCGGGCTATCGATGTAGATCGGCACGCGCGGGATTTTGCGGGCCGCGTGCAGACGGCCGAGCGCAAAGAGCACCTCTTGGGCACGTTCGAGGGCGAACGTGGGAATCAGCACCCGTCCCTTCCGCGCCAGCGTCTTTCCGACGATCTCCGCAAGCCGCTCGTCGACCGATTCATAGGGACCGTGGCTGCGGTTGCCGTAGGTGCTCTCCATCACGAGCACATTGACGCCCGAAGGTGTCTCTGGCGTCTTGAGCAGGGGCAGCTCCCGGCGCCCGAGATCTCCCGTATAGAGCAGCCGCACCCGCCGGCCGTCTTCCTCCAGATCCAGGCAGGACAGCGCCGAGCCCAGCACGTGCCCCGCCTCGAAGAAGGTGAGCTTCACCCCGGGGCCAATCACCAAAGGCCGCTCGAGCGGCAAGGTGATCATCTGGGCCAGCGTGTGCTGCACGTCCTCCACATCGTATAGAGGCACGATCGGCTCCTCTTCGCCGTTGCGCTCGCGCTTGCGGTTGAGGTAGCGCGCATCTTGCTCCTGGATCATGGCGCTGTCTCGCAGCATCACGCTGCACAGATCGCGGGTGGCGGGCGTGGCGTAAATGTTGCCCGCAAAGCCAGCTTTGACGAGGGTTGGCAGATTGCCGCTGTGATCGAGGTGGGCGTGGCTCAGCACCACGGCGTGTGCCTGACGGGCCCAGCCCGGGAGCTCTCGGTTCTTGGCGTTCGCCTCGGCGCGGTGACCTTGGAACATGCCGCAATCGAGGGCGATGGTCGTGTCACCCACCACCAGGCGGTGCAGCGATCCTGTGACTTCTCCCGCCGCGCCATGGAATTCGAGCTTCACGGGTTCACGTTAGCGCGGCAGAGCCGCCGAGCGCCAGCGGGCAGGCGGCGGTAGACTCGAGTCATGGCCACGGAACCGGCGCCCCCGTTCACAGCCGCATTGGATCCCTCCACGACGGCCCCGCCCGTTAGCGGCGCTGGGGCAAAGGCACACCGCTGCCGACCACGCGCACACCTTCTTCGCGGTGGGCTTCGCGGAGAACTTTCGTATGCGCTCGCTCGCCACCCTCTTGCCTCAACCGCACAAGGGCACCGGTGTGGCGCCGGTCACGGTGGACGGGGGCACGGCCTTCGTTTTTCCCTTTGGCGTGGTGACCTTTCAAAACGTGCCGGCTGCCTCACGCAGCGCCTTCCTCGAGCGGGTACGAGGCCACCTGGATGGGCCGGGGACCTTGGTGGCCGAGGAATCCTTCGACGTGCGCGAGGCGGCCGACGCGGAGCTTGCCGTGCACGAGGGCGCGCTGGTGCTCGATGCGCTCACCCCTTGCGCGCGCCAGCGTGGTGGCGCTCACCCTCGCGCAAAGCGTGGCGATGGACCACTACGAGGCCGTGATTGAACGCATGTCCGAGGAAACCGGCAAGTTGGTGGAGAAGCTGAGGCGAACGGGCTCGGCGCCGCTCGGGCGTGCGGCAGCTCCATCGCTTCATCGGTGAGGCCGTGAGCGCCCGCAACGTGGTGCTCTCCGTGCTGCATCTGCTCGAGAAGCCCGACGCCACGTGGGACGATCCCGCCATGGATCTCATCTACGACGACCTGCGCGACGAGTTCGAGCTGGGCACCCGCTTCGCCGCCCTCGAGACGCGGTTGCGCAGCGTGCAGGAAGCCCTCGAGCTCATCCTCGATGTGGTTCGTGATCGGCGCCTCGTGTGGCTCGAGGCGGCGATCGTCATCTTGATCGTGCTCGAGATCGCCATGACCGTGCCGGGCCTTCTGCGCTGAGGGCACAAAGCTCGCGGCGCGGACGCTGACCGCAAACCAGGATTGCCGGTCGTGATTGCGCGCATACAATCGTCCGACCCTCGGACGCCATGGCTGCCTTCGCATTCGACTGTCTGTCAGACCCCGCTGCGTTCGTGATCGATGGCGCGAACCGTACATGTCGGTTGGCGGGAGCCAGCGCCGCCTGGCTGCGTGTAGGCACAGTACTCCTGGCCCTGCTTTGCATCGTCTGCCTACATCAGGCCCTCACTCGAGACGCCAGGGCCCCTCGGGTTCACGCCGTCCGCCTACTCACGGCGGTCGCGTGTGCGCTCGGTGCCGCGGGTACCGGGGATCCTGCTGCTGATCTTCGTGCGTGCCGACTCCCCTTTTCACGCCGCTGCCACGGCCGCGCAGGTGCGCAGCCGCATGGCGGCCTTCGCCGAGGTGGGTGAGGGCCTTGCGTGTGTGGACATAGAACGGGACGAATGCTCCGCGTGCCAGCCGCTCGCCCAGCTCGTGTACCTGGCCTGTGATGCGAAGAACCGCGCCGCGGGTGGCAAGGCGGTGTTCGAGGCCAACGCGTTCTCGGGCGCCCCCTGCGAGCGGCGCGGCGAGAGGGTCATCTGCGGGGCCCCCCCGTCCCTCGCGCGCGCAAGCCTCCCGCCGGCACGCCGACGCCCATGACCGAGGCCGACACCCCCAAACGTGCGCGGGCTTCCTGCGTCGTGCGGCTCGAACGTGTGCAGGCACCTTACGCCTGGGTCCTCTTGGGGATCGCTGTGCTCTACCTCACATCCATGCGCTCGATCTGGGGTGCGGCGATCGCGCTTGCCTGCGTCCTGGCTCCCGCGTTCGGACCGCGCCCGCGCGCGCGAGGCGCACCCGCGCTGTCGCGGCAGACCTGTTGGGTGGCGGTGAGCTTCATGGCCCTCGGGGCACTCGCCCAGCTTCGGCCCTTGACGCCGCTCGCCTGGGACGAGTTCGTGTGGGTCTCGAAGGCTCAGATCGAAGCGCGCGGGGGCTTCGGTGCACTGACCGCGGCGGCGCTCGAGCCCGGGCACGAGGTGTTCCCGGCGGGGTACCCTTTGCTCTGGTCGCTGCTGCCCGGCTGGCTCAGCCCCTCGCCGCAGCTTCTGCCGCTGACCCTCGCCTTCGGTGTCGGCAAGTGGCTCTGCTTCGGGGCGTTCGGCCTCACGCTCGCCGCTTCGGGGCTGTGGCAGCCACACCCGCGCAGGCGCTGGACGGCGCTGGCGTGCGGTGCGTTGGGGCTCGCCTTTGCTGCACCGTTGTTCCTGGTGCACGCACGGCTCGTCTACGCCGATGCGCCCGTGGGCCTCTTGGCGGCCGCCCTCGCGCTCTCCTTGCTCGCGCGCGAGCAGGAGGGGTCTCGGATTCCCTTCTTCGTGCCCGCGGCGCTCGCGATCGTGCTCTGCGGTTTCAAAGACGAAGGTACGGGCCACGTGGTGGCGGTAACCTGCGCCGCCTGGATGTTCGGCCCCCGCGGGCTGCGAGGCCCAGCCCTATCCGCGCTGGGTGCTTCGCTTGCCACCTTCGCCACCTGGCGTGTTGCGCTCGCTCAGCGAGGACTTTCGAACGCCGACCATTCGCTCGGGTACTTCACGCCGTCAGCCGCCTTTCCTCTGGCGCGCACGTTCATCGCGGAGGCGCTCGATCCTTTGTCGTGGGGCCTTCTGTGGCCTCTCACGGCAGCCGCCGCGGCCCTGTTGCTGGTCGTGCCACACTTCGGGAGCCCCGACCCTGCAAACCTGCAAAGACGCCAGGCCCGCTTCCTGGCGGCAGCTTGGTGCTTGCAAGTGGGTGTACTCCTGGGGGCATTGCTGGTGGGTCCCGAACGCGTGCGCCTCTTTGCGTGGAACGGCACGCTGCTCAACCGTTTGTTGGTACAGGTCACGCCCACGGCAGCCCTGGTGCTTGTGTCCTTCGTGAACCTCTACCGCCTGCAGCACGAAGCCGCCGGGCAGAACGCAAGTCCTTCTTCCCCGTCAAGTAGCCCGACGAGCCGATGACCTGCCTGGTTCATTTGCGGGTCGCCCCGGCGTTTGTGTAGCCGCGCAGCTCAAGACGCTAGAGCCCCCCGTCGATCGCAAGGGGGCTGCGAAGAGCTCGGCCTGGCAGACGATGGAGCGAAGCTTCGCTCTCACGGGTTTCCGTACGTCTCGCCAGCCCGCGCCCGACGCGCTCACGACGAACATTCACAGGGTGGGACACACGCATGAGCGACGGCCAGTCAGTTGCGGCAGGGACGAAGGGTCAACAGGGTGGGTATGGGGCAACGAAACTCGCGCGGCTACTTCTCGCCGCGCTCATGACGGCATGTGGCTCCTCGAGCCCTCCCGTGGGGGTGGACGGCGCCCCCTTGCCGCCCGACCTGGACGCCAGTGTGGTGCCACCGGGGCCCGGACAAGACGCCGACCCCATGAACCCGCCTTCGCCCTGGGACGCTGCGCTTGGTGATACGGGCGGGGTGGTGTTGGCTGCACGGAGAGCTCAGATGCTCTCGGTGCCCCCTTCGTTCGTGCTGTCGAACGAAGAGTACTCATACATGCCCAAGCACTCCGGCGCGGGCGATACGGAATGGCGCATCGTCCAGGCGCCCCCCGGCCTGCTCGTGCGCGAGCGGCGCTTGATCGCCGAGGCCAACACGCTGCCCGCAGGCGCGCATACGGTGGTGCTGGAAGCGCAGGTGGGCGACACGCTCGTGCGCCAAAGCTATCCGCTCACGGTGGCTACGCCCCTGCAAAGGGCAGCGCGTCTGGTGACGCCCACCGAGCCCACCCAGGTGGTGGTGCAATCCGAGACCAGCCTGGTGCGCCGGGCAGGTGTGTCGCTGCCGGTGGGGGCCGTTTCGGTCGATACCAACGTCTCCGTCAACGAGGTGAGCCGCGCCCCCCAGCGCGTGGGCTATCGAGGCGCCGGGCCCGTGGTGGACTTCGGTCCGTCGGGTACCGTGTTCCGACGCCGTGCCACGGTGGCCTTGCCCTTCGATGGGCAAATGAACCCCGGAAAAACGGGCGCCTTCACCTACAACCCTCACGCGGGGCGCTGGGGGGAGGCCCGTGGAAGTGCTGGGCGTGGACGTCGAGAACAAGCTGGTGTTCGCCAAGGCCTCTCACTTCTCGATGTACATGGCCGCCGAAGGTAGCCTTTCGGTGGCCACCAGTCTGGGCGTCATGCCGGCGCCGCCCCGCTGTGAGGGGCGCTTGTCCGCACACAGCGTGCTCGAGGCCACGACCGCCGAGCTTCCCGTGGCGGCCATCAACAACCTTTCCGACGAGATGAAGGCGCTTGTCCCGGGCGCCCTGGAGATGAACGCCGAAGGCATGCCGGTCAAGACGGTGAGTCTGGCGGACCTCCTTGCGACAGGGCAGTTCCGCGGCACCTTGCGTGTGGTGTACGTCTACGAACTTCACGAGGGCGATGACGACGCCCGCGTGCTGCTCGATCGCAAGGTCATGACCGCCTCGCTCTTCGTGAACGAAGAGGGTGTTGCACGCGTCACCGTGGTGGATGCGCTCGGCAACGTCATCGAGTCCCGTACGTATCCTGCGCTTGCGGGGGAACGAGGGTGAGGTGTGGAAGCGGCTCTCGGGCGCCACGGCGCATGCCTTGTTCACCGACGTGCCGCGCGAGGGCCTTTCGGTAGGCACCCGCGTGCACTTGATCTATTTCCCCGACGATCGCTCCACCGAGCCCACCGCCATCGACGACCTTGGCATGTCGCTGGTGCAGACCTACCCTCTACCGGGCAGCACGCCTTCCGCCCGTGCCGCCACGTTCGACGAAGACTGTGATCAGCTGCTCGGAACCTTCGACGCCGAAGACGGGCGACAGAAGCCCGCGATCGTGGCCGAGCCGCTCGAGCTCGTGTCGACCTTGGTGGGACAGGCCGTGAAGCTCTCGGCCACCGTGGTCAATGCGGACGGCATGCCCAAGGCGCAGTGGAACGCGGGAGACGCCAGCCTGGCAGACGCGCCCGGTGAGCCGCAGGCCCGCATCTTTTCGGCCGGAAAGCCCGGACGCTACGTCGTGGTGTTCAGCGCCGAGGTGGGCGGAGATACCCTCAGCCAGTCGTTCGCCATCGACGTGGCCGCGCCCCCGATCGTGAATACGCCCCCTGCATGTCGTCCCTTCGCCAGCGCGGACAGCGGGCTCGTGGGGGATACCGTGGGGCTCAAGGCGGTGGTCGCGGACCGTGAGACCCCTCTCGAAGCGCTCACCGTGCACTGGGGCTTGCTGAATCCTGGCGCGGATCCTGCCTCGGCGGCTGATGACGTGCTCGTGGACTCGGGCCTGGTCTCGGGATCTGGCGAGTCGGGCCGCTTGGTGCTGGGCCGTGAAGGCAAGTATGTCGTGGCCTGTCGCGCGTTCGACGGAAAAGAGTGGGGCCTTCCGGGCTCGGTCGAAGTGGCGGCGTTGCCCGTCGACGTCAACCGCCCCCCCGAGGACGCCTTCCTCTCTCCCCCCGTGGCTGACATCCTCCTGGGAGACTCGGTGCGCCTCGTGATGCGCGCGCGGGATCCCGAAGGCAAACCCTTGACCTTCTCCTTTGCTTCACTGCCCGAACAAGACGGACAGGGAGCCCCCCTGGTGCCAGACCCTACAAGCACCGCAGACCGCAGCGAGATCGTCATCAAGCCCACCGAGGCGGGGCTCATCGAGGTGCGCGCCACGGCTTCCGACGGCGAGTTCACCACACCGCCTGAGTACGCACGCATCATCGTGCGGGGAAAAGGCGCCATCGCGCATCGATACCGATGGAGACGGTTTCTCGGCCGGCATGGGCCCGGGAGAAGACTGCAACGACGCAAACCGCGCGATCAACCCTGACGCGGTGGAGATCTGCGGCAACGACATCGACGAGAACTGCGATGGCCGCATTGCCCGGGGCGACTGCGACGGTGACGGCTACGCCGCCTGCGACGGCAGCAACACGGGAAGCTGCGACTGTGACGACACGGATCGCTACGTGTTCTCCGACGCCCGCGAGCTCTGCAACGGTCGGGACGACAACTGCGACGGCAAGATCGACGAAACCTTCAACCTCGAGGGCTCGTGCACCGTGGGCATCGGCGTTTGTCAGGCTTCAGCCAAACTGGTCTGCAGCCCCGACGGCTACCGTACCCTGTGCAGCGGAACGCCCGCGCCGGCGAGCCCCGAGCTTTGCGACGCACGCGACAACGACTGCGACGCGCAGGTCGATGAGGACGACGTGTGTGCTCTGCCCCTGATCGGCATTTACTTCGAGTGCGCAAAGCCACGGGCGACGGACGATCCCACGAAGTTCACGGACTGCCAGCAGCTGGACATGGAAGGCTTCGAGCTGCGCAAGGACGGCGTGGTGGTGCTGTTGTCGGCCCCCAAGGGCGTGCTGAACTACGACCCGAAGGCGGCCCCTTACTGCTGGCACAACGAAGGCACCTGGCAAATGAAGAGCGCGAATACACTCGTCGCGCGCCTTCCCAACCCGGACACCGGCGCGATCGAAGAGCACCTCCTCGAGAACGTGACCCGCAAGGCCGACCGGCTCAGCTTCTCGATGTTCGACGAGGAGACCCGGATGACCCGGGTGCAGGAGCATCGCCTGGTGTCTGCCAACAACGGCGGCAAGTGCAACTTCCCCACGGGCTGCCGACCCAACCCAGAGGTGTGCAACCGCCAGGACGACGACTGCGACGGCCAGGCCGACAACGGACTGACCTGCACTTTCTGCGACGCAGACAAGGTGGACAACGATAAAAACGGCAAGGTCGACGAACCCGGTGAGCCCTGCGCACCGCCCCCCTGCCTGCGACAAAGACCAGGTCGACAACGATAAAAACGGCAAGGTCGACGAGCCCGGTGAGCCCTGCGGCCCCCCCATGACCTGTGACAAAGATCAGGTCGACAATGACAAGAACGGCAAGGTCGACGAACCCGGTGAGCCCTGCGCGCCGCCCCTGCCCTGCAACAAAGACGGCTTCGACAACGACCGTGACGGCACCGTCGACGAAGCCGACGAGCCCTGTGGTCCCCCCGTCTCCTCTTGTGACAAGGACCAGATCGACAACGACAACAACGGCAAGGTCGACGAACCCGGTGAGCCTTGTGCACCACCCTTGCCCTGCAACAAAGACGGCTTCGACAACGACCGTGACGGCACCGTCGACGAAGCCGACGAGCCCTGCGCCCCCCCCCGTCTCCTCTTGTGACAAGGACCAGATCGACAACGACAACAACGGCAAGGTCGACGAGCCCGGTGAGCCCTGCGCGCCGCCCCTGCCCTGCAACAAAGACGGCTTCGACAACGACCGCGATGGCATCGTCGACGAAGCCGACGAGCCCTGCGGGCCCCCTGTCTCCTCTTGCGACAAGGACCAGGTCGACAACGACAACAACGGCAAGGTCGACGAACCCGGTGAGCCCTGCGCGCCGCCCCTGCCCTGCTACAAGGACGGCTTCGACAACGACCGCGACGGCACCGTCGACGAAGCCGACGAGCCCTGTGGGCCCCCCGTCTCCGCGTGTGACAAGGACCAGATCGACAACGACCAAAACGGCAAGGTCGACGAACCAGGTGAGCCCTGTGCACCACCCTTGCCCTGCTACAAGGACGGCATCGACAACGACCGCGACGGCATCGTCGACGAAGCCGACGAGCCCTGTGGGCCCCCCGTCTCCTCTTGTGACAAGGACCAGATCGACAATGACCAAAACGGCAAGGTCGACGAACCCGGTGAGCCCTGCGCGCCGCCCCTGCCCTGCAACAAAGACGGCTTCGACAACGACCGCGACGGCATCGTCGACGAAGCCGACGAGCCCTGCGGGCCTCCGGTTTCCTCTTGCGACAAAGATCAGATCGACAACGACCAAAACGGCAAGGTCGACGAACCAGGTGAGCCCTGCGGCCCGCCCCTGCCCTGCTACAAAGACGGCTTCGACAACGACCGCGACGGCATCGTCGACGAAGCCGACGAGCCCTGCGGGCCTCCGGTTTCCTCTTGCGACAAAGATCAGATCGACAACGACCAAAACGGCAAGGTCGACGAACCAGGTGAGCCCTGCGGCCCTCCGCTCACCTCCTGTGACAAGGACCAGATCGACAATGACAACAACGGCAAGATCGACGAGCCCGGTGAGCCCTGTGCACCACCCTTGCCCTGCTACAAAGACGGCTTCGACAACGACCGCGATGGCATCGTCGACGAAGCCGACGAGTCCTGCGGCCCCCCCGTCTCCTCGTGCGAGACGGACCAAATAGACAACGACAAAAACGGCAAAATCGACGAGCCCGGCGAGCCCTGCGCGCCGCCCGTCTCCTCGTGCGAGACGGACCAAATAGACAACGACAAAAACGGCAAGGTCGACGAACCCGGCGAGCCCTGTGCGCCTCTTCCCGTCTGACGATCCCGCGGGGGGCTGGGCGTGGTCCTGCCCCCGTGGCATGGTCAAGAGATTGTGAAGATTTCGGCGCTTGGTGTCTTCGCCCTCTCGGGCATATTGTTCGGGCGTGTTGCTCTCGCACAAGAGCACGCTCACCCGTGGCAGACGCAAGGGAGCGCCGAAACGGTCTCACAACGCTTCGTGCCCCCAAAAGGGTACATCCGGGTCCCCGTTGCAGAGGACAGCTTCGGGGCCTGGCTCCGAAACTTGCCGCTGCTCCCGGGCCGACCGGAGGTGAAGCTCTTCAACGGGCGTTTGAAGGGCAACCAAGGCGCCCAGGCGGCGGTCTTGGACGTGGATGTGGGGACCCGAGACCTGCAGCAGTGCGCCGACGCCATCATGCGCCTGCGAGCCGAATACCTTCTTGCGACGGGACGCCCGAACGAGATCTGTTTCCGGTTCACGGACGGTACGGATGCGGTCTGGCTCGACTGGGCCGCCGGGCTCAGACCCCAAAAGCAGGGGCGGAGCCTTGCGTTCGTTCCGGAGGCTCGCCCGGACTCGAGCTACGCGGGCTTTCGCAAGTATCTGAATCTCGTCTTCACGTATGCGGGCTCGTATTCGCTGCACAGAGAGCTTCGCAAGCTATCTCGGCAGGACGTGATCGAGCCTGGTGACGTGATCATCAAGGGTGGCTTCCCTGGACACGCCGTGGTGGTGATGGACGTGGCCGCCAACGCGCACGGACATCGGGTGTACTTGCTGGCCCAAAGCTACATGCCCGCCCAACAGATTCACATCCTGGCAAGCCCGGGTGAGAGCGATGCCTGGTACCGTGGCTCGGCCACGGCGGCGCTCACCACGCCGGAGTGGATCTTCCCAGCAGGCTCTTTGCACAGATTTCCAGCGCGCAGGTGTGAAGCGGCGAGGCTCAAACGGTGAGGGCGCTGCCTGGAGCCCTATCGCTGGCGTTCGCGCTGGCGAGCCCAGCGCCTCGCTCAACCCAGTCCCCCCCGGCAGGCCTCAGTTGTTTGGAACACCACTACCCTCTGCAGATCGCCCGGGAGGGGCAGACCTGGTACGCAAAACTCTCGGACGGCGCCTCCGTTCCGTTCGATGACGGCAAGGTCAAGTCGTTCGAGGAGAGACTCGCCGGGGCCGATCTCGAAGACACCTTCGTGCCACGCTACGAGACCGGTCCCACAAAGATTGAGAACCGCGCCCAGCACGACCCGGGACGCTTTCGCTCGGAAAGCTTCCTGAAGTCACTTTATGGCTTGCCGCCCGCGCGAGGGGATCGGGTTCGCATCCCCTTTCTCGGAACTGGGCTCACCGTTCACCGCGCGCTCGGCGGCCCGCTCGCAAGAGTCGAGCGCCGCCTCGCCTCCGCGGTTGCCCAGCGTCCCGAGCTGGCCCGCTGGTTGCGCCGCTTCGGTGGCGTCTACAACCCGCGCAACGTCGCCGGCACCGAACGCCCCAGCGCTCACGCTTACGGCATCGCCCTCGATCTCGATCCGTCCCAGGGCCACTACTGGCGGTGGGACCACCCCCGCCGCACCTCCTGGTCGCACCAGCTGCCCCAGGAGATCGTGGACGCCTTCGAGGCCGAAGGGTTCATCTGGGGCGGCCGCTGGTATCACTACGACACCTTTCACTTCGAGTACCGGCCCGAGTTGCTGGACGCACGGTGCTGGGCGCCGGATGGCGGCTAGGAGCGCCCGCGCGTGGGCCTAACGTATCGAGGCCATGGGTCTCCTGTCAGTGATGATGCAGAAGCTCTACGTCGTGAGCTCCGCCGTCCCATCGAACGCAGATGCGCCACTTTGCGGTCACCATGAAGGGCGTGAAGGTTGTTTGATTGGCGAGAGTGAAGAAACACGCCTCGATTCGACGTGAGCCAAAACTCTCGGGCGGCCCACTCAGAGAGGTGAAGAAGAACAATTCGCATGAACTGGCATGCTTCCGTCGCCCCCATGACTTCGCTGACCAACAGCGCGCTCGTTTCGCTCACGCTCTTGGTGGGGTGCGGCCGGTACGCACAGCTCATCGAGCCTGGGCCCACCGACGACGATTCCGTGCCCGGGGACGCGGCGCCCCCGGAGGTTTGTTCGGGCCGGGCGGTGTCGCTCGCCGCGGCCGGGGTGGCCATGTGCGCGGCGCGGGACGACGGCCGTGTGCTGTGCTGGGGGGACGGCGACAGCGGGCATTTGTCTCCGGCCTCGTTCCGCTCGCTGGCCAACCCCGTGCTTTTGCCCGAACTCGAGGACGTGGCCCGTGTCCTCGGCAGCGATTCGCTGTTTTGCGCCGTTTTTCGCGCCCCCGGAAAGCAGGCGCAGTGCTGGGGAGTCCTTCGCTTCACAGATCGGGAGGGCCGTTCGATGCTACGCGACCAGCCTCTGCCGCTCGGGCTCGCGGGCGGCGACCTGGCCTTGGGGGCAGGGATCTGCGCCCTGTCTGCAGGCACCCTCACTTGTTGGGGGGGCCCCTTTTGGGATCCCTTGCCGCTGGCCACCGACGTGGTCCAGGTCTTCTGGGACAGTGAGCAGAGCGTCGTCGCGCTTAGCCGGGAAGGCGTTTGGACGCGCTTTGGCGGTCCTGCGCCTGAAACGCTCACGGGTTTTCCCGAGGCGGTGGCAGCCGTTTCGGCACGCGCGTCCCGCTGGGCGCTGCTTTTGCCCACTGGTGAAGTGGCCTTGCCCAATGGTGGGGGGCACCCGGAGACCGTGTCGGCTTTCGGTACCGACAACGCGGCCGTGGAGGTCGGGCCGGGCGGTCAGGTTTGCGTCGTCAAGGCCAGTGGCGGCGTCATCTGTTCGAAGGAGGTCCGCCCGTCTGCACCCGCCGAGGTTCCCGGGGTGAGCGCCGCGGCGCTGGCACTGGGATGGAACGACTGTGCGCTCGACAGGGCAGGACGGGTCTGGTGCTGGGCCGGTCTGGACCTTCAGGGGTCCGAAGAAAGCGCTGAGGTCAGCTTCATGGACCTCGCGACGCCCACGGCGCCGAACCTTTGCCCTTGAGGCCGCGGCCTCAGCGACGCGCGGGCGCCCAACCCACCGAGAGGCGGGGCCCGTGCCACAAGCCTTCCATCGCCAGGTCCCGCCCCTCCTCGTCGAGCCCGGCGCTACCGACGAGGTTGTGGCCGAGCTCGTAGCGAAGCTGCACAAACATCCCTTGCCGAAAGAGCCATTCGGCGCCGAGGCCCAGCAAGGGGCCGCCTCCTGTGCTCCAGAAGGAACGCCCCACGTCGCCCGCGAGGGCGGCTTCGCCCTCGAAATGTGTGGCCGCCAGGCGCGCTCCGGCGCCCGCCAGCCAGGCCCCGTGGGACCAGCGCCGCCTCAGCATCAGCCAGGTGTCCCAGCGCAGGCCGCGGGCGTGCCCCTCGCCTCGTTTGATCTCCCGGCTGCTCGCGTGGCCGGTGAGCGCGCCCAGCGCCTCCCAGCCAAGGGAGCGGCCCTCGCGCTGGTACGTGAGCTCGCCCCCGAAGGCTTGAATCCAGCCCAAAGCGCCTCCCAGGTGCTCCAGGCCGCTGGTCGCGGCCACGCGCCACGCTGCGCGAACGCGCGCGGGCGCTGGCGTCGTCTGTACGGCCACCGGTGCGGGCAGGGCGAGCGCTTCCAGCATTTCTGTGGCCGAAAGCGCGAGCACCCGGGGGTGCGCCGCCTCGTCGAGGCCATGCAAATCGACCTCGCGGGAGGCGCGGGCGCCGTCACGCGGCCGGTACGCGTCGAGGCGCACGGTATCGCCGCAGGTCACCGTGAAGCTGACAGCCTCGGGGGGCAAGCGGCGCGCCTGGGCCTCTTGTGCCACGAGCTGTGTCACCGTTTCGTGTCCGGGAGTGCGGCAGCCGCGCAGTTCGAGTGTGGCCGCTTGCGTGCCAGCCGCGGCATCAAGGCCAAAGCCCAGCAAGACGATTTCGACGAAGGTCATGGACTGGCCGTAAGGCTGCGCAGGCGCGCCCTGTGCACACCTTGCGGGTAGCGCTGCTCGTAATCGGTGGCAAGGCGCTGGGCTTCCTCGCGCCACCCACGGCGAGCCGCGGCCACCGCCTCCAGCGCCAAGGCGTCTTCGGCCAGGGGGTTTCGCTGGGCATGGGCACGCACCCACGCGAAGGCTCGCTGAGCCGCTGCGGGGTCGTGCAGGTCATCGAGCCAAACCCGGCCTTTCACGAGCGCCGCTGCGGCCGCGAGGGCGTGACGTGGTTCAGCGGCGAGGGCGTCTTCGAGCAGTGCCACGGCTCTGCGCGCGTCTCCCCGTCGTCGCGCCTCGTCTGCAGCCTCCATCAAGGCCGCAAGTCCCACGGGGGCGGTTGGTGTAAGGGAGATGGCGGGGGGGGGCGAGGGGCGCAGAGGGCAGGCGAGGCTCGGCTGCCGGCGCAGCGGCGGCGGGCCGGGTTCGTGGCTTCGGCGGAAGGGCCACCCTGGGGTGCACCGGCGCGGGAGAAAACGCCTCCGCCTCCCCGGCCGCCAGGGTGCGGCTGCCACCGGGCCAGGTCACGTCCACTTGGCCTTCTTCACATCGAACCCAGGTCTGGCGCCCTCGGATTTCTACCGTGAACTGGGCGGCGAGCACTTCGACGAACACATGCTCGGTCCGCACGGAGAAGCCTGCCAAAGGTCGGGGCGCCACTGCAAAGGAGGCCTTCCCTCTATTCAACGCGACCCGAACGCCCCTCTCGCCAAGGGGCTCCACGGCCAGCGACGTGTCGGGACGCAAGATCGTCGCCGTCGCACCTTCCGTGAAGGTGACGGAGGGGCGTGCCGCGACGCTTGCCACCGCCGCGGGAGGCGTTGGCGGGGCGGGCCGCAGCACCGCCGTCTCATGCGGGTGCCAAGACCACCAAACGAAAAAGGCGGCCAGGGCGGGCACCGCGGCCATCACAGTCAGGCGCAGGGTGCGGCGACGCTTGTGCTTTCGTGCAAGAACCCCCCAAACACGATCCTGCGTGCGGCGGTGACGGTCCGGCGACCAGTTCGTTTCGAGCCTGGGCAGTCGTGGCATGCCGCCTCCGAGGTCAATCATCGGCAATGACCTTTCTCACCAGCGCATCGGCGCGGCTGATGCGGCGCTTGGCGGTGGCCAAGGAACAACCACACAGCTGCGCGACCTCGAGCGCCGAGTGATCCTCGATGTGCCGAAGCACCCAGGCCACCCGGTCGCTGGTGGGCATGCGGTCGAGCTCCCGGTACACATTGGCGAGGGTGGCCCGCTCCTCGCCGTTGAGAGACGGATCGACGAGTGCGGGAGGCTCCTCGAGGCGATCGAGGCGCAGCCAGCGCATCAGGCGCCTTCTCCGAAGCTTGAGCGTGCACAGGCGAACGGTGATCGTGGACAGCCAGCCCTTGATCGCCTCGCGGTCGCGAACGGAGGCCAGGCCGGGCAGCGCCGAGACGAACACGTCCTGAACGACGTCCTCGACATCGCCGTCGCGTCCCATGAGCTTCATGGCCACGGCGGCCACGTAGGGGGCGTAACGATCGTAGACCTGACGGGCGAAGACGCTGTTGGTTGCGTCTTGCGCCGCCGTCTCCGAGGACGCGCCCACCAGCCCTTTCGAGGGCGCGGCGAGACCGAAGCGTGGAGGAGAAAAGGCCATCCGAAACTCTAGGTGGGAGTTTCTCTTCGAATGGCTCACCGCGATCCGCCTTTTTTCGTCTTCGCTAACTACGCAATGCTCCTACCCCGAAGACGAGCGGCGCCGGGATGGTTACCAAAGGACCCTTACACCGTAGGAGGCAAACTGCTCGTCGCTCGAGATCACGGTGTACCCTTGCACCAACGCCTGCGCGATGATCATGCGGTCGAAAGGGTCGCCATGATGATGCGGCAAGGTCGCCACTTTGGCGATGAAGCGCAGGTCGAGCGGAAGGGTCTCGGCAAGCAGATCGCGGGCAGCCTGTGCGAAGAATTCTTCCACCTGGCAAGGCAAGGCCAGTTTGCCGATCGACGTCTTGATGGCCATCTCCCAAGCGGAAACGGTTGAGACGAAAAGCTCGTGGGCGTTGTCCGTAAGCACGGCGCTGACGTCCGCTGAAAGCGTGTGGGGCGCCGTGGCGGCGCGGTAAAGCGCCACCGTATCAAGCAGAAAGCGCATCAGCGCCGCTCTAGAGATTCCGCAAAGAAGGCTGCCACCGCGCGGTCCGCGTCAGCCCACTCTTCGCTGGACAGGGACGGAGCCATACCGGCCCAGCGCCCGAGCGTACGCTCAGGCTGCCGCACCGGAACGAGACGCACGACGGGCTTACCGTTTCGCGCGATGACGATCTCCTCACCCGCTTCCGCCTGCTCGATGAGCTGCGAGAAACGACCTCGCGCCTCGTAAACGTTAATCTGCTTCACAGCGAAAGCTTGGCTTGTACAACCTGACTAGTCAACCTCATTGAGAGTCCTCTGCCGGAGGTGCAACGGCCGCGGGGCGTTGCTTTGCAAGGCACGTCCCCGCCAGAGGCGCTCGCCCTTGTTGCGCTATATGTCATCTTCGTGTACGCGAGGAGCGGAATGTCAAAGGAGGGCAACGGAAGCTGCGGCCGCCGGAGAGGCGCATGGGTTTTCGTTTTCGTGTGGCTTGGCCTTGTGGGTCTTGTGGGCTGTGAAGGTGGCCCTGACCTGCCGCCGCTCCTGTTCGAGTCGGAGCACTTCGTCTACCACTCGGAATCCACGCAGCACGACCCTGCCGAAATTCAGGCGGCCCTGGAGTCTCACTACGCCGCCGCGGCACGGGCTTTCGGTGAGAGAGTCGTCCTTCCCAAAAAGATTCGCTACAACCATTTCGTTCATTGGGATGAACAGCTCGCCTCAGAGCTTTGTCTCCTTCGCACGGCAGCTGGGTGCGCGAACCTTGTTTCAGGCGGGGTGTACTCGGGTCGTGTGATCCACGAGCACGAATTGATTCATGCGTACCTGGTAGGGTTGGGAGTTCCCCACCGCATTGTTTCGGAGGGCGTGGCACAGGCGCTGTCGTCATGTGGAAACCTCGAAGCTCCTACGGCATTGGCAAGTGCGTCCTCGACAGACGTCTTTTTCCAGAGAGACGTCGCCGTGGAGGTCTACTATCGAGCCTCCGAAGCCTTGATCAGATACGTGATCGCACAGAAGGGTCTCGATGCTGTCCTGAGAAACTTCACGAGCATCAGGTACGATGCCGCCGGCCACGCGTTCGAGGAACAGTTCGCGCGCGCGTTCGGAGAGCCTTTGGCCGACGCTTGGGAAAGGGCAAAAGCGCGGCGAGAGAACGTGAGACAGCCCGAGCCATGCCTCTGTTACAGACCACTCGGCGAGGTCAGTCACACCGATCGCAAAAACCTCATCGTCGCAGGTCTTTCGTATCGAGGAGTCGCTCCCTTGTGCTTGGACGTTCAGGAAACGAGCGGCAGCGTGTTCGGGTTGGCAGCGTTCATCGATGGCCTGGCTCAGGTCACTCGAGACACCTGGGGTGAATCGGGAGCGACAAAGTACACCTACGCCGTCGAGGATCGAAAGTGGTCCATTCTCTCGGGGGTCGTCGCGCCGGCAACCTATACGTTTCCCCAGATCCAGGCCCTCAACTATCGTCTTTCACCCAACCCTGGACAGGCGGTAGAACTCGACGTTCCGGAGGGGGTCTACGTTGGCGAAGTCAACGTAGAGAAGGTCGACGAGCCGTGGCGCTTTCCGACTCGTCTCGTGTTCCACTCGCCTCAAGAGGTTGACGAAGTGCTGTTCGGACAAGGCTCTATTTGCAGGCTCGACGACGCAGGCGGGGAGCTCGAGTGCCGCCGCGCAGAAGAATGGCTGGGCTCTCGCCTATCGGGTCGCATCGAGATTCGTCCCGAAGCGTCCGGTATACGCTTGAATTTCAACACGGGAGACTGCTTCGCTATGCTTTCGGACACCAAAGGGCTCTGCGTCCAAGGCGGGCCCGGATGTCCGCCCTTCTGCGCCTACCACGGGTTCGATCTCGGCTATCCCAACACGGAGTCGGCGCAACTCGCTGGGCTCCCAGTCCCCTGACCAGCCGGGGGGCTCCCTAAAGCCTCCCCCAAAAACGGGTCATCGCCGCAGCGGGCATTGTGTTACTTTTTCGACAGCATGCGGCTTCGTCCCTTCCCTCCGGCACGGCAAGCCATCGCCTTTGTCATCGCGATCGTCACGGCGGTGCCGCAGGTTCGTGCCCACACACCCCCGGTGGCTCAGGGCGAAACCCCCGTCCATGCCCCCCTGACCCCCGTCTACGTAAATGATCTTTCCGAGCTGCGGCCGTTGGTGTCAGAAGACCCAGAACTCGCGGCACGCGCCAACGATCTCGAGCGCCGCCGCAGGCGCGCGGGTACGGTGGGAATGGTGAGCATCGTCGGTGGGATGACAATGGTCGTGCTCGGGGTGATGAGCCTGCACGAGCCGCCCGACGACTGTCGGAGCGCTTGCTTTGCACGCACCACGCCCGTCACGTGGCCGCTGATAGGCAGCGGGTTGGGGCTGGCGGTCGTCGGCGGGCTTGCGGCCTACTGGATGGCACCGCCACGGCGCGCTCTGCTGGGGCTCATCGACCCCTGGAACCGCCGCAATCCGGGGCGTCCGATCGCGCTACAGGATGTGCCGTGCGGCGATGGCGATCGCCAGTGCGCAGACAAGCCGTTTCCGTTGCCGCCGGAGATGGTTCCCACCTCGGTGGTCTTCAAGGTCCGGGGCCGCCTGGGCCTGGGTGCGCAGCTGCGGTTTGGCGCGTTTTCCACCCGGGAACTCGATCGGGGTTTGCGCCACACCAAGCTAGAGGCGCATCGCACGCGCTATCGCAAGACGCTCGAGCACGTTTTCACTTTCGGGTTGCGGAGTTCGGGCTCCTCGATGCCGGCTCGCTGCCGTGACTGGACCAGCGAGGAGGGGAACGTGCGCTGGGGGACCGAAGCGCGCGCGGCCATCGGTCCCGTTCAACTGACAACAGACACCGCAACCACCTTCACGCCAAGCATCAGCGCGGGCGGTTTCTCGTGCGACTTGCAAGCGCCTGACGGCTCTCCCCTCCAGATCGCGCGTGCACACGCAGACGACCCGGGGTTCGTACTGCTCGACGTCGGCCAGGAGCTTCTGCGCGCACGCCCGTACCGGGCGTCGGCCCAGAACGGATACTGGTGGGAGACCACCGCCGGCTTTCGCATCGATCAAGGCGGACAGCCGATCGCGATCGTCGATCTCACGGAGACCGGAAGAGTGGCGCTATCGACACGTGTGGATGAGAACACGGCCCTGCAGGTCGCTGCGCTCATCATGGCGATCATCCTCGATGCGGATCGCCACCGCGCCCGCAGCCTGGATGATAGCGTCTTGAATCCGCTCTTCTGAACCACGAGGTCGCTACCACGAGAGCTGGCTTGGCCGCCCCGGAGCCTCGCTGCGCAGCGCCCGGCCGCCCCGGAGCCTGTGCGGCCCCGGGGCTTTTCGATCGCTCAGCGCGGCTGCGGGGTGAAACGGCCTCGCGCCATCTCTGGGAAGTCGGGCATCTCTGCCGTGGCGGGCTCCGGAGCCGGAGGCGGTGATGCCAAGGCCGTGCTGCCACAGGCAACGCCTGTCTGTTGCACCCGGCACGCAAGTCCCAACAGATCGCAGTCGAGGGTGGTCATGCGGCGCGGCCCCTCCTCGAGGGTGGTGCAGCGGCTTGCGACGTTTTGCATGCACATCCCGGATTCATCAGCGTCTCCACAAGGGTCTTTCCAACGTGCCGCCTGACGAACGAAGGGCAAAACCTCGGAGCCAAACGTGGCGTACACGGTGCCGAAGTCGCAAACGCTGCGGTTCGATCCCACTCCACCAGAGACCACGCCGAATCCCTCGTATTTTCCTGTCTTTTTGTTGAAACGGATGAGCGGGCTTCCCGCATCACCCAAGCAGGGCTGGGCGTCTCCCGGGGCTCCTCCGGTGACGGCTTCGTCACCTGGCAGCAAAAGGGTGCTCTCCCAGAGCTCGCGGGCAAACTGCTCGAGATAGGGGTAAGGATCGCCGCCGCCGTATCCACCACCGCCCCCACCCTGACCACCGTATCCACCACCAACCCCGCCGTCACCACCCACTCCCCCTGCACCACCGATCCCTCCGTCACCACCCTCGCCACCCGCTCCGCCCTCGCCACCCGCTCCGCCCTCGCCACCCGCTCCGCCCTCACCGCCCACTCCGCCCTCACCGCCAATTCCCACGTCGTCACTCCCTCCTCCGATGCCCCCGAAGCCGCTTGTACCGGCGGATCCCGCTGAGCCGGCGGCGCCACCGATGCCACCCATGGGGGCCGGCGCACCGCCTGAGCCCCAAAAGCCGATCTCAGAGACGAAGGGCCGCGCTCCGTAGCCGTTGTCCTTGAACCAAGCGAAGAACGCGTCGAAGGTACCAAACAGGGCTTCGAAGGCGCGGCCTTCCGTGGCCTTCACGGTCTGCGTGCCCACGCGCCGCTCGCCGGACGTGAAGCTGTCGCCCGAGACGCCGTAGCCGATGGCCACGAGCTTTTGACCCACGTTGCGCGCGGTCAATGGGCGCACTTCGAGAGGCGCAACGTTGCGCACAGGCTCTTCGAGGTGCAACACCGCCACATCGCGCCCCACACCCACGAACCCGCCCCATGCCTCGCCGGGGGCCCTCTCGGCCTCCACGATGTCGATGAGCCGGTTCGGCGCGAGGGCGTTGGGTCCCATGGCGAAGGCGGCGCGCATGCCGTACCAGCGCACCTCCTCCACAACACGGGCACAGTGTTTGGCGGTCAGAACACTCTCACTGCCCACGAGGGCCGCCGAACAGAACGGAACCGGCTGCAGGTAACGCTCACCCGGGTAGTAACCCACCAGGGCACCAGCGAAATCGAGTTGCGGGTCTCCGGCCGCAAAGCCGCCGATGAGTTCCTGGCTTTCGGGATCCGTGGACGTTTCGGAGGGAGCCACGTTACCGCCGCAAGCGACGGTCAAGGCGCCGTAGGTGGCCATCGTCGAAGCAAGGCCAGCCCTTTTGAGCAATGGGTTCATGAGGAAAGCTCCTGGACATGAGGGACTTCGCGAAAGCCCGGAGAACCCGGGCAACCGCGGCGCGGCACTACAGCAAGACGCAAGCCAGCATCATTCCTGGCTCAAATACTGGACTTGGCGCAAGAGCAGAGGCGTCAGGGGCACAAACCGCGACAGGCACGCCCGGGTTCCGTCGCCTGCGGGCAGCCAGAGGTTACGGCACACGGCCACCTCTCCCCGTACGCGCCCAGAATGGCGCGTGGACACGGCCGAGGCCTCAGCGCCCGCGCATGCTTTCTTTGAGCAACTTCATGAACACCCCACCCACCACCGAGCGCGCCGCGTACGAACGCCACTCGCCCGTAGTGGTCCAGTAGCGATCCGTCATGGGTACACGGTCAGGTGTCTCGTGCAGGAAGCGATGCACGGGCAGCATCAGCGCCCGGAAGCTCTCGTCGTCCTCGGCCAGCGCGGCCACCCACGAGATCCAGTCGAGCTTCGTGTAGGTCATGCGGCTATCGAGGGGAACCCCGTAGCGCTGCGCCACCTTGCGGTAATGCGCCACCTCCTTGGCCTCGACCGCCTCGGGGAACAAGTCCAATCCCAAAAGATCATCCCAGACCATGTTGTACTTCAGGGACCACGTGCCCGGCTTGTCGAAGGCCAGGCGGACATGATCGCCATCGTCGGCCTCACGGATCCAGCGGCGCGCCATGGCCGAAGCGGCCTTATGAAATACCTGCGCCCGCGCGTCGAGGCCCCGCATTTTGCAAAGCGCTCCATACGACGCCAGGCCCAGGATGGCCTTCACGGACAGGTTCGTGTTGTGCGCCAGATGGCCGGCGAAATCGTCGGTCGAGAGTTGATTTTCGGGATCATAGCCCTTGGCCAGCAAGTACTCGGCCCACAGGCTCAGGCGGCTCCAGAACCGCGACGCGTAGCGCGCGTGGCCCTCCCGCTTGGCGATCGCGTAGCTGAGGATCAGCATGTTGCCACTTTCCTCCACGGGCATTTGCCGATCTTCGCTGGCCTCGCCGCCCCCGTAGGTTTGGCCATTGCCAAGCGGGTAGGTGCCCACGTCGTGCGGGGCATAGGGCCAGCGCCAGCGGCCCGACGCGGCGTAGACGAAGATGGGGGTCATCTGCGCCTTCAAGAGCTCGGGGTTGAGTGTGAGAAAGTACGGAGCCGCTGGATAGAACACGTCCACCGTGCCCATGGATCCGTTGCTCCAGTTTTCTTTGGAGAACGCAAAGGGCTCGCCCCCCGGGCCTCGCACCACCTTGTGCGCGGCCATGGTTTGCCGGTGGGCCAGCGCGCAGAGCTCGGCGTATTCCCGGCCACCTGCCCGCTGGGCGCGGCTCATGAGCTCACGATCGTAGGCCTCGCAGCGTGCCTCGAGGGCAGGGCGCTCGGCCTCCGATGCCAATAGCAGGCTCTCGATGCCGAAGAACTTCGTTTTCCAGTAACCCTCGAGGCGTTGGCCGAGAAACTCCACGGAGAAGATGTCGTCGTAGGCGAGCGTGACGTGCGCCTCTGCCGGCTTGGTGGCAGACAAGGCAAGCGGCAGCTCGAAGGCCATCACCGGCCGCACCTCTTTGACGGCAAGGCCCTGTCCCTCTGCCCCCGTCTTCGGCAGCGGCTTGCCTTCGGCGAAGGCCATGAGGCTGGCTTCGCTCTTGCCTGCGAACACGCCCCTGTGCGCGGCGGTGGGCACCGCCACGAAGAGGTGCCCCCAGTCGATGCGGCGCTCGTCGCCACTTTTCGCCAACACCGCCTGCGTGGCGCTGCCCATGCGCAGCACGGTCAGCCCGTGAAGCTGCCGCTCTTGCCACGTCACGGCCTGGTCGTGATCATTCACCGTGGCCAGGCCCGAGATGTCGAAGTAAATCGATACGTCGTGGGGCTTGCCGTCCTTCGCCGTGAGCCGCCACACCACATAGGTCACGGGGCGCGAGACCAGATCCAGGTTCTCGGGCAGCGTGGGCGTCAAGAACGCGAGCTCGAGCTCCACGCCGTCTTGCGTATAGCGAAAGAGGGTGCGCGTGGGCGTGACCTGCGCGCTCGTCGTGCGGGCCGCGGGCACGAAGCCGGGCGCTTTGCCCATCAATCGGTACACCTTGCCGTCGAGGGAGACGAGGCTCCGCACCGGGACCGGGCTTTGCGACCAGTGCACCGCTTCGGCACGGGTGGGCACCTCGTCCTGCATCCACAGGCTGAGGTAGGGATCCAGGGCCACGAGCGGAAACGCAGGCGGGCGGAAGGGGGCTTCCTGCGCGCGGGCCCTCGACGCGCCCACCGTGAGCATGAGCAGATAGCCTACCCACAGCCTTGCCCGCGCGATGATCACGCGCGCCTCCGCCCGGGCTTCTTCGCAGCGCGCTTGTTTCGGCCGGTGGAGCGTTTGCCACCCCGCGCCCCCCGCGAGGGCGGCTCCGAGACAGCGACAAAAAAATCTTCCAGGTGCGCCAACAGCGCGCGCTCGTCCTCGTCATCGAAGATCACGGGGCCCTCCAGGAACTCACGCAACGAGATGCGCTTGTCACGGTACGACGCCACGAACGAAAGCAGATCTTCGAGGGCGCCGAGCTCCTCCTCGAGCTCGTTCGTCAGCTGTGCACTGACCTCCTCGTAGCCGAAGCGCTTGACGTCGGCAAGCAACGCCGCGTCCGGCTCCTTCCGCATGAGCCGCAGGTCGTGCCGCAGCTCCCTGTGCTCCGCGCGCAGCTCGGCGATGCGCGCCCGCATCGCTTCGCAGCGGGCCTCGAGATCAGGGGCCGAGGGGAGATGGGGCTTGCCTCCGGATGCGGCTTTGGCCCAGGCGGTCTCGAGCGCCATCAAGCGCGCCAGATCCCCCGCTCCGTAAGCGGCTGACGCTTCCTTCATGGCCGCCTCGCGTTGCGCCCGCTCCTCCGTACTCATGGTGCCGTGGCTTTTATCCGGGTGGAGCCACTCCGCGAGCTTGCGGAACAGATCCCGGCTGGCTTGTTTGTCTCTCCCTTTGTGTTTGGGCGCGTCCACCGTGGCATCAGGTGCCGCTGCGGCGGGCGTGGGCGGCGTGTCCCCGAAGAAGGCCTCGGCGTCGAACCCAAAGGTGGCGGCCACATCCTCGGCGCTGCGGCGGTCGGAGATGAGGCCACGCTCCTGCAGGTCCAAGTAAAGCGCCCTCACCTCTGCCCGGCCCCGGCTGCGGCCGGCGAGCAGCTCAGCAAAGGCCTCGTGAATGCGCTCGTCTACCTGGCGGCACTCTGCCATGAGCGGGTCTGCGGTCTCGCCAAGCTGCGCGTGCATGCGAGCCAACGACAGCTCGAGCGCCTCGCACGCCGCCCGCGCCCGCTCCACCTTCTTGGCCCACGCCGCCTCTTCCTTGGACAAGGCCGCCAGACGCTCCGCCGCTGCCAGCGGCCGCAGGGCGGTGGACGACGAGGCCAGCTCGGTCACGCGCGGCTCGCGGCGATGAGCGCGCGGGCGGCTTCGGGCTCTCGCTTGCACTCGAGCAGCGCGCTCAACATGAGGGGGGCCACGATGGTCGCGTCCGACTCGATGACGAACATCGGCGTCTCGGCCGTCAGCTTGTCCCACGTGATCTTTTCGTTGGGCGTGGCGCCCGAGTACGACCCGTACGAGGTGGTCGAATCCGAGATTTGGCAGAAGTAAGCCCAGGGGCGCGCCGGCGCTTCGAGGTCGTATTTGAGCGAGGGCACCACGCAGATCGGGAAGTCACCCGCGATGCCTCCACCGATCTGGAAAAAGCCCACGCCTTCGCCCGCAGCCAGCTCCTGATACTGATCGTAAAGCGCGCCCATGTACTCGATGCCTGACTTCGCGATGCTGGCCGCGAAGTCACCCATCTTGACGTGCGACGCGAAGATGTTCCCGAAGGTCGAGTCTTCGTACCCAGGAACCACCATCGGCAGGTTGGCCGCGGCGGCCGCCAGGAGCCAGCTGGCCTTGGGATCGCCTTCGTACTGGCTGGGGTCGATCATCTTGATGAGATCGTAAAAATATTCGTGCCAGAACCGGCGCACGCCGTCGTCGCTCGCCTTTTTCCACATGGGCACGATGAAGCGCTCGACGGCACGGAAGGCTTCGTCCTCGGGGATGCTGGTGTCGGTCACCCGCCGCATGCGCTCGTTCAGGATGCGGGTGTCATCCTGCTTCGTGAAGTAGCGGTACTCCGGAAAGTCCTTGTAGCTCTTGTGAGCCACCAGGCGAAACAGCGATTCCTCGAGGTTGGCGCCCGTCACCGACAGCCCGTGGATCAAGCCCTCCCGGATGGCCGGCGCCAGCGTGAGCCCCAGCTGCGCCGAGGACATGGCGCCCGCCACGGCCCAGAACATCTTGCCGCCCCGCTCGATGTGCTCCCAGTACGCGAGCAAAGCGTCACGCGTCGCGCGGGCGTTGAAGTTCTTGTAGTTGGAAAGCACGAACTCGAGGAGGGGCAGACGGGCTGTGGTCATCGGGCCGCTTTTACCAGGCGACCACCCGAAGGGAAATCGACATTTCGGTCGAAAACGGCCGGGACGACCAGGAAGCCCGCCCCCCAGGGAGCGCTCGTCCCCCCGCGCACCGCTTCAACCTGGTTCGACAGCCGATTTCGAATGTAACTTCCACGTAACTTCGCTCCGGGGCTCTTCAGGATCCTCGCCACAAGTCGATCCGTCTTCAACGAGGTTTTTATGATCACAGTTTTTCAGGGTCGGTCCTTCGACACGGACGCCGAGCAAGCGATGGCCGCCGCCACAGCGGACTTCGACGCCTCCGCGCCACTCGACATCGTGTTCCTTTTTTCGAGCACCCACCGGGACCCCCACGCCGTCATGGCCGCGGCGCGACGGCGATTTCCGGACGTGCCCGTCGTGGGGTGCACCACCACCGGGGAGTTTCTGGGTGGCGCCCACTCGAACGGGGCCCTCGTGGTTGCGGGTCTCAAAACGCCCCGCTTGCGCTGGCAGGCCACCCTGGTTTCGGGGCTGAGCACGCTCGAACAAAACACCGTCAAGGCGAAGGTCGACGGCCTCTTCGAAAGCCTCGCAATCGACCGCGAGGACTTCGACCCCAGCCACCTCTTCGGGATCACCTTCGTCGATGGTCTGCGGCTGCGCGAAGAGCGCCTTTCGGCTTGGCTCGCCGAGGCGCTCGAAGGCATTCCCTTTTTGGGCGGCAGCGCCGGCGATGACCTGAAGTTTCAGCAAACCCACGTGTTCGCCGAGGGACGCGCCGAGACCGATGCCGCCGTGCTGGTGCTGGCACACGCCGAGGATCCTTCTGCCTTTTCGATCCTCAAGCATCAACATTTCACCCGTACCGAGCGCCGTTTGGTCGTCACGAACTGCGACCCCGAGACCCGCAAGATTCTCGAGCTCGACGGTGAGCCCGCGCTCGATGCCTACGCACGCGCCCTCGGGCTGACGCCCGACGCGGTGACGGATGCGGTGGCCTTCATGAACCCGTTGACCTTCTCGGTCAACGGCGAGATCTACGTACGCTCGATTCAGAAGATCGAAGCCGATGGAGCCTTGACCTTCTACTGCGCCGTCGAAGACGGCATGGTCCTCGACATCGGCGGCCACCACGACATGCCCGTCGAGTTGCAAAGGGCGCTCGGCCAAACCGACGTGGCTCGCGACGGCGGCGGCGCCACGGCTGCCCCGCGCAAACCCGATTTCATGTTGATGTGCAATTGCATTTTGCGGGCCCTCGAGGCGCAGAACACGGGCCTCATCCCCCAAGTGGATGCGGTGCTTTCGCAGTCCGCCCAGGCCTCGATCGGATTCGACACCTACGGCGAACAACTCAACGGTCTGCACATCAACCAAACGCTGGTCGCTCTTGCCCTTCACGGATGACACCATGACGACAATTGACACGAGATCCTGGGAAGCCCGCGCACGCGCCGCCGAGCGCACCGTGGACGTATTGAAGAACAAGGTCTTCGGGCTTTACAACGGCGACCAGAGCAGCATTCAGAAGCAACTCGAACGCGCCCGCGTCCGGGAAGAAGAGAACAGACGCCGACGCGCCGTCATGGAGGCTCGCGCTGACGAGATGGCCAAGTACACGGCAGGCCTCGAAAAAGAGGTTGCGGCCCGCACGCGCGAACTCACAATCATTCTTGACAATGTGACCTTCGGGTTCCTGGTCATCGATCGGGACCTGGTGATTCAGCCCGGCTTCACGAAGTCCTGCGGCGCCTTGCTTTCCAAGTCCGATCTGAGCGGAGCCAACTTCCTCGACGCCCTCGCCGTCAGCAGTGAGCGAGAACGAAGCCACTTCTTGCTCAGCGTGGATCAGATCTTCGAGGACCTTCTGCCCGAGGCGCTCCTCCTCGACCAAATGCCCTCTCGGTTCGAGGTGGGGCCACGCGTCCTCAAACTGGAAGGTCGGACGATCCGCGATGACGCAGGCCACGTGACGGGTCTGCTCGTCACGATCTCCGACAACACCAGCCTGGAGACGGCGCAGCGGGAGAGCCGGACCAACGGCGCATTGCTTTCGATCTTGAAAAACCGTGACGCCTTCGTTGACTTCATCGCGGACAGCCGCAACCAGCTCGAGCTGGCACGGGCCGCGATCGCAGACGCAGCCTACGTCAGGCGGGTCATCCACACCTTGAAGGGCAACGCGGCCTCTTTCGGCCTCGACGAGGTGGCAGCCCTCATCCACGAGATCGAAGAGCAAGACGTGGTGACGCACGAGCACCTCGCCAGCATTGCGGCGGCCTACGAGGCTTTCCTCGAACGGCATACAGACATCCTGGGCCTTTCGTTCTCCGCGGCCAACGACAACAGCTACGAGGTCTCGGCGCACCGCATGGCAGAACTCAAGACGATGGTGCGCGACACCAAAGCCGCAGAACCTCTGCGACGCTGGACCCTGGAGCTGGAGCTCAAGCCCATCCGCACTTTGCTGGGTCCCATCGATAACTTCGTACAGCGCCTCGCGGACAGACTGAACAAGCGCGTCAGGTTCGACTTGGAGGGTGGGGAGGTCAGCGTGCATGCGCAGATCCTGCAACCCGTGGTGAGAAACCTGACGCACCTCTTCCGCAACGCCGTGGACCACGGCATCGAGGCCCCGGACGCCCGGCAGGACAAGCCGCTCGAGGGCCACGTGCAGCTCAAAATCAGTGAGCGTGACGATGCCTGGGTGCTCGAGATGAACGACGACGGGCGGGGCATCGACACGGACAAGCTGACCGCACGAGCTGTTGCATCGGGTCGCGTCAATCAATCCGAAGTCGCGTCGCTCACCGAGCAGGACCGCCTGTCCCTCATCTTCCTGGACGGGCTGTCCAGCGCCGACGTGACGACCGACGTTTCAGGCCGGGGCGTCGGCATGAGCGCCGTGTGGGACGCCGTGCGCGAAGCAGAGGGGCAGATTGAGGTCACGAGTGAGCTCGGCAGGGGCACCCGCTTCCTCATCACCGTGCCCAAGCCACCCGAGCTGGTGCCAGCGGGTGAAGCGCCCCAGCCCTTCGTCGGCCGACAAGCGGCCCGCTGAGCCGAGGGTGCCGGTGGGGGCCCTGTTCCAGCAGTGGACAGGCCCCCCGCGAAGGCACAAATCGCGCGGGTTAGTTTCTTTTCGGTGCTTCGGCCGCTTTGCAGGGGCTGCCCTGCGCGGCGAAGACCGGACATGCGTTGTCGGCGACGTAGCCACCGGGCGCATCGTCCATCTCTTTTTGCACGGCGGCGCGCAGCTCGGCGAAGCAGCGCTTGCCGAGCAGGGTTTGCGCCAGCGGCACGGCCGCGTAGTGGGCAGGCACACCAAGGCCCGCCACCACGGCAAGTTGCAGGTCTTCATCGGTGCAAAGCTGCTTGTCGAACTTCCCTGACAGGGCTTTGTCGAAGAGCGGTAGCGCCCGCTCGGCGTTGACCTTCACGCGCACCAGCTTCGCGGCGCCAAAGCGCTGCGCGGGCTGCTTCTTGAAGAAGGCCTCCGCGCGTTCGAGGCACCCATCGGGGTCGTAGCTTTGGTCGAGGCAGGTCCCGAAGCCCTCGAGAGAGCCAATTTTGGGGAGCCTCTCCTCGGCCCGGGACAGGCTTGGGTTCGCGGCGGACAGGGCCAAGTACGTGCTGGGAAGCAGCATGAGGAAGGATCGAGCGACGAGCTTGGACATTCCGATCAGCCTATCCGAAGTGATCATCTCGCGTCAACGGAACCCGCCCCACCCGGAAAAGGCAGAAGGGTGTCCGCAACGGGGGCGTGGCGTGTCGATGGGTTGGGCCCGCTCGTCATCACGCCGGGGGACTCTCCCGGTGAAGGAGTTCGGCATCTGCCACCGTCTGCTCTACGATGACACCGCTGCAAGGGGCCCAAGGCCGCAAAGACAAGGACACCATGAACCACTCATCACGCATTCGACCCGCATTGCCTATCGCCCTCGTCGTCATGGCGGCGTTCGCGAGCGCCTGCTCCGACGACGACAACCAGCGCCTCTACACCACGATCCTGGCGGAGAACTCCGTCGAGCTCGGCCGGCAAGACGTCACCGTGGCGATCGGTGTGGGCCGCGGCCGCGCCGTACTGGAGGTGCCTGCCAGCGCGCTACAGCGTCCTGCGCGCGCCCGCGTGCGCTTGGTCTCGGGTCTCTTGACCCGGGGTCGCACCCCCGTAGGTGACGTGGCCGTGGAGCTGACGGGCCCGGGCCTCGCGTTCGTGGCGCCCGCGCGCCTTCGGCAGGTGCTCGCGCCCCCTCCTCTCGCCCGGCGGTATCAAGCCGTGGTAGGCGTCTCAGCGCGCACGGGATTCCTCGTCCGCCAGGTGGGCACGCTCGTGGGCCCCGCCGACAACGGCGACCAAGAATGGACCGCACCCGTCTCCGAGCTGGGTGTTTGGGGCTTTGCTTTCGATGAGGCAGGCGACGCGGGGGCGGACGATGCCGGCGCGGACGATGCGAGCGCGCCTGATGCCGGCGGTCCGGATGCCGGTCCTGTGTCCCTGGGCTGCGAAGGTGCGCCGCAGTTGCTCGCCGCCTGCGTGCCCGAGGCAACGCCCGAACAGCAGGCCGCCGCGCGCACCGCCTGCCTCACGCTCCGGGCGACCTACGAAGCCCCGCTGGCCGCTGGCAACCTGAACCCCCGCTTTTTGCCAGTCTTCGACAACTGCATCGGAACGCCAACCAACACGCAGTTCTGCACGTTTGCACGCGACGACGACGACGACGATGTCGAGCCCGAAGCGGCGAAACTCGTGGAAACCTGTGCGGAGTGGGCGGGCGTCGCCGCGGCGCCCCCGCGTTACCGGAACGACGCCGCCCTTGCGACGTGTACGGCTGCGGGATTTGCGGACACGGAGCCGAGCTGCAATGCCGTGGTCGCCGGTCCGGCGTTGACCTGCTTTCAGACCGTAGCGGCTTGCCGCGAATCCTTGCCAGGCGGCACGATCGCCGACGACGTGTGCGCCTTGGTGGGGCTCTTTACCGACGAAGACCTCGTGCAGTTCGACGTTTGCGCCACCCGCTCCTGCGCGGAGATCGGCGATTGCTTCCGGCAGCTCAACGAAGCGAACTTCCCAGGGCAATGAAAGCCGCATAGCCGTGGAGAACAGCAACGCCTTCAAGCACCGGATCGGCGGGGCCGTCGTGCAGCAGCTCGCGACGGCCACGCGGCGCGCTTGGCGTAGCTTTGACGAGGCCAGCTTTCGCACGCGCGCCCTCGACGGCCTCGAGGCGCTCGAGCTCAAAGCACGAGTGAAGTGGGTGGCGCAGGTGTGGGCCGAGCACTTGCCCCCCGACTACGCCGAGGCGCTTCCCCTCGTGCTGGCGACCATGGGGCCGCCTCTCGAGACCGGCGCGCAGGTCTCGGAAGGGCTGTTCTTTCACTGGATCCACGCCCAGTTCGTGGAATCCTACGGTCTATTGCACGTGCTGCCCTCTTTGCAGGCCATGCGGGAGCTCACGCAACGCTCGACCGCCGAGTTTTGTGTGCGGCCCTTTCTGGTGCAGCATCCGGACGAGACGCTGGCCTTCTTGACGAACGCACGCAGCCACGCAAGCCCCCACGTGCGGCGCTGGGTCAGTGAAGGCACACGGCCGCGTCTGCCTTGGGGGCTACGGCTTGCGGCCTTCGTGAAGGATCCGGGTCCGGTGCTGGCGTTGATTGCACCGCTGCGCTTTGACGATGAGGAGTACGTGCGCACCTCCGTGGCGAACAACCTGAACGACATCGCCAAGGATCACCCCGAGCTCGTCGTGGAGACGGTCAAGGCGTGGCTTCGTGAGACCTCGAATCCCCACGCGCCCTGGATCGCCAAGCGCGCGCTGCGCACGTTGATCAAGCAGGGGCATGCCGGGGCGCTCGAGGCTTTGGGGTTTTCTGCAGGCACGCGCACGAAGCTCGTGGCGTTCACGCTCGATCGCGAGAGCCTGTCCGTGGGCGACGACCTGGTGATGGAGGTCACTTTGCAGGCGGGGCCCGCCGAGGTGGTGAACCTCGACTACGCCATCGGTTTTCAGCTCTCTGGGGGAAAACGCGGTGAAAAGGTGTTCAAGCTGAAGGTGCTGAACCTCGACGAGGGGCAAACGGTCGTCCTGCGCAAGAAGCACTCGTTCCGCCCGATCACCACACGGAAGTACTACGGGGGCGAACACAGCGTGGCTCTGATCGCCAACGGGCAAACCCTGGGGCGGGCCACGTTCACGCTGCAGGTGCCCTCCTCGCGGCGAGGTTTTGTGGGGGGTGGCCGCTGAGGGGCGTCCCTCACCAAGCGCGCGGACCAAACTGGTCGTCGAGCACGCTCAGCGTAGCCTTGCGCAAAGCCTCGTTCTGGGGGGACAGCCCGTCGGGCTTGAAGCGCGGGGGACTGCACACCAAACTCGTGTGCGCGCCGCCCGGCGTGACCACGAGGTGATCCAGCACGGGAATGCCCAGCAGGAGGCCTGCGCTCACCAGGCGGTGGGTGAGCTCGTGGTCTTGCTCGGATGGCGCCGGATCGCCGCTTGGGTGGTTGTGAACGAAGATGACGGCCGCGGCGCCCAGCCGCACCAAGGGACGGAACACATCGCGCGGGTGCACTTCGACCCTCGTCAGCGAACCACGCCCCAAAAACAGCTCTTCCAGTACGCGGTTGCGCACGTCGAGCGCCAGCGCCCAGAACTCCTCGACCTCGGCCAACGCCAAGCGCGCCGAAAAGTGCGCGGCCACGTCGCGGCCCCGCCGAATGCTTCTGCCGCTGGGAAAAGGGCTGGGCCGGGTGTACGCCGCAAGGTGCACGATGGCACGCAAGCGGCGGATCTGGGCCGAGGAGAAGCCCAGCGCCTTGAGCTCCTCATCGGAGGCGCGGTAGGCGCGGCGCAGGTCCCCATGGGTTTCCAGCAAGGCACCCGCCCGCCGCGAACCGAAAAGCTCGGCCAAAAGCGGAAGAAGCTCGGTCGTCGAGAGCCGTGATCGCGTGGCCATGGTCACAGCCCCAGCTCGTAGCCATCCAGCAGCTGGGCGCAGGCCCGCGGATGCGTCGGCATGTGTGTCAGGTGCTCGAGCCATACGGACCAATACTGTTCGTCGCTCCAGCTCGCAGGCCGATGGCGGCCCGCAAAGAACGCCAGGTCGAACCTGACCTTGAAGGACAGGGGTGTGGCGCCGCCCGGCAGATCACGAACGAGATCCAGGCGCCCCCGGTGACAGCGCCGATCCTGCCACATCACCTCGAAGTAGGTCTTGGCCACCTCCCCCGGCTCCAGGGCGTCGGCGGCGGCGCGTACGGCGCCATCCGCTTCGGCCCATCCGCGAAAGGGCCCTGGCAGCCAGGCGCGTACGTTGAGCGGTGCCCACGTAAACACCACCCGTTCGAGCCCGATCCGCCGCGATCCGGGCGCCATGAGAAACGACGTTTTCATGGGGGACAATTTTAAGCACTAAAAATACATTTTTAAAACGGAGATGCGCATTTTGGTGGGTTTCTGCAGGTAGAAATCCTCTGGTACACTGCTCCACGCATTGGCCAGCAAACGCCCCCTCAAAGCCGGGCCGAAGTCCACCGCGCCCGGGAACACGGCAGACGTGTCCGCACCTCGCGTGGGGCGCCCCGCAAAGAACAACCGCAGGCTCAACGTCTACATCGGTTCGGATCTCTACGAGGACGTGCGTGACATCGCCGAACGGCGGCGTATGACCTACTCGGCCCTGGTGGAGCTCTACCTGGAGATGGGCGTCAACCGGGATCGCAAGCGTCTCGAGCAAGCGGCGGAGCAGCCTGAAGATTACCTGCCCTGAGACGAACGCGGCCGTCGCCAAGAGAGATGGGGCTCAGCGCTGGGAGCGGAAAAAGACGAAGTCGTCGGTCGGAAGGATCGCCACCGCAACCCGCTGGTATTCGAGCGCGAACGTGGGGACCTGCTGGTGTTTCTGGGGATTCTTTGCGTGGAGCTTTGCCTGCGCCTTGGGGCTGTAGTAGTGGTCGGCGCCGCTGGTCATGTCGGGATCGAGTCCCAGGTAGACGCGCGCGACGACCTTCGCCATGCGCTCGAGACGCAGGGCCTGGTCCGGGCGCTCCAGAGGCGTTTTCTTTTCAAGGTGGGCGAGCGCCGCGCCGAACAGCCAGGGGTCAGCGGGGTTGCTCCGAGGCCTCGTCGCATCGAAGCCCGTGTGCAGCACGATTCCCTCCACCGTGTCCTGCCCACGGTGCTTGTTTGCGGCGCGGTTCATGATGAGGTGAGCAAGCGCGCGCCAGGCGACCTCGCTTTGTCCGCAGGCTTCGCCCCAGATGGCTGCGACCATCAGGTGAAATTCCTTCTTCTTGGCCTCTGGAACGTGCACCGCGCTCGAGGCGAGCGCTGCCAGGTCGCCCCCGTACGAGAGCAACTGGGTGCAGACGGCCCTGCCGGTATCGGGCGTCGCCAAACCACCCGCAACGAAGGGAGCGAAACCGTCCGGCTGTAGCGCTTGCGCCATGTTGGCCGTGTACGCAATGAAGCTCCCGAAGGGTTCCTTGGCATTCGGCCCCGGGGGGAATGCGATGGTGGCGAACACGGCCGCATGGGCGTGGTCGCGCAGGTAGCCCGCCTCTTCTCCACCGATGGTCAGCGAGCCGGAGAACGTGCCGGGTTCGGTTGCGGCCGGGGCGCCCTGGTTCAGCTGAACGGAGCAACCGATGTCCAGGGGCCGAATCCCGACCGGTTCGGGTTCCTGAAGGTACAACGCCACATCGAAGGTGAGGCCAAAGTCCGATGCGATCTGCGTGACCTGGCCCGCAACAGCTGCGTGGAGCGCCCCATCCGAGGGCGCGTCGGGCGCAGGAGCGGCAGGCTCCTGGCGAGCGATGGTCCATTTCGTCAACCGAGGGGGCTCCACCTCGGCGACCAAGCCCGCACAGATGGGCTGCGAGCCCGGCACGGGCAGGTGATCGTCGCCGAGCGCGCGCACGCGGTAGCGGAACCGGAGCTTCGCGGTTTCGCCGATGCTGTACCAAAGCCGTCCGCCGTCGACGCCCAGGCGCAGCACCTCGACGTGCGGCTCACTGCCCATGGTGAACGTCGTCTTGTAGCCCCCCATGGCGAGCTCATCCTCGTAGGAGGTCGGGGATGTTTCACTTTCCCACACGTGCAACTCGGCTTCCCGGTTGGCGAACGGCGCACCCGCCTCTATGCGAAGCGCGAGCTTGCGCCCGACCAGGATGGTCGCAGGATCGAGCGGCGTGCGTCCGTCCGGCGCCACCACCGTCGCTGAAACCGGCACATCGAACGACGCACCCGCCTCACCAGCTGCGAGCTCGCACGGCTCCGTCGCCCCGTCTTCAGGCTCGATGCAGAAGCCAATCTGCCCCTGGCCCGTCAGCCCCAGTGTCAAGACGTCGCAGGTCAGCGGGGCCGGCTTGGGTTCCTCCTTGGCTCCCGGCGCCGAAGGCCGCAGCTCGCGCACCTCGAACGGGACCGCAGCCAGCTGGCCACCCTTGTCACCAGCGGGGACCAACACCACGCCCGCGGTGTGCTGGACTCGGCGAACCTCGCTGCCCATCTGGATGAGCCAGATGAGGCTCGCGCGCACCTCGCGGTCCAGGTTGTCCGCCGTGCCCTCGAGCGTGAGCTCTTGTTGCAGCTTGGTGACGACGACAGCGGGCGAACACGGCGAGAGCCGAGGTCGCACACGCGTCGTGGCGCGCAGGCGAAACCTGTTCATCGTGCCAAGCTCGAACGTGAGCCCCTCGACGGGCGTGGCGCTGCGGCTTCCGATTTCAGGCATGGCGGTTCTCCGTCACAGGGGCGAGCGGTGAGGTCACAGCAGTGGGCCCTTGGGCGAGCCCGCTCTCAGCATGACTTGCCGATTCACGGGCCGGATGTGGGGCAGCCCGGGCGCCTTCAGGGAAACTTTGTAGTACGCCCCGGGCGCGACGAGATTGGCTTGGATCCGTGCGGCGAAAACTCCGTTTGGGTCCACCAAGCCACCTCCTTTATGGACGGGAGCGTAGTAGCTCACAGGCAACGGCAGCGGCGACAGGGGTGGCGTGACCCGCTCCGGAACGACCTCGAGTACGAGCGGGACGTGTTTCCTGCTGGCGCCTCGAACGCTGACAACCTTGCCAGCGCCCCGGCCGCCGTACGCGAACGGGAGCTCGGGTTGTGCACCCCGGGCAGCGGGAATGCCTTCGGTGCGGCACCACAGCACGAGGTATCCGTCCTCCTCGGCCACGGCCATCTGCGGCTCAGCCAGGATGCGGGGCTCGAGCAGGAGCTTGAGCGATGCCTTGAGCTTGGCCCCGCCTCCTCCGGTCCCGTCCGGCTCCACGGTCACCTCGAGGGGCGCCTCACCGCGCCGCTTGAACGTCTGGCCGACGCTGGTCACGCCTGGCTTGACCACCACGCGGCTTGGCTTTTTGCCGTCGCTGGGATCGGCCTTGAACGAAATTGCCGTCCCGACCCACAGGTCGGCACCGCCCACGAGCGGCACATTGACCACGATTTCGTCTTCGATGAGCTTGGCGGTGATCGGACCGAATCTCTTGGGCGTGAGAACACCAGACGCCCCGGCGCAGCGGGCAATGACCGCTTGCGAGGATCCAGCCAGCGAGCCGAACAGGTCCTGGTCGACGCCCGCGGGCCCGCCGCCGAATTCTACCCCGGGGGCGCGAAGCGACGCTCCGTTCACGGCGCAAAACGAGAATCGGTAATGCAACCGCCCGTCGTCCGTTCGTAGCCGTCCCCCCTTCGACTCTTCCGCCCGGATCTCCTCGAGCAGTTGTGTTGGATCGAAGCGGACCACCACGCCTTGTTGGGCCGGGGCAAAAAGGACCAGCTTCTTGCGCTTGTTCTCCTCGACCACGGAAACGTCGGCGAACGCCGAGATCTCCTGGGCGGCGGCGAAGGCACCATCGCCATCGATGACACACTTGCTTCCATCCCAAGAGAGCCGGGAAACGACGCACCGTTTTGCCTTGCCGCGCAGCTGCTCGAGGCCGTTGGCGAGCACGCAGCTGATCCGCGCGGGCGCCTTGCGAACGAACGCTGCCAGAGTGAGCTGGCTCGTGATCCGTTGCGACGTACCCTCAAAGCCCCTGATGTGGCTCCCCTCGATCCGAAGGCCCTCGATCAGCAGGTTCTTGCAGGCGGCGACGCCGGTGGGTTTCACCGTGAGCTCGAGCCCCTGGCGCAAAAGCGAGCTGAGCCGCTCGGTCTCGGGCATCCTGACGTTTTCGTCGAGCTCGTCTTCGGTGAGCGGCGCCTGTTGCCCGACGATGGCCACCTTCGAGAACCGATCACTGGCAAGCGCCTTCGTCGCAATCTCGTGAACGCGCCGCCAGCTCGCCGGCACCGCAATGGTTGCGCTCATCCCTGCATGGTCGAGGCTCTTGATGTCTCCGTCGCGGCATCCAATCTCGTGGAGCGCGTCGGCGAGCGCGCACGAGACCGAAAGATCGGTGTACGCCCGCTGCAGCTCCGCGTATTCAATGTTTTTCGTGACCTTCGGCGTTCCTTTGCCAAAGGTCTTCGCGATCCCAACCACGACGTCGTCCTCCACCACCACGTCTTGGGTGATCTCCACCGGCGTTTGGAACGAAAGGGTCCGCGCCTGGGCAGGTACGCACCTATTCTTCCCGTTCACGGTTGGCTCGGACCAAGACTTGCCATCGGTGCTCACCTCGACAGCGACGAAGCCATTGAGAAGCCGCGGAAGCGGCGCGTGCTCGTCGGCCTTCACACACCACACCAACCCCGATCCGGAACGCCGGGGGCGGTAACGGGAGGCCGCGAGATCGTCCGCATCGGTGTCGCGGAGCATGGGCGCAGCGATCTCGAGAGTCTCCGGGCCGAGCCGCTTCGGTGCGTTCTTCGCACCGTGGAGCTGGAGCTTGAACGAGCCCCAGAAGTCCACGGCCAACGCCTTGACGAACACCCCGTTCGGGCCGTACGGCGCACGGTTCGCGATGGGCAAGGAGAGCCCCGCGCCTTGCGCCTTGATCGTCAACGCGACCGTGGGGTCGTATCCGAAGTCATCGTTGATGACGAGCACGTGCACCGGGGTGCCAAGCTCGACGCGCGAACGCCCGCCGTGGACGATCCAGCCCATGGCCACGGGATCGGCGTCCTCCTTTCGGAAGATGGCGCGCCTTGCGACCTGCAGCTCCAGCAGCCCCTTCTTCTGGAGGATCGAGAGCAGCCAGACCATCGTGACGGGGTGGAGGTTGTCGACGTGTGCGTCCGGCGGCAGCTGATCACCGAAGAGACTCCCCTTGCTGCCCGCCGCCTTCACCGTTTCCTTGTTGTCATGAAGCAGCGGTATGCCGACCGCTTTCATGTTGAGCCACTCTGCGTCAGCTGTTTTCGAGCGGAAGACGCTCCACGCATCGTCCTTCCACCACGCGATCTCCTTCTGAGCCTTCGCGTCGGCCTCGGCGGTGAAGATCCCCTCCGTTTTCAGCTTTCCGAGCAGCTTTTCGACCGCTTTGGGCGACCATTCGGAAAGGTGCGTGAGCCGCGCTCCACGCCAGCGCTGGGCCGCCATGTCGGCCAAAAGCCCCGTCCCAGCGGCGTCGGGCTCGGGGGTTTCGGCGTCACCGAGCACCAGCGCCCCCTCCTTCGGTGCCGTCACACGCACCCGATCGGCTTGCGCCGGAACGTGGACCGTGAACGTCAGGATTTCAGGTTCATCCTTCTTGCCGGACGGCGGGCCCGCCTCGACGATCAATGTCTGCTTTCCAATGAGGGTTCCATACGGCGTGGCGCTTCGACCAGCGTCATCCTTGAAGTACTCGAGCTTCAGCTCGTAGGGGCCGTCGGAAGCCAGACGAGACGACTCCGCCAAGCCGTCGCGCTCGACCTCGATCTGAACGGGGTACGTGAAGGGTTTGCCGACAAAATCTCCGGTGGCGTCGCATCGCTTTTTGGGCGCAAACGAGGCGCCATCTCCGAAGAGGTCGATGATGTCCGAGCGGCGGCCCAGGTCGACGAAGCCCAACGACTGCTGCCGCTCCTTCCAGGCGTCGACCGCGGCTTCGAGGACCTTGCGGTCGGAGGGGGAAAGCGCCGGCAGCAGTTTGCCCTTGATCTCGTCGAACTCGAGAAAGTTGTCCTCCGTGGTCTCCTTGATGAGCTTGTCGGCCGAGAACGCCTTCTTTAGTTCCGGGAAGTGATCTCCCGTGAGGCGAAGCACCTCACGCACGCTGCTGCCCCCGTCCTGCGCAGGGGAGAAGACCTCCCAATGGACAAACGCGGGAGTGGGCGCCGCTGCTGGGGCGGCTTTGTCACCCGCGCGCGGCGCCGCCGGCGGTGCAGCGCCCGGTGGGGGCCGCTCGACCAGTCCGATCATCTCGCCCTCAGCCACCGGGAAGAACGGCTCGTCGAAACTGACGATCTGCCCTTTCTGCAACGCCTCGATGACTTTGCCGACGTCCAGGGGCTTCTCCTTGAAGAGCCAACGCTCCCTCCGGTTCTCGTCGAGGTCGTCGAGCGGAACGATCGGCTTCGGGGCGCCGTGGACGGCGAAGCTCTGGCCGGGCTGAAATTTACCTGTGACCGGGACCTTCGACCAGTAGGTGGTCCCCGCCGCGCCCTCCGCGTCCTCGTCGATCTTCGTGAACGTGCCGTAGCGCTGCTCGAGCAGCGACTGGAACCAGGGCACCACCGGCGTCTCGGCCCCTTTCTTGTCACCTCCCCTGGGCTCGGGCGGTGTCGCTGGGGGCTCGAACGACAGGGGCGCCGTGTGCATGTAGAGCGAGTAGAGCGGCAGGGCCTTCTTGTCGCTGAACTCCTCTTTCCCCGAATCGCGCCAACGGATGTCATGACGGACGAGCACGAACCCGTTCCAGTTTTGGGCGAAGGTCATGGCGGGGCTGGCTTCCTGGCGCTGCGACAAGCGCACCGCCGCGATGTACCCAGGGGCCATGCTCCGAACGGGCGCCGGCGTCGGCCCCTCCGGAAACATGTGCACCCCGCCATGCAGATTGCGATTGAGGCCAAGTCCGTAGTAGCCGCCAACGCCCGTCTCGTTGGACTCGACGTTCCAATAGGCTCTCAGGGGGGATCCCATACGGTTCGGATCTCCCAGGGGAAACCGGCAGCTCCTGCCACCCATGGGGGCCGAGACGCCGGGGACGGCGCCCTTCGGGTTCTCGAGCCCAAACTGAAAGTGCATGGCGTCCGGTTCGTTGAAATGGCCACCCCAGAAAAAGCCAAGCTTTCGAAGGAAAGTGACGATCTCTACCGGCATGTCGAACTTGAAGTGGTTGAGATCGTTCTCGGAGGGATTAATGTCGAAAGCGATCCCGAATGCGTGATTCGAGGGATGCGCCGACTCTGTCGCTTTCGCACCTCGTACATCTCGGTCGTACTCGGCAAGAGCGATGTGAAACAACTTGTCCCATGATGAAGCACCGGGGTGGCGCTCTCTGTACCAACGCCAGGCTTCTTCCTCGAACTTCTTGTTGTCTCGGAGCTCCTTCTTCGTTCGGCCGCACCTTGCGTACCGGAAGTAGTAGCCATTTAGACGCCGAAGTTCGTACCCTATGGAGGCAGCGATCTTCTGAACTTCTCGAAGAGCGTAGGTGACGAGGGGGAAGAGGTCCTTGTGGTACCGAACCTGCGGCTCGGAGCGAGTGAACCCGAAATCTCTTGGGCAAAGGGGCAGAGTCAGTTTCTCTAGGAAGTCCTTGTCGTAAGGGTCACCAAACTGCTTGGTGAGGAAATTCTCTCCGCGCAACAGCTCACGGTCAGCCAATCCAAAGTGGAGCTCCACTCCGTCCTGGTTCTTATAGTCATCGACCGACTTCTGGAAATTGACTGACATGGCGCCTGCACCTGCCTATGGCTGTTTGGCATCCGGCGCTCTCAGCACCTCGAGTTCATATATTCCCTTCGCTGCTGACCGTGTCCATCTGTACCTGACTGGCTCTCCCGCATCCAGCGGATTAGCGGTCTCGAATTCGTACAGGCCCTTCTCTGGCGACCACCGATAGGTTGCGCTCTGAGGATCTGACCAGCGAGTAAAGTTCTCGTTGCGGTAGACTGAATAGGTAAGAGTCAGTCTTTCCGGCGGCCATCCGCCGTCTGATGGAAATACCGCCAAGCTGTTGGATCCCCACCAGCGAGGTTCGTTGAGAACCACACGGACGTCCCCTGCCCTAACATCGAAGATCAACGTCGAAGCAAAGATGTTCACCGGGTAGTGCTTGAAAACCTCCAGCTCATTCGCAGCCTGCTCGAGCAGGGTCTGCGTCCTGGAGAAAGAGTACTCGTCGGTGACATCGCCGAAGGTATCCACGACCAGCAGCCAGCGCGTGTTCACCTCGAGTAGCCGGAAGGAGAACTCTCGGTTGACCCCTACGTCGTCGCTGTCCGGATCGGGAGCTCTGTCAGGATCCCCTTTGAAGGGGTACCACTCGGTCGGCTCGCCATCGGGACCGTTCCAGCGAGCGTAGGGAGCCGGCGTCCACCGCTCTCTGTGCTCTCGCTTGTACCGGCTCTCGCCGACGCCGCAGTTGTCCTCGAACACGCGCACCCAAAGCGGGAACTTGTCGCGTTCGATTGAGACCGTGTGCTTCAAGCATTTCCACGGCGCCCGGCCCGACCTTACGACCCACTCGATGGAAGGCAGGTCCTTCCGCACGGGGGCACGGGCCTTCACTTTGCCAAAGTTGCCTCCTGTCGCCAACTTGAGTTGAGGGCAGGTGGGGGTCAGCGCCGGGGCCTTGACCGTTTTCACCGTCACGGCGTCCGAGCTGAAGACCACGGCTACTTCACGCGCTGCCTCCGCATCCTCTTTGTCTGCGCATACTCCAAGCACCGCCACTCGTTCCTCGTTCCCAATTCCGCCGGCCTCATTCGGAGCCAGCACGCGCGGAAACCCCTCACTCAGCCTCAGGACCTCAGGCTTCGGGAATGCGTGTACCCGTTGCTCGACCTCCTCCAACTTCTTCCCAGATGCGATCACGAGTGCGTAGGCGTCTGGCTCGTCGGCGCCCTGATGGGATCCGCCTTGGATTGGCTCCGCCACCTTGGTTGGGGACGGCGGTGCTACCGGGAGCGGCGACGGCTCGCTCCCCCGCTTGCAGCCGAGCGTCCCAGCGGTCAGCTCCAAGAGCATGGCGAGCGCCCCCATCGTCAAGCAGTACCGAATCTGCGACGAAGTACCCTTATTGTGCGCGTAAAACTCGAGCGACCGGTTCATGACGCGATACTCTGACCGGAGACGCCCTCTTGCAAGAGTGATCTTCTCCGGTTGGGTCCGGCGCCGTCCACGGCCCAGCCCTGGCCAAGGGATCGGCGCACCGTGCCCGCGCTCGAGCGGTACGTTCATCTTGAGAACGGGGTTTCGGCGTCACCAAGCACCAGCGCCCCCTCCTTCGGTGCCGTCACGCGCACCCGATCGCCTTGCGCCGGAACGTGGACCGTGAACGTCAGGATTTCAGGTTCATCCTTCTTACCGGAAGGCGGGTCCGTCTCGACGATCAACGTCTGATTTCCAATGAGAATTACTGCGTGGCGCTTCGACCAGCGTCATTCCTGAAGTACTCGAGTTTCAGCTCGTAGGGCGGAACCTGTCAATGACTTTGAGACCAGCGTTATGGAAGTTTACTGTTGCGTCTCCTCTGTGGTGCTGTTCGGTTTCGGTGGGTTGATCCAAACCGTCTCGGGCGGCTTCCGGGGCTTGGGCGCTCTGTTGACGAAGCGGTGTGGATTGGCGGCATAAGCGGCGTCGAGGACGCGAGCACGATGCGCCAGCCGCTCGTCGACAAGGCCATGATGGACGTCGTGCGGCGTGAGCAGGGCAAGCCGGCTGTGGTGGTGCTGAGTGTTGTACTAGGTGAAAAATTCCCGCAGAAACTGGCGCGCGTGCTCGATCGACGCGAATCGTTCGGGAAAGGCTGGTCGGTACTTCAGTGTCTTGAACTGAGCCTCAGAGAAGGGGTTATCATCATGAGTTCAGGGGCTGCATACTGCGGGGTGGCACGGCTGTCGGCGTCGCTCACGAACCTGGGCGTTGGCGCCGAGAATACGACACATCGTTCGTTCGGAGCAGAGATACTTGCCCTCATCGAGGAGCGCGGCAAACACCTCGACTGGCGCCAGATTGCAGAATCGCAGCTCATTCAGCGTCGCGAGCACCTCTTCTCTTTCAGCCACGGATAGGGCACGTAGGTTCGAGGCTTTGGCGCGACGTCAGGCCGCATATCGACGGCAAACAGATGCAGCACGCCCAGAGAAGCCAAGGCACTGCGTCCAATTCAGAGCGTTGACGTGCTCAGATTGTTCGGCCTCATCTCGGCTAAAAGAGGAACGCGCATCCAGTTCTTCGACAGTTCGCGCCTCATTGTTTCGGGCATTCCATCCTGGCAAGACGCCCAGGCATCACGCGCGCGCTCAATCCCAGAACGCACTTCTGAGGCAGACCATGCCAGCCCCGAACGCTTCACAAGCGCCAGAAGGGACTCGGGTGATACGGCGGAAAACCTCCTGGCCCCCCCTAAAGTGAGCCCCAGTTCAGGACCGTTTGCAAGCTCCCAGCCGTATGAGTTGGCCCAGGTTATTGTGCTGACGAAGTCATAGCAGGGCGTCAAAGTAGGCAGGTCCGCATTTCCCCAAAGGAGACTCCAGTTCTTAAGGTGAGCGTCGGTATTCCCAGAGGCAATTACGAAGCCGATCCTGCGGGCCATTTCCCGTCCTTGATCTTCGCCTGCGACGTCGCTCACAAACTTCAATGCGCCGTCAAACCCGATTCGGTTTGACCCAGAATCTCCGTATTTGTGGTCCGGAAGGAGCTCAAGCGCCTGACAAAGATCTTCCTGATGTATCTTTGAGCCGTCTACGCGTCGATCGAAACGCTCGATCGCAAATGCGTCGGGTACGTCTTCTATCCAACTGGTCGGCAACCCCAGCAAGTTGGAGGTCTGAACTACCATGTTAGGAGGAACGTCGAAGCCGGCGCCCTTTGCCCATTCCATCGTTGCGTGCTCCACTTCCGGAAGTTCTGAATGGCGGGTTCCTGGCAGTTTGACGATCCACTGCGAGGCACCTCTTTCTGCCGCCAAACTCAGTTTATCGCGCACCATCGACATTGAGAACTTCAGTTGCATGCCAGCGAGTGAGAACCGGAATTGGTCGGAGGGCGCTGCATTCTCTGGGAAAACTCTTGCCGAAGCAGGGCTGGACGGCGTGGCAACTGACACTTCAACTGCTCCCGAAAGATCCACTCCGAGAGCCCCAAGTAGCCTGTAGGAGTCTGTTTCCTTAAGCCCGTGAGCGGCGCAGAGCTTCTCTCGCAAAATGCTGCCTTTTTCCGGGAGGAGGTTCTCGAACCAGGGGAGCAAACCGGTGCCCGATTGTCTGGGACCAGGCGAGCGCAGAAAACCTATCCCAAGCCGTGGACGCTGCCGGGTCTGTTCCCAAGCCATATCCGGAATCCATTTTACCAGGCCGGTACGAGTCCGCTCCAGAGTCCCAACTTGAACTGCCGGTAGCGTCACCTTCATGGTCATGCCGCGAAAGCTCCTGTTCAATCCGACTCTGGAGAGTCCGCGTGATCTAGATAAGTGTCAACTGGACGGAGACGCGGTTCTCCAATACCCGCTTTGACCGAAAGGAACTTGGACACTGCCGTGCGCACCCGATTCCCACGGTGAATGAGGAACTGCGCGACATCGTTCCTAATCAAGTGTTCAAACGAGATTTTGTCGATGAGATGCGATTCGAGTGCTGCCCGATCATGCTCAAACGACCAGGTCTTGAATTCACTGCTGAGACCCGTGTGGCGCGCGTCTAGCAGAGCTCTGTTCGCTGCGGTTCGTGCCGCTTGCTTCGATTCCAGCTCGAGTCCTTCCCAGGCTTTGCTTCGAAAGATCTCGCGGGCTACTCGCTCGCCATCAGACACAAGCGCCTTCCAGGACACCTTCCCTCTACGGTCCGACGGTTCTAGCGCGAGCAGAGTAAGTAGTTCCACTCTGCTTGCGGCGTTCCGCGAGAAAAACGGCTGGAGCGTCCAATCGACGTGCAGTGGCTCGTTTACCGAGTCCAGGAGTCTCTTCAAAGATCCTTCGAAATCGTCCTCGACTATGCTGCGAGACTGCAGCCGCATCTTCGACACCGCTGCTCGCTGATGGACTCCAGTGACAACGCCGCGCCAGAGCCACTTAGAGAGTTCGCGTCGGGTGAGCTTGTCTGTCTCCGGAAAAAGATAGAACCACCGCGCAAGCAGGACGAACGCTATTGGGTAAGGAATGAAGCCGTACGAGGGGATGCCGGCTCCGGAGTCGTCACTGTCAGAAGGGGTCTGCAGAAATGCAACAGTGGCCTGGAGTGCCTCCGTCGCATCGAACTCTCCGACGAGATGGGATACCGCCTTCTCTCCAAGGTCCTCTAATCTCCTCGAGGGATCTAGGCCGCTCATGGCCAGAACCGCTTTCAAGACTTCGGGTCTAGGCGGCTGACCGAATCCGTCCAGGTCACAGCTCTCTTGAAGCCGTTGCAGGTCCAGCTTGCCTGCCGTGTGTGCTCGCGTTCCGAGCAGAGCCTGAAATACCTCATCAGGGCGCATTCTGACGCCCGTGCTGTTTAGTCGGGCGAACGCCCCCTTTAGCCCCTCGGGGTCGTCCGTGTCCATGAGGTAGGCAGGGACCTCGAAGTCCAGGATGCGCTGCTGAACATCTTCAACTTGTGTTTGCATGGCAACGTCGAGTTCGCAGTCCCTAAGCCATCTGCCGAGCCGCTTCAAGTCGCCTAGCGTTCGGAGGGGTACATGCCGTCCCTTTTCGTCTCCCGATGGCTCTCCCGACAAGAACTGCATTTCAATCGGGTCGTACCGAACGATCCAGCGATTGTCCCCGCGGTGGTCCAGGTCCAAGAGCGCGGCCGCGAGAGCCGTTGTTCTTTGCTGACCGTCTACAATGAACCACGCTCCGTCTTTCTTTGGAACTGGATGTCGCGCATTGCCGATTCGGAAACTCTCATCCGCAGGAGCATCCTTCTTCCAGAAGAGCAGTGAGCCTATAGGGTAGCCTTTGAGGACGCTGTCGAACAATTTTACTACGTCGCTCGCTTTCCATCGCAGAGGCCTTTGAAAGTCCGGAACGCGAATTTCGGCTGCTTCCACCTTCCCAAGAATCTTCCTCACAGTGAGCGAGAAAGCTTGCGGCGGCTTCTCTAGAGGGGAAAGAAGTTGCTGATTCGACACGGACGCCATTTGGTGTATCTTAACCAGAGTTGGCCAGAAAGCTACGCCTCTGCGGCATGCGTGGCTCAACGCTTCCCGTGCCGCTGACCGCCACGACTCGATCAGTGCACGCGGCTGCCGAACCCGGGGCCTTCGACGATCTCGGCCTCTACCGTGGCCAGCCTGTCCAGCCGTTCCTGGACCTCGGCGGGCTTCATGAACAGGCCCGCCAGCTCGACGAACGTGCCGGCGAGCCGCTCTTCCGCGTTGGCCAGCACCCGTTAGAACTCCGCCCGCCGCGTGTGCCCCGTGCGGGCAAAGCCTTCCGTCAGCAAGATCGGGCGTTCGTGCGAACGCGCCTCGATGAGGCCCACCACCAACAGGAGAATCCACGCGGCAGGGGCTCGATGTTCGTGGCGGCCGCCAGCTGCGCGCGCGTGTACGTGTTGGCCGTATCGGCCCCGGGGGTGATGCCGAGTTCAGCCAGCAATGGGGGTGGCGTGCTTTACGTGAAAGAAGGCGAAGGTACGAAGAACGAACTCGAACCTTTCCCCGTCGTCAACATTCGGCTCGGCAAGTCCTGGTGAGAGGGGCGCGGAAGACGGCGAACACAATACCTGGCACGCCGCTCGCAACATGGCGGCCGCATGCAACTCGTCTTCGATCGCGGCACCGTGCTGTTGCACGATCCGCCGCCTGAGATCGATCCCGGCCAGATCCCGGCGCTGCGCTGGGATCCCCGGGTCAATGCCTTTCGCGCGCCCGCCCGGCTCGCGTACCCTATTCGGCGGGTCCTCCGGCAAAAGGGTGTCGCGTTCGACGACACGCTCCGCCCGCTCTTCGCACAGCCGTCCGGATTTGCACCACTGCCGCTGCGGGACTACCAACGAGCCGCGCTCGAGGCCTGGCGCAAAAACGGCAGGCGGGGCGTGGTGTCGCTGCCCACCGGCACGGGGAAAACCCGCCTGGCGTTGGCCGCGCTCGCCTGCACGGCCACCCCCGCGCTCTGCCTGGTGCCCACGCGTGCGCTGCTCGCCCAGTGGGTGAACACGCTGGCGAACGTGTATGCGGGTCCCATCGGCTGTCTGGGCGATGGGGACCGCACACTGGCGCCCCTCACGGTGGCCACCTACGCCAGCGCCACCCAGCACATGGCAAAGCTCGGCAACGCCTTTGGTCTTTTGGTGATCGACGAAGCCCATCACTTCGGCAACTCCCGTTTCGACGAAGCGCTCGAGATGTCGATCGCGCCCCTGCGCCTCGGGCTCACCGCCACCCCGCCACCTCCGGGCCCTGCGGCGATGGCCCTGGCGCGCCTCATCGGGCCCGCCGTGTTCACGCTGGACGTGGCGGATCTATCCGAGAACCTGGCGCCCTTTTCTCGTGTGCAGATCCCGCTGTCACTCGACGACGACGAACGCGCCACTTACGACGCGCTCGTGAGCGTTTACCGGGAGGCGCTCGGGCTCTTTCGGCTCAAACACCCCCGGGGCCAGTGGGAGGACTTCGTGCGCCTGGCCGCCGGCACCAACGAAGGCCGTCGCGGGCTGGCGGCGTGGCGGCGGGCGAGGCATCTGCTCGCGTTTCCGCGTTGCAAGCGGCGTGCGTTGGCAGAGCTTCTGCGCGACCACCAACACAGGCGCACGCTGGTGTTCGTGGCTGACAACGAAACCGCCTACGCCGTGGCACGCGAGCATCTCATCATGCCGCTCACCTGCGACATCACCCGCAAGGAAAGGCAGGCGATGCTGGCGCGCTTTGGGCGGGGTGAGCTTGCCGCGCTGGTCTCGGCGCAGGTGCTGAACGAGGGGCTCGACGTGCCCGAGGCCGACGTGGGCATCGTGGTGGCGGGGCGGCTCGGGGAACGCGAACACACGCAACGGGTGGGACGCCTGCTCCGGCCTGCCCCCGGCAAACAGGCGATTGTCTACGAGCTCGTGGTGCAAGGCACGAGCGAGGTGTGGCAATCGGAAAGGAGATGGTGCCGTCTTGCTCCGCGACGCCGACCTTCCCCTTAGGATCCTGGGCACCCGAGCCCACTTCGATTTTCTCGGCCCGCAAGACGAGCCCTGGCTGAGCGGCCTCATCGAGGCCACGCGCCCGCTTTCAGGGGCCAAACGACGTCAGCTCGCCGAGCGGCTCTCCGAGCCCCTTGTCGGCGAGGCTCCTCCGTTCAAGCGGCGGGCCGCGGCCCGGGTGTGGCTGCGGCTCTGGCGCCCGCTCAAGCTGGGCAAGCCCTCCCCCGCGCGCCTGCGGGAGCACGTATTTCCCGCAGCCGCAGCCGGTGCCCCACGCGAACGCGTCTTCGCGGACGTGGCAGAGGCCCTGGGCATCGAGGCCGCCGGCATCGAGGAGGCCCTCTTTGCCGACCTGCCAGGGGAGCGGCGGCTCGAGGCGCCTTGCCCCCTGCCTTCGGCCCGCGAGCTGGCGCTGCGTACGAACCTGGCAATTGCGCAGGCGGCGCTCATGCGGGCCGCCGCGGTCGAGCTCCAGCTTCTCGGCAACACGCGCAACATTGTTAAGATTGCAAAGCTTCAGGGCCTGATGTGCGTGGTCAAGGCCGACGCCTCCGAGCCCCACGTGGAGATCTCGGGGCCGTTTTCGCTGTTCCGTCACACCTTGCTCTACGGGCGCGCGCTGGCAAGCCTCGTGCCCCACCTCGCCTGGTGCCCGCGCTTTTCCCTCTCGGCCTCAGCCCAGCTGCGCGGGCAGCTCTGCGACGTGTCGCTCGACCACACGGCCCCGCTCTTTCCCGCGGCGCCCCCGCGCGCCTTCGACAGCCGCCTCGAGGCCCGCTTCGCTGCCGAGGTGGCCGTGGTGGCACCCGATTGGGACGTGATCCGCGAGCCCGAGCCTCTTGCCGCGGCCGGTACATTGGTGTTTCCCGATTTTTTGCTGCAGCACCGGATCTTTCCCGAGCGGCGGGCGTTCGTCGAGCTCGTCGGCTTTTGGACCGAACGCTATCTTTCGGACAAGCTCGCGCGGCTCCGTGCCACCGGTGTGGAAAATCTCGTGCTGTGCCTCGACGCCGATCGCGCCTGCGCCGCATCCGAACTGCCGCCGGGGCTGCCCGTGGTGCCTTACCGCAAAAAGGTGGACGCGGCAGCGGTCATGCGGGAGGTCGAACGCCTCACGACCCGATGAGCGCCAGCCGCGGGCGCCGCCTCAGAACAGCTCGATCTCGCCTCCCTTGGGGGCGATGGACTCCTCGAAGCGGGAGACGGCCTGCGCCTCCTGACGCAGGACTTGCTTGACGGCCTCGGGCCTCACACGCACGAAGGCCTGTCCCGAATCGGTCTTGAACATCACCTGCATGGGCCGCTCCCCGCCCAGGCGCTGCCCCGCCACCGGAATGCCTTCCTTTTTCAGGAATGCGAAGACGAAGTTGGCGTTCTTCTGGGGAACGCCTGACGCGATCTTCAGGATCTCGCAGGCCCCGAAGACTTTGGCCTTCAGGCGCCGCTTGTTGGCGCCCAGGTTGAGCAGATCGTTGATGAGCCGCTCCATCGCATGAACGCCATAACGAAGCGCATTCGGTCCGTCGTCGCCGGCGTCGGGGACCAGGAAGTGATTCATGCCGCCCACCTTCGCCACGGGATCGAAAAGGCAAGCCGCCACACAGGAGCCAAGCAGCGTCGACACGGTACTTGGGTGAGGGGACGTAAATACGTCGCCCACCACGATCCGGTGCACTTGCTCGGAAAGCACGGGTTTTGCGCGCACCACGGGGTTTCCGGCATCCCCTGCAAGCCGGTACGCGGTGTTGCGCATCGAAACGAAGCGCGACGTGAGATCTTGCAGTGACTCCGAGTGCCCCACGAACAGCGTTCCGCCGGGCTTGAGGTGGTCGGCAAAACCCTCCACGAGCCGCTTCTGGGTGACCTTGTCGAAGTAGATCATCACATTGCGACAAAAGATCACGTCGAAGCCATCGGGGATGTGCCAGGGAGGCGCCGTGAGGTTCACCTTGCGAAACTCGATCGATTGCTGAAGGTGTGCCTTGACCTTCCACAGCCCCTCGCTCTTGCCCTTGCCCCGCAGGAAGTGCCGGTGCAGCTGCTCGCGGGAGAGCCCCTTCATGCGCTCGCCGTCGTACACGCCCTCGCGGGCCCGGCGCAACACGTCCGTGTCGATGTCGGTGGCGTAGATTTTCACCTCGACCCCCGACGCGAAAGCACCCGCTTCGTGCAGCGCCATGACGATGGTGTAGGGCTCTTCGCCGGTCGAGCATCCCGCACTCCACACTTGCAGGGTGCGCGGGCCCGGCCGGGTCAACGCCTGGCGAAGCACGTCGTCGACGAGAACCTTGAAGTGGTGGGGCTCGCGGAAGAACTCGGTTTTGTTGGTCGTGATGGCGTTCGTGAGCTGCGACCACTCGTCGGCATTCGCCGAGAGACCCCGCAGATGCTGAATGTACGCCTCGAAGTTGGGAAGGCTGAGCGCGCGCAAGCGGCGCGCCAAGCGCGACTCGAGCAGCACCCGCTTGTGCGACGCCAGATGAATGCCACAGATCCGCCTGACGACCTCGCTGAGATCGGCGAACGCGCGATCGGACATCTTGGGCGACGCAGGGCCAAGCGGCTCCGCCCCGCTATCCAACGCAGGTTCCAAGGTGACTCACACTTCCTCGAACCCATCCATGGCTCCGGCCGAGCCCCCGCCTCCTCCGGCCTCGGACATGATGCGATCCATCTCTGCCGCCCCCCCCGAGGCCTCGGGCTCGGGGCGGCGCACCCGCGATGGGCTTGCCTTCCGGAACGGGCGTCGGGCGGGCGGGGGCACCACGTGGCGCCGGGGGGGTGCCGTGCCCTCGTCTTCCGCCTGACTTCCCCGCTCCCTCAGGCGAAAGCGGCTCACCACGCTCAGCAGGTCGTGTGCCCGGCTCGACAACGTCGAGGCCGTCTCCGCGAGCGCCTCGGTCTCGGAGGCGTTGTTCTGGGTCACGGAGTCCATCTGGGTCACGGCCGTGTTCACCTGCTCCACGCCGGTGGCCTGTTCGGTGGATGCCGCTGCGATCTCGCCCACGATGTCGGTCACACGTTTGACCGACGTCACGATGTCGCTCAAGGTCTGGCCCGAGCGGTTGACCTGAACGCCTCCTTCATCCACCAGCACCACCGCCTCGTTGATGAGCGATTTGATCTCCTTCGCGGCCGCCGCCGAGCGCTGCGAAAGGTTGCCCACCTCGGCCGCGACCACAGCGAAGCCCCGTCCCTGCTCGCCCGCGCGCGCGGCTTCCACCGCGGCATTGAGGGCCAGCACATTCGTCTGAAAGGCGATCTCGTCGATGGTGGTGATAATCTCGGCAATCCGCTTCGAGGCCGTGTTGATCTCCCGCATCGCTGCAACGGCTTGCTGAACATCCTGGCCGCCCTGCTCGGCCGTGTTGCGCGAGGTCTGCGCCAGCTGCGCCGCCTGCTGCGCGTTCTGCGAGTTCTGCCTGACCGCGGCGGTAATCTCTTCCAGGCTGGCCGCCGTCTGCTCGAGGCTCGAGGCTTGCTCCTGGGCGCCGCTCGAGATCTGTTCGGCGCTGGCCGCCACGCGCTGCGAGGCGCTGGTCACGGCGGTGGCCGAGCGGCGAATGTCGATCATCATGTCGTGCAGCTTCTCCACGAAGGTGTTGAATGACCGGCTGAGCGTTGCCAGTTCGTCCCGGCCCTGTTCGTCGAGCCGGCGGGTGAGATCTCCCTCGCCTTCGGCCACGTCCTGGATCAACTGAACCGTGGCATGGATGGGCCGCAGGATCGAGCGTGCAATCGCCCACCCCAGAAGAACCAGGGCCGCCACTGACGCAATGACGATGACCACCAAGGTCCGGCTGCGGAACGCCACGAGGGCCGAGGTCTCCCGCTCAATCGAAACACTTTCCTTGACGGCCATCTCGACCGTCCGGTCGATCGCTGCGCGGTGTTGAGCATACGCCTCGTCAAGCTCGCCCATGGCGGCGGCCACCGCCTGCGGATCCTTCCGCTCAACCGCCGGAATGAACTGGCGTTCCACCACGGCAAAGAACCTGCGCGCAGGCTCGTACGAGTTCCTCAGCAACTCCGTCCGCATCGGGCCCTCCGGGAGCGCCTTGTCCCAGAAGGCATGGCGTGTGTCGTACTCGGATCTGAGTGCCGCCATCTTGTCGAGAAGCGTGGTGGTCTCGTCTTTCGACTGGCTCCTTTGGAGCAGATGCGCCACGAGGTAAGATTCGATGATGTACTCGGGAGGCGGCAGAATGTCCGCCACGAGATCTTTTTGCAGGATGATGCGGTCGTAGTTCGCGCCGTCTACCTTCACCTCTCTCACGGTATCGTCAGCGTAGATGCCTAGCGCGGCCAACACAGCCGCGCCCAGGCCCCCAAGCGCGAAGAGCTTCATCTTGATCGTCCAATTACTCAACATGACGGTTCTCCTGAAAATCGAGCTGGTTACCCTGCCCAAGCGGCATACCGAAGGCGTCTTCCACGAGCGCCTTGACATCGAGACACATGACGAGCCCGTCCTTGACGTGGGCCACACCCGTGACCATCGTTTGCTCGGGGCGAGAAGGAAGCTCCGGAGGCGGCGAGAGGACCTCCAGCGGGAAGGCCACCACCGCGTTGACTGCATCGACCACGAGCCCTACCGTTTTGCCTTCGACGCTGACCACGATGATCAAGGTGAAGCGGTCATAGGGCGGCACCGGCAGATCGAACTTGATCCGCAGATCGATCACCGGAATCACGGTGCCGCGCAGGTTCATGACACCCTTGACGAAGGAGGGCACGTTCGGCACCCGGGTGATCTGCGAGTACACCTTGATCTCCTGCACGCCGAGCACGTCGATGGCGTACTGCTCGGAGCCAAGACGAAACGTGAGCATCTGCCCTGATGCTCTCGGCTCGGCTCCCTTTTCTGTTCTGCGTTGTGGCTGCATTGTCCTCTCCGATGCGGATTTCGCTTCAGGCCCCCAGCACGGCCTCGATCGCGGCAGGCGCCAGATCGTGCAACGGCAGGCAGCGGTCGACGGCGTGACACTTCAATGCTTCCTTCGGCATCCCGAAGACGACACATGTGGCCTCATCCTGAGCGAACGTATGCCCATTGGCTTTTCGCATCGCCAGAAGACCTTCGGCGCCGTCGGCCCCCATCCCTGTCATCAGCACGCCCACCGCGTTGGCGCCGGCGTACTTGGCACACGAGTGAAAGAGCACGTCCACCGAGGGGCGGTGTCCCGAAACCGCGGGACCGTCGGTGACATCCACGATGTACTGCGCTCCGCTTCGCCTCAAGCTCATGTGGTAGTTGCCCGGAGCCACCAGCGCATGCCCAGGAAGCACGCGATCCCCGTGCACGGCTTCCTTGACTCGCACGCGTGACAGCCGGTTCAACCGCTCGGCAAAGGTGCTCGTAAAGCGGGCCGGCATGTGTTGCACCACCAGAATGCCGGGCGCGTCGGCCGGCAAAGCAGAAAAGAACGAGGCCAGCGCCTCGGTGCCCCCTGTCGAGGCGCCCACCGCGATGATCTTTTCGGTGGTGCGTGACAACAGAGGACCACGCGCCGCGGCCACCTTCTCGACGCGCGGACGAGGCTTCTTCGGCACGAGGGCCGAGACGCGACAGTGCGCCGCCGCGCGGACCTTGTTCAAGAGCTCTTGTTCCAAGGCCACCGTGCCCGTGCGCAAGTCCAATTTCGGTTTTTCGACCACCTCCAGGGCGCCCATCTCGAGCGCCCGCATCGTGGTAGCGCACCCGCGCTGCGTGAGCGACGACACGACCACAACGGGCATTGGGTGATGCGCCATCAGGTTGGCCAAGAAGGTCAGGCCATCCATCTTGGGCATCTCGAGATCGAGAGTCAGTACGTGCGGGCGCAACGCCTTGATCTGGGTCCAGGCCACGAGAGGATCGGGCGCGGTGCCCACAACCTCCACGTCGGTCGCCCGTCCCAGACTCGCCGTCAGCATCTCCCGGAAGAGGGCAGAGTCATCCACAATGAGCACACGGGTTCGCTCCATGAAGGCCTCACCCTCCGAAGTGGTTCCCCAGGCGCGCTCGGGCCGGCTCGCGGCGGCCGCTCATCCCGCAAAGCGTTGCGAGCCCCGCCACGTCGATCACCAGGGCCACACGGCCATTGCCCAGGATGGTCGCGCCCATCACGCCCGGCACGGGCTGGTAGTGCGTCTCGAGGTTCTTCATGACGACCTGGATCTGGCCCCTGACTTCGTCCACCAAGAGGGCGAAGCGGCGCCCGCCCTGCTCCACGACGACCACGAGACCCACGTGTTGCTCGTCGCGCGGCGGGTCAGCATCGAAAAGCGCGCCCAGGCGAACCAAAGGCAAGGTTTGGCCTTGGAACAGCACCACCTCGTCTCGTGCCATCACCCGCCAAGCCAGGTGCGATTCGGCCCGAAACGACTGCAGCACGGAGAGCAACGGCAACACGTAAAGCTCATCCCCTGCCGTGACACACAGACCATCCAAAATCGCCAACGTCAGGGGCAGCGTGACCACGAAGCGGGTGCCTCGTCCCGGCAGAGATTCGAGCCGGATGGAGCCGTTGAGCGTCTCCACATTGCGTTTCACCACGTCCATACCCACGCCGCGTCCCGACACGTCAGTGATTCCGTCGGCCGTGGAAAACCCTGGCGCAAAGATGAGCGCATGCACGTCCTCTTCGGCCAGCTGTTGCCCCGGCGACACCAAGCCGCGCTCAATCGCCTTGGACAGAATTCTTGACGACTGCAGCCCGCGGCCATCGTCTTCCACGATGATCTCCACCGAGCCCGCGACGTGGCTGGCACCAAGGGCAAGCTCTGCCTGCGGGTTTTTGCCTGCTGCCACACGCTCGGCGGGGGGCTCCACGCCATGATCGAGAGCGTTGCGCACGAGGTGGGTCAGGGGATCGACGATGAGATCGATGACGGTCTTGTCGAGCTCCGTGTCGCCTCCGTATGTGCGCAGCGAAACCTGTTTGCCCAGGGAGCTCGCCAGGTCCCGCACCATGCGGGGGAAGCGCTGAAAGAGGCTGGACACGGGCACCATGCGCACCCCCATCACGCCTTCCTGCAATTCACGGGTGTTCCGCTCGAGGTCGCGCACGGCGGCTTCGAGGCGCGGAAGGTCCTCCGGATTGAAGTTGGCCACGATGTCCTTCAGCATGGACTTCGCGGTGATGAGCTCGCCCACGGCATCGATGAGTCGATCGATCTTGGCCGTGGGCACACGAATGGTGGACGCTTCAGACCCGCGCTCAGGTGACGTGCGAAGCGCCGTGGTCGGCCGTGACGACGGGGTGGAGCCCCCACGCGTTTCGAGGCCCTGCGGCGCCGCGTCCCCGGCGGGCGGCTCTGCTGCCGCGAACGTAGCGCCGCCGCAAAAAGCGAAGGGATCCTCGAGTTCACTCAGAGGTCGTTCGCTCGCAATATCGAGCTGCCACGTTGCATAGTTGCACTCGGGGTCGACCAAGCCCAGCTCGGGCGGTTCGTCGAAGGTGCAGCGCACTTCATACGAAGTGCACAAGCTCTGGAGCTCGTCGAGCACGAGCAGGGGGTCCAAACCCTGACGGTAAAGCTCGGGACCTGGCGAGAACACGACGCGGTATCGTGTCTCATGGGGGGCCGAGACGAGCACGGGAACTGCCACGGGAGCCGAGGGCGTCGGTGCGGTGGTGTCCAGCAAGCCCCGCAGGCGTTCGAAGGTCGTCGTATACGTTTCGTCCTTGCGCGCCTCGACGCCCGCAGAGGCTGCCGCCACGAGGCTGGCCACGACGTCCTTCGCGGGCAAGAGCACATCGATGACGGAGGCAGTGGCGTCGAGCTGGTGCTCCCGCATGAGGTCGAGCACGCTCTCGAGCACATGCGTGAACGTCCCGATCTCCTCGAGCCCCATGGCCAGCGCGCCGCCCTTGATGGAGTGCGCCGCCCGGAACACGGCGTTGATGGACTCGTCGTCCCCGGGTTGGCTTTCGAGCGCGAGCAGGCCCGACTCGAGCGCCAGCAGGTGTTCTTGGCACTCTTCCAGGAAGATGCGTCGAAAACGCTCGAAGGGCGTTTCGCTCTCGAGGCTCATCGAGGCATGACTCGCGCGATGGTCTTGAGCAGGTCGGGCGGGCTGAAGGGCTTGACCATCCAGCCCGACGCGCCTGCCTCGCGCGCAGCCTGCTTTTTGGCATCGGAGGTCTCGGTGGTGAGCAGCAGCAGGGGCGTGGTGCGATAGGCCGCGATCTGGCGGACTTTCCGCGCCACCGTCAGGCCATCCATCACCGGCATGTTCAGGTCGGTAATGATGAGATCCACCTTCTTTTTGACTGCCTCGGCCATGCCATCGGCGCCATTCGAGGCCTCTCTGACCTCGTACCCCGCCGTGACCAGCGTGTGCTTGAGGAGTTCGCGCATGGACTCCGAATCGTCGATGATGAGAACCGTCTTGCTCATTCGCTCTGCCTCTTCTTTTTAGCCGTTCGTCCGTTCCCAGCTCAGGTAGTCGGCAACACCCAAGGTCACGGCGGCACGCACGAGCTCGTCATTGGCGCCGCAGAGGCGCAGCACGCGGCCCACCTTTGACAGCGCTCGGCTGACCATCACCAGGCACTGCAGAGGTGCACCACCCAGGTACGCGCAGTCACGGCAGTCCACGGTCACGTCCCGCCGCTGCACCTCGGGGTCCGTGAGTCGCTCGAAAAGAGCGATCACCTCGGCGTTCGTCATTCGCCCTCGCAGGCCCAAACGTACGCCGCCCTCGTCGGTGGGCTCGACGTCGATCAGCGGTCGCTCGGGCTCGAGAGCCGTCTCGCTCGGTGTCACGCCAAGAGTCATCGACGCCTTGGCGCCAAAATTGATAGCCGAATCACTTGGAGCCTTGGGGCGTGCCCCGGAGCCTCATGGAGACGCACCACGGCCTACACGCACACCAAGCCCAAGTCTCGGCAGCAAACGTCCAGCGTGGCGCGCAGACCGTCCAGGACGCGCTTACCCGAAGGCCAGCTCGTCCATCTGACGCCGCATGGCCTCACCGAGGGCAGCGGCGGTCAGAAAGCCCATCTCGACCATGAGCTCACCGATGTGCTTGCTACGGAGGGCCTGCTGGCGCTGCAGCGCCACGTGCAAGTCGTCGCGCGAGATCAAGCCCTCGTGCACCAGAAGCTCGCCGATTGGCAGCGGCCGGGTGCCTTCGTCGACGGATTCCATCTGGGCCCTCAGCGCGCGGCTGAGGTCCGCTTCGCCCAGCACGCCCATGTCCAGGAGGATCTGCCCAATCGGAAGACCACGAAGCCAGGTCTGTCGTTCCAGCGCCCGCCGCAACTGCGCCGCCCCAACCAACCCCTCACTCACGAGGAACGATCCGAAACCGTTGTGCATCTCATAGCGTGACCAGCTGACACAGTCGAGGCAAGTCCCATCCCAAGAAAATCAGCAGTGGGGGTTCTCGACCTACAGCGGGTTTGCTCGGCGCAAACGCACACACACCCGAGCAAGCGCTTTCCCCCTCCCCTTCACCATCAGATTCGGCGCAAGCGCCTCGCAAAGGTGGACCGAACAAGCTCTCGTTGTGGTGTTGTCATGAAGGCTCGTCGGCTGTCAGAAAGCGTACCAAGAAGCATTTGACACTCCTGTTTAGCTCTCGCATTCGTCAGTGACGTCGTCCTGTTTCGGGGGCGTCGCTGACGATGCCGCTTCCGAAACCTGCAGGGCTCGACTGTTTTCCGCGGCGAAACGCTGGCGCTGGTAGTGTTCAGGTCGATGCGTCTGACTCGACAGGCCGACTTTTCCCTGCGTGTTCTCAGGCCGGGGGGCTCAGGCTCTCTATTGACCCTGCTCTGTTACGCATCGGCGACGTGGTGAGAGAGACCGAGCCCAACTTCGAGCTGCTCGAGTGCTTCAACGCCGAGAAGAACACCTGCCCGCTCGACCCCTCCTGCACGCTCAAGGGCGTATTCAAGCAAGCCGAACGCCGGTTTCTCGAGACGCTCGATCAGTACACGCTGGCGGACATGATCCGGCGGCCCCAGGCGCTCATCAAAGTGCTCTTGCCGTCCCGCGCTCCAAACTCCGCGCGGCCTTAGCCCCAGGGGGCTCGTCCGCCGGGCCCTGCGGCCACCCGCGGCTTCGGCGCAGAATCCTGTGATCCCCGTGACATCGGATCGCCTTGACAGGGCCCCACAATCCGGGGAGCGTGTCAGCCTTTTCCGAGCCACGTGCCCCCTTCTTCCTCGACCGGGGCGCACCTTATTCCTTGGGGCCCCCCTCGAAGGGTCCCCCCCCAGCCCCCCCCCTTCCTCTAGGAGACTTCATGAAGCGACGAGACCTCCTGGCGGGCGCCACCTTCGGCACCGCCGGCAGCCTGCTCCTTCCCGCCTGGCCCTCGCCCCGCGCCGCCCTTGCCGCCCGCCGGACCCCGCCGCCCTACAAAGAGGTGATGCGCCACGACGATCGGCCCCGCAGCGGCGTGACTTTGGGAGGCGTCGGGGCTGGAGGCGCCGAGCTGCGCAAGGACGGTCGCTTTTACGAGTGGAGCGCGTTCAACAACGCCCCCCGGGGCACGGGCCCCCACCTGGGGTTCGAGCAAGACGACATCATGTTCTTCAAGCTGCGCTACGAGGTGCCGGGACAAGAGCCGCGCATCAAACTGCTGCAGATCGAGGGCGGCCACAGGGTGGGCACCGTCGACGTGCACGTCTACGAGTTTCCCTGGATGACCGGCGTTCAGACGATCACGTACAGCGCCCGGTTCCCCCAGGCTGAGTTGGTGTTCACGGATCCCGAGATGCCCGTGGAGATCACCCTCGAGGCGTTTAGCCCCTTCGTTCCTCACGACGTGGACAGCTCCACGCTGCCCGCCATCTGTTTCGATTTCCAGGTCACGAACAAGTCGCGCAAGCCGGTCGACGTGATGCTCATGGCCTGCCAGCGCAACGTCGCAGGCTACGACGTCAAGGAAAAGCTCTACAGCGCCACGCGCTTCGAGGGTACGGGGTGGAAGGGGTTCGAGGCCGGCGCCACGGGTCTGCCTGCCGATCACAGCTCGAATGGCACCCTGGCGCTGCTGTCTCTTTCGGACGAGACCACCCACTACCTCGGGTGGGAACACCGGCACCCTTACTTCGAGCGCGTGCTGCGCAGCAAAACCTTGCCCGGGCTCGACGAAACCGCCAAGCGCACCACGAAAGACAAGGCCACGGGCAAACGCTTTGCCTTGCCCCGCACGTTCAACACGCTGGCCCGCTCGGCGTCGCTTGCGCCCCGCCAGGGCTTTTCTCACGGCTTCGTCATGGCCTGGCACTTTCCCAACATGTGGAACGAGGACAAAACGCGCATTGAGGGCGCCTACTACGCCCGCACGTTCAAGTCGGCGGCCGAGGTGGCCCGCCACGTGGCCACGCACAAGGCCGACCTGCGGGGCCGCACGCAGGCCTTCGTGGACGCGTTCTATGACAGCGACGCCGACCCCGTGGTGCTGGACCAGGTGAACTCGCAGCTGAACACCTTCGTCACCAGCGGCTGGGCCACCAAAGACGGCAACTTCGGCATTCTCGAGGGCCTCACCCCGGAAAAGCACTGGGGACCCCTGGCGACCACGGACGTGAGCGTCTACGGCTCGATCCCCATCGCCACCCTGTTTCCCTCGTTGCAGCGCTCGACTTTACGGGCTCACCGGGGCATTCAAGAACCCTCGGGTGAGATCGCCCACGGCCTGCTCCGCGATTTCGCGAAGAAGAAGACCGGCGTGGCCGGTGTAGACAGGCGGCTGGATCTACACGCCCAGTACGTGGGCATGGTGATGCGCGACTTCTTCTGGACGGGCGACAAGGCCTTCTTGAAGGAGATGTGGCCTTCGATGGAAAAGGCCCTCGAGTACTGCCTGAAAGAGCGGGATCTCGACGGCGATTCGATGCCCGACATGGAAGGCATCATGTCGAGCTACGACAACTTCCCCATGTTCGGGGTGGCCGCGTACATCGGCTCGCAGTGGCTCGCCGCCCTGGCCGGCATGGCCGCGGGCGCCCGCGCGCTGGGCAACGAGCCCGCAGCCAAGCGCTACGCCGCCTTTTACGAAAAGGGTAAGGCGATCTTCGAGAGCCGCTTGTGGAACGGCAAGTACTACCGCCTGTGGAACGACGAAGGCGGCAAACACGGCGGCAAGGATGAAGGCTGCCTGACCGATCAGCTGATCGGCCAGTGGACGATGCGCTTTTTCGGCAAGGACGATCTGGTCCCTCGCGCCCACGTGCGGTCCGCCCTCGAGGCCGTGCTCGACCTGTCGTACAAACCCGATTTCGGCTTGCGCAACTGCAGCTGGCCCGGGCAAACGCCCTGGGCCGACATCCCCGATCACATCTGGGTGGATCAGGCGAACACCTGCTGGTCGGGGGTCGAGCTGGCCTTTGCGTCGTTCCTCATGTACGAGGGTCTTTACAAAGAGGGGCTCGACGTATTCCGCACCGTGGATCGGCGCTACCGCAAAGCGGGTCGCTACTGGGACCACCAGGAGTTCGGCGGCCACTATTACCGGGCTTTGTCGGCGTGGGCCGCGGTGAACGCCATGGCGGGTCTCACCCAGAACCAGGGCGTGCTGGGGTTCGCGCCCACGGTGCCCAAGCGGCAACTGCGGCTCTTCTTCGCCACCCCCACGGCCACGGGCCACTACGAGCGCAACGGCGCGGCCGGAGGTCAGAGGATCAAGATAAGCCTGGCCACGGGCGAGCTCACGCTGCAGGGGCTCACGCTCAGCCTCGACAAGCCGAGTGCGCGCGCCACGCTGCGGGTCGATGGCCAACCGCTGAGCTTGCCGGCGGGGGCGGTCACGGCAGGCGCGGGCGAGGTCACGTTCTCCTTCGCCACGCCTCTCGTCGTCAAAGCTTTACAGGTGCTCGAAGCGCGGGCTTGATGGTCGCGTGAGCACCCCCCATGCCCGGGGGCCCGGCAACGCCGCGGCTCCCTCCCCTCCCGCGCGCCCGCAGCGCCACGCCTTGTTGGTGCGGCCGGGCGCGGCCTTCCGTTGCTTCGCCGACGGGCTGTGCTGTAGCAGCATCCACCTTCTCGGCCCCGTCTCGGCGGCCGAGCTCATCCCGGTCAAGCGGCTCCACCGCGATCCCGTCTTTTACGACAGCTCCATTCGCGCGAAGGTGTTTCGCTTCAAGGACGACGGCACGTGCGTCTTCCTGCGCCCGGATCATTTATGTGGCGTGCACGCACAGCTGGGTGTCGAAGGAAAGCCCGACACCTGTCGCAAGTTCCCCTTCGCGCTCGTGGCCACCCCCGTGGGCCGCAGGGTGGTCACCGCCCACCGCTGCTCGTGCCGCACCCTGGGCGAGCGTCCCGCCCTCACCCCCGCCGCGGTGGAAGAGGAGATCCGCATCCCGGGCAAGGTCTTGCGTGCCGAGCGCAGCATGCTGGGGCGGATTTCGCTCACGTCTCGTCGCCACGTGGGCTTTGCGACCTACCTCGCCGAGGAAGCCCCCTGGCTTGCCGCTTTGGCGGCCGGCCGTGACCCCTTCACCGTGCTCGCGCGCAAGCCCTTTCCCCGGCTCCGCGGGCGCTCCTGGCGCGACGTCGCCAAGGAGTTTCACGAACAGGAGGACGATTCGGCGTACGAACTGGCGAAGTCCTGGTTTGCCGATGCGATCCTTGCGGTAACCGCAGGCGTGCGCTTCCCTCACCGCGGCCGGCCCTGGGCGCGCTTCTTCGACAAGGCCGAGGCCCGCGCCACCACCGTGCGCCGCCCCCGCGACATGTACAACGACTGGCTGGCCGACGTGATCTGGTCCTTCGAGTGGACCGATCACGGCACGTTCGCGCGCGCCCGCCGCGAATTGGCCACGCGCCTCGCCATGGCCCAGGCCATCGCGGCCGCGCTCACCCGCAAAGGCGTGCGGGCCGATCGGGCCACCGCGGAGGCGCTGATGATCATCGAAGACATCGGCACCACCGAGGCGTGGGAGGCCGTGGTGGCCCTGATGCCGCCGTGAACCACCGCACAACCAGACGCGCCGGCCACGCACGGGGGCCGGCACCGGGCCGCCTGCCGTGGCATCCTACCGAGGCTTTCCCGCGCCCCCGCCCATGATCGAGCTTTCCGGTATCAGCAAATCCTATCGTGCGGGCGTAGACGCGCTGCCTGTGCTGCGCAACATCAACCTACACATCGGGGCCGGAGAGCTGGTGGCCATCATGGGCTCTTCAGGCTCGGGCAAGTCGACCCTGCTCAACATCCTGGGCATCCTGGACGACTACGACGAAGGGCTCTACACCCTCGACGGCACCCCGATCAAAGATCTCAGCGAGGGCCGGGCGGCCCACTACCGCAACCGGTTTTTGGGCTTCGTCTTTCAGTCGTTCAACCTGTTGGCACTCAAGACCGCCACCGAAAACGTGGAGCTGCCGCTCCAGTACCGGGGCGTGCCCCGGCGCCTGCGCCGTGAAATGGCGTTGGCCGCCCTCGAACGGGTGGGCTTGTCGGCCCGCGCCTCGCACCTGCCTTCGGAGATGTCGGGCGGGGAAAAACAGCGCGTCGCCATCGCGCGGGCCTTGGTCACAGGGCCTCGCCTGGTGTTGGCCGACGAACCCACCGGGGCCCTCGACACGAAAACCTCGCATCAGATCATGGAGCTGCTCGAGGAGGCGAACGCGGCGGGCGTCACCCTGGTGATCGTCACCCACGAGCCCGACGTGGCCGCGCGCTGCCGCCGCCTGGTGCGCATCCGTGATGGCCAGATCCAAGAGGGAGACGCCGAGCCCCCCGCCCGGGCGGGGGCGCAGCCGGCCACGCCATGAACACGCTCGACCGATGGCGCGAGGTGGGCTCCTCGCTCGCGCGCCGCAAGCTGCGCACGGCCTTGACCGCGCTCTCCGTCGCCTGGGGCATCTTCATGCTGGTTTTGTTGCTGGCGGCGGGCAACGGCCTCGCCAACGGCGCCGAGAGTGCCTTTCGCGACATCGCCACGAACAGCGTGTGGCTGTTTCCCTCCCCCACCCAAAAGGCCTTTGCGGGCCACCCCAAGGGCCGGATCATTCGCATGACGAACGACGACTTCACCTTCGTCAAAAACGCCGTCACCGAGGCCGACCACGTCAGCGCCCGCTACCGTCCCCGCGAAGACGCCACGGTGTCCCGCCGCGGCCGCCAGGGAGCTTTTTCGGTCAAGGCCGTTCCCGCAGAGAACAGGTTCCTCGAGCGCACCAACATCAGCCGGGGCCGCTACCTCGACGACCTCGACATCCAGGAGCGCCGCAAGGTGGCGGTGGCCGGCCAAAAGGTGATCTCCGTGCTCTTCCCAGGCGGCGAAGACCCCCTCGGCCAGTCCATCTCGATTGGCCGCAGCACCTTCACGATCGTGGGCACCTTCAGCGACGAAGGCGATCAGGGCGAACAAGACACGATCTTCATCCCCCTGTCCACGGGCCAGTTGGTGCTGGGGGGCACGAAGGACGTGGACAGGGTCATGTTCACCGTGGGCACCACGCCCGTAGCCGAAGCCGAGGCCGTGGTGGACGATCTCAAGCGGAGACTGGGCGCCCGCCACGGCTTCGATCCCACGGACAAGGGCGCCATTCGCGTGCGCAACAACCACTTCATGCACCAGAAGATGATGGGCGTGCTGTGGGCCATCCGCAGCTTCGTGTGGCTCATCGGCCTTGGCACCATCCTGGCGGGCGTGGTCGGCGTGGGCAACATCATGCTGATCTCCGTCAAAGAGCGCACGAAGGAGTTCGGCGTGCGCAAGGCCCTGGGGGCCAAGCCTTCATCGATCGTGCTCATGGTGCTCGAGGAAGCATTGCTGGTGACGACCACCGCCGGTTATCTCGGGCTCGTGGCCGCCGTGGCCACGGTGGAATTCGGCAGCCGGCTCTTGCCCGACGACAACACCTTCTTCCGCAACCCCGAGGTGGATGTGCGCGTGGGCCTCATGGCCACGCTGATCCTCGTGGTGGCCGGCTTGCTCGCAGGCCTGTGGCCGGCGCGTCGGGCGGCGCGCGTAAACCCGGTGGAGGCGCTCCGCGCGGAGTGAGCCATGCGCGCGCTCGATCGGTGGAACGAGGTCTTCGAGACCCTGCGACGCAACAGGCTGCGCACCTTCCTCACGTCTTGCGGGGTGTTCTGGGGCGTGTTCATGCTGATCGTCATGTTGGGCTTCGGGCGAGGCCTCGAGCGCGGCGTGATGGGCAGCCTGGGCCGCTTCGCCCGCAACGCCATCTACGTGTGGTCGGGCACCACCACGAAGCCCTACAAGGGCCACGGCCCGAACCGGCAAATTCGCTTGATGGGCAGCGATGGCGCGCTCCTGGCCGAGCGGGTCCCGGGGGTGTTGGCCGTCGCCCCCCGCACCCACGGCGGCTGGGGGGCCACGTCGCCCGTGTCGCGGCGGGAGCGCTCCGACACGTTTACCGTATCCGGGGACGTGCCGGAGTTCCTACAGATCGAAGGGCTCGTCGTCGACAAGGGACGCTTTTTGAATCCGCTCGATCTCTCGGAGTTCCGCAAAGTGGCCGTCATCGGGCAGCGGGTCTTCGAGACGCTCTTTACGCCCGACGAAGATCCCATCGGCCAGCAGATTCGCATCCAGGGCGCCACCTTCGACGTGGTGGGCACATTCCACTCCGAGTCGTCCGGCGAGCGCGCGGACTTCATGAACGGGCGGATCTATCTGCCGCGCTCGACCTTCAACCGCATGAACGGCCGCGGCGATGAAGTGCACTACTTCACGATCCTGCTCGACGAAGGTGTGTCGTCGAGCGAGGTCGAGGCCCAAGCCGCCCAGTTGCTCAAACGGCGGCACCAAGTGGACCCCGACGATCCCGGAGGGATCGAAAGCTACAACAGCGAAAAAGACTTCCGCCGCCTCTCGAACCTCTTTTTGGGCATCGCCACGCTCTCGTGGATCGTGGGGGTCATGACCCTCCTGGCCGGTGCGCTCGGCGTCAGCAACATCCTGATGATCTCGATCAACGAACGCACGAGGGAGTTCGGCATCCGCAAGGCCATCGGCGCCACCCCCCGTTCGATCATGGCGCAGGTCGTGGAGGAGGCCGTGGTGCTCACGGGGCTTGCGGGTGGCCTCGGCCTCTCGGCCGGCGTGGGTGTGCTGGCCTTGTCACAGAAGATCTTCGAGTCCATGCCGAAGACCCGCGGGCCTCAGTTCTTCGCGCCTCCCGATCTCGATCTCCCCAAGGCCCTCGTGGCCGTGGCCATTCTCACCCTCGTGGGCGCGCTGGCCGGGCTGGCCCCCGCCCGCACGGCCGTTGCCATCAAGCCCGTCGAAGCGCTGGCTCACGAATGACCCTGAACGCATCATGAAACGCAGCTTTCCCATCGTCATCGCTCTCCTCATCGTGCTGCTCATGGGCGGCACCCTCTGGTTCCTCTACAGCAAGTCCCGTCCGCGGGAGGCCAAGGCGGAAACGGAGAAGCCCTTTCGCACGGAGATCCTGAAAAAATCAGTGGCCTCCGGCACCATCTCGCCCCGTCGCGAGGTGGAGCTCAAACCCAAGGTGGCGGGCATCTTGCGCAACCTCTTCGTCAAGCCGGGCGATGAAGTCAAAAAGGGCGACGTCGTAGGCGAGGTGGAGATCATCGTGGATCCCGTCGGACTCAACGAAGCCGAGCTGCGCTTCAAGTCAGCCGTGCTGCGGGAAGAGCGGGCCAAGCGCGACCTCGATCGCGTTGTGCCTCTGGCGGCCCAGGGAAACCTGGCCGCGGCCGAGCTGGACCGTTTCCAGGCCGAGCACGAGCTGGCTGTCGAGGAGATGAACACCGCCCGCAGCCGCGTTCAGCTGCTGCGCGCGGGCGCGCTGAAGCAGACCCGCGGGGCGCCCACCCTCATCGAGAGCACCGTCGACGGCACCGTGCTGTCCATCCCGGTCAAGGTGGGCAGCTCGGTGATCAACGCCAACAGCTTCAACCCGGGCACCACGGTGGCCTTCGTCGCCGACATGAGTGACATGATCTTCAAGGGCACCGTGGACGAGTCCGAGGTGGGCAAGCTGAAGGCCGGCATGCCCGTGCAGATCGTCATCGGTGCGCTCAACGATTCCACCTTCGAGGGCACGCTGCAGTTCGTGGCCCCCAAGAGCGTGGTCAAGCTGACTGCCGGCACCACCGAGTTCGAGATCGAGGCCGCCTTTTCAGCTCCCAAGGGCGTCACGGTACGCGCGGGCTACAGCGCCAATGCGAACATCGTTCTCGAGCGCCGCACCAACGTTTTGGCGGTCTCGGAGAGTTTCCTCGTGTTCGAGAAGGGCAAGCCACACGTCGAGGTGGTGAAGGGCGAGGGCCCCGCCCAGCGTCGGCCGATCGAGGTAGGGCTCTCGGACGGTCTCAAAATCGAAGTTTTGGGGGGTGTGACCGAAGCCGACACCCTCCGCAAACCCCCGCCGGCCCCCTGAGCGGGCCCGCGGCCGTGCTCACACCTCGATGAGCAAACGCTCGGGATCCTCGATGCACTCCTTGACCCGCTTGAGGAAGGAGACCGCCTCGCGCCCGTCGACGATCCGGTGATCGTAAGACAGGGCCAGGTACATCATGGGCTTGATCACGACCTGGCCGTTGACCGCCACGGGACGATCTTGAATGGCGTGCAGCCCCAAGATGCCGCTTTGGGGCGGGTTCAAGATGGGCGTCGAGAGCAACGATCCGTAAATGCCGCCGTTGCTGATGGTGAAGCTTCCCCCCTGAAGCTCCTCGAGCGCAAGCTTGTTGTCGCGGGCACGCGTTGCCAGCTCGGCCACGGTCTTTTCGATCTCGGCCAGCGAAAGCCGGTGGGCGTCGCGCACCACGGGCACCACCAGACCCCGGCCGCCGCCTACGGCCACGCCGATGTCGAAGTAGTCCTTGTAGATGATGTCCGTGCCACGGACCTCGGCGTTCACGATCGGGAAGGCCTTGAGCGCCTCCACCACGGCCTTGACGTAAAAGGACATGAAGCCCAGCTTGATGCCGTGGCGCGCCAGGAACGAATCCTGGTAGCGCTTCCGCAACGACATCACGCTCTCCATGTTCACTTCGTTGAAGGTGGTCAGGATCGCCGCGTTTTGCTGCGCCTCGAGCAGGCGACGGGCCACCGTTTTGCGCAGCGGCGTCATCGGCACCACGCGCTCCACATCGGCCCGGCTCCGTGGGGCCCCCGCGCCGGTGCGCCGTGCAGGCCCACCCACCACGTCCACGGGCGGGGCAGGCTGCGTGGCCCGCACCACGTCTTCACGTTCGATGCGACCGGCAGGACCGGTGGCGTGAACGGCCGCCGGCGCAAGGTTGTGTTCGGCCATCATGCGGCGAACGGCGGGAGACGCCTTCACGGGCGCGCCGTTGCCGGCTGACGAAGCCGCGGCGGGCATGGGCTTGTCTGTGCCCACGGCCGGCGTGGCGGCTACCGACCTTGGCGGCTCGGCGGCCTTTGGCGCCTCGGGGGCCGGGGCACTTTCGGCGGCAGGAGGCGCAGCGCTCGCCTCGGCGCCGGCCTCGATCTCGGCGATGATCTGACCCACCTTCGCGCTGTCCCCCTGCGCGATCATGATCTTTCGCAACACGCCCGAAACGGGCGAAGGGATCTCCATCGACGCTTTGTCGCTTTCCACCTCGACCAGCGCCTCGTCGGCGTTCACCTGCTGCCCCTCGGCCTTCTTCCAGGTACCTATGGTCACTTCGGTGACCGACTCTCCGATCTGAGGAACTTTGACCGTCTGGGTGGTGCTCATGGTGCGCTCGACTGGGGCTCAGGACTTGGGCGGGGGAATGCGCAGGGCCTGCCGGATCAGGTGCGCGTGTTCGAGTTTGTGGCGCGTGGCCGAACCGGTGGCCGGAGACGCCGACACAGGACGGCTTATACCGCCAAACCGGAAAAACGAAAGCAGCACGGGACGAAGCTGGCGATAAATGTAGTGCCACGCACCCATGTTTCGGTGCTCTTCCTGCACCCACATGCACTCGATGCCTTCCTTGTAGTCGGAGAGCGCTTCGAGGATCTCGTCGAGCCGCAGGGGCGCCAGCTGCTCGACACGGATGATGGCCACATCGTCGATGCCATGCTCTTTCCGGGCGGCCGCCAGGTCGTAGTACACCTTGCCGCTGCACAGCAGGACCCGCGTCACCTTCTCGGGATCCACGTCGGCATCCGGGATCACGTTTTGGAAGTGACCCGTGTAAAAGTCCTCGAGCGGCGAGACGGCCGCGGGATGTCGCAACAGCGACTTCGGCGACATCATGATGAGCGGCTTGCGGTAGGGCCGTCCCACCTGGCGTCGCAGCACATGGAAGTACTGCGCCGGCGTGGTCAGGTTGCAGACCTGAATGTTGTCGTTCACCGACATGTTCAAGAAGCGCTCGAGCCGGGCGCTCGAGTGTTCGGGCCCCTGCCCCTCCATGCCATGCGGAAGCAGCATCACGAGCCCGCTCACCCGGCGCCACTTGGCCTCCGACGAGACCAGGAACTGATCGATGATCACCTGGGCGCCGTTGACGAAGTCGCCGAACTGGGCCTCCCACAGCACGAGCCCATCGGGTGTGTCGAGGCTGTAGCCGTACTCGAACCCGAGCACGCCGGCCTCCGAGAGCAAGCTGTCGTAGATCTCGAACGAGCCCTGATCGGCCGAAAGATGGGCGAGCGAGGTGTACTCCTCGCCCGTCTCGTAGTCGATGAGCGTCGAGTGGCGGTGGCTGAAGGTGCCGCGTCGGACGTCCTGGCCCGACATGCGCACGCGAACACCCTCCCCCACGAGCGAGCCGAACGCCAGCGCTTCACCCATGCCCCAATCGATGGGACGTTCGCCCATGGCCATCTCTCGCCGCATGGCCAAAAGACGCTTGAGCTTCGGATGCGGCGTAAAGCGGGTCGGCACCGAGGAAAGCGAAACCCCCACGGTCTCGAGCGCCTCGCGCGACACGGCCGTCTCGATCTGCTTGTCGACGGGTTCTCGTCCGCCGCGCACCCGGGACCAGATGCCAGCGAAGGTGCTGGGGATCGGCGGCTGCTGCAGGCTCTTTGCGGTCTCGAGCGCCTCTTCGAGCTCGAGGCGCTTGCGCGCCGCCGCGGCCTCGGCGTCTTCCAACCGAATCGGCACCTCGCCCCCGGGGTCGGAGTTTGCGAAGTGCTCGACGTACGCCTCGCGCACGGGTTTCTTGGTGGCGATCCGGCGGTACATGAGCGGCTGGGTGTAGCTCGGCTCGTCGCCCTCGTTGTGGCCAAGCTTGCGGTAGCACCACATGTCGATGATGACGTCGCGGTGAAAGCGCTGCCGGAAGTCCACCGCCACGTCCACCACCTGCGCGACCGCCTCGGGATCTTCCGAGTTCACGTGCAAGATGGGCACCTGGAGCATGCGGCCCACGTCGGTGGAGTAGGTCGTGGAGTAGGTCTTGTCGGGCGAGGCGGTGAAGCCGATCTGGTTGTTCACCACGATGTGGATGGTTCCGCCCACGTTGTACGCGTCGAGGCCCGACATGTTGAAGGCCTCGTAGATCACGCCCTGCCCTGCGAACGCCGCGTCGCCGTGGATCAGGATGGGCAAGCCGCGTGAGCGATCCTTGTCGCCCATACGATCCTGCTTGGCGCGCACGCGCCCTTGAACCACGGTGTTGACCGCTTCGAGGTGGCTTGGGTTGAAGCCGAGCGAGATGTGCACCTTGCCGCTCGGAGTCTGCCGATCGGTCGAGTATCCGAGGTGGTACTTCACGTCTCCGCCTGGATCCCACTGAATGGCGCTGGCCTTGTCGAGGAACTCGGCGAAGACCTCCGCGGCCGGCTTACCGAGCGCCGTGGTCAACATGTTGAGGCGCCCGCGGTGGGCCATGGCGATCACCACCTCGCGCACGCCCTGCGAGGCCGACCGATCGATCACGCGATCGACGAGCGGGATCAGGCTCTCGGCGCCCTCGAGCGAAAAGCGCTTCGCCCCCAAAAACTTGGTCTGCAGGAACTGCTCGAAGACCTCGGCCTCCGTCACCTTACCCAAAAGCTGCAGCCGCTCGGCCCGCGACAGGAACACGCGGTTGCGGGTGGCCTCCACGCGGTGTTGCAGCCAGCTGCGCAGCTCGTTGTCGTGGATGTGCGCGAGCTCCACGCCGATGTGGCGGCAGTAGGTTTCGCGCAAGTGCTCGAGCACGTTCTTGAGCGGGCCCGAGGTCAGGCCGCCGTCGTCGTCGACTTTGACGATCGTGTCGATGTCCTCGAGGCCCAGCCCGTAATCGGCAAGCCGCATCTCGTTGCTGGCCCGATCGAGCAGATCCAAAGGATCCAGCCGGGCGGCCATGTGTCCAAGCTCGCGGTAATCCTCGATGAGGCGTCGGATGCGCTTGCCGCCCCGGGCTCGATGCGCCGCCACGGCGCCCACGTCGTCGAGATCGTCGATGAGGGTCAGGCTTGCGGCGGGGGCGGGCCCCCGGGCCGCCCCGGTGATGTCCGCGGAGGCCTCGGCGTGCGCCGAAGTGGGCCGCGCGACCGGCGCCGCCGTGTGCCCGTTGGTGCGACCATGCCCATTGACCTCGCGGCCTGGCTCCACGTGGGGGACCGCGACCGGGGCCTGAGACAATGCGCCCGCGGGCGGCGCGAGCCACAGGGGCTCACCGCGATCCACACGCGCGAAGGCATCCCGCCAGGCCGGATCCACCTCTGCCGAATCGTTCTGGTAGGCGAGATAGAGCGCTTCGACCCAATCGAGGTTCCCTGGTGAAACCTCCCAGTCGTGTGCGTCGGGCTGCCCCACCATGCCCTGTGGAATGCCTTCAGACATGGGGTCGCCCTTTCTGCGAAGGCGCGAGCCAAACGAGGCGCGATGAAACAGCCTCGGTCGGTGGGCCCGGGACGCGCGCCCGGGAGGCCCATGGGGAACGATCGCCCGGGAGGGCGGGGAGTCTGTAGGGAGAATGGATGCGGTACATGGATGGGGGGCACCCACGCGGGGGGCCTTCGAGGCCACCTATTCTAGTCGACGGGACGCCGCGCGTGAAAGGTCCGCCCAGAAAAAACACGGAGTCCGAGACCGATCGCCGCTTTTCGGTGGCGCATCACACCAGGGTCAGCCGAGGCGCGGGAGGCACCGGCGTTCGGGCGCGCTTTCCGTTCCGCTTGCTCGCGTACATGTCGCGGTCGGCGGCGCTGAGAAGCGCATGGGCATCAATTCCGTCGGTTGGCCACGTACTGTGGCCTACAGATAGATACAGAGAAAAAGCAGCAGTCCGGTTCCGGTGGTCGAGCGCCTCGGTGAGCCGCGCCACCACCCGGGCGGCCCCTTCGGCGCCGGTCTCAGGCAAGATGACCACGAACTCATCCCCCCCGAAGCGGCAGCAGACATCCTCGAGGCGCAGCGTCTCGCCCATGATGAGGGCCACCTCGCGCAGCACCCCGTCGCCCACCATGTGACCGTGCTCGTCGTTGATCTGCTTGAAGTCGTCCACGTCGACCAGCAGGAGGGAGCCCACCCGGTCCGGGTTGCGGGACAACCGCCGGACCTCCTCGTCGAGCCGCTCCTCGAAATAGCGCCGGTTCCGCAAGCCTGTGACGGAGTCGCGGTAGACCGCTTCCCGCAGGTGTTGCAAGGCACGCACCTGGCGTCGCAGACGCTCGTTTTCGCGCGCGAGCCTTTCGATTTCCGTGTTCACGTCCGTCTCCTCGGTGCGGCGGCGACGGCGGGGCGGGGGCTGGGGCTTGCTCGCCATTTTCATCGTGTGGGGTTCCCTGACTATCGACCCACCCGGCGGGGCCGATAAGGGCCTCTTCGCGTTTCCGGCAGGAAACGGACAAGACTCACGAAAAAGAGCGAGCCATCCACCTGAAACTTGACGGCTCTGCGGGGCTCCTCCAGGGTAGAAAACGCAACTAAGGGGAGGGTGTGATGATCGACAAGACGACGAAGAAGACGGTTGCGAAGGCGAGTGCGGGCAAGCAGGTGAAGGCGGTGGAGGCGAAGCCGGTCGCGAAGACGCGGGCGAAGGCGGCGAGCGCGAAACCCGCCGTGGCACCGCCCGAAGAGGCTCCGCAGGTCCCCGCCGCCAGCCCGGACCTGGCACCCGTGATGCCACAGGCCGAGAAACCCAAGTCCAGCGCCACGGCACGCCGGCCGAAGGCTGCAGTCACGCTGGCGCCGCTGCCCCTGGCGCCGTCCTGGGACGACGTGGCCCGCCGCGCCTACGAAATCTTCGAGCGCGAAGGCCATACGCACGGCAACGACCAGGATCACTGGTACCGCGCTGAATTCGAGCTTGGCGGACAGCCGCGCGGCGCCTGAGCCACGAGGGCCGTCGTTCCGAATCCGCGAAGCGGGTTTCCCACGACCCGTTTCGTACGGCCCTCACGGGAGTGAGCTCCGGTTGGCTGCTAGGCTCAGCAAGTTGTGATGGGAAATCTGCGTCGCTTCGACATATTGTTCTTCATCCTGGCCGCGTTCGGGATCCTCGCGATCCACGATGTGTGGGTGAGGTCGCAGACCGTAGCGAATGTGCCCTACAGCGACTTTTTGACCTGGGTCAAGGGCAACAAGGTCTCGGAAGTCGTGATTGGCACCGAGCAGATCCAGGGCGAGCTCAAGGAAGAGATCGACGGCAAAAAGCGCTTCGTGACCACGCGGGTCGATCCCAACCTGGCTTCGAAGCTGGACGACACGGGCGTCAAGTTCTCGGGACGCATCGAGAGCGATCTTCTGCCCAACATCCTCAGCTTCCTGCTGCCGCTCGCGCTGGTGATGTTCCTCTGGATCTTCATCATGCGGCGCTTCGCCAACCGCATCGGCGGCGGCGGCGGCGCCGGCGGGCTCATGTCGATCGGCAAGAGCAAGGCGAAGGTCTACGTGGAGACCGACGTCAAAACCACGTTCAAGGACGTGGCGGGTGTCGACGAATCCAAAGCGGAACTGGAAGAGGTGGTCTCGTTCCTCCGAGACCCGAAATCCTACGGCCGCCTCGGCGCACGCATGCCGAAGGGTTTGCTGCTGGTGGGTCCCCCCGGCACGGGCAAAACCTTGCTGGCCAAGGCCGTGGCAGGCGAAGCCGGTGTGCCCTTCTTTTCGATCTCCGGCTCTGAGTTCGTGGAAATGTTCGTGGGCGTGGGAGCCGCCCGCGTGCGTGACCTCTTCGAGCAGGCCCGCCAAAAAGCTCCGGCCATCATCTTCATCGACGAGCTCGACGCCATGGGGCGCGCTCGCAACGCCTACCCGGGCATGGGCGGCCACGACGAAAAAGAGCAAACCCTGAACCAGCTTCTGGTCGAGCTCGACGGCTTCGATTCGTCGTCGGGCATCGTGCTCATCGGCGCCACGAACCGCCCCGAAATTTTGGACCCGGCCTTGCTGCGCGCGGGCCGCTTCGACAGGCAGGTGCTGGTGGATCGACCCGACAAGATCGGCCGCAAGCAGATCCTCGAGGTGCACGTCAAGAAGGTGAAGCTCGACACCCAGGTCAACCTGGAAGAGGTGGCCAGCCTCACGCCGGGCTTCACCGGCGCCGACCTCGCGAACCTCGTCAACGAAGCGGCCCTCGTGGCCACCCGCCGCAGGGCCGACACGGTGATGCTGTCTGACTTCGAGCAAGCCATCGAACGGATCGTGGCGGGCCTGGAAAAGCGCAACCGGCTGCTCAACCCGCACGAACGCCGCGTGGTGGCGTTTCACGAGATGGGGCACGCCCTGGTGGCGGCGGCGCTGCCGGGCTCGGATCCCGTGCAGAAGATCTCCATCATTCCTCGGGGCGTCGGCGCGCTGGGCTACACGATTCAGCGTCCCCTCGAGGATCGCTACCTGATGACGCGCACCGAGCTGGAAAACAAGATGGCCGTGCTGCTCGGGGGCAGAGCCGCCGAGTTGGAGGTGTTCAACCATCTGTCCACGGGAGCGGCGGACGATCTGGCCAAGGTGGCCAACATCGCCCGCAACATGGTGACCCGCTACGCGATGGTGCCGGAGCTGGGCAACGTGGCCTACGAGACGGACGGGCCCAATTTCCTCGGCACGCCCGGAGCCCCCGTCGCCGGCCGCCCGGCCTACAGCGACGAGACGGCCCGCCAGATCGACGAAGCGGTCACCCGGATCGTGGGCGCCACCTTTGCGAGGGCCCGCGCGATCCTGAGCCTCAACCGCCCTCTGCTCGACGAAGGGGCCACCACGCTGCTGGCGCAGGAAACGCTGGTCGAAGCCGATCTCAAGAAGCTGTTTGCCCGCATCCAAGTCGATGCGGCTGCAGCCTGACGCGCGCAGGGACCTACATCCGCGGGCTTTAGGGCGCCGCGCGCACATATCGCGGCGCTCGGGGCGGCGTTACACTGGAAAGTGGTGTCACCGCCCGCCGCACGTTTTTTCGTGGCCCCCGACATTTCCGCGTCGCCCCGGCGATGCGTGCGCCTCTTCGGGTGGGTGCTGGCGGTGGTCCTCTCGGCATGCGGGAGCTCCGACGAGCTCGCGCCGGCCCCCGTGTTCGCGCCCGATGCCCGGGCGCCGCGCGAGGCGGGGGAGCTGCCCGTCTTTGGCACGCCCGGGCGCGAGGTGGTGGATCCCTTCGCGGGCTCGTGTGCGTCCAACACCATCCGGCCCGAACGTGTGCCGCTCGATCTGATCTTCATGATCGACACCTCCGGCTCGATGGCCGATGCCACACCGGGTGGCACCTCCAAGTGGGACGCCGTGCGTGCGGCCTTCACGTCCTTCGCCCGCGCCGCCGAATCGGACGGGGTGAGCGCGGCGCTGCACTTCTTCCCCCAGGTGCAACCGAACGTACCCGCTGAGTGTACGACCCCCGCGCAATGTGGGGCCTTCGGTCCTTGTGAGACGTTCAAGGCCTGCGCGGGCAGCAGCACCCTGCCCTCGTGCACCACCGATGCCGACTGCGGCACGCTCGGCCCCTGCGCCCCGCTCGGCCGCTGTGGCGCGCAACCCGCCTTCTGTGTGCCCGTGGGCGAACGCTGTTCCTCGCAAAGTGGCGACGTCTGTCGTGCCTTGCCGGGGCGCTGCGCCGGGCGAGACATCTGCGCGCCCGAGACCTACGCGCAAGCAGGCTCCCCGCTGGTGGCCCTGCCGGCCGGCGCCAGCACGCTCCTGGGATTGCTCGCGGACAAGAGCCCCGAGGGCATGACGCCCACCGGCCCCGCCCTCGAAGGCGCGCTCACCCGGGCGCGCAGCCAGGTCGCGAACACCCCGGGCCGGCGCGCGGCCGTGGTGTTGGCCACCGACGGCTTCCCCACGAACTGCAGCCCGCGCGGCATCGCGGAGATCGCCGCGGTGGCGGCCGGGGCCCTGGCCACGTCACCGCCGATCCCCACCTTCGTGATCGGTGTGTTCACGCCCGAGGAATCGTCGGATGCGTCCCTCAATCTGTCCCGCATCGCCCAGGCGGGCGGCAGCGGCAAACCCACGGTCGTTTCGACCAGCGGCAACGTGAGCCAGGGCTTCCTGGCCGCGCTGAACGACATCCGGGCGGCGGCGCTGGCGTGCGCGTACCAGATCCCGAAGGCCGAGCGGGGCCAAATCGATCTTCAGCAGGTCAACGTACGCTTCCTCACCGGCGCCAACGCCTACCTCACGATAGGCCAGGTGCCGGCGCCCGCAGCGTGCAGCCCCTCGAAAGGCGGCTGGTACTACACCCTTGACGCGACGACTCAGCAGCCGACCGGCATCACCGTCTGCCCGACCACCTGCGACCTTTTCCGCGCCGATCCGCGGGGGCGGGTGGACCTGATCTTGGGCTGCCAGACCGTACAGGTCGACTAAAAGCCGCGCCGCGCTGTCTTGTTGCGTTATTGCCGTAACACGGCTGTGACAATTTGGACGCGTATCTGTTGCATTGCTGTCACGGACTCGGAGAGGCGCGCACCTACACTGGCGCGAGGTTCAAGAAAGCCGCGGGAGCCTTCATCCTGCGCGCGCCCTTTTCCATCGAGCACCCGCAACATGCCGAAACGACGATTCCCCACGAAACACCGGTGGCTGGCCCTGTGTGCCGGCGCCACGGCGGCCCTGCTGGTCGCGGTCCCTGCCGCAACCGGACGCGCCGAGCAGG